>JAGXFP010000018.1 GCA_024637225.1 Desulfobacterales bacterium
ACAACACTTGACCAGAAAACTAAAACTGTTACTGAATAATAAAACACTCCTCGCGACCTCACAAATAATCGGTCGGCTTTGCACCGGAACACCGGTCGCCATCACGTCAGTTCAACCGGTCGGCTTCATCGGAATACGCACTAGGTTACTTGAAGTTGAAATCCCTGAAAAAGTTACCATTTATCCTTAATTGTTGGCCTGTATGGCCTTTATAATATCCTCGGCCTTCTTGATCCACACAAGGTCTTTATCTGATTTGGTTTTTCCGGCTATTTTAATAAACATGTCGAAATGTTTAATAGCAAATGACGTGTCAGACAGTTCTAGGTACAATAATCCTAAAGCGTAATGTAAATGGTATTTTGTTGGTTTTGCTTCGATATAAGCTTCTGCAAATTCTGTTAGATGGAAGATATCTGTGTCAGATCCTGTTGTGTGTTTGAATGCTCGATTGTAATGCGATATGCTTTTACGTAAATCTCCTTCGTGGGCGTTCAAAAAAGCAAGAGAATAATCTGGATTTGGGTTTAATGGCCATTTCTGTTTACTGTGTTTCATTATATTTTTTGATTTTGTTATTTTCCCTAAGAGCAAGCATGCTATTGCTTTTAATAGATAAGCGTTAATGGTTGGGTTGTTTTTAATGCTGGTGTCCAGCAAAAGCATGAATTCTCCCAGATTTTCATTGTCAAAGTACAAGGAACCATCAACAAAAATATTCCCGATATATATGTCTCTGGCTTGTAGATGATATATTGTCGACAGTTTCAATTTAAGTGCATTGACAAAACGAGACATACTTTGCCTGTCCTTGCCGACCCATGTTGCGTATGGTTTAAGAGCAATTTCTTCGAAAAACGATTTGCTTGTTTCAAGTTGTCCAAACATTAATAGACATGTGCCAATAATGTACCTAGATATGTCTGCAATGTTTTTGGTTACAAAATCACGTTCAATCATCTCGTTTGATGATTGGTATAAAAAAACACGGTCTAGAAGACCGGCTGAGATGTCCTGGTTCATGTCCTCCCCGATCCTTGAACCCGGCGTTATAAAGGTGAAGTTTAACTTATTAGGGAGAAAGCCTTTGTATTCTTTATTTTCTATAGGGCCTTTTTCATAGCGACCCCATATTAGCAAAACACATCTGCTCTTAATCCTTATGTTTGTTGCTAACTCTATATCGTTAACTGTTATATGTTCAGGTAATTTTTTGATGTTGATAAGATTTCCAGCTTTGTGATTTTTTAATAAGCTAGAAACTTCATCAAACAATGTATCTAATTCTTCTTTGATTTCGTCCTTGGAATGTGCAGCGAAGAGTATGCCTATTTCAGTAGGTTTGAATTTGGGAAGTCGGCGCATCAAGAGCCAGCCAGCAACTATAACAATTAGTTCTGTTAAATATAATGTTGAAAGCCATCCATGCGGCAAGTTGTTTTGTGCAACAAGACTCGTTATTCCCACACAAAAAATAATAGCGACAAAGAGCCCATCAATATAATAAGCCCTTTTTTTTAGAAAATTGATTGTCGCGATATAGTCTTTCATCACCGGCCCCAGGTGTTTGGTGTTAGCGCTGTCAGAATGTTAGGTAGAAATCATACTGTCTCCACAATCCAGCCAACTGTCAGTCGTATCGACCTTCATCACCAGTGGCGCCAATGAACTTGCCGCGTCAGCGCCGCCAACGCCCACGCCATCTGGTGCATGATTTTGTTGGACGAAGCCGCTAACACGGAGAAAACTTTTCTCGCCTTCCTGGCAAAAAATATTTCATAGAAATTGAGCCTCCTGTCCGAAAACGGATTCGGTTGTAAAGTGCTGTTTTCCCTTTCCATCACTTAACAATCAGGAGGACTCAATGGAAGAGGCAAAGGGGACGTTGGTACAAAAGCAACTTGTGGCCCCCCTTATGTCCATCTATCGAATAGCGTTTTATCATTCGTCCCGCCGGGAATAATCCTCGTAAAGCGGGACTGCTTAACTCTTCCAAGCGGCAGTGGTCGTGCAACAACTTAGCGGGATGATTGATATAATGTTGTTGGACTGAGCCGTTCGCGCCTCGGTGGTCCAAGCCCGTCCTTCTATGGGGATTGTATAGCCTGCTTTATCCCCTGCAAGCATGGAAGGTTAGGCTTGTCGGATTATTTCTAACAAAAGTCTGGTCGTTTAGCAAGGAATGGCTCATTTTGGGGGAGGTAACGGGGGAGTTATCTATTTTTCTATTACCCTCATGATTTTCTTCATATACGGCTGGTTGGCGTCTTTCCCTTCAACCCTCCGTGCTTACTTTCCTTCGTGGGCGACTTATCCGAGCCGATAAAAAAAGGGGGCTGCCTCGCTTGGCAGCCCCCTTTTCAGGTAAGCTATTCCGGCCTGGCCGGTATTTCACTCCTCACTCCTCACTCCTCACTTCCGCCTTCTGGATTGACAAAAATCGCGGCTGGTCAGGAATGGACCACGAGCACCGGGCAGTTGGCGTAGCCGATAGTTCTCTGGGTTACACTGCCCATCAGCAGACGTCTGATCCCTGTTTTGCCGTGGGTACTCATGACAATCGCCGTCACCCCCAGCTCATCGGCCAACTTTGTAATGGCGGCATGGGGCTCACCCCGTCTGACGAAGGTTTCGGCCTGCATATCCAGCCTCGCCGCATGTTCCTTGAAGTCATCCGCGATATCTTGCGCCTTCTTCTCAACTTCCCGGGCAGCGGCCTGGGAAAAAGTGACGAACTCGTTATCGACATCGGTCCGGGCCACCGCGATCACCGCCAGCCGGGCGGAACGGTTTTGCCCTATCCGCAGGGCCTCATGGCAGGCGCTGTCACTGTTGGCGGATCCATCCGTAGCCAGCAGAATGGATCCCCAGGCGCCGTCCCAGGTGAACTTTTCCGGGACCACCAGAACCTTGCGGTCCGTATGACCGATAACCCGCGCCGTAACGCTGCCCATCAGGTCGCGCTCCAGATGGCTGATTCCCTGGCGGCCCATGACAATCAAGTCGCAATTTTCATCATGGGCGATGGCGGAGATCCGTTCATAAGGCTCGCCCTGAACAAGATTGGTCAGGATGTGCACCCCTTCCTTGTCGACAATGGAGCCGGCCTCGGCCAGAAGCTCCTCGCCATGTCCTTCGATGGTTTTTTTGATATTGGCGACCCCTACCAGTTCGAGATCGCCGAGATATGGGGGCACCACCGCCAGCACCTTGATCCAGCTGTTATACTGCCTGGCCAGCCTGGCGGACACAACCAGGGCGTTCCTGGCGGTATCCGAGCCGTCGTAGGCCACCAGAATTTTTTTGTATTTACCCATGGACGGTCTCCAACCCGCTTTTTCTCTCTTCACGCCGGGCGATAATCATTCCCTTTATCATGAAATAGGTAATGAGCCCGCCAGCCGAGCCAAGAGCCGCCAACAACGCCCAGAAACTTACCGAATTCAACACCGCGGTAACCTGAGGGTCAAGTGCCTCCAAGGCCCCGACATCGGCCAGATAGCCCGGAACCTTGGCGCCACGGCTGACCGCAACGATCAACATAACCGCGGCCATGACGATCTTAATGATATGATCCTTGACATAGGTGGTTCCCAGGGCGCCGAGCTGGACGCCGATCAATGAGCCGGAGAGGATCAGCAGGGTCATCCTGATATCGACCAGGCCGGCGAGGGCCCACTGAGTGGAACCGTAAGCGCCCATGATAAAGGCGATCACGAGTTCGGTAGCGCTGGCGATGGTCGCCGTCGCGCCGATTACATAGATCATCCCCGGAACCCCGATAAAACCGCCGACTGCAATCGTTGCCGCCAGCATCCCGGTCAGCAGGCCAACCGGAATTGTGACCCAGGCGGAAATTCTCACCTTGGCAACCTTGAAATTCATCATTGGCGGAATATTGAGCTTCATCAGGGCCAGGGCCAGTTTGGGGACCTTGGTTTCTCCGTCGCCCTTGCTCATTTTATAGGCATCACGGGCAATGACCCCGCCGACCACCACCAAAACCCCGACAAAAACCGCGCTGACATAGAGATTCGAGCCGGCATTACCCCAGTTTTCCAGGATGACCTTCTGAATCCGGATCCCGATCTCCACCCCGATAATGGCGGTAACCGCCATGACCAGGCCGAGCTTTATATCAACCTGTCCATACTTGTAGCGCTTGAACGCTCCGACCATGGCCTTGGGAAACTTGTGACACATATTGCTGGCCACGGCGATCGCGCCGGGCGCCCCCAGCGACATCATTGCCGGGGTCATCACAAAAGCGCCGCCGGAGCCGATAAAGCCGCTTAACAGGCCACCGATCAGACCGATCATGATCAGGGCCAAAATCTTTTTGGCCGGCAAATCCATAAACATAATCGAGATGTCGCCGATGACATTGTCACCGGCATGGGTGTCGAGGGACACCATCACCTTTTTATTGAGCCTGATATCCTCGGCGCTCATATTCTCATTAAAATGAAGGGTGGTCAAGGCGGCACTGCCGCCTTTATCGAACTGCACCGTTCGCGCCGCTTCATCCACTTCGATAAAATAGCCCTTGAGCAGGTCCTTGGGCGGCGGCCCCCCCGCCATGGCGGTAGCGGCCATGCCCAGAGCCAGGGATAAGGTAAAAAATAATGTGATTATTCGTTTCATGCTGTTTTCCTCGCAGATAAAGGTATGATTTTATTTTTTAGCGACAATTCCCAAAACGGATAAAATGTTGCTGGCAAAGGCCCCATGGATGAAGGAAAACATAAAGGCGGCCAGGATCGGAAGAGCCGCATACCATCCTCCCCTGGTAGTCGATTCGGTAATGATCCCCTGATTTGTCATCAGCAGGTAATACATGGTTAAAGAGATGGCGCCGAAAAGCAGCATTCCCACAACCGGTTTCTTTTCTCCTCCGGCAGAGCCCTTTGCCGGGCTCTTCGTCTGATTTTTCTGGTTGATGCTTGTCATAATGTTTTCTCCTTCCCTGAAATTAACTTGAATAACCAATAAGTTTTATTTGAATATCGACGTAGAAGCCTGATCTGACGAAACAGGCTCTTGCTTTTTTATCGGGCTCCAGGCAAAACCCGCCCGGCGGATCCCGCCGCTACTTCCGGGTATTGCCGGGATCAGGCATAAATCTCGTCCACCGGCCCGACCTCGTCGCGAACCCGCCCGGAATTCAAGAGACCCTCATCCTTAACCACGGTGGCCGGGGCAGCATTAATCCTGTCGCCGCAGAGAGTCGATCTTTCGAAAAAGACATACCAGTCGATGCGGCTGCTTTCTCCCCTCCGCGCCGCTCCGGTACGCCGGAAGCGGGCCATGAAATTCACCAGGCCCGTAAGCAGATGGATGCCTGCAATTGCCAGAACGGCTGTCATAAAAATGATTTCGTATCGCATTGTTTGTCGTTACCTCTCCTGTTGATTTTTCTTCCCTAGAATTTCGAGCCGGGTGTATCGATCACCGGCAGTTGAATGCGCCCGCCATGCTCTTCCGCCACCGCATGATCCGGTTCGGAGAGCACGAAGCGGATCCCGACAATTTCCCTGACCACCCGGTCGACAATCTTTTCCCTGGGGCCAACCTTGACAAGCTGATGGAATTTGACTCCACCGGAAGCGGCCTTATCGGCAAAGCCGTCCCCTCCCAACTCTGCCCGTTGCAGAAAATGGTCCTTCCCCCCTTCCGCGGAACCGCTTTCCCTATGCTTGCCGCCGGCAAAGACACTTAAGGCCACAATTTCGCAATCAAGCCGCTGGCCCATCTTTATGGCATAGTCCGCAAGCTTTGCAGAGAAGGCGCCGTCCCCCACCACAAGTATTTTCGCAGTCGCGTCGCGCTGTTCCATAATTCTCGCCAGTTTCCGGGAGGCCTCCGACGGGGCGCCGGCGGCCATTTCCCCCGAACCGATCACTTCCGGCCTGACTTTGGCGACGTGAATCTCTTCGGTTTCCTTCTGGATAATTTTCAGCCATTTGGGGTAAGACATGCCATTTCTCCTCGCTCCTCTCGTTTAAGTTGATCGGTAAAAGAGACATGCGGTATGCCTTGCCATTTTGCAACCGCCGTGCCAGAAGGGGCTTTTAGACATAAAGACCTTTGTTATCAGCTGGTTAGCTGGTAATTCCCTCCCGGAAAGCCCCATTGCCGGGACCGGATTTTCCAGCCGGAGCCGCCCGGACCGTTACATCTTGCAACGTCCGGACAACCGGTGTGTTTTTCTTCTTGTTATATCGGCAACTTAGAGAGGGGAAACCAAACCGCGGCGAAACGGTGCCATGAATCTGGCGGCAGGGAGATAAAGGGATGGGTGTGGCGCCCTATTAAAGGCGGGGCGCGGCTTCGTCGGGTAAAAAGGGGAGAATATCAAGGAGGCGGGATCGTTGTAAATTGCCCGAACGCGGCGTGTTACAAAATGAAAGGCTGCTGCAAAATGCAACGGCGGCGGGAAGGCGGTTCAGATCAATCCCGCCTTTCGCTGGAATCCTGAGACAAAGCCGGAAATGATTATGGCCGGCTGGCCCTGACATCCCGCTTGAAACCGGCCGAATCTCGCCGTAGAAGCAGCTTCCGCGCGAATGCCCGCGGCTCGATGAAATAAGGAGTTGTTTGGAATTTCGCGGCTGAAGAGGCTCCCACCCCGGATCTTTCGAATCCGGGGGGCCCCGCGCCAGGGCGGAGAAACCGGGGCGGCTGCCCCATAAACGGCGAATGAATTCCCCCCCGGTCCGCCAAGATAAATATAGTGCCGCGCCTACCGGATTTACCGGGGATCCAGGTTCGAAATGGCGGGCTAATTATACCCCGATAGGGTTTATCGTGTTATAATGGCCTGCAAATTGCTTATCCTACAGACGAACTCAATTCTCCAGTCATATCGATATTCAACCGCTCTTTGATCCTAAGGGCGTAAACGGGTCAGATTTTTTTACTATGAAGTTTACTCCAACCCTCAGAAACAAGCTGGTCGTCCTGCAGGTCGTTCGGCTATTCATGATCAGTTCGCTCTGCGTCCTTCTTCTGAACGGCTATCAGAAGATCAGTTCGCACTTTCTCCTCTTGAGCCACGCCAACGGTCTCGGAGAGATCGTTCTCCAGATCAGGCAACTTGAAGAAAGCTTTCTATTAAAGGAGGCGGTCGACTTCCATAAATACCTGGATTCCATCGACCTGGCCAAGTCCAAGCTGGAGAACCTCAAGGATGAGCGGCGCCGGGCGAAATCGAAAATCCTGATCCAGGATATGATCCAGGAACTGGAAATATACGGTGAAGATCTGGGGATCCTCAAAGCCACCCTGGAGGATGGCAGTTCATCGCCAAAAATCTTTGACGACGTCAAGATAAGGGGCGAGCACTTGAGTCTCTCCATGAACTCCCTGGTCAATGCGGAACAAAATTACGTCGAGAGAGTGATCCGCCGCTTTGCCTGGCTGCTGATTACGATCATCGTCATCGCGACCCTGATGGCGCTGGTTACTTCAATCTGGCTCTGGCGGAAACTGTTTCTGCCCCTGCGCGCCATTGCTGAAGCAACCAATGATATTGCTCAAAACAACTTTGCCCCCTTTAAGGTAGGCAAGGCGGACGATGAAATTAATAATGTCTTCAAAGCGATCAACAATATGTCGGTCGAACTGGAGAGACAGCGGGAAAGCCTGGTCGAAGCGCAAAAACTCTCCTCCCTGGGAACCCTGGCGGCCGGAACCGCCCACCAGCTCAACAACCCGCTAAGCAATATTTCGACATCCTGCCAGATTGCCATCGAAGAGATGGAGAACATCGCCGGCTCGCAATTCATCAAGGATTTACTGAAGGATATTGAGCAGGAAGTGCAACGGGCCGGAGATACTGTGAAAGGGCTTCTCGAGTTTTCCCGGACCCACCAGTTCACCTTGAAGCCGGTTGAACTTAAGGAGGTTACCAATAAAGTGCTGCGCCTGATTGCCGGCGAGATTCCTGCCGGCATCGCGGTCGAACAGGACATTCCACCGCAAATCACCCTGCTGCTGGATTCCCAGAAAATGACCGAGGCCCTGCTCAATTTAGTGACCAACGGCATCCAGGCCATCGCCAAGCGTCCGGGCCATGTCTTGATCTCCGCCCACGGAGAACCGGAAAAAGGACATGTCTTCATTAAGATAAAAGACAACGGCAAAGGAATTGCACCGGAAAACCTGCGCAGTATTTTCGACCCCTTCTTCAGTACGAAAAACTCCAGGGAAGGCACCGGCCTCGGGCTTTCGGTCGCCTATGGGATTATCAAAAAACATCATGGCTCGATCACGGTTGAGAGTGAAATTGGCTCCGGCACCGAATTCATCATCACTCTTCCCTGGCCCGAAGAGCTGCAAAATTTTCAAAATACTAATCCGTGAAGGCCCCCCGAAAGGCGGCGAGAACAAGTTCGCCATCGCGGCCACGCCCGGACGGGCAGGCAATTACCGGCTGACCAGGACAGAACGCCCGGCAGCCGGCCCGGATTCGGATAGTAACCGTTCACCGGGTGGTCGCCAAAGTACCCGGACTGTAAGCGTTCAGCAGTGGTGCGGACTTGGACAAGCGAACCGGCACCGCGTACCTCGTGTACTTAAGCCGGGCCGATCGTCCGAAGATGTGGGGCTGCTGAACGGTTACTTCGGATAAAACCTTGAGAGTATCTGATAATGACGAACGTCAAACAAAGTAGAATCCTCGTTGTCGATGACGAGAGGATCAATCTGAAAAACATATGTCACGTCCTGGACAAGGAAGGTTACCGGACCGAACCGGCCAATTCCGGCAGTGAAGCGATCAGAAAACTGCGGGAGTCCTCCTTCGATCTGGTGGTCACCGATCTAAAAATGGGCGATATCGACGGCTTTCAGGTCATGGAAACCACCCGGCAGCTCCAACCCGAGATAGAGGTGATCATCATCACCGGCTATGCCACGGTCAACTCAGCGGTCGAGGCCATGGCCAAGGGCGCTTTCTATTATATCCCCAAACCCTTTAAACTCCAGCAGCTCAAGGAAATCGTCCACAGCGCCCTTGAAAAATCGCAGTTCAAAAAAGAACTGAATAAGCTCCAGGGCACCAGGGCAATCGAGCCGGGGGCCACCCAGTTTATCGGGCAAAACAAGGCAATCCTTGAGCTGAAAGACACCATAGCCCAGGTTGCCCAACTTGACTGCAATGTCCTGATCACCGGCGAAACCGGGACGGGTAAGGAACTGGTCGCCAGAATTATCCACGAGCTCAGCCCCAGGGCCAATAAACGCTTTCTGCCGATCAACTGCGCCGCCCTTACCGAAGAATTAATGCTGAACGAGTTGTTCGGCCATGAGAAGGATGCCTTTACCGGGGCGAGCAAAACCAGGAAGGGTCTTTTGGAATCAGCCGAAGGCGGGGTTGTGCTCCTGGACGAGGTCGGAGAGACCCCCCTGCCCATGCAGGTCAAGCTTTTGCGGACCTTGCAGGAGAAGCGGATCATCAGGGTCGGCGGCACCCGCGAAATTCCAATCGACATCCGGATTATCGCGGCAACCAACCGGGATCTCAAGGAGGAGATTCTCCATAAAACCTTCCGGCAGGATCTTTATTACCGGCTCAATGTTTTTTCGCTGCACATCCCGGCCCTGCGGGAGCGCCGGGACGACATCCCCGCCCTGATCCGCCATTTCCTGACAAAATATCCAAGCCTGGACCGGCAGACCAAAACCATGAGTAATGAAGCAGTGGCCCTGCTGATGGATTACGAGTTCCCCGGCAACGTCCGGGAACTGGAAAATATCATTGAGCGCAGCCTCGCGACCTGCACCGGCCCCGAGATCGAAACCAGACACCTGCCCCGGGAAGTAACCGCGCCGGCCACTCTGCCGCCCACCCCCCAGGGTGGCGCCCGCCCCCTGAAAAGCCTGAAAAACACCGAACAACGCTATATCCTTTCCGTTCTAGAACAAACTGCCGGCAACCAGTCAAAGGCCGCCGAAATCATGGGGATTTCCAGGGTTTCCCTCTGGCGAAAATTGAAAAAATACCAGGACGAAGGTATTGACATCGACCACTACCTTAATCCGGGCAAACAAATTCGAACCAAGTAAGCCGGACCTTCCGGCCTCATAAGAATCCAGCGGCGGAGAGAATTGCCGGGCTGCACACCGGATTTCAGTCTTCAGTCTTCAGAGGTAGAGCTGTATGAAAGCTAAAGATTTTAACAAGAAATTTGACCAGGGCAAGAAAGACATTACTGATGAGTATGAAGGAAGAATTGAACTCATTCCTGATCGTGACATTTCAGAACTGCGAGGATTTCTCAAAGGGATTAATACTGATTTCGAACGGGAAAAAGACAGGGTATGAATATTATTGATTCTTCCGGCTGGTTATCTTATTTCACTGATGAACCTTTCAGCGAATAATTTCCACGAACCTATACAGAATATCGATTCACTTATTGTCCAGGTTATTATCATATACGAAGTATTCAAAGTAGCCTTGCGCGAATCCAACGAAAATGAGGCATTACAGGCTACTGCTGCAATGCAGAAAGGAACTGTCGTTGAGATTACAACAACACTTGCCATTGCTGCTGCAAAACTAAGCTTGAAACATCAACTACCAATGGCTGACAGCATTATTCTTGCAACTGCTCTACATTACAATGCAACCCTTTGGACCCAAGACATTGATTTCAAGGATATTCCCGGGGTGAGTTACTTTTCAAAATAAAAAAGTGATATTTCAAGACCTATTTTCCTCACATTTCCCTCTACTCCTGTCTCCTGTATCCTGTCTCCTGTCTCCTGCCTTCTGCCTTCTGCCTTCTGCCTTCTGCCTTCTGCCTTCTGCCTTCTGCCTTCTGCCTTCTGCCTTCTGCCTTCTGCCTTCTGGCTTCTATCTTCTGTCACCTGGCTTCTGTCTTCTGGCTTCTGTCTTCTGTCTTCTGGCTCCTGTCTTCTGGCTCCTGGCTCCTGGCTCCTGCCCAAAAAAATCTATTTCGGCGAGCGAATATCAAAGCGCGGCGCTTCCAGCATCCTGCCGATCTCTTCTTTGAGGTTGGCCTGGTCGGGATTCTCGATGCTTTGCTCCATTATCTTATTAAAAATCGCGTCCTGCTCGAGCGGATGGAAATATTCCTTGGGAGTACCCTTTTCCAGTTGGACATGGGCGGCCCAGGGCACAAAATAAGTGGTGGCGGGGTATTCGCCATATTCGGAAATATCGATATTCAGACCGGCCACATAGAGTAAATTGCGGCCCTTATATTCATCTCCCCGGCGGATCGATTCAACCGCCCTGGCAAACTCGAGCTGAATGTTTATTTTCGCCGCCCGCAGAGGCGGATTTCTGGAAGTGACGATCTGGGGCATGAACTCGATCAGGTTCCGTTCCAGGAGAATCGACTCATCGGTCTCATGAAAATCTTCCCGATAAAAGAAGAGGTCCTCGGTCAAAAGCTCCCCGATCGGATCGCCGCCGTTTGCCTTCCAATCGTAATTGGTGGCATCGATCCGTTTGCGGAACTCCTCGGAAACCTCAAAGGCATGGGAGGTGCTGTAGACCTCGACCGGCTTGATATTGCCGTCGTTATTGACCTTTGCTACCTTTTTAAGCCTAAGAACCAGGCCATCCTTGACCGGATGGGAATCAAAGTCGATAAAGGAATTTTTAACCGTGATCAGATACCTGCCCCGATCGCCTCGATGCAGAAAGATCCTCTCCCGGGCAAATTGATATTGTTCCAGATAGGGCGTGATCACATGGGTGAGTTTGCCGCAGGAGTCGGAAATACATTTACCGATCATCTTGGGCCGGCAGTATTTGCCGTAAACCCCGCTATCCGGGTCATAGCCGACATGGCTGGCCTGGACTATAACCAGGTCCTCGCCGTGATGGGCATGGGGGCCATGCCGGTCAATGGCGATAACCCCGCCGACCCGGCCGTGATTGAAGGGGAAGGTGCCGAAGTGCTTGGTAAGCAAAATGATCGGCAGCCCCTGGTTCTCGTCGGAACAGAAGGCCCGGGAAGGCATGATCAAGCCTTTTCGGAAACCGAGTTCCATGCAGAAATTATAGAGCCTGGGCACAAACTCCGCGTAGGGCAGTGCCATGCCGTCGACCTTGAACGGCGCCATCTCCCTGATGATATCCGGCTCACGATAAGTATTCGGCATTTCATCTATCCTTTTTTGTCTTTGAATCCGTCCGGGGCATCCCTTCGAAACCGCCTCATCCGGACGGATATCAGCTTTCTTAGGCGGTCATTGTCGGAATGTACTGGGTTAACGGACAGTTCTGACAGCCTTCGGCCGGCAGGTCGGTGTTCTCGTGAACCTTGTCGACAATCTTGGCAACCGCGTCCTCCGTGGTGGCATAGATGTTCTCGGTGCCGATCCTGTCGAGCAGATGGGTACGCTCCATGACCGCCAGGACCTGACCTTTTACGCTGCTCATTGCAAAACCCAATTTAGCGCTCCGCAGCCGCTCGACCACCATGGCCAGGGCCTCTTCGCCGGAGGCATCCATGTCGTTGATCCCCTTGGCGTCAAGGAGGACATAACGGAGATCGGGTCGCTCGGTCCGGTATTTGGCAACCTGCTCGTCAAGGTAGCTGGCATTGGCAAAGAACAGGGCTCCGTCAAAACGAACCACGGCGATATGGCGACACCCCTTGAGGCAGTAGTGTTCGGCGCTCTTAAGCACCTTTTCTTCATTCATGGAAAGGCTCGCCACCACCGGCCGCATCGATTTATAAAGGAAAACCGCCATCGACAGGGCCACGCCGACCATGATGCCCTTGTCGAGATGGGGAGCGAAATAAAGGGTAACCAGAAAACTGAAGACGGCGATCACCCCGTCATACCACTGGGCCTTCCAGGCATGGACAAACCCCTTGACGTTGAGCAGGCCGATCACCGCCATCATGATTACCGCCGCCAAAACCGCCTGGGGAAGATGGTAGAGCAAGGGGGTAAAGAACAACAGGGTGATGACCACCATCAGAGAAGTTACCACCGAAGAGATGCCGGAGACCGCCCCGGCCTGCAGGTTGACGGCGGAGCGGGAGAATGAACCTGATACCGCGTAACTGGACCCGATGGAGCCCAACATATTAGCCAGACCCTGGCCGATCAGCTCCTGGTTCGGATCGAGTTTCTGGCCGGTCTGCGCGGCCATGGCCTTGGCAATGGCAATCGCCTCCATAAAACCGAGCAGGGAAATAATGATGGCTGTGGGCAGCAGCTTGAAAAACGAGTCCGTGCTCAACTGCGGAATCGTAAAGGTAGGCAGACCTTCCGGGATATTACCGACAACCGCGCCGCCGCCCATAATCAGTAAATTGTCGCGATCGAGGGGAGTGTTGCCGACCTTGAGCCGCCAGGTGGTGGAATCGGTTTCGACTCCGGCAGGAATGGCTGCCTTGGGATAAAAGTTAGAACCGTCGCCCGAAACCGCCTCGAACTTCATGCCGCGCAGATCACTGCGCAGCAGATGGGCCTCCTCCTTGGCCTCTGCCATCTGCGAGGTCAGAATCTCTCTTCTCGCCTCAAGCTGGATCAGTTCAATCGGTTTGGCGGGGCCGTGGCTGCCCTCCTGGCGGAGTTCATCGACCTGGTTGCCGATGGCGGCCCGCTCATCACCGAGACTTTTGAGCCGGGCAACGGTCTGGTTGAACTCGGTAACCTTTTCCCCGAGGCCGGGTTGCTGGATGGCCGAGACATCGACAACCGCGTCGTTATTGAACCCAGTGAAATAGGAAAACAGAGTCGCAATGGCCACCGCGACCAGGACATTGGGAATGCGGGGGTTGATCTTTTTGAGAACCACCATGATTGCCACCGCGCCGATGCCGTACATCAGGGTGGGAAAATGGGTGTAATCCATGGCCGCCTGGGCCACCCGCGTCATGGTCTCATAATGATGGGGGGCTTTATCGACATAAACGCCGAAAAATTTGGAAAACTGGGAGGAGGCGATGATAATCGCCGCGGCGTTGGTGAAACCGTTGACCACCGGATGGGAAAGAAAGTTGACGACCAGGCCCAAACGCAGGACGCCCAAGGAAAACTGAAAGATGCCGACGACCATCGCCAGTATGATCGAATAGGCGATAAATTCCGGAGAACCAGCGGTAGCCAGCGGCTCCAACGAGGCCGCGGACATTAAGGAAACCACCGCTACCGGCCCGGTCGCCAGCTGCCGGCTGGAGCCGAACAGCGCGGCAACCATCGGCGGCAGAAAGGCGGCATAAAGGCCGTAATAGGCCGGCAGCCCGGCGAGCTGGGCATAGGCCATCGATTGCGGAATCAGGACCAGGGCGACGGTCAGACCGGCCAGAAAATCGACTTTGAACTTGTCGCCCCCATAGCCTTTGAACCAATCGAGGAAAGGGAAAATTTTGACAATCATTTCGGGTCTCCTAAAGCTGTATATTATTTGAAATTACAAATTAACTTGGTGAAAACAATAAAGGTTCCCCCGTCTTCCGCCCAGCAGCCGAAAGAGGTTTGCTCGCGGTACAGGCGCGACTTACACTAAACCGGGGTCTCATTAAAAATACAATGGTGTGTTGGGAAAAGATTCCGATAATGGCATGTATTCTGTTGTGTAAATCACCACAACACACCATCGTCGTCGGTCATGGGAAGTAATGAGCAAGTCGTTCATTCCTGGCTCATGGCTGGCGGCGAATTTTGCGTTACAAACTGAAACACTCCCACTTAAAATGTCAAGGGAAAAAATGGTTGCCGAGGCTAACCGCCCTGCGGGAAACCGCCCGGATTCCCAAGTCCGGTATGGAAGCGGCTTCAGCCTGGGAAATTCATCATAAGCCGTTTTGCGGGCCGCCATCATTCGCGGCCGAAGCCTTCAACGGTAAAGGTCTATTTTTTCACACGGGTAATAATGACTTTTTGCGAATTCATCCTGTTTGATGGTTCGCAAAAGACTTCGCCGGGCTCAGGGGGAGATAATCGTGTATACCTTGACTTTGTTCCGAAAACAGCAGAAAAATGGATTATGGTGGAAATTAAATATAGTTATGCTATTAAAGTTTACAACCGATCTGTAAAGTGGGGCAGATGGCTGCCTTTCCCGGACACTCGACCCGATCTAAAAAAGCAGAATCACGCCAAAAGACGCTTATGTATTTTATCTCCACAACCCTCATCCTTTTTGCCTTCTGGCTCGTGCTCTCGGGGAAATTCGACCTTTTCCACCTGGCTCTGGGCGCGATCTCCAGCCTGGTGGTCGCCTGGATGTCGTCCGACCTCCTATTTTTCGAGCAAAACAAAAAGGGGCGAACCGGCGAAGCCCTCCGCTTTCTCGCCTATATCCCCTGGCTGGTCGCGGAGATCTTCAAATCGACCATCCATGTCGCCTGGCTCGCCCTCCATCCGGCGATGCGCGAGAGGATCGATCCCCGGATCGTCACCTTTAAGACCCGGCTGAAAAGCGATGTGGCCCGGGCCGCCCTGGCCAACTCGATCACCCTGACCCCCGGCACCATCACGGTCAGGGTCGAGGAGGATGTCTTTACCGTCCACGCCCTGAGCGACAAGACCGCCGCCGGCCTGCCCGGCGGGATGGAAGAGCGCATCGCCCGGATTTTCCGGGAGGAGGCGGCATGAACGGATTCTTTATCGGCGCCGGGGTGATCCTCTGCCTGCTGATGCTCCTGGCCCTTTATCGGACCGTGGTCGGGCCGACCATTATCGACCGGATGATGGGCGCCACCGTGATCGGCACCAAGACTACCATCCTGCTGGTCATTATCGGGACAATCTACGGCCGGGTCGAGATGTTCGTCGATATCGCCCTGGCCTACGCGATGCTGAACTTTATCGTCACCATCGCCGCCTCCCGCTACTTTACCCATCACAAGAATATCACCGGCGCGGGCTTCGGGGTTTTTGGCCGGGTCCCGAAGAGGAGGCCAAAAAAATGATCGACTATCTGACCATGATCCTGACGGCGGCCGGACTGTTTTTCTTCTTCGCCACCACTTTAGGCCTGCTCCGCTTCCCCGATTTCTACAGCCGGATGCACGCGGCCGGCAAGGGCGACACCCTGTCGTCGCTGTTGATCCTCTCCGGCCTGGCCCTCTACCACCTGCACGATCCGAGCACCGCCAATATTCTGGTCGCCGCCAAGATCCTCTTCATCCTGGTCTTCATCTTCATGGCCAGCCCCACCGCCACCCATGCCATTATCGACGCCGGCTACCAGTCGGAGGTCAAACCCTGGACCAGGGCAGACGACGGGGAGGGAGACGATGATCTGGCAGTTTGATCTCCCGATCCTCACCCTGATCGTGATCTGCGGGTTTTTCGCCATCCTGGTCAAGGACCTGCTCGGCTCGGCGGTGATCTTCGGGGCCTACAGCTTTCTGATGTGCCTGCTCTGGACCGAGATGGGGGCGGTCGATGTCGCCTTTACCGAAGCGGCGGTCGGGGCCGGGGTCAGCACCGTGTTGTTTTTCGCGGCGGTGCACCGCACCTCCCGCGAGGTCAGATCGAGAAAATCCGGGCGGAAACTCTACAAGGGGCTCGGTCTTCTCGCCTCGGCGCTACTGGGCGGCATCCTGTTTTACGCCTCCGGCGATTTTCCCGGCTGGGCCGATCCGGCCTCCCCCGCCTCAACCCACCTTTCCCCCCATTTTATCACCCGGACCATCGAGGAGACCTCGGTGCCGAATATCGTCACCTCGGTGCTCGCCGACTACCGGAGCTTCGATACCATGTTCGAAACGGCGGTGGTCTTTACCGCCGGTCTGGCGGTCCTGATCCTCCTCCGGATCGGAGGGTGCCGGACGGCCGGGCCGGTCTGGCAAACAGCCGCCGCGATCAGGCCCGCCTACGGCGATTCGATTATCCGTTTCGTCACCAGGCAACTCACCCCCTTCATCCAGCTCTTCGCCCTCTATGTAGTCGCCCACGGCCACCACAGCCCCGGCGGCGGCTTCCAGGGCGGGGTGATCCTCGGGGCCTCCTTTATCCTGCTGGCGATCAGCTACGACCTTAAAATGTCGATGAACCGGATCAACGAAAAGGCCGCCCTGCTCCTGGCCAACAGCGGCCTGCTGCTTTACGCGGGCATCGGTTTGCTCTGCCTCCTGCTCGGGGCGAACTTCCTCGACTACTCCATTCTCCAGCGGATCCTGCCGGGCGTCGACGGGGTGGCGGCCCGCTCCCATGCCATGCTCGGCATCGAAATCGGGGTGGCGGTAACCGTAATGGCAATCGTCATGCTGATCTACAACAACCTGGTCTCAAACGGCACCTACGAGAAAGGGCTGTAGAAATGGAATTTCTGCTGAGTAAATACAACTACTGGCTCTACACCCTGATCATGATGATCGGCCTCTACGGAATGCTGGCCAAGAACAACCTGGTCAAAAAGATCATTTCGATGGGAATCTTCCAGACCGGGATCATCGTCTTCTACGTCTCGATCGGCGCCAAGTCCGGCGGCACCATTCCGATTATCGAGCACGGCCAGGGCGCAGCCCACGGGATCATCAACCCGGCCAACTACGTCAACCCCCTGCCCCATGTCCTGATGCTGACCGCCATCGTGGTCTCGGTCGGCACCCTCGGGGTGGCCCTGGCCTTGGCCCTGCGGCTCTATACCGAGTACAACACCCTTCACGAGGATGAAATCATCGAGCGGATCAATCAAGGCGAGGGGGGATCGGATGATTGACCCCGGCCAGTTGCCGATCCTGATCGTGATCATCCCCCTGTTCGGCGCCTTCGCGGTCTCCCTGGCCGGCTGCTGCCTCAGCAAGCGCTGGTGCCTGCCCCTTACCGTTCTGGCCCTGGCCGGTTCGGGCTGGGCCGCTTTGGCCACCCTCAATCAGGTAATCGCCCGGGGACCGCTCAACTACCGGCTCGGGGGCTGGCCGCCGCCGATGGGGATCGAGTACGTGGTCGACCACCTGAACGGCCTGGTCCTGGTGGTGATAACGGTGGTGGCCCTCCTGGCCGCGGTAGCTTCGAAAAGAAGCGTCGAGGCTGAAATGCCGAACCGGATCAACCTGTATTACCCCCTCTATCTCCTCCTGGTCACCGGACTGCTGGGGATGACCATTACCGGCGACGCCTTCAACCTCTACGTCCTTCTGGAGATCTCGGCCCTGACCACCTACGCCCTGATCGCCGTCGGCCGGGTCCGCGCCCTGCATGCCGGCTTCAATTACCTGATCCTCGGCACCATCGGCGCAAGCCTTTATCTTCTGGGGGTCGGCCACCTCTACATCATGACCGGCTCCCTGAACATGGCCGATCTGGCCGTGATTCTGCCGGATCTCTACAACTCCCCGGCCGTGCTGACCGGTTTCATCCTGATCTTGGTCGGGATCTGGACCAAAATGGCCTTTTTCCCGCTCCACACCTGGCTGCCCAACAGCTACACCTATGCCCCCGATGCAACGAGCTGCCTGATCGCCCCGCTGATGACCAAGGTCTCGGTCTATATCATGCTGCGGATGATGTTTTCGCTCTTCACCCCGGCCTACGTCTTCCACCATCTGGAGGTGGCGGCGCCGATCGTCTGGCTGGCGGCGGCGGCGATCGTCGGCGGCTCGCTTCTGGCCCTGACCCAGAAGGATTTCAAGAAAATGCTCACCTACCTGATCGTCGCCGAGGTCGGCTATATGGTCGGCGGAGCCTGGCTCGCCAACCGCTACGGCATAACCGGGGCGATCCTCCATATTTTGAACGACGCCCTGATGACCCTCTGCCTGTTCCTGGCGGCGGCGGCGATCATCTATAAGGTCGGCGGCCGGAAACTCGCGGACCTCAAAGGGATTTTCCACCGGATGCCCCTGACCATGGCCGCTTTCATGGTCGGCGCCCTGTCGATGATCGGGGTGCCGCCGACCGCCGGCTTCTTCAGCAAGTGGTATCTGATCCTGGGCGGCATCCAGGCGGGCCGCTGGGAGTTCGTCGCCGCCCTGCTTTTCTCCAGCCTGGTCAACGCGGTCATCTTTTTCCGGATCGTCGAGATCGGCTTTTTCGAGAAACCGGAGAGCGGGGAGGTCGCCGAAGCGCCCCTGTCGATGCTGGTCCCGCTCCTGCTGGTCGCCGTAAGCCTGGTTGTGATCGGGATCTACTCCGGCGAGATCGTCACTACAATTATTCAGCATGCCGTGCCGGAGGGGATTTGATCGATAGAAGCCAGGAGCCAGAAGCCAGGAGTCAGGAGATACGGCTTAGGAGTCAGTGGGAAAGCTTTACAAGACAAGTGATTTCTTGACTCTGAATTTCGGTTTGTAAGGCCTGGGTAATACTGTTAAAAAATGGGGATCAGCAAGATAACATGGATCAGCAGGTTTGGGATGAATCGATGACGAGAGAGCCGGCGAAAACATTCAAGGATTTGATTGTCTGGCAGCGGGCCCATCGACTGGTTCTCGCCATATACAAAATCACCGCGACTTTTCCCGCGCATGAACTTTACGGGCTGGTCTCGCAGATCAGAAGGGCAAGTGTTTCAATTGCCACCAATATAGCTGAAGGCTTCACTAAAAGATCGACTCCTGAGAAGGCACGTTTTTTGAGCATTTCCCAAGGATCACTTGAGGAAGTTCGCTATTACCTGATTCTCTCCGAAGATCTTGATTATGCGGAAACAACAAAACTCCATGACCAATTGACCGAAATAAGCAAATTGCTCGAAGCGTATAGAAGTTCAATTCTGGCCCGAAGCTCCTGACTCCCGGCTCCCGGCTCCTGGCTCCTGGCTCCTGGCTCCTGGCTCCTGGCTCCTGGCTCCTGGCTCCTGAATTCTGGCTTCTGAATAGTGAAAAAATGCTCGAAACAATAACCTCCATAAAACCCCTCCTGGCTGCCGTGGTCTCCCTGGCCGCGGTGCCGCTGATCGTCCTGGCCGGTAAAAAACCGAACCTCCGCGAGGGGGTGACCTTTGCGGCCGGGCTGCTCAAGTTCGGCCTGGTGCTCTCCATGCTCGGGGCCGTTCTCGACGGCAAGGTTATCGAGTATTCCCTGGTCGAGGTGCTGCCCGGCCTGGCCATCGCTTTTCGGGTCGACAGTCTCGGGATGCTCTTCGCCCTGGTCGCCTCCTCACTCTGGCTGGTCACCTCGGCCTATTCGATCGGCTACATGCGGGGCCTCGCCGAACATGCCCAGACCCGCTATTTCGCCTTTTTCGCGGTGGCCCTGTCGGCGACGATCGGGGTGGCCTTTTCCGCCAACCTCTTCACCCTCTACCTGTTCTACGAAATGCTCTCCCTGGCCACCTATCCCCTGGTCACCCACCACCAGGACGGGGAGGCCCGGATTTCCGGGCGCAAGTATCTGACATATATCCTCGGCACCTCCATCGGCCTGGTCCTGCCGGCCATGCTGATCTGCTACAACCTGGCCGGCACCCTGGAATTCGGCGGGGCGGGCTTCCTGGCCGGGTCCGGCGCCTCCCGGGAACTGCTCCTCGTCCTGCTCCTGATGTTCGTCTTCGGCTTCGCCAAGGCGGGGATCATGCCCCTGCACGGCTGGCTGCCGGCGGCGATGGTAGCCCCCACCCCGGTCAGCGCCCTGCTCCATGCCGTGGCGGTGGTTAAGGTCGGGGCCTTCTCGATCTTCCGGATCGTCACCGGGGTGTTCGGGATCGAGCTGCTCGCAGACCTGGACCTGAACGATATCGTCCTGATCCTCGCCGCGATCACCATGCTGGTTGCCTCGCTGATCGCCCTTTCCCAGGACGGCCTGAAAAGACGGCTCGCCTTCTCGACCATCGGCCAGCTCTCCTACATCGTCATGGGCGCGGCCCTGCTCTCCCCGAAAGGGCTGACCGGCGGCATGCTCCATATCGCCATGCACGCCTTCGGCAAGATCACCCTCTTCATGTGCGCCGGGGCGATTTTCGTCGCCACCGGCAAAAAATACATCAGCGAAATGGTCGGCATCGGCCGGAGGATGCCGGTGACCATGGCCGCCTTTCTGATCGGCTCCCTATCGGTGATCGGCCTGCCGCCGACCGGCGGCTTCATCAGTAAATGGTTTCTGGTTCTGGGCACCCTGGAAGCCGAACAACCGGCCATGCTCTTTGTGCTGCTCGGCAGCTCCCTGCTCAACGCCGCCTATTTTCTGCCCATCGTCTATCGCGCCTTTTTCTGCACCCCGGAAGAGGCGAGATTCGGCGACGAGGTGCGGGAAGCGCCGCTCTGGTGCGTGGCGCCCCTGGTGCTGACCGCCCTGGCGACCGTCATCCTGTTTTTCTATCCGCAACCCTTCGCGAACCTGGCCCGCCTGGCGGCCCGAGGTTTTATCGGCGGTTGAGGAAAATACGGGGGAATGAGAGCAAAAAATTCAGGTTTATTTAAGTGGTTCCTCTC
This sequence comes from Desulfobacterales bacterium, assembly GCA_024637225.1. GTDB lineage: Bacteria > Desulfobacterota > Desulfobulbia > Desulfobulbales > JAGXFP01 > JAGXFP01. The sequence continues at coordinate 21,324 of JAGXFP010000018.1, forward strand.
GTAAATTGGTGCGAAGCACCGGCAGTATATAATTGAAAAGCATGAGTCTCATCAGTTACTTAGAAGGTGCGAAACTTACTATGTATCTGAGAGGAGAACTCATGCTTGTGGAAACATTGATCCAAAACACTGTGGAAATGCAAGGATTTCGTGTCGCTGAAGTCAGATTTGTCGAGGGTTGTCTGGAGGCCGAGGTGGTGCCGGATCGGCGACATGCCCCCTGTTGTGGGGTTTGTGGACGGAAAGCCATTTACCGGGATAGACGGCATACAAGGAGATTCAGACATGTTCCTCTGTGGGGAATTGCGGTCTTTATTCTTTATGCCCCGCGGCGGGTCACCTGCAAGCATTGTAACGGAGTTTATGGAGAATCTCTCCCTTGGAGCACAGGCAAACAACGGTTCACTCGCGCTCTGATGGTGACTATTGCTACTTGGGCCAGGGTTTTGACTTGGCAACAGGTTGCCGCTCTCTTTCACTGTTCTTGGGCTACGGTAGCGGGTGCGGTGGATGAAGCGATCAAGTTTGGTTTGGCGCACCGGGACCTTACTGGAGTCACCCTCATTGGTATCGATGAGATATCCAGGAAGCGAGGTCATGTTTACGTGACCAATGTCTACGACCTTGAAGAACGACGTTTGCTTTGGAGTGGTGAGGGCCGGGGAAAGGAGACGCTCAAGACATTTTTCAGGGAATTCGGTGAAGAGCGAACCGCTCGGTTGGCCGGCATTTGCTGCGATATGTGGCAGCCTTATGTCGAAGTCGCCAAGGAAATGGCGCCGCAAGCTCTTTTGGTGTTTGATAAATTCCATATCGTTCAACATCTCTCCAAGGCGGTGGACCAAGTCAGGCGGAATGAAGTTCACGAGAAAGGAGCATCCCACAAGATACTCATGGCGAAGACCCGTTACATCTGGCTCAAGAATCCCTGGAACCTTACCGAGCTACAAAAGGGCCGGCTTGCGGAACTTGAGAAGCTCAACTTGAAAATCAACCGGGCTTACCTTCTCAAAGAGGCTTTCCGAAAATTCTGGTATTATCGGAATCCTGTATGGGCAAAGCTTTATCTCGATAAATGGTTCTGGTGGGCGACACATTCCCGACTTCAACCCATGCGTGATTTTGCCTGGATGCTACGCCGCCGACAAAATGATTTATTGAACTATTTCAAGGCACCTATCGATAACGGTGCGGTAGAAGGGCTCAATAACAAGGCTAAAGTCATTGTTCACAAGGCTTACGGATTCAGAACTGCAAAGAATTATATCCGAAACCTTTATCACTGCATGGCGGAACTTCCGTTACCAAAAACCATGCACACATTTGCGTGACGAACCATTTAAGTAAGGTAAAACACTGTAAAATCCGAAGGTTTCCATGGCTGATCATAAAAAACATCTCTTCGACAATCCGAAAAATAGCCGGTGGCTCATCTACGCCCTCGTCGCTTGCCTGCTGCTACTCCTCGCCCTGGAGCCGCTGATCGAGATGCACCCCTATTTCCCCTGGGAGGAGTGGCCGGGTTTCTACGCGATTTTCGGCTTTGCGGCCAGCGCTCTCCTGATCCTGGCCGCCGGATACATTTTCCGCCCCCTGGTGAAACGCGACGAGGACTATTATGACTGAGCTCCTGCTGCCGCCCGCCCTGATCTACATAGTCGGCGCCCTACTGGTTCCGCTTCTGCCGGGCCGGATCAAGTCGATCTACCTGCTGATCCTGCCGGTGGCCGCCTTTCTCGTTCTGCTCAACACCCCGGCCGCTGCCGTTCTCCACTTTGATTTTCTCGGTTTTGAGCTGGTCCCTTTCCAGATCGACCGCCTCTCCCTGGTCTTTGCCTATATCTATCTGCTGATTTCCCTGATCGGCACGATCTACACCCTGCACTTCAAAAGCGACCTGGAAAAGGTCAGCGGCCTGCTCTACGCAGGCAGCGCCCTGGGGGTGGTCTTCGCAGGCGATCTTTTTTCTTTTTTTGTCTTCTGGGAGATGCTCACCGTAACCGCCCTGGCCCTGATCTGGGCGCGGCGGACCAGGGAATCCCAAGCTGCAGGCTTCCGCTACCTGATGGTCCACGTCTTCGGGGGTCTGGTCCTGCTGGCCGGGATCGTCATGTATATCGACGAACAGCAGTCCATCGCCCTGGGCCATATCGGTCTTACCAGTCCGGCCACCTACCTTATCTTCCTGGGCATGGGGATCAACGCCGCCTGGCCCCTGCTCCACACCTGGCTGACCGACGCCTACCCCGAAGCCACGGTCGGCGGGGCCGTGCTGTTAAGCGCCTTTACCACCAAGACCGCGGTCTACGCCCTGGCCCGGACCTATCCCGGCACCGAAGCGCTGATCTGGATCGGAGCGGTGATGGCGATCTTCCCCCTCTTTTACGCCATGATCGAAAACGACCTACGGCGGGTCCTCTCCTACAGCCTGATCAACCCGGTCGGCTTCATGATGGTCGGGATCGGCATCGGTACGGAGCTCTCGATCAACGGCGCCGCCGCCTACGCCTTCGTCCACATTCTTTATAAATCGCTGCTCTTTATGGCAATGGGCGCCGTGCTCTACCGGACCGGAACGGCAAAGGCCACCGGCCTTGGCGGCCTGCACCGGTCGATGCCTTGGACCGCCCTCTTCTGCGTGATCGGGGCGGCCTCGATCGCCTTCCCCCTGACCGGCGGCTTCGTCAGTAAATCGATGATCATCGACGCGGCCGCCCACCACCATCTGGCACTGATCTGGCTGACCCTGCTCTTCGGCGCGGCCGGGGTTTTCCTGACCTCGGGTCTAAGGATCTGCCATGCCGCCTTCTTCGGCAAGGACCGCGGCGACCGGGTCGAGGAAGCGCCGGGGAATATGCTTTTCGCCATGGGGCTGGCCGCCTCCTCCTGCATCCTGATCGGGGTCTTCCCGAAATTCCTCTACCAAATCCTGCCCTATCCGGTCGATTTCGAGCCCTATACCGCCGCCCATATCGTCACCCAGCTCCAGCTGCTCCTCTTCGCAACCCTGGCCTTTACCCTGCTGATCCGGGCCGGGATCTATCCGGCCGCACAAAGGGCGGTCAACCTGGACGCCGACTGGTTCTACCGGAAGGGTGGGCGCCTGTTTTACCTCGGGGCCGATAAATTCTTCAACACCCTGAACCGGACCGCCGAGCAGCTCTTTATAAAAAAAATCGCCGGCACCCTCGCCGGATTCACCCGGCAAGGCCCGGCCCATCTGGCCTGGCTGGTTTTAAACCCGCTCTGGCAAGTGAGCCTCGGCCGGGAAGAGCGGCAGCGCCGAAAGGCTGCCCTCTACCGGAGCTTCACGACCGGCACCATGGGCCTCGCTCCGATGGCGGTGTTAATCGCCTTCATACTGGGACTGATTTTTCTGATCGGCAATTAGATCGCCGCGCCATTTCCAGCTGGGCCCTTGGCTATTTAAGCGGAGAAAAATCAAATCAGGCGAGCGTAACCAATCAATTTGTTAAAATGTAACTACTTGAAAATACTTGTTTATTTCGTCGCTTTGCTCCTCGCAATGACGTAGAAAATAACTTTTGTGAGTTCATCAAGATTGATAAGCTAGCGAGGCCGGAGTAAAAAAGATAAAATCGGAATCCCATCAGCTTCTAAATTCTTCACAGGAAACAACAACGCCCAACAGCGGGTAAAACCAGTTATTCAGGCGCATAACCCCAGTCAGAAAGTTTGAGAGGCGGATCGTATGGACTTGCAGCAGACCATCCGGCATAACTGCGATATTTCCGACGCCCGGGATAACGGGATCTATTCGCTCTGCACCCTGGTCCTCAAACTGCGCAATCTCTACAAGTGGGAACAGGGGCTCGAGCCCTGGGACGAACCGGAATCAAAGGTCCTGCTCGACTGGATCGATGCCAAGGAAAACTATTGGGAGGAGCTCGCCGGCGAGGATCTTCTCCCCTTGCCCCTTGCCGGCTCCCCGGTCGATCCCTTCGATATCGCGGCGGTAAACGAAAATTCACCTGACGACAGGGTCTATTACGGGGCGGGCTACGGACGGTCGCTGAAGTCGATCTTCTTCCTTGCCGAGGTGCGGGAGCGCAAAACCGTCACCGGCATTCCGGTCCTGATCCTCGGCCGGGAAATGAGCCGCGAACTTTCCGCCCCCTTCGCCATGCTCCAGGACGGTGTGATCATCATCCGGCGCGAACCCCTGCGCTTCTTTATCTGGGACCAGGTCCAGGAGATTCGTGCGGCTTCCCGTTTACCCCTGCGCTTCGCCTTGGAGTGCCACGGAGTTCGGAGCTGGACCGAATTGAATCAACAAGCCTTCAAGAAAAATCTGGACCGGATAGTCGACAGCGAAATCCCCGTCTTCATCCATCACGAGATCGGCGAATTGCGCGAGGAAGCCCTGGACAGCCAGGCCGCCAAAAAACTGGTCAGCGCCTATCCCGATTCCGCTATCGAGTTGACCGTCCGGGCCTTGAAGGATATCCTGGCCGACACCCATCCCGAGGGAATGCTCAGCTATATTATCGATGAACGCCGCGAAGCTTCGCTCGGCTTCTATCTCGGTTTCCTGGACGGGATGCGCAAACTGCTCTTTCCCGAAATTGACGAGGCCTTCAAGGGTTTCATGGCTGACCGCGATTGGCATGGGATCGAACTGGCCCGCGACCGGGCCCGGGCCGCCAATCTCCGCCGGGCCGAAATACTTTCCGAAGCCGCCATGGAACTGGAACGCCGGGATGCGCTGAAGATTAAATGCCGGATCGAAAAGGAAATCCTGAAGCCCTTGGGGTTATAAACTTTAGGCTCCAAAGATTACTCAGCTGCAACTTTTGCAAAGGTATTTTATATATTAGCTCATAATATGTCATTTCGACCGCAGGGAGAAATCTTGTGGTTAAGCTGCGATCAAGATTACTCACATTCGTTCGAAATGACAGAATAAAGCTTGATGAGTTCGCAAAAACTGATTTTGCCACGTCATTGCGAGGAGCAAAGCGACGAAGCAATCCAGTATTTCAGATAGTTACATCTTTCTGGATTGCTTCGCTACGCTCGCAATGACTTGATTTGCAACTTTTTGCGAGATCATTAAAGCTTGGCGGCAATCGGATAAATAAACAGGAAAAAGTTTTATGGACATGAACACACTGGCAATCCTGACCGGCGGCATCCTGGTCGGCGCGGCCGCCTCCTTCACCGGGCTCGGCGGCGGCTTCCTGATGGTGCCCTTCCTGTTGTACCTCGGCTTTTCCGCCCAAAAAGCGGTCGGCACCTCCTTTCTGGGCATCCTGATCATTTCGGCCTCGGCCCTCCTGGCCCACAACAAACTGGCCAATGTCGACTATAAATACGGCCTGCTCCTGGGGATCGGAGGCATCATCGGCGCCCAATTCGGCGCCCGGCTGATCGAGCAGGTCTCGACCGAGGACTTCAGAAAGATCTTCGCCCTGATTCTGGCCGGCCTGGCCGCCTACCTATTTTTCAAGAAGTAACCATGTACTTCCCAATCGCCGATATCACGATCAACCCCTTCCTGCCGCCCCTGGTCGCCTTCGTGATCTCCTTTTTCACCTCGATGGGTGGGGTCTCCGGCGCCTTCCTTCTCCTGCCCTTCCAGGTCAGCATCCTCGGCTTCACCTCTCCCGCGGTCAGCGCCACCAATCAGCTTTTCAACGTGGTGGCGATCCCCAGCGGGATTTACCGCTATATCAAGGAAGGCAGGATGGTCTGGCCCCTGACCTGGGTGGTGATCGTCGGCACCCTGCCCGGCGTCCTGATCGGCGGCCTGGTCCGGGTCCGCTACCTGCCCGACCCCAGAAACTTCAAGATGTTCGTCGGCCTGGTCCTCCTCTATATTGGGGCCCGGCTGCTGAAAGACATCCTGGCCGCAAAGAGGGGGGCCGACGGTAAGCCTTCCGCCGAAGAGCAGTTCAGCAAACTGGTCCGCGAGTTCCGGGCCAGCCAGTCTTCGGAGCCCCTACCGGTCGTCAAGGTCAGGGAATTCACCGCGACCACCATCTCCTATGACTTCTACGGCCGCAACTTCACGGTCAACACCGTCTTCGTCACCACCCTGAGCTTCGCGGTCGGAATTGTCGGCGGGGTCTATGGGATCGGCGGCGGCGCCATTGTCGCGCCCTTCTTCATCTCCATCCTGGGGCTGCCGGTCTACACCGTGGCCGGAGCGGCCCTGATGGGAACCTTCGTGACCTCAGTGGCGGGGGTGATCTTCTACCAGGCCCTCGCCCCCTTCTACCCGGAAATGGCGATCGCTCCCGACTGGCTGCTGGGACTGCTCTTCGGCCTAGGCGGCTTCGGCGGCATGTACTGCGGGGCCAGATTCCAGAAGTTCATGCCGGCCAGGATTATCAAATGGATCCTGGCCGCCTCCATCCTGATTACCGCCGCTAAATATATAATCTTGTTTTTCTCCTAGAAAATTATCCACGACTGCCGGCCAAACACCTTGGGTCAATGCGATTATCCCGGCAACGCCATTCAGGTCTCTGAATTGAGAAGATAAATTTCACAAAGAAAACTCAAAAAAAACTCCTCGCCAAGTCATCAACACCGTGGAAGCTGGAAAGAAGGATTATAGCAGCCGCCATCTTCTAGCGGTCCAGCATATTCGCCATCAAAGTGTCCGTCGGTAATGGAGCATTTCGCCCCAACCGATACGAACGGTTTTTTTCTTGACAGTAAACAATTGTTTCCTCGATACTCTTAGGAAAGGAGGGCCGAATACGCCTGTCACTCAACCAGAACCGAGAGAGGGATCAAAATGGCTCAGATGCTCTATTCAATCGAAAATTTCCTTGGCGACGAAGAAGGCGCCTCCGTCATCGAATACGCCGTCCTGATCGCCCTTATTATCGCCGGGGTAATTGCCATTATCGGCGTAATCGGCCAACAGGTCGAGAACGGTTTCGATGGTTTCAACGCCCTGCTCACCGAACTCACCGAATAAGCGGATATTTCCATTACATTCCGCTTTTCCCGCTCATGTTGTCCTGTGCAAACCGCCACTAAATCCACAACTGTGTCGTACTTACTACTCATTATTGTGGCTGGTCGGAATGCGTTGCCGTGGGGAAACGGGATTTTCTAAAACGGGATCAGCTCTTATCAATATCCCCCGCCTTTAAAGTCATTGACTTTGCTAGCAACCAAAACTAACCTGCTATTGCCTGACAAAATCTACTTTAATCTGTAATTGGGTCGGTCGAATAAACGAGGCTTGTTACCTGAGGGCCAGGGGCAAGTGACCCCCGGAATTGCGAACCACTGAAAATCCGGAAGCGCCAAAATGTTGCCTCGAATTTACAAGTTCTTCAAAAAATCAAAAAGATAAATCAAAAGGTTAATATGGCTAAACTCATAATCCGGCGCAGGCGGCACCTTGTCGGCTGTATACGGGAATACAAGGTAATAGTGGATGGCCTGAAGACTGGAAGAGTCAAAAACGGCAGACAGCTGGTTCTTGATCTCGATGCGGGCGAACACGAACTGTTCCTGAAGATGGATTTCAGCCGATCCAAAAAACTCCGTTTTTCCGTTACCGAGGGAGAAGAGATATTCTTCACCTGTGAGCCGGGTTTTTTGGGTCTGAAATTGCAAGCCTCGGAGGCGTTCGAGGTTAACCAGGTCCACTCTTCCGATAACGGACTCGATCTTACCCTGGAATTCAACTGGCAGACCCTGGTGACACTTCTGTTGTTCATAGCCGCGTTGGGTTTGATTATTGCCAGGACTTACGCATACATGCAATTGGAAATGATCAAAACGGTCGACCATCTTGCCTTCAGCGGTGAGGAAGTGTGTATTCACCACGACCAGACCCTGTATATGCTCACTCCGGGAGGCTGGCTGCGTGACAGGGTAGCGCTTGCCGAGCTTGGAATTTCCGGCACCCCGGCCGACCTGGAATTTACCGGTGACGGCCGGTTGCTGGTCGGTGATTATGACAGCAAGAATATATATCTCTGTGATCTGGATTCCCGGAGTTGCGAGCCGGTCAAGTTCTCCAAATGGGTGGCTATCAGGGACAACTTCAAGTTCACCTACGTTAAGGAAAAAAATCTTCTTTATGTAATTGACACCAACCGCCATAGCCTGGCAGTCAATTCAATGTCCCGCCCGGAGAGCATGAGTTTTCCGGGAATCAAGCTCAGCTATCCCAACGATCTGATTCTTGGGAAAAACGGCAGCCTCCTGATCGCCGATACCAAGAACACCAGAATTACCTCTGTGGAGCTCGACGGTTCGACGAGTGGTTATAAAGAGCAGCTCGATCTGATCAATATGACCGGATATTCGGAGCCCAGCACCAGTTTCGCAGGCGTTGAAGGGTTGTCCGAAAAAGTGGCGGCCGGCGCGGTGTCCAGCTACCCCTCCCCACTGGCTCTCACCGATAGTTACGACGGGAACCTGTGGGTTGTTGTAGCCGATGCCTACATCAATTACGGTGAGATCTGGAAGTTCGGGCAAGATGGCGAAAGACTCGATAAAGTGAGTTTATCGAAACGTTCTATCCCCCAGGATATTATCCGGGTCGGCAAGAAGCTTCTGGTCAGCGACTCAGAGGAAAATCAGGTTTACAGCATCGACCCGGTCTCCGGCCGGATCAGCATTTTCGGTGACGAGAGGTTTCAGCAAATCCTGACCGAGACACGGCAGAACCGTGACAATTTCCGGAAGTTAAAGAACAATTCCTTTAAGTATATAGCGGTTCTCCTGGCTGCACTGGTCCTGATGCTGCTGGTCCATAAAAGATCACAGGCCGCGAAGCTTAAGGGTAAATAAGTCCGGGAATTGAAATAATAAATATCAAGGGAAGCTTTTCATTATCCAGGCGACCCTTCTTACCCTCGACCTGTACGAATTTACCGTGGAGGCGGTATGCAGAACCTGCTTCAGCGCAGATTGCTGGGCGCTCAGTAACCTTCTTCTTCACGGTTCACGTTGAGTAGTGTGAAAAAAAAATAAGATTGCTATCAAAAAACCCGCTCTCAGTTCCCTACGGATTCTTTATATCAATTCAGTAAATGAGCCAAGCAAAGACCTGACCCACAGCCCCTCTTTTCGGTGTCAACGCGGTGTCAACGGCCACGCAGCCATGGCGGCGGACTGGCCCAATTCCAGCATCTATCGGGATATCGCGTGATTGGGGGCAGAGTCGGCGAGAGCGGTTATGGCGAACGATCAGAATTCCGGGTATATTTCCCGTAGCCCTTGGTTCTCTTTTTCGCTCAATCAGGATCGCCGGGGCAAATTTTTTTGACTTTATCTCCGATGCGGGTCGCCTTGTCGCAACTAGTACCGTTTTTCGGGTTACAGTCGATGAGGATTCCCATTACCTTATCGGCCGCCTTGTAGCAGCCGGCATCTTCGAGCCGGTCCAGCAGCTTTGACATCAATTGGTTGAACTCCAGGCATTTTTCATATTCGGAGGTGGCGCGCTGGTGAAGGATTGCCGCTTTCCGCAAGTCCTCCTGGATGTCTTCGGGTATGGTTTCGACCATTGCGGGTTGTTCCTGTAGGTTTGAGTTGCAGCTAATCTAGCGGCAGAGGCGGGGATCGGGCAAATAAAAAAGGGGTGAAATTCTCAAGAACGCACGAATTCAAGTAACGGGCCGTATTCATAACGATCCGCAGTCTGGAGTGCCGCAATGTAACGCTGTCGGCACTCTCCTGCTTCAACCAGACTTTCGCTGCCCCATGTGAACCGGGGCCGATTGAGAACATGGCTCAGGAGCAGATCCGCCATAAGTCTGGCATGCCGGCCATTGCCGTTTGCAAAGAGATGTATGAAGACGAGTCGATGATGAAACCGCGCCGCAATTTCATCGGGATGATAGACCTTCAAATCGATCCAGGTATCCACATCCCCCAGCAGATTTTTCAGCGCCGGACCTATGGACCACCACTCAACCCCGATGTTCTTTCCGCTCTTACGAAACACTCCCGCCCATTTCCAAACGTCCCCGAACATTCGCCGGTGGAGACGGCAGGCATAATCGACAGTGAGCAGATCGCGTGGCTTGCGGCGGAAAGCCCAGGTCTCCGCCTCGGCAATATTGTCCTGCTCCCAGCGGTCAAGTTCGGCGCGATCGGTAATATGGGAAAGAAGCAGGCCTTCAGCTTCGTCAGCGTCTATCGGCGTTGCCCCGACAGGGTAATCATAACTCATTGCCATCGTCCCATAGTTCTTTCGGCATATCCCGGATCAGGGCGTCCACCTCCGCATCAAACGCCTTTTTCTGTTCGGAGTCCGAGAGTTGCTGCGCTTCAAGGAGCATGGAATGAGAGACTCTTGCCAGCCTTTTTTTCGCCAGGATTTCAGCCCGCCTGCGCACCATATCCGCCAGGCTGTCACGGGGCACCAGGGCATAGACAAAAACGCAATCCAGGGCCTCGGCCGCCTGGCGCATGGTCTTGATGGTAACGGAGCCGGTCAGCTCCTTTTTCTCAAGGGTTGTGATCCAGGGCGCCGAAACCCCCAGGCGGCGGGCAAACTGTTTTCCCGACATCCCCAGAGCTTCCCGGACAGCTCGCAACCAGCCTTTGGCCGGACGTTGCACATCGCGCATACATGAAAGACGGCCCAATGTCGTTTCGAGCTGTTCCCGAATCAATCGTTTATGACGAGGCTTCATTTATTAACCTTTAGCTTAATTATTAATATATAAATTAATTTATATATTAATTATAGCAAGATAAAAGTTAATATATGGATTAATTTTCAGTCCAGGTCAATTAAAATAAACCGGGACTCATAACGGGAACGGCTGAGCCTGACCCCAAGGGAACAAGGGAAGAAGGCGCCCGGCCATCCGGAACCGGAAAAACTTTTGCGGATAAGCGGGGCCGCTTTGTTATATAGTGCGGCCAGGGAATTTCTTATTACAATCACCTCACGCGGGCCCTGGGGTGCAATAACGTTACCGACGGCTTCCTTACTGCAATCATTTTCGCTGCAATAACAGTCTTTCCAAAGGCTGTGGCGGCAGAGAGTATACCCGTTTCATCTTTCCTTAACTCCTTGACGGCGGCTTTCTGCAAATCCCTTAAGCGCCTATTGAAAGTGGCCTTCAGCGGTTTGCCGGTGGTTCTCTTATCTTGAACAACCAATTCAACACCGAGATTGCCTAGAAGTTTATCGACCTCGTCTATACAACCACGCGGTAAGCCGATGTGTTCCGAGAAGTCATCCGAGCATGATATAACCCGAGGCTTGTCGAAGGTGGGCAGGCGCATTGCCTGGTTCTTGTAAAACTCTGGATTCTGAAACTGGGAAAAAACCGATCATAAGAATCAAGACCGATCTGATATCGTCTCTCCATTGTCAGAGTCATCAAGTAAGGTCACTTGCCGTTTTCGTCCTTATATTTCTCTATATCCTTGAGGGCCTCGCCATAGCATTGATTGCAATAGCTATGGGTAAAGGCAACCCCGGATTTCCGGCCCATAAAGGTCTCGATCCCCACCCATTCGCCCTGGCCGGGCTCCACACCGCTATCGTCCCTGATCTTCTTGCAGACCGAGCAGATCGGCAGGATATCTTCATAAAGCTTGATTCGCCGCTTTAATTCGACCTTTTCCAGGGCCTGCTCCATCCGCAGGATCAGTTCGTCTATCGCGCAGGGCTTGAGCAGGTAATCGTCGCCGCCGGCCCGCATCGCCTCGATGGCCGAATCCATGTTGCCGTAGCCGGTAAGGATAAGCACCGGCCTTTCCGGGTCGGTTTTCTTGGCGTATTCCGACACCCCAATGCCGCTGATTCCTTCCATTTTCAGGTCGGTGACCACCAGGTCGATTTTCTGCTCGTCCAGGATCAAACAACCCTCTTCGCCGCTTTCCGCGGTATAAACCTCATAGCCGTTTTTTCGCAGGTGCCTGCTCAGGGATACCAGGATAATCTTTTCGTCATCTACCAGTAAAACACTCTTTTCATTCATTGGGTGGTCCTTACTATCGGCAGGATGACCGTAAAGGTGCTGCCGCTCTCGGGTTCGCTGTTAAAAAAGATATTGCCGCCGTGCCTGGTTACGATCCCGTAACAGACCGAAAGCCCCAGGCCGGTACCCTTGACCTCCGGCTTGGTGCTGAAAAACGGCTCGAAGATCTGTTTTGCTTCTTCCGGACCGATCCCTTTTCCGCTGTCCATGATCTGGATCACGATTACCTTGCCGAAAAGGACCTCGGTGGAGACCTCGATCCAGCCGCCCGAGTCGGGAATGGCGTCGATCCCGTTTTTGATCAGGTTGAGGATCACCTGTTTGATCTGATCTTCGACCCCGACGATCTCGACCATATCGGCGGCGTATTCCTTTACCACTCGGATATTTTTATTCTGCACCTCTTTTTTGGTCAAACTCAAGACCGAATCGATTGTCTCGTGAATGTCGAGGGGCGCCACCACTCCGGTGGAGGGCCGGTTGAAGTCCTGGAGATCCTTGATCAGCCTCTTGATCCGGTCGCATTCCTCCAGGGCCATCCCGGCCAGTTCGACCTCCTCTGCGGACAGGGCCTCGTTTTGCTTGAGATCGGCGATGACGTTTCTGATCCCGAAGAGCGGATTGTTGATCTCATGGGCGATGGAGGCGGAAAACTTGCCGATGACGCTGAGCTTTTCGGCGTGCAGCAGCTTTTTGTGGGTCTCCTCCAGCTCCCTGGTCCTTCTTTCCACGGTCTCCTCCAGCTCCTGCCTGGATCTATCGAGTCTTTTCTCCAGCCACGTTCTTTCGCTGATGTCGCGGGCTATTCCCTGCACTTCGACAACCTTCCCTCCCCTGAAAACCGGCGACGCGCCGACCTCGAATTCAACCTCGCGCCGGTCGGCCCGGAGCAGCTTCATTTCAAGGAGATTGAGCTGGTCGCCGCCGACTACCTGTTGCAACGCGGTCAGGGTCCCGTGCAGATCTTCCCCGGCCACTAATTCCAAAAGATGCCGGTTCAGTAATTTTTCGGGCTCATACCCCAATAGGCGTACCGCCGGGGAAACATAGATTACCATGCCCTCCGGATCGACCCGGAAGATGATGTCGGTGCTGATCTCGGCGATGGAACGAAATCGGGCTTCGCTTTCCTCCAGGGCCAATTGCGCCTTTTTGTACTGCGTGGTTTCGCGCAGAGTCAGGACCAATCCCTCCACCTTGCCCTTCTCGTCCTTCTCGGGAAACAGGCTCCAGTCCCAATAGGTGACGCCCAGTTCCGGCCGGTCCGCAAATTCAAAGGGTTTATCCTTGTAAAAGACCGGCTCTCCGCTATCGCGCACTTTTTTGAAAATGGCCTCGTTTTCGGGAGATGGATAGAGGTCGAAATGGTTTTTGCCGACCAGTTCCTCCGGCGGCATCCCCATATTTTCAGCGTAGGGCGGATTGACCCAGACGAAGTTGAAGTCGGGATCGAGATAGACCAGCATGATATCGGTAAATCGGGTGACGGCGCACTGGCGGAGCCGCTTCTCCAGTTCCCGGTTCGACCGGCGGAGATCCCCGAGAAGATCGCGCACCTGATACTGGCGCTGCCGCGCCTCCAGGACCGACTGCAGGACGGAGATCAGGGAGGCGGACGAAACCGGTCGTTCGATCATGGTCAGATTGGGGATACGGTCGAGGAGGGATTTTCCCTGCGCCCTCCGGCCGTATGATTTTCTGACCAGCAGGACCACCGGCAGTTCCGACCAAAGGGGCTCGTTGAGGAGCAGGGCCTCGATATCCTCGACAAACGCGGCGGTCAGGATCTCCGCTTCCAGGAGCAGGGCGCCGCACCCCTCGGCGGCTTCGGCGCCGAGCGTCCCGGAATCCGGGCATACCCGGTAGGGCAGGCCATGCTGCTCCAAAAGCCTGGAGATGACCCGGATATCGGCCTGGTTCGCCATCCTGATCAGGATGGAAAGTTCGTTACTCACAATCGTCTACTCCATGAGCTTATCGGTATCGCCGATAAAGACGGGGCTGCCGGTCAGGACGCCCCTGAATTCCCGCAACGGCTCGCCGACCACGACCCCCTCGCCGGTGATCATAAGTTCGCGGATATACTTGTCATGGTCGCCATGCCGTTTCTTGACGGCCGCCACAGCCAGTCGCATCCGCCCCATGGCCTCGAGACGCCTGACCAGGATGACGCTGTCGGCCAGGAAGCTGGCGTCGACAACTCCGCGGGTCTGGCCGAACATGCCGTGCTCGGTGACGATCATCAGGGTCAACACCCCCTGCTGCCCCAGATAACCGAGAATCTCGTGGAGCTGGGTTATCAGCTGCGGCTCTTCCGGCAGGGTCTCTTGGAACCCGGTCAAACTGTCGATGACCACCATGCCGACCCCCTGTTTTTCGACCATGAGCCGGAGGGTATGGGCCAGTTCGCCGGCCGAGATATCCCCGATGTTGACCTGATCCACCGTTACGGCGCCATCTTCCAGGAAGGGGATCAGATCCATTCCCAGGCTTTTGGCCCGCAGCAGGTAGGTTTCCTTCCGTTCGTCGAACAGGAAAACCGCTGCTTTCACGCCCCGCCGGGCCGCGGCGTGGACATAGGCGTTCGCCATCGAACTTTTGCCGGTCCCGGATTCTCCCGCCAGCAGGCAGGCGGTGCCGCCGGTCAGGCCACCGCCGAGCATCCGATCGAGGGGTTCGATATCGCTTTTCACTTCTTTCCAGGCGGCGGGCAGCTTCCCCTCGGTAACGGGCAGGCGCGGATAGATCTCGACCCCGCCGGTCCTGATCCGGAAGGAATGATAGCCGCCCGAAAAGGCGACGCAGCGCATTTTCTCGACCAGAATGCGGCGGTGCATTTCCCCGAAACGGGGGATAACCGTGTCGAGAACGATGACGCCGTGGGCCAGGGTCTTGAACTCGGGGGCCTGTTCGGAGGATTCGACGAAGATGGTGGTGACGTTGTGATTCGACAAAAGGCGCTGGGTGGCCAGAACCTTCTGCCGGTAAATCACCGGATCGCCGGCCAGCAGGCGGATCTGTTCGATCGAGTCGAAGACCAGCCGCGCAGGCTGATACTCCTCAACCGCCCGTCCGATGGCGTTCATGACGTCGTCGAGCTGGATCTCCGAACTGGGCAGCAGGGTCTGCTCGGCGAACTCCGCCTCTCTGTCCGCCTCGAACATCAGGACCCTGATCTCGATGCCGTCCAGATCCCAGCCGTGAACGCCGGCCATTTCCCGGATGCCCAGCTCGGTCTGCAGCAGGGTGATGTAAAGCACCCTTTCGCCCCGGCGGACCCCTTCGAGGAGAAACTGCAACCCCATGGTGGTCTTGCCGCTTCCCGGACCGCCCATCAGCAGATAGGTGTGATTGACGGGCAGACCGCCGTCGAGAATTTCGTCAAGCCCGCCGATTCCCGTTTCTATTCGTGAAATCTTCATAAGATGAACTCCTTGTTGCATGAATCGTTTTAGCCGGGGTGTTTAAAATCGCTGGCAATTTTGCCGAAGCAGGATCGTCTGCGAGAGAATTAGGCGGGTTGGAAGTTGCCCCCGGGAAATCTAATCCGGGAAGGCAGTTAAGAAAGAATATCATATCTGTTTGCAAGGAAACCAGCTTTTCCATGAACGTATAAAGCTGGTATTTGAAGATCCTTCTCTTCCCGTGCCAGTGGAATATCTTCGAATTTCAGGAAGAATATTTCGGAGGAGAGATATCAAAAATGATCAACAGCAGGTCGGCAATGTTGAAGAAGTTGTCCGTTTTTACGGTTGGATAAGGGGTCGGGGCTCCGTTTGTGCTGAACAGGAGTCCAACAAAGTCCCCCTTCCGCCCCTATTTTTTAAATAATTTTTTGAAAAAACCGGGTTTCTTTTTATCCGGCGAGGGTTTTTCCTTCTGTGCCACATACATGGTATACAAATCGTCATCCAGAGGATGGGATTGGCCCATTTTTTCTATATCCAAAACCCCTACCGCTCCGGCAACCATGGAAAATTTCCCCACCATTATCTCATCTTCATCCGCGATCCGGGTTCGTTTGGTGATTTTTTTACCGTTCACCCAGGTACCGTTTGTACTGCCGTTGTCGGTCAAGTAGTCGCAGCCTTTATCATGTTCCACTACCGCGTGGTCCCGCGAAATGCTCTGATTGTCAAGGACAACATCGAATTCCGCTGTACGTCCGATGGTTACGGGTTTTCCCTCGCGAACAATAAAGCGATGCACAGGCTTCTCCTTCAGCATCAAGGTCCAGATTTTCACCGTCGATCCTCCTTAAAAAAGCTTCTATACTTTAAAGGCCTCATCTCTTTGTGCCCCACAGGGATCTTAATATAAAGTATCGGCCAATCAACTTGTATAAATTATTTTCGGGGAGGCCATGAATAAGGTTCACTATCCCGGGTAGCCCCATTTGCATATCGCGGCCCCGCTTGATTTGTCCCGGGAAAAACATTAAAATGCGCCCGTTATCTTTTCTCTCCATAAGGAGATTGGGCATAAATTCCACGCACCGCTTACGCATTTCAAAAGTTCGACCCACCATTCCTTTTCGAGACGGCTCACCATGGGTGATTTGAAAAAACTGGGCAAATATGCCATCCAATCCATCATCGGCCAGGGAGCCATGGGGGTTGTTTACAAGGGATTCGACCCAAACATCGAGCGAACCGTCGCCATCAAGACCATTCGTAAAGACGCCCTCAACAAAGAGGAGAGACAATCGTTGCTGGCCCGGTTCAAACGTGAAGCGCAAGCGGCCGGCCGCTTGACCCATCCGGGCATTGTCACCGTTTACGATTACGACGAAGACGGCGACAATGCCTTTATAGCCATGGAATATGTGCATGGCCGGGAACTAAAGGATTATCTCGACAGCAAGCAAAGATTCTCCCTCAACACCGTAATCGACATTATCAGCCAGCTCCTGGATGCCCTTATTTACTCCCACGCCAAAGGGGTGGTCCACCGCGATATCAAACCGGGCAACATTCTCGTGCTTGCCACCGGCCGGATCAAAGTCATGGATTTCGGGATCGCCAGGATCGAATCCTCGACTCTTACCCAGTTCGGCGATGTCTTAGGTACCCCGTCCTACATGGCGCCGGAACAGTGTTCCGGGCAACCGGTCGACAAACGCTCGGATCTGTACTCGACCGGGGGCATCCTCTACCACCTGATCACCGGGGAAAAACCGTTCAATGGCGACTCGATAACCAGCATTATCCATCAGGTCATGGCTATCGAGGCCCCCCTGGTCTCAAAGATTAACAGTCAGGCGCCGCCTTTCCTTGACGAGGTGGTAAGGAAAGCCCTGGCCAAGGAGCCGGGTCAACGTTTCCAGACGGCGGAAGAGTTCAAGTCTGCCCTCACCGGAGAATCCCTGGCCGGTGAAATCGTCTTGGCGGAGTTGTCCGGGAAAACCAATACCGAACTGCGCGAGATGTGTAGTGCGGCCGGAATCACCGGCATAAGTAAAAAAAATAAAAAGCAGCTGATCGAAGCGCTTCAGGATACCGGAAATAACGGCTCCATAGGCTCTGGAACAAACCTGCCCTCAGCCGAGATTGCCACCGCCGCGCAGCGGCTTGACGCAATCGACCTTGCGGACCAGCAGAAGGAATATGACAAGACCGTCGTCGAGCAGGTGCTGCCCGAACAACACCTCGCAAAGTTGCTTAAGCGGGCTGTGACCCTCCTGCTTCTGATTATTTTAGCCACAATCGGTTTCACGTTATGGACGATATACTCGGAAGAACTTACCTACCAGGATCTCAGGCAGCTTACCGCGGAGAAAGCCAGAGAGACTTCGGCTTCGGCTTACGGGGAACTGAGGAGGAAGTCCAAAGTGATTTCGGGATCGGCTTACGATCGACTTACAACAATCGTAAAAGAGAAGTACCAAGAGATTTCAGGATCAAACGGCAACTCCGGGCAACAGTAATAGCCCTTCCGCCAGGCAGTAACATCCAAAGAGCAAACTGGTCTGACAGGATTTCTCACTGGGGTCGGACCACGTCAACCGATCCCAAACCGGCTACTAAACTGGCTCAATCGTAGTCCACGAACTCGACCTCTCTCCTTCGATTCCCGTTTCAGGACCAACGAATCCGGAACTCCGGCTTACGCTCCACCCTGCTTCAGTTAACTTGGCCGTAGTAAAAGGTCAATCGGTTGCGTCCTCTACTTCATCGGCGCCGTGCTCGATGTCCTCTCCCATGCCTTCAATTGTATTGCAGCCATTCAGGGCGACTCCCAGTAACAACGTGCAGAGACAAAGGCTCATAATTCTTTTCAGGCTTTTCATGATTTGATTCTCCTTTCTGTTCATTTTTACGCTCGAGATAGGTTCGGGCGCCTTTCTTAAAACAGACCGAGCACCCCCACGATCAGCAGATATATGCCGATGATGTAATTCAACAATCTGGGCATGGCCAGGATAAGGATGCCGGCAATGATGGCAATTATCGATTCGATTTGAACTGGATCCACGGCGAACTCCTTTTATCGGATTCTTCCAACTGTTTGATATTCGTTAAAGCAAGAAACATGCCCACCCGGTACCGTCCGGTTTTCAATGACGGCATATTATATGCTTTTCTAACCGGCATGGCAGGGCTGTATTGGTCGGTTCGGAAACATCTGACGTCAACTTCATGGAAGTTGAAATCTAAAGGAGAACAACCATGTTTAATACATCTTCGCAGAAAACCGCCCGGTCCTCCCATCCTCTATTGACCGGAATTGTAGCCGGTCTGTTCGCCGGCGCCGTTGCCGGGCGTCGGATAAATTGCTCGATGGATTGGTCTCGAAAAAGCAGAAACGGCAGGATCGGCGAATCCGGGAGGGCCAAGCCGCTCCTCCTCTCTTTACCGGTTTACGACACAGGTGCCGGAAATCTATGTCGAGGTAATGCTTGGCATTAAACATGCTAAACCATGTCTATGTCACCTGTGGAGGCCGCTCCGATTTGAAAGCGGCTATTTATGATATGAGAAGACCGATATGACGAATTTTACCGAACGGATCAGCCATGTCGGCAAGGCTCGGACAGCCTTGATATCATCGTCATAATGGAGGCGGACTTATGGAATCCAAAACTTTAGAGGTTGACGGCATTCGCATGCGCTGGGAGGAGAACGGCGAAGGCAGACCGGTGATCCTGCTGCATGGCATCCCGACCTCTCCCAGCCTGTGGCGGCATGTGGTTGCCCATTTACCGCAAGCCCGCTGTCTGGCCTGGGAGATGGTCGGTTACGGCGCTTCGATTCCCGAAGGCAGGGGCCGTGACATCTCGGTGCGCCGGCAGGCGGAATATCTATTGGGCTGGATCCAGGCCCTGGGACTGGAAGAGCCGATCCTGGTCGGTCACGATCTGGGCGGCGGGGTGGCGCAGATCGCTGCCGTCAGCGATCCTCGGCGGTTTGCCGGCCTGGTGTTGATGAACGCGATCTGCTACGATTCCTGGCCGATTCCCATGGTCAAGATGATGCGGGCGGCCGGAGCGCTGGCGGAAAAACTGCCTAAAGGCCTCTTCCGATTGATTTTCAAACAGTTTATCCATATGGGTCATGATCGCGCCGGCCCCGCGGAGGAATCGGTGCAAGAGCATTGGGCGCACTATGACCAAGCCGATAGCGCAGCAGCTTTTGTCCGCCAGATTCGATCCCTTGATGTTCGGGACACCTTGGCGGTCAGCGGCCGCCTCCCCGAGCTCGGTCTCCCAACCCGTCTGGTCTGGGGAGCCGCCGACCGTTTTCAGAAAATCGGCTACGGTTACCGGCTGGCCCATGATCTGAAGGCCCCTCTGACCCGGATAGAGGGCGGCAAGCATTTTGTTCCGGAGGACTATCCGGAAGAGGTGGCGCGAACGATCGGCGAACTTCTCTGATCGCCCTGAGCAACTGATTTTTTCGCTCACTGTCCCGCCGGACGGGACATGTCCTGCCGGAGCGGAATTTTTTTTCGCGCCAAGAGGGATAAAACCATAACCCGATCCGGAATCCTGCCGCCGCAAAACCGCGGTATGAAACTTGCTGAAATATCTATTGGACTGAAAAAGATCGTCTTGATTTTTCGATGGAGGAGGATCAGGTGATATTGGAGATGCACTGCCATACCGCGGAACATTCCGGGTGCAGTCAGGTTAGCGCCGCGGATCTTGTCTGCCACAATTTCGAAAACGGACTCCAGGGCACCGTGCTGACCGACCACCACTACCTCTGGCCCACCGACGAAATCGAAGACCTGCGGGCTAAACTGGCGGTTCCCGATTACTATCTGCTCCTGTCCGGGCAGGAGGTGTCCACCCCGGAAATGGGAGATATTCTCGTCTACGGCGCCACGCGGTCTCTGGCCAAGGGCACCCCCCTTGCGGAGATTCGCGAGGAATTCCCGGAAGCGGCCCTGGTCTGGGCCCATCCTTTCCGCAAGGAAAACATTCCGGCCCCGGAAGAGCTTCTCAGCGAGACCCTCGACGCCATCGAAATATTCAGCTCCAACCATACGGTCCTCGAGAATTATCGGGGACTGGCCGCCTGGCACCGGCACCGGTTTACCGCCATTGCCGGTACCGACACCCACGCCTTCAGCTATGCCGGGGTCTATCCCACCCTCTTCGACCATCCGGTAACCGGCATCGACGAACTGGCCGGTGAGATCCGGGCCGGGCGCTGCCGGCCTTATTTCAAGGAGATTCCCCATGCGGGAACCACCAACACCAAGGTTACCGAACTAATGATCGGGATCGACGGGGTCCGGGAGAAACGCGAGAAAATCGTGATCAAGACCCCGGAAAACGCCAGGGCCTGGGAAAGCGCCGCCACCACCCAGCAGATTATGACCCAGATGGCCGAGCGGATCTTTCATCGCGATAAAAGGTTCCGGCTCCCGCTGCCCCTCGGCAAGGACAGGGAGAATCTCGCGATTTTAGAACAGGGGATCGGCGGCAGGACCCTCTTTGAGGTCATCCTCGAAGTCCGGCCGAAAACGGCGCCGGAATATCTCAGATTGACGGCCCAATGGCTGACTCATCTCCACAACGCCCGGTTGCGGCTGACTCCACCGGAGAAATTTCTTGACGACGAATTCCCCCGCCTGGATCGCTATCTTTCCGCCTTCCACCGAATCAATCATCCCCATACCCGCCGGGCTCAGGAACTCATGGAGACGATCCTGGCCACAGAGGAAGATTGGTACCGGAATCGTTTGGACACCTTTGTCTAGGGACATGGCGATTTTCATCCGAAAAACATCTATGTGGGCGACAACGATCATAACGATCCGAACCGCTGCTTTATCGCCGCCATCGATTTCGACAGCTCCTATTGCATGCCCAGGGCCTTCGACGTAGGTACCTTTCTCATGCAGTTCAGCAATCAATTCTACGAATGGGAGGAGGTCCGCGCGAAGGTCGACGGCGGGGTCTTTCTGCGGGAATATCTGGCGCAAGCTAACGATCTGGAGGGAGATTTTCTCTCCCAGGTGGAATTATTCAAGGCCCGCACCACTTTGAGCATCTGCTATTTCCTGATCAAGGTGGGGCTGGGCGACAGCGAAAACCTCTGGCGGGTGCTGGTGGAGGCGGAAAACGGACTGGCCGGGATCGCGGCTAAAAAAGCCGCAACCCCTGCCCGAGACGGTCGATAATTCTTTTGAAGAAGATTTATGGGGGTGGGAGCGATCTGGCAAGGGGTGATCAGTTCGAGGCGGCTTCTGACTTTTGGTTTCTCTCATGTCTCCAGACCATGAAATTGAAAGCGCCGTTCCATGGAGGCCCCTTCGACAAGCTCGGAGTACGATCAGGGTAAGGAGTTTCAATACATTATCGAAATAACATTATGGTTGCGCCAATTTATTGAGGGATAATAAGGAAAAGGTAAAATAATTTTCCAGCCTGGGAGAAAAGATGTCCCATATCCTCAAATCAGTCCCCCGGTACGTCTTCTGCCTGTGCTTCATCATGTTTGCTGCACCTCCGGAATCATATGCCGCGGATGATGTCACGGAGGCTAAAGAGGAAGACACGACCTTCGACACCTTCACATTATACTGGGAAAACGATAGCTTCGCCGGGACCGACCGCGACTATTCCAATGGGATCAAACTCACCTGGAGCACGCCATACGATATTACCGATACCGGCAAAGACCATTTGCCTGACTGGAGTCATCCTCTTATCAACAACCTTCCTTTTGTTAATGACCCGAGCAGCCATCGCGCTGTGTCGATATCGGTCGGGCAAATGCTTTTTACCCCGGCGGACACCGATCAAACCGATCTGGTTATCGACGACCGTCCTTACGCGGGATTCCTCTATCTTGCCAGCGGCTTTCACAATCAAATCGGAAATCGCAAAAACAGCTGGGAGTTACAGCTGGGACTCGTGGGCCCCCTGGCCCTTGGCGAGGAGACCCAGGATGTCGTCCATGGTCTGCTGGGCGCCAACAAAGCCGCGGGTTGGGACCATCAGCTCAAAAATGAAATCGGCCTTGAAATCATTGGTGAATCAAAGTGGCGGCTATCTCCCTCAGGAAACCGGAGGGGGTTAAACTATGACTTGATCCCGCATATGGGATTCAGGGTCGGAAATATCCAGGCCAATATCAATGCCGGGGCCGAGATCAGATATGGCTGGAAACTTCCGCGAGATTTCGGGTCCTGCCCGATCAGGGCCGGCTGCTCCAGCAACAGCGCCTTCAATGATACTCCGGCAGTTATCCCCGGCCGGGTTTTAACAGGCTGGCATATCTTCGCGGCAGTAGACGGCAGGGCAGTCGCGCACGATATTTTTCTGGACGGGAACACTTTCCGGGACAGCCACAGCGTGGACCGCGAGGTATTGGTGGGGGACCTAATGGTTGGTCTGGCCATGAATTTCGGCAGCATCCGGACCACATATTCCTATGTCATACGCTCCAAACAGTTCGAGACCGAGGACAAGAACCATATTTTCGGTTCACTTACTGTTTCCTGGGCTTATTGACCGGAACTTTTCGGGCGGTCACAATAACCAAAAGAAGGAGGCCGGCATGTCGTATTCCACACAAGCGGTAGTTGAGCACCATCTTCAAGCTTTCAACGAAGGCATCGACTCTATTATGGAAGACTTTATCGAAGAGTCAGTCGTGATTACCAAGGATGCAACCTATCGAGGCATCGCCGAGATTCACGCGTTTTTCACGGAGCTGGTTAACGGACTACCCGAAGACTTTGAGGATGCCGTCATCATGAGGCGGCAGGAAGTTCAAGGCGAGGTTGCCTTCCTCCTCTGGGATGCCAAACCGTGGTTCACCTTCTGCACCGACACACTTGTGACCCGGAACGGGAAAATCCTCTATCACAACTTTGCGGCGCAAGCCGGGTAACCACCCGGAAGCCGGGGGTTGGCACCCGCCGGCGCCAACCCCTATAACTCCCCGACCGCTTCAACCATTTTTCCGATCAGGAAAGCGAGATCGTCTTCGTTGATGTTATAGGCGGGCATGATATAGACCAGGCGGCCGAAGGGCCTGACCCAGACCAGTTTATCGACCAGCTTCTGCTGGAGAGCACGGAGGTCGGGGGCTTCATGGAGTTCCACCACCCCGATCGCGCCCAGGACCCTGACCTCCTTGACCGCGGCAAACTCCCGGCAGGGAGCCAGGGCGGTCCGCAGTCTGTTTTCGATAGTTGCGACCCTCTCGCGCCAAGGCGACTCCAGGAGCAGATCGATACTTTCGCAGGCGATCCGGCAGGCCAAGGGATTGCCCATAAAGGTCGGGCCGTGCATGAAACAGCCCGCCCCGCCAGCGGAAATGGTCTCGGCGATCAGGCTGGAAGTCAGGGTGGCGGCAAGACTCAGGTAGCCGCCGGTCATCGCCTTGCCGAGGCAGAGGATATCGGGGGTGATTCCGGCATGCTCGCAGGCGAACAGCCGGCCGGTCCGGCCGAAGCCGGTGGCGATCTCGTCGGCGATTAAAAGCACCTCATGGGCGTCGCACAAACGCCGGGCCTCTTTCAAGTATTCGGGGGAATAAAACCACATGCCCCCCGCCCCCTGGACCACCGGCTCCAGGATCAGGGCGGCGATGCTTCCATGGTTTTCGGCGAGCAGCCCGGCCAACCCTTGAATATCGGTTTCATCCCAAGGCTCGCCGAACCGGCATTCCGGCCGCGGCGCGAAGTACTGCCTGGGTAGGACCTCGGTAAAAATCTCGTGCATGCCGGTGACCGGATCGCAGACCGACATGGCCGCGAAGGTATCGCCATGATAGCCGCCGCGGATCGTCAGCAGCTTGTGTTTGCCGGGCCGTCGCCGGGCGTGCCAGTACTGGATGGCCATTTTGATCGCTATCTCGACCGCCACCGAGCCGGAATCGCAGAGAAAGACCTTGTCGAGGGGTTCCGGGGTGATGGCGATCAGCCGTTTGGCCAGCTCGATGGCGGGATTATGGGTAAGGCCGCCGAACATCACATGGGCAAAGGCGCCGATCTGTTCATGGGCCGCCCGGTTCAGGCGGGGGTGGTTGTAGCCGTGGATCACCGACCACCAGGAGGACATGCCGTCGACCAGTTCCCGGCCGTCGGCCAAGGTCAGGCGGCTGCCCGAGGCAGCGGTTACCGGATAGACCGGCGGCGGCGAGAGCATGGTCGAATAGGGGTGCCAGATATGTTGCCGGTCGAAATCGAGATCGGGGTTTTCAATTTTTCCATTCATCTGCTTATTCCACATAAATTCTGCTGCTTTGCGTCAAGTGCGCTCCGCAAGGCTTCAAAGTCACTTGCACAAGGGGCGGCGGCGCAAAAGCCAATAGGCGGACCGGCCCCGGCCTTCCCGCCGCCCCGGATTTTTTTTTGTCTTGCCTGCCTCAAGCCGCTGATAATTCGCTGGCAATCCGGTCTAGTCGGGAATAAGATTAGAACTGATCCTTATTTAATTGCCCGGTTGCCGCCGAGAGCGTTTAATAATAGCAGCGGAGTCCCTCTATGCAAGGTCTCGATTTTCTGGTTTCGACCCTGTTTACAATCCTGGTTTCCTTCATGGTGGTGAGGGCGATGGGCATCGCCCTGATGATGACCGGCTTGAACGTCAACCAGGCCAAGTTTCACATCGATCTCGGCGATAAATGGCTGCCGATCCCCCATGCCCTCGAAACCATCTTGAGAGGCGCATCTTGAGAAGCGACAAACGTATCGTTTACGGTACTTACGAAACCCTGGATGAGGTCTTCGCCGACGCTTATCGGGATAACTGAGGAGAACTCCGAATATGAAGAATCCGAAACTGCTTGCCGCCCTGACCCTGGTCGCCCTGACCGTTATCTTCCTTTATCAGAACGCGGCCACCGTCGAGATCCGCTTTCTGTTCTGGGGAGCGGCGATGTCCCTCTCCCTGATGATCTTCCTGGTGCTGGCCGTCGGCATCCTGACCGGCTGGCTGCTGCACAGCTATCTTTACCACCATACCGCCCGGGACAAGGCCAGAGAGCTGAAGCGGCAAGAACAAGAGCTGAGCGCCCCGACCGATAAACCCGGTTTATAGTTGTTCGACCATTCTGATGATCCGGAAATGGGTGGCGAATCCCTCGCTCTTGGCCGTCACAAAGTTAAACTTGGCCCGGGACAGATTGGCGACGGCGTCGAGGAGCTCGGATTCCACCGCCACCCCTTCTTCGTAAGCCACCCGGATTGCCCTTAGGTTTTCCTCGGCCTGGTCGATGCCGTTATCGGCGACAACCACATTGTCGACACTTACCAGGTAATCAAGAAAAAGATTGCTGAGCTCGACCTGAAGATCACGCCTGGTTTCGGCGAGATCGTAATGGAGACTCTCTTTTTCCAGCCGGGCCGCGCCGACCCGGGCTTTTTTGGCGAAGCCGTCGAAGAGGTTCATCGACAGGGTCAGCTGGGTGCGGAGCTCGTCGTCGTCAGTCGTAAAGCTGTTGGGGGGATCGTCGTATTTATTGTAGACCCCGGCCAGATCGACACTGGGGTAGTACCGGGCCCGCTCGACCTTGACCTGCATGGCCGCCGCCCCGACCAGCTCTTCCAGGAACCTGATCTCGCTGCGGCTTGCCAGCATCTCATTTTCATAGGCCTCCCTGGCCGGCACCGCCGGCAACTCGGCGAATTCCTCGAAGGTCAACCCCTCGGCATCGACCGTGACCCCGACCTCTCGCCCCAGGAGGGCAATACTTTTAGCCAGTTCGGCCCGGGCCTTCTTTTCGGCAATCACCGCGTTATCGAGATCGACCTGGAACTTGAGCATTTCGCTTTTCCGGATCAACCCGACCCCGTAGCGGTTAACCGCATCTTCGGACAATCTTCTCAGGGTGGAGACCGAATCCTCAGCCACCCTCAGGTTGGCCCGCTGCTCGAAGATCGCCAGATAACGAAGGGCGACCGCGAGTTTGATATCCTGTTTAAGCCCCTGCAGCTGATGATATTCCGCCTGCCGCAGCAGCTTGGCCGATTTGATCCGGTACTTGTCGCGGAAGCCGGCGAAGATATTCCAGCTGATCCGTCCCGAGGCCACCTGATTCTCCCGATCTTCGATGGCGGTTGCCTCATCGAGCCAGTTCGCCGTATAGCTCAGATCCACGGAAGGATAGAGACCGCTTCTGGCCAGAGTCACATCCCGGCGACTCTGTTCCAGATCGGCAATATAAGCCTGGACCACCTCCCGGTTCGACAAAGCCTTCTCCTGCAGTTCGGCCAGGTCGGCCGCCCCGGCGCTGCCGGCGATCAGGAGAAACGTTAAAACCAGACAATACCGCAAGGGCATAAGTTTCGTTTGAGCAGGCGAGCTGCTCAACTCAGCTTTAACTGTTTTCATCAACCCTGCTCCCTTCAAAACCGATAAAAAAGGCCAGCAGCGCCGGAATCACAAACAGGGTGAAAACCGTGGACACGGCCAGCCCCCCGAGGATAATGCCGCCGAGGCCGCGATATAGTTCACTGCCCGGCCCGGTCGACAGAACCAGGGGGCTCAAGGCCAGAACGCTGGTAGTGGCGCTCATAAAGATCGGCCTGATCCTGGTCCGGACCGCGTCGGAAATCGCCGGGATGCCAATCATCCCGTTGTACCTTACATTGTTCAGGGACTGGTGGACGATCAGGATCGCGTTATTGACCACGGTGCCGATCAGGATAATAAAACCGAGCATGGCCAGGACATCGAAACCCTGGGGCGCGATAAAGGCGTTGACTGCCCGCAACCCCAGAAAACCGCCGGCTGCCGCGAGCGGCACGCTGAACAGGATAATCAGGGGATAGAGGAAATTTTCGAACAGGGCCGCCATCAGGAGATAGGTAATCGCCAAGGCCAGGAGGAAATTCCATTGCAGGGCCCGGCGGGTCTCGACCAGTTTATCGGCATTGCCGCCGACCTCGACCTTGAGCCCTTCCAGTTTGCCCTGGGCCGCCAACGCCCCGATGACCTCGTTCTCGATGATATCCATGGCCTCCTGCAGGGGCAGCTCTTTCGGCGGGGTCACCTGCAGGGTTATGTTCCGGTCCCGTTCGAGGTGGTTGATCTGGGGCAGCCCCTGGCCGTAGACCAGGGAGGCTACATCGCCGAGCCGGATCAGATCGCCGAAACTGTTGACGATGGTGGAATTCAAAATATCCTCCGGCGTTTCGTAGACGGCATCCCCTCCCTTGACGACCAGGTCGATCTGCTTGATTCCCTCCGGGCGAAACTCCTCGACCTTGCGCCCGTCCATCAGAACATCGACGTAGATGCCGAGATCGCTTTCAGTCAAACCGTTGGCGGCGAGTTTTTCCTTGTCGGGTACGATCGTCGCCTCCGGATAACTGGTCTCCAGCGAGGGGACGGGGCGGATCTGGGCGGCCGGGATCTGGGCCGGAATCAGGCCGAACATCATGGCCTGGGCGACCCCGACGATCCGTTCGATATCCTGACCCGAGATATTGATATCGACATTGCGGCCCTCGCCCAGACCGGACTCGAAAATTCCCGCCTGGATGCTGACCCCGAAGACGCCGGGAATCGATTGGATGATGCGGGTGAAAAGGGGAATCAGTTCGGCGGCGCGGGTCTCCTGGGCGCTGATTCCGCCGAAAAGACAAATCCGTTCGGCGCCGACATAGAACATCTGCTTGATCCGGGGAATGCCGTCCTTGTCGTCCTCCTTGAAATAGGGCTCCGCCTCATTATAGACATAGTGCCCCAGTTCCTTGAGCTTGTCGACCGAATATCCCGGCGGCGGAAGCAGGATGTTCAGGATCAGGTTGCGGTTGCCCTGGGGCAGATATTCGGTACTCGGGACCAGGGCGACGATCACCGCCAGAGAAAGAGCGGTGAAGAGAATCACCGTCACCAGCCGGCTGGCTGCGTTTTTCAGGCAGAGATTGGATAATTTCATTATGGTCGCCGCCGCCCATTCACCTACCACGCTGTGCTGAAAGCGGCCGGGCTTCTTCACGCGTTTTTTCCGCTTGTAAAACTGGTAACTCAAGGACGGGATAACCGTAATCGAGACGAACAGGCTGAGGATGATCGCGAAGGTGATGGCGATGGCGATATCCCGAAAGAGCTGGCCCGCCTCCTCCTGAATGAAAATCACCGGCAGGAAGACGGCCACCGTGGTGGCGGTTGAGGCGACCACCGCCCCCCACACTTCCTTGGTCCCCTCATAAGCGGCCGCAAAGGCCTTTTTCCCCATCTTGCGGTGCCGGTCGATATTCTCCAGGACCACGATGGAGTTATCGACCAGCATCCCCACCGCGAAGGAGATCCCGGCCAGACTGACCACATTGAGATTGCGCCCCAGCAGCCAGAGAAAGATAAAGGTGCCGATGGCCGAGATCGGGATCGCCACTGCCGTGGTGACTGTCGAGGTGACACTCCTTAAAAAGGAGAGCAGGACGATAATGGCCAGGATGCCGCCGATCAGGACATTCATCTTGACCAGGCCGATGGCATTATTGATATAGGGCCGCTGGTCATAGGCCCAGTCGATATAGAGATCGTTTCGGGCCAGGAGCCCTTCGTTCAGGCGGTTGACCTCCTGTTCGAGCCGGTCGCTCAGCTCCAGGACATTGGCGCCCTGCTCCTTGCGGACCCCGACCACGATGCCCTGCACCCCGTTACTGATCACCGCGCCTTCTTCCTTGGCGTAGCCCCGTTCAACCGCGGCCACGTCACGCAGATAGACCCGGTTGATCCCGTCGTCATAGATCACCACCTCAAGGGCGTCGGCCGGGTTCTGGAACTGGCTGACCGTCCTGATCCGGTAGTTCTTTTTGCCGATCGCCAGTACCCCGGCCGAGATATTGCGGTTGGCCTGGCGCAGCGCCCCGGTGACCTGATTGATCGTCACCCGGTGGCGCGCCATTTTTTCGCCGTCGACAATGACATGCAGTTCGTCTTCGGTGCCCCCGAATACCATCAGGGAGCCGACCCCGTTGACCCGTTCCAGGTGCTGGCGGATATTGTCCTCGAAAAAGGTCCTGAAATGATTGATCGGGGCATCGTTGTCCGCTTCGGTCTTCAACATCATCCAGATTACCGGCGAACTCTGGGCTCCGGCCGCCTCGATCTTGGGCCGGGTGACATTATCGGGGTAATCCGCCACCTCGTTCAACTTGTTGGAAACCCTGAGCAGGGCGTCGTCGAGATCGGTTTCCAGCTCAAAGGAAAGGGTAATCTCCCCGTAGCTGTTGAAACTGGAGCTCTCCATCTTGATCAGCCCCTGCAAACCCTTCAGGACCTCTTCCTGCTTCTCGACGACCTCCTTTTCGATCTCGTAGGGGGTGGCGCCGCCCCAGACCGTGCTGACCGTGATCTGGGGAGTCTCCACGTCGGGGGTCAGCTGGACCGGTAGCTGGTTCAAGCCGATCAGGCCGAACATCACCACCAGGATGACGGCAACCGAGACCCCTACCGGTTTATTAATTGCGGCTTTGACTATATCCATTAGCGGCCACCGCTGACGACCACCGGCTGCTCGGGACGCAGCCGTTCATTGCCCTCGACCACCACCTCCATGCCCTCGCGAAAATGGGGGTTGTCGGCCCCGACCGCATCACCCAGGAAGGAGACGATATTGACCGGCAGGATGGCCGCCTTGCCGTCCTTGATCGTGTAGACGAAATCGTTGCCGCCCATGCTGACCAGGGCGTCGCGGGGGATGATGCTCAAGCGCTTCCGGGCTCCGACCGGTATGAAAACCTTGGCCGATATGTTCTCGGCGATATTCTCCTGGGCGGGGATCCGCACCTTGACAAAGACATTCTTGGTCTTGGGGTCGGCGACCGGGTCAATCCCCTCCACCGTCCCTTGCATTTTTCTGCCGTATGCCTCAATCTCGACCCCCACCCGGCTGCCGGGTTCGACAAATTGCAGAAGAGTTTCTCCGATCGGCACCTCGACGAACAGATCCTTTACGGAACCGAGCTTGATCAGAGGCTTGCCGGGCTGGACCCAGTCTCCGGAGTCGACGTTTTTGGCCATGACCATCCCGTCATAAGGGGCCTTGACCACGCTTTTCTCGAGGTCGAGCAGCAGTTTCTTCAGCTCCAGTTCGGCCACCTGCTTTTCCTTAAGCTCGTCTTCATAGGCATAGCGGGCGTCCTCGTAAAGCTTCTCGCTGATCCCCTCTTTTTCGTAAAGGTTCTCCAGCCGGCGGTACTGCTTCTCGGCATGGCTGATCCGCAGGTCGATCTGCTCGATCTCGGCCAGCTTGATGTCGATCTCCCGGTCCAGCAGCTCGGTGTTAAGCCGCAACAGCGGGGCATCCTTTTCGACCGTGTCTCCCTCATTGACCGCGACGATCTCAACCAGGCCGGAAACCTCCGCCGAAATCTGGCTGGCGGTATCGTAATAAAGCCTGCCGATAAACGGACGATTCTCGGCGACCTCCTGCTGTCCGATCGGGGCGACCACGATATTGGCCGGCGGCCCCTGGGCGAAAACGGTGCTGCCGCCGATTAAAACCATCATCACCTGAATAAGAAGAATCCGCACATCCCACCTCATTTTTCTGTATTTTCCGCCGCTTTTTCGGCCATCTTGCTGATATTGCCGGCGATCTTCAATAAAATCTCCCGGGCATGCCGCTGCTCGTCCTCGCTAACCCCTGAGATTACCTGGGCCGAATAGGCATTGAATTCGCCGAAGACCTCACCAACCAGGGCGGCGCCCTTGTCGGTCAGCATAACCAGCGACGAACGGCGGTCACCGGGGTCTTCCCTTCGTGCCGCCAGTCCCTTGGCCTCCATCCGGTCGAGAATCCTGGTCATATTGGCCGGGGTCTTATCGGCAGCCTCGCCAAGTTGCCGCTGGCTGATTCCGGAATTCTCGGCCAGTTTTTTGAGAAGATGAAACTGCTCCATGGTCAAGCCGAATGGTTTGAGAAGTTTTTCGGCGAAATTACGCATATCCCGGGCGGTTAAATAAATCTGCCGGGCCAGGGACTCCTCATTACAGGCAGTCATGATCCATAAGCTCCCATCCCTTTCCCATTAATCAATTCTCGAGGGCCTCGCAAAAGGCCGAGCTACAGCTTCGTGGATATGTTTCTTGGGCATACACCGCCACTTCTTGCATATCAAACTTTTAGCGCAGCCATGGCTCCTTTGTCTTTTTAGCGAAAGCAGCATACTTGACTGGGCAAATATATATCCAGCAACTATTTTGTCAATTTTATTTTAAGCTCCAACCATCAAAGAAACTAAACGGATTGGAATTAACCAATTCAATGACCATTTCTGCTTTTATCCCACAGGCAGATCAATGCGCAGCCGACCATTCCCGTCCGGCCTTCCCGCCCTGAAAATTAATCTGGCGGATACTCCATAATTAACTGGACTCCCCCTAACTATCTGTGATAACATGCAATAATGCGTTTTCCGGCAATGGCTCGGTCATCTCTGGCCAGAGTTTCGAAATAGTTATGGGTAACAATGAAACTTAAAATAATCCTGCTGACCCTGTCCCTCCTGATCTTCACCCTCGCTCTGACCGGCGGCATCTTCTTCTACCGCACCGCCAAGACCGCCGCCATTCGACACAATTACATCATGGCGACCGATCTCGTTAACGAGGCGGCGGACGAGATCGACTCATATCTGCTGGAGACAAGCGAGACGGCCGCCAAACTCTCCGCCGCCAAGCCCCTTGTAAAAGCCCTCAAAAACCCTGCCCCGGACTCCATGGAGGCGGCCAACCTGGTTCTGGATAATTTCAGCAGTGCCCTGGGTGAATCCATCGCCTATCTGATTAACGGAAAAGGGACAACCCTGGCCTCCTCGAATCGGCTTCGTCCCGACAGTTTTGTCGGCAAGGACCATGCCGGCAGCCGCTCTTATTTTATGGAAGCGATCCAGGGCCGGCCCGCCCTGTTTATGGGTATCGGCCTGGTCTCGAAACAGCCGGGACTGTACCTGAGCAGCCCGGTCGTCGATTCCGGCTCCGGCCGGATTCTCGGAGTAGCGGCCCTGAAGCTGCCCCTCGAGGTAATCAAGGTCATGATCAACAAGCCCCAATATCAGGGGATCTCGATTCTTACCGGCCCTCACAACATCATTTTTCTCAGCAACCGGCCAGAACTCACCTCCAAGTTTCTCTGGGAAACCTCCGAAATCAACCATGAAAAAACCGCGGCCAGCCGGCAATTCGGACCAGGACCGTTTTCTTCATCGGGATTCACTAAAATCGACGCCGGACACGCCGCCGACCGCCACGGTCATCAATACACCATCCTCCGGCACAACCTCGAAGCGCTGCCCGGCTGGCATCTGACCTATCTCCAGGACGATACCCTTTTCATTAGCGAGTTGTCCGGGGCCTTGACCAGAAAGATCAGCGGGATGATCCTCACCGCCCTCGCGTTCATAACCATTCTGGTCGTAGTGCTTTACTGGCTGGCGAGTCGGGAGATCAGCCGGCGAAGAGGAGCCGAGGAAGAGCTCCTGCAAAATCAGCAGAATCTCGAAAGGCAGGTTGCCGAACGCACGACCGAGCTGCATGAAATAAACGAAGAGCTCCAACTGGAAGTCGAAACCCACAAAAGAGAATCCAGCAAACTCGAATACAGCAACAAGACCCTGGAAATCCTCAACCAGGTCCTGCGAATCTCTCAGGAAACCATTACCCTCCAGGAGTTTTTGAACGAATTCATCCAGCTCACCAGTTCTTTCGGGCAATTCGGCCTGCAGCCGAAGGGAGCCCTGCTGCTGGCGGAGGATGACCGCCCGGATCTTCTCCAATTGAAGGCCCATTACAATCTTGACGAGGCCATCCTGGACAAGTGCAATCAGGTGGAGTTCGGCCACTGTCTCTGCGGCAGGGCCGCCGAGGCCCGACTACCGGTCTTCGCAAGCTCGATCGACGAGCGGCATGACACCATTTACGAAGGCATTCAGCCCCACGGCCATTACTGCATCCCGATCCTCTCCAGAAGCAAAAAACTGCTGGGGGTTTACAACGTCTATACCATACCAGACGCCATCCGCGACCAGCGGGTCGAGAAGCTGCTAGTCTCGGTTGCATCGGTGCTCGCCTCCATTATCGAATACAAAAGATACGAACACAAGTCCAAGGAGAGTCATGAAAGGCACCGGGCCATAACCGACACCGCCCACGACGCCATAATCATGGTAGATCATCACGATCATATCACCTTCTGGAATCCTGCCGCCGAAAAGCTTTTCCACTACAAATCCGAAGAGTTCCCGGGCCGGAAACTACACGACCTGATCGTCCCGGAAAGATATCGGCAAAAAACCCTGACCGGTTTCAAAAACTTCGTCACAACCGGCCAGGGCTCCATTATCGGCAAAACCGTCGAAATGACCGGCCTGAAAAAGGACGGGAAGGAGTTTCCCGTCGAGCTTTCGGTTTCCCCCCTGCGACAAGGTAAGAACTGGGCCGCGATCAGCATTCTGCGCGACATAACCGAAAGAAAAAACGCCGAAACGGAAAAGCGCAAAATGGAGCAGCAACTGCGCCAGGCCCAGAAAATGGAGGCCATCGGCACCCTGGCCAGCGGTATCGCCCATGACTTCAATAATATACTGAGTTCGATTCTGGGCTATGCCGACCTGCTTAAAGAAGAGTTACCGCCAAGCTGCCATGACAACCTCGCCGATCTCAATCTGATTATCCAGGCCGGCAACCGGGCCAAGGAACTGGTCAAACAGATCCTCACCTTCAGCCGTCAGAGCGATGAGGAAATCCATCCCATCCAGGTCGGTTTGGTCGTCAAGGAGGCACTCAAACTCCTGCGCGCCTCCTTTCCCAGCAATATCGAGATCCAGAAGATGATCAGCGCCGGCAGCGCCACGGTAATGAGCGATCCGATCCAGATCCATCAGATAATCATGAATTTATGCACCAACTCCTATCAAGCCATGCGCGACCGGGGCGGCGTGCTCATGGTGCGACTGGAAGCTTATGCGCCGGACATGGATTTCTTGAAAAATCACCCGGAGTTGCTGGCCGACCGCTATCTCCGCCTCCTGGTCAGCGATTCGGGGCACGGCATTGCCCCCGGCATTCTACCCCGCATCTTCGATCCCTATTTTTCCACCAACAAAAAGGAAGACGGCACCGGACTGGGACTGTCCGTGGTCCACGGCATCGTCAAAAAAATGGGCGGCGCTATCGAGGTGAGCAGCCGGCCTGACGCCGGCGCCACCTTCGAGGTCTTCATGCCGATATTCGAAGGCTCATTGGAGCAGACCCCACCCCTGCCCGAAACCGCGACCCTTACGGGCACTGAATCCATCCTGCTGGTGGACGACGAACAGCCCATTCTGCAACTTGTAGAACGGATGCTCGGCGCGTTGGGTTACCATACAACCTGCCGCACCAGCAGCGTTGAAGCCCTGGAACTGTTCCGTAATAAACCGGACACCTTCGACCTGGTCGTAACCGACCACAGCATGCCCAATATGACCGGCATCAAACTTGCCGAATCGATGCTGGCCATCCGCCCCGACATCCCGATCATTTTATGTACAGGGTACTTCGAGCTGGATATCTCAAAAAAGACCGGGGACAAATTTGTCCGGCAGATAATCATGAAGCCGACCAACAAGCAAACGCTTGCCGCGGCGATCCGACAGGAACTGGACGGCAAGGGCGGCAGACCCAACTCGTAATTGGCCGGACAGGCGGGCCGGGCAGGCGAAATAGATTAATTGAAACAGGTGATTACCATGAGCGGCAGACCCCCAAGAATGCTGATTGTCGACGATGATGAAATGCTATGCCAGCTGTTGTACCGTTGGCTGACTAAGGAACAATACGACTGCACCGCGGTTTACAGCGGTGAAGAAGCCCTGGCTGCCCTGGAACAAACCTCTTTCGAGTTGCTGATCACCGACCTCAACATGCCGGGGATCAGCGGCATCGAGCTGCTCGGGGGGATCCGGGGGAAATACCCCGAGATGATTTCCATTGTGGTCTCGGCGGTAGACGATCACAGTATCGCGATCAGCGCTCTGGAGCTCGATGCCTTCGCCTATGTAATCAAACCGATCAACAAAAGCGAAACCCTGATCAATGTCTCTAACGCCTTGCGCCACCGCCAACTTGATCTGGAAAACCGGGAATACAGCGAGGAAATGAATGAGCTGGTGATTAAACGGACCAGGGAATTGCAGGTAAAGGAAGAAGAGGTTCGGCTGTCGAGGGACGAGACCATCTGCTGCCTGACCCGGGCGGCTGAATTCCGTGACAACGAAACCGCCCAGCACACCATGCGGATGGGCAACTACTGCGAGCTGCTGGCGGAGAAAGCCGGGCTCGATCCGGAACTCTGCAAGCTGATCGGAGACGCGAGCCCCCTCCACGATGTCGGCAAGATCGGCATCCCGGACCAGATTCTGCTCAAACCCGGCAAACTTACGCCGGAAGAGTTCAAGGTCATCGAAACCCATTGTGAAATCGGCCGGCGCATTCTCGGCGAATCATCTTCCAAACTGCTCAAAACCGGGGCGGACATTGCACTCAACCATCATGAAAAAGTAGACGGCAGCGGTTATCCCCGAGGCCTGGCCGGCGACAACATCCCCATTGTGGGACGCATTGCCGCAATCTGCGACGTCTTCGACGCCCTGACCTTCGACCGGGTCTACAAGAAGGCCTTTTCCATTGAAAAATCCATCGCCATCCTCAAGGAAGGTCGGGGAAGCCATTTCGACGCCAAGCTCCTCGACCTGTTCCTCGAGGCCCTTGACGAAATCCTGCTGATCAAAACCCATTATTCGCAATAAAGCTGAGTTGAGTCCCGCAAGGCGGGACTCATACGAAACTTATGCCCTGTGGTATAAAGCTGAGTCGGGCAGCTGCTCTGCTCGTACGAAACTTATGCCCTGTAGGTGCGACCCGGGCCCTCTTCATAACCGCATAACCTGCCGCTTCTACGCCGATAAATCCGTGAGCCGAAATTCCGCAGTCGGAAGGAGGATTCCATTGCTGTTCACACCTGCCCCCTGTATTTCCGAATTCCCGGTTGACGATTGTCCAAAGAGCCGATTAAGTACCTTATGGACGGCCGGTTAAGCCGCCTCATGATATTAAAAAGGTGCCGCCAGGCAACTTTTATTACCCACAGGAGGCCGCTGAATGAGTTATGATTCCCCGGATGAACAGAGTTTCGTCGAAAAAAGAAGATTCGAGAGAGCCTATTTTTCCTCGGACGACGAGATAACCGGCCTGATAAAGGTTCCCGGCGGAGACATGCCGCCGGTCAGCGGCAACATTTCCCACCTCGATCTCGGCCTCGGCAGTGCTCTTAACGCGGCGGATATCGACGCCAACATCTCGAATCTGAGCCTCGGCGGCCTGTATCTCATTTTAAAAAAGACCTGGGCTCCGCACTTTGAGCTCGGCGACATCCTGATCCTGGAAAGGATTCAGGCCACGATTCTCTACAACCTCGATCTAAACGCCGGGATGGAGATCAAACGGCTGCACAACTATGATTTCGTGGACCGCGTTGGGTTGGGCTGCGAATTTACCGAACTGAGCGAACTCGCCCGGGAAAACATCGGAAGACTCGTCGAATGGGGCCTGAGCCGGAATGGAGAAAAAATCTAGCCCGCACGATGGGGCTGGTAGTGCTTGATTCGGATTCTGCTTGATGAGTTCGCAAAAAGTCACGGGATGGCTAAGCAAAAGATTTGATATACAAGATTGGGAATAGTCAGGAAGCCTTCTCCTCTGGCGCTGGCGGAATGACCAAGCCGTAGGCCCTGCCGATTCGCCGGACCATATCCAGGAAAGCGTTGGGCAGGTGCAAATCGCGCTCCTCGATGAGGATTCCGGCTGCGCCGGCAATCTCAAGAGGCCGATCATCGGCAACATTGCTCATCCTGTCGCAGAGGGCCTGCATGCGCAGGGCGTCGGTCAAGGGTATCCGCATATCCGGACAATGGCCGGCAAACTCCCTGATTTCCTCACCGACCCGGGCCTGATTATCGGCGGCAAAGGAGGCAAACGGTTCCTGATGATTAGTAATGCCGAATATTTCATTAATCACTGCCCCGGTCAGCATGGTCCGGAATTTCGGATCCCAGTCGGGATATCTTTCGGTCAGGGAAGAAGCGAGTTTCTGGAAACAGACCATTTTAATCACCTCAACGCCTTCCCGCATGATCGGGATCAGCTTGCTTTCAAATTCCGTCTCGGATTTTTCCATTTGCCACCATCATTCTTTGATATTTATAACTAAACTTTCTGACTTCGGTTAAACTCCCGATAATAAAGGGGTTTTGGCGATTTATTTCGTACCTGTGTTCCAAAATCCAGAAGCCGGAAGCCGGAAGCCGGAAGCCAGAATCCAAGAGAAAAGCTTTAACATCAGTCATTCCGGCTCCTGTCTCCTGTCTCCTGTCTCCTGTCTCCTGGCTCCTGGCTCCTGGCTCCTGGCTCCTGGCTCCTGGCTTCTGGCTTCTGGCTTCCGGCTTCCGGCTTCCGGCTTCCGGCTTCCGGCTATTATAAGATAAGTCAGAAAGTTGATTTTATAAAAAAAGGCCGCTCCCTTTTACTGCCGGGAAATCGGCCTTTTCACCCTGATTGCATCTCGGCAGGAAACTTATCCGGCAGTATCTCTCTCGCCCCATAACCCGGCTTCTTTCAGTTATTCTTGCTCTCGTCAACAATGATCACATCACCGAGGACCTTGCTGCCTGCCCCCATCACGACACTGTTTCTGTTATTGTCGCCGGTGGTTTGGCCGGTTGTCGTGCTCGCTTTCCCGGCCTTTTGCGCGACCTTTGCCCTTGATTTGGAATTCATGATAATGAATTTGATATTCTTGTCGGGCTTGCCCATGTCATCGTAACTAGAAATGCCGTCGTCGGTAAATGTGGAGATACCGTCATCAAGATCGCCGGCCCACCCAGAAATAGCACCGCCAAAAACGAGCGCCGCCAACAGAGTGAAAAAAACCATTCCCTTCATTTTAAAAGCTCCCAAGCAAGATGGCGTCGCAAAAAGTCCGATCTACTGCGTCGTGGCGACTTTTTGCGAATTGGCCAGCAATGGAAAAGAAAAAAACATCTCGGCCCGGCACCTTAAAAATTGAGATGCCGGGCCGGGATCGCACCGATTGTCGGATTGTGCGATTACTCGATGGTAACCGATCCCATGCTGGCTTCCGAGCCTTTGCCGATAGCGACATTGGCCGATTTGTCGACCTTGGCCTGGTTGGTGACCACCCCTTGAATTTTGGCGTTTTTAATGGCGACGGTGCCCATGTTGGCGGTGGCATCCTTACCGATGGCCACATTGGCCGATTTGCCGATGTCCGCCTTATTGCTGATTACGCCCTTGACGTTGGCCCGGTCCATCGAGATAGAAGCCATATTGGAAGCAGCGCCCTCACCGATGGCCACATTGGCCGACTTGTCGACCTTGGCCCGGTTGGTCACCACACCCTTGACGTTGCTGCCCTTCATATCGATCGTGCCCATATTGGCGCTGGCGCCTTTGCCGATCGCCACGTTGGCCGATTTGCCGATATCGGCCTTATTGCTGATCACGCCCTTGACGTTGGAACGATCCATCGCCACCGAACCCATATTGGACCTGGCGCCTTGCCCGATCGCCACGTTGGCAGACTTGTCGACCTTGGCATTATTGGTAACCACACCCTTAACGCTACTGCCCTTCATATCGATCGTGCCCATATTGGCGGTTCCACCACCGATTGCCACATTGGCCGACTTACCGATGTCGGCCTTATTGCTGATCACCCCCTTGATTTTGGAGCGATCCATCGAAATCGAACCCATGTTGGCCTTGGAGTCTTTACCGATAGCCACGTTAGCCGATTTATCGACCTTGGCATTATTGGTAACCACCCCCTTGACGCTGGAATTCTTGAGGGCCGCGGAACCCATTCTGGCCTTGGCCCCTTCGCCGATGGCCACATTGGCCGACTTCTTGACCTCGGCCTTATTGCTGATCACACCTTTAACATCGGAGGCAGCCGATGCAACGGTGGCAAATCCCATTGCCAGACTTACTGCCGCAACTGCGATAATCACTTTCTTCATTTCAATCTCCTTTCTGTTGTTGTTGGCTGACCGTTTAAAAAATCTTTTTTATAACCATATGAAGTGTCCGGCATAAGGATCCCTAAACAACCGAATACTCATAATCAATCACTTCATGACCACCGAATTTTTATTGGAAGTCTTGCCCCTTCCCGCGGCAACATTAACATTCTGGCCAAAACTTAACAGACTATCCTTGTCGTTAATAGTAATGCCCTTGCCGGAGGTAACGGCGACATCGCCGCCGATGCTGGAACCGTGCTTGACGATCACCGCGCCTGAGTTGGCCTTCGCCCGGGAACCGGCGGCAATATTGATGGCAGCGCCGCCCTTTACCCTGGTCGAGATATTTCCGGAGACGCTGCTGTTTTCCACGACCACCGAGCCCATGTTGGCTTCGGTCCGACTGCCGGCCGCCACATTGATTGCGCCGCCGGCTACTTTATTGGTGATATTGCCCCGGACGCTGCTGTTCTCGATTTTGGTGGAACCCATGTTGGCTTCGGAACGGCTACCGGCGGCAACATTCAGGGCGGCGCCGCCGACGGAGTTTTTGATATTGCCCCTGACCCTGCTGTTCTCGATCCTGGTCGCGGCCTGATTGGCCTCAGCCCGGTTGCCTGCCGCGACATTCAAGGCCGCGCCGCCGACGGTATTGGTGATATTGCCCCGGACATCGCTGTTGGCAATTTCGGTGGCGCCCTGACTGGCCTCGGCCCGATTACCCGCCGCGACATTAAGAGCCGCCCCGGCTACGGTGTTTTTCACATTGCCCTTCATACTGCTGTTTTTCACCTTCAGGGCGGCCTGAGCGGCTTCGGCCCGATTCCCGGCGGCGACGTTCAGGGCCGCCCCGGCCACGGTATTGACCGCAGTGCCCTTCATCTTGCTGTTTTCCAAATTGACCGCGCCCTGATTGGCCTCGACCCGGTTGCCCGCCGCGACGTTCAAAGTCGCACCCGCCACGGTATTGACCGCGGTGCCTTTCATCTCGCTGTTCTCCAGCTTGACCGCACCCTGATTGGCCTCAACCCGGTTGCCCGCCGCGACATTCAAAGCCGCACCCGCCACGGTATTGACCGCGGTGCCTTTCATCTTGCTGTTCTCCAGCTTGACCGCGGCCTGATTGGCCTCGGCCCGGTTACCGGCCGCGACATTAAGAGCCGCCCCGGCCACGGTATTGACCGCAGTGCCTTTCATCTCGCTGTTCTCCAGCTTGACCGCACCCTGATTGGCCTCAACCCGGTTGCCGGCCGCCACGTTGACCGCCCCACCTACTACCGTGTTGACCAGGGCTCCTTTCGCCTTACTGTTTTCCATTATCACCGCGGCCTGGTTGGCCTCAACCCGGTTGCCTGCCGCGACGTTAACCGCTCCCAGGGCGCCGATACTATTGACGGCGGCCCCGTGCAGGCTGCTGTTTTCCATCCTGGTGGCGGCCTGGTTGGCTTCGACCCGATTCCCGGCCGCCACGTTAACCATATTCTGGCCGACCGCGGTATTGACCACCGCCCCGGAAACCTTCGAATTTTCCAGGCTGGCCGCGACCTGCCGCGCCTCTACCTTATTGCCGGCCGCCACATTGACCAGGTTCTGACCGACGGCGGTGTTGACCACCGCCCCCTCGACACTACTGCCGGACATTCTCACCGTGGCCTGATCGGCCTCAACCTGGTTGCCCGCCCCGACATTGACCATATTCTGGCCGATCGCGGTATTAATCACCGCCCCGCTCACCCTGCTGTTTTCCATAATCACGGAGGCCTGACCGGCCTTGACCCGATTGCCGGCTCCAACATTAACAGACTGATCGATCACCGAGGTATTGACCACCGCCCCCTTGACCTGGCCACCCTCCATCCGGACCGAGGACTGATCGGCATCAACCCTATTGCCGGCCCCGACGTTTACGGCGTTCCGGCCGGCCGAGGTGTTGACCACCGCGCCGGTGATCCGACTATCCGAAATATCGATTGAGCCCTGATTGGCCTTGACCTTATTCCCCGCCGCCACATTGACCTTCTTGTCGACCAGGCTGGTATTAACCACCGCTCCCCGCAATTTACCGCCGACCCTGGTGGAGGCCTGGCTGGCCGAAGCCTTGTTGCCGGCGGCGACGTTGACGCTCTGACTGCTGCGATTGAGATTGACGACAGCGCCTCCCATATCGAGACTCTGCAACTTTATGGAACTCTGCTCCGCCTTGCTCTGACTACCGACGGCAACGTTGACGCTTTTCCCAGTTTGCCCGGGCACATTTATCACCGCTCCCTTGACACTGGAATCGGCAAAAGCCGGGGAAAGGCAGAAAAACAAAGGCGCCAGGGAAAGACAGAGGGA
The DNA here is from genome assembly GCA_024637225.1 of Desulfobacterales bacterium. Classification (GTDB taxonomy): domain Bacteria; phylum Desulfobacterota; class Desulfobulbia; order Desulfobulbales; family JAGXFP01; genus JAGXFP01. Next base: position 63,101 of record JAGXFP010000018.1, read on the forward strand.
GAGATTAATTTTTTGCATTTGACATCTCCGAATTACACGTGCCGGGTGCAGAGACCCGAAGTAATTTTCAGTCAATTAATCTATTTGATATCTATTATCATTTTTACTTTGCTTTTCCCACCGAAAACGAATCAAGCAATCGGGACCGCCCCGCAAAAACCCATCCCGCCCAAAGCTGGGATCGGGCTCCTGTTTCAAGGTGTAATTATCACTAAATCCACTTTGACAAGCAGTGAATGGTTGCACCATTTTTCTGTGACTTTTTCACCAGCGTTTTGCCGCTGATAATTACGGTTTGTCTATGGGAAGCGACAAGATTATCGGTTAGTATGAGATGCATAACTTACCGGTCTGCTTAACCGTTTCAGCCGGTCCGAACCCCATTCAAAATCAAGCTAAAGGGACGCCTGCGATGAAAAAAATTCTCCGCCGTCGGTTTGTTTTCAATGTTGTTTTTGAGAGGCCATACCTGTGGTATGGCGCACGAACAAAAACACGCCACTACCCAATAGATCGGAGTTTTTGCGGCGCCATCGGAGTTAATCCGGATTTCAGTCGATGGAACTATAAGGTTTTTTCAGATCGTTTTTTATAACGGTGCTTTCCATGCTCGGCCCGTAGGTCCGGCTATAAACCGTACGGGTCTCCCCGGAAACGGTATCGATCACAAAGGCACCGACCGCGCCGCCTTTTTCGCCGAAGGAAGTGGCCCAGGACGACAACTTGTAGCGGCCAAAGCTCAGATTTGCAGATGAGGAGCCCTGGTGATCGATGGCTCCGGTGAGAACCAGAAAAAACAGGGTGGCCAAGACGCCAAAAATAAAATATTTAGCCTTCATCGTCCCACACCTCCGTATTTATGTTACAGGCCCGAACCGGCCTGCGAGTAATCGTCACTTTGCGCTCCCAGCCCCTCGACTTCGATCACCGGGTCCACATCCAGAATCTGCTGACCGAGGATCTCCGACACCTCATTGGTATCGATCTGCATTTTGACAAAGGCGTCGCCCTGGTCATCCCAGCCGTAATCCGCAAGCCGGGCCAGATAAATAGTGGCGAGCACCTTCGATTTGACAATATCCGAGGTTAAAATATAATTTTCCACCGTGGTCTGGCTCTCCAGTGTGAAACCGACGATCCGCTTGGCCAGTTGCTTGTAAGCATCGATCTCGGCGGCCCGCAGCGCGCCGAGAGGCACGGCCATCGCCGGCGTGGAGGTGGCGAATCCCACCCTGGTGAAACTCTTGCCGTTAAAGTTGATCTGCTGGCCGTCGATATTAGTGAACTCGTTCAGGGTTATCGAGGCAACGGCCTGGGCGATGTCCTTTTCGGCATCATAGGACATTTCATCTATTCTGATCCCGCGGATTTCAGCCTGGGTTTTGGTATCGGTCTTGCCCTCGAATCCCGAGGCGATCATGTTTTCCACAGATTCGCTCGAGCGGATCTTGAGTCCGTAAATCGACTCGACAATGGCCCGTTCGGCAACGATCTTAGCGGCTCTTATGGTCATGATTTTCTTATTGCCGGCCATAGCCGCCGGCGCAAGTATCAAGATGGCAATCACAAAAAAGGTGGTGGCTCTGGCCAGACGCATCGGGGTTCCTCCATTATCAGAACAGTTTGATTTATGTGTCATATTCCTGAAATTCGCGGGGGCACACGCCTACCAATCGCTGTCATTCAGCATCCGGCCGAAACCGGTGCTTTGCAAGGCATTACCATTGCCGGTCGACTCGGCCGCCGACGCCTCCCGCGGCATGGTCTCCGCCTGGGGAGCGGCAGCAATCTGCTCGACGGTGGCCTGCTCCTCATAGGCCTGCTCCTCGTAAGCGACTGCTTCGGGAGCTGTCTGCTCCGGTTCGGCCTGGGCCATGGCCTGCTGATAGAGAATGTTGTCCAGGGCGACCCGGCGTCCGACGGCGGCGGCATCAAACGGCATACCGATATAGATATCGGTGAAAAGCTCCTCGCTGATCTCGCCGCTGCCGACCTGGTAATCGGGGGCGAAAGCAAGCAAAGCCGCCTCGGTCTGCGCATCAAGCACGCCGGTCACCCGGGTATCGTAACCGTGGATATACAACCATTGCTGGATCGCGGCCACCCGGGTGGCGGGAGCCATCGAGTAATAAATCGTGGCGATGGAGTCGAGCACCACGGGATCGGGCAGGGTGTCGTCGCCCAGGAGGCGCCAGTAAGGGATATTCAGGTACTTGCCGACCATCTGGATCATGCTGGTCTGCACCAGTAGCCGCACCGCTTCATGCCGGCCCTGCACCTTTTTAACGGAGCCCTTGAGACCGAAGGTCGGCCCGAAGATGGTTACCCCCAGCTCTTGCTGCCGGGTCGCCTTGTTAACCACCATGCTGTTGGTGGTGGTCATCTTGGCAATTCCCGCCAGGGTGGTAAAATCCTTCATGTTGAAATCGAGAGTGATCCTGGCTTTGCCCGCCTTTCCGGCGCTGCCGTAATTAACTCCGATTTCATCGGAGGGCACCCAGCTCTTGAGACCGCTGACCGTGGCCTGGGCTCCGACGTCGACGCCGTCCCCTCTGGTCTCCAGGCCCCGATCGAATTCGGTGATTCCGCCGGTTATGACGACATCGGGAATAAGCTTATCCGCAAAATCAGAATAGCCGGTGACCATCTGGTTCTGGATAAAACCGGGATCGTATTCGATGAAAACGACATTGCCGCCAATCGAATTCAAAGTGCTTTTCATTATCTCGGTGATGTTCCTCTGAATCTCACCGCCGGTGGTCATGGCGGTTCCGGTATTATCGGTAATATCATTGCTCTGGATTTTGACCAGGCCGGTGTCGAAAACCTTGCTCATCGAGCCCAGATCGGACAAGGCCCGGGTGTAGGAGGTTATTTTGACTTCGGGGTCCGACTGCTCAAGTTCAACATCGACATCCCGGGGATCTACTCCGGCGCAGGAGATAATAAGCGGCATTAGCATGGCCGCGGCGATCAACCACTTAAGCTTATACCCACAGGGCATAAGTTGCTTTTGCACCCTGAAGGTCATGAAAGCAGCCAAGCTGCTCAACTCAGCTTTATCCGACCAAGCACCCGCCCTGATTCCATCCATCACATGCCTCTCTTTTCTCAATTCCGTGCGTATCATGATATCAAAATAAACCGGTCCAACGACTTTTCATTAACCACTGGTATACCCGACCCGGCCCCAAATTTCGATAAATGTTTAGCAAAAAAACCGCTTTTTTCGTGAATAACAATAAAATATCCCATCGTCGAAAACAGTGAATTTTACTACGTGCTTTATGTAAAATATTTACATCTGCCGCTACGGGTTGTTATTGACGATTTTGCCGATATAATGCTTTCGAGCCGCCAGGGCCCGGATCGGTCTGAATATGCTTCCCTGTATAATTGATAAATACCGGCAGCCGGAAAATGAGACAGTCACTCAATGATCCTGAAAATCGAGGAACATATGATGAAAACCCCCCTGGTGAGCAGCGCCATCTTCTCGAGGATCAGCGCACCCGATCTCGACCGGATCAAACAGGCCGCGGTTAAGAAGGTATACCCGAAAAACACCATCATTCTCAGCGAAGGAGACCTTACCGATTCGTTGTATATCGTGGCCGGCGGCAAGGTTAAGGTCACGATCATCGACGAACACGGCAAGGAAATAATCCTGTCGATTCTCGGTCCCGGCGATTACTTCGGGGAGATGACCGCTCTGGAGGCAGGCTCGGCCCGCAGTGCCTGCGTGGTGACCCGGGAAAAAAGCGAGGTTCTTATCCTGTCCAAAACAGAGTCCGGAAAATCATTTCCGCCAATCCGGATATCGTTTTCAGCCTGCTGAAAGATTCGATCGAGAGGCTGCGGGAGGTCAACAAGAAGATCGAAAGCCTCGCCCTGATGGATGTATACGGCAGGGTGGCGCGGCTCTTCCTGCAAATGGCCGGAGTCGATAAGGATACCGGCAAGCAGGTCATCGACGAGAAGCTGACCCATCAGGACATTGCCAGCATGGTCGGCTCTTCCCGGGAAATGGTCAGCCGGGTCATGAAGGAGCTGTGCCGGGGCGATTACGTCTCGGTCAACCACAAGATCATCGAAATCAATAAAAAACTGCCCTACGCCTGGTAGTTCTTTCCGCGCCCCCTTTGGCATTACGTGGTCCAGGCCAATTCCGGCCTGATCGTGGTACGGCAAGGCAACGGGCCCGACCCTTTGCCGCGGGCCGCCGCTCCCCCAAAAAAATATTTCCCAAGCCGGTAAAAAAGGGTATTATATCCGTTTTTTTTCGGCCGCTATCGACTAAAACAGCCTGAACAGCCGATCTATTTTTTATTTTCCATTTTAATGGTTATTGTAGTTAACCAATGCTAAAAAGGTTAGCGGTTCCTCTGCCCCCGGGAAAGAACCGATGGTGAAACAGAATGTCATATTGCGAGAACCACAACCCCGACCGGCCCCGTGATGAATGCGGAGTCTGCGGGATTTTCGGCCATAAAGACGCGGCCAAACTGACCTACTTCGGCCTTTATGCCCTGCAGCACCGGGGCCAGGAGAGCGCCGGCATCGTCACCGGCGACGGTGACAATATCCACCAGTTCCGCGGGATGGGCCTGGTCCCGGAAGTGTTCAGCGAGGAAATCCTCCAGTCTCTCACCGGTCATCTCAGTATCGGGCACGTCCGCTATTCCACCACCGGCGAATCGAATGTAGTCAACGCCCAGCCCTTTACCGCCACCCACCTCGGCTGCACCCTTTCCGTGGCCCACAACGGCAACCTCGTCAACATCAGGGCCCTTCGCGAAGAGCTGGAAAAAGAGGGCTCGATTTTTCAATCGACCATGGACAGCGAAGTGGTGGTCCACCTGATGGCCCGCCACTCCCATCTCGACTTTGCCGAAGCGATCCTCAAAACCGCCGCCAAGATCAAAGGCGCTTACTCGATGCTCCTGATGACCCGGAAAAAGCTGGTGGCGGTCCGTGATCCCAACGGCTTCCGGCCCCTCTGTCTGGGCAAGCTCAATAACGGCTCCTATGTAGTCGCCTCCGAGACCTGCGCCCTGGATCTGATCGAGGCCGCCTACATCCGGGATATCGAACCCGGCGAAATCCTGATCATCGATGAAAACGGCCTGAGCTCCCAGTATATGGAAAAGGCCGAACGCCAGAGCTGCTGTATCTTCGAGCACGTCTATTTCGCCCGGCCGGACAGCGACATCTTCGGGTACAATGTCTACCAGAGCCGCAAGCGGATGGGCGAGATTCTGGCCAGGGAATGCAAGGTCGACGCCGATTTCGTGATGCCCTTTCCCGATTCGGGCAACTACGCCGCCATCGGCTATTCCCAGGCCTCCGGCATCCCGCTTGAAATGGGGGTAATCCGCAACCATTACGTGGGCCGGACCTTTATCCAGCCGACCCAGTCGATGCGCGACTTTTCGGTCCGGGTCAAGCTCAATCCGATCCGCACCTTCCTGGAAGGCAAACGGGTGATCATCATCGAGGATTCGATCATCCGCGGCACCACCGGCCGCAGCCGGGTCCGCTCCCTGCGCGATGTCGGGGTCAAGGAGATCCACATGATGATCAGCTGCCCGCCGACCCGGAACCCCTGTTATTACGGGATCGATTTCCCCTCCGGCGGTGAGCTGATCGCCAACGCCAAGACTATCGAGGAGATCCGCGACCATCTCGGTCTCGACAGTCTTCATTACCTGAGCATCGAAGGACTGGTCGAAGCAACCGGCAACAGCGCCGACAGTTTCTGTCTGGCCTGTTTCAACGGCGATTACCCGGTCGCCCCCGACCAGGAATTCCATAAACTGTTCCTGGGCTCCACATGCTGAACGGAAACAACCCATGTATATAGAGCAGGCCAAGGAAGTCCTCAAAATCGAGGCGGAAGGGATCAATGCCCTGATCGATCAGCTCGGCGATGATTTCAATCGGGCCGTCGAGATGATCCTCGCCTGCCCTGGCCGGCTGATCATTACCGGTATCGGCAAATCGGGGATCATCGGCCAGAAGATCGCCGCCACCTTGAACAGCACCGGCACCTCCTCGTTCTTCCTGCATCCGGTCGAGGCCATGCACGGCGATCTGGGGCTGGTCGACGAGCGGGACGTGGTTCTGGCCATCTCCTATAGCGGCGAAACCAGTGAATTGAATCTACTCCTGCCCAGCTTGAAAAAAAGAGGGGTGGGCGTTATCGCCATGACCGGCCGGATCGATTCCAGCCTGGCCAGACACGGCGACGCGGTCCTCGACGTCGCGGTTCCCCGGGAGGCCTGCCCCCTGGGGCTGGCGCCGACGGCCAGCACCACCGCCGCCCTGGCCATGGGCGACGCCTTGGCCGTGGTCCTCCTGAACTGCAAGCAGTTCAAGGCCAGCGATTTTCGCCGCAATCATCCCGGCGGCAGCCTTGGCGAACGGCTCAAGGTCAAGGTTTCGGAAGTGATGCTTACCGGCGCGGAAATCCCCAAAGTAGCCGTGGACAAGACTCTGGCCGAGGCCCTGACCACCATGAACGAGATGAACCTCGGGGCGATTGTGGTGATGGACGGCGAGGAACTGAAAGGCATTATCACCGACGGCGACCTTCGCCGCCTGGTCTCCCGGGGCGAAGATCTCGCCGCCGCCACGGTTATCGAGGTAATGACCGGGGACCCCAAAACCATCTCCGGCGACCTGTTGGCCGCCGATGCCTTAAGCATTATGCAGCGCTATGAGATCACCATCCTACCGGTCCACGATAAAGACGGCGCCCTGGCCGGGGTCCTGCATCTCCAGGATCTGCTGGGCAAGGGCGAGTTCCGTTTTCTGGTCTGAGCCGCTGCCCGGCCGGTGCTGCCGCCGCCTGTTCATTCGGTTGACAAAGCCCGGCCCATTGGGTAAAACTTTCGTTTACCCTGCTGAAATTCTGCACGTTTTACCGATAAATCGGCCGGAACCGCGGCCTTAATTTTTTAGTTATAATTTTTCAACTTTTTTTAACGAGGTTCTTTATGGGAATAACCAGCAAGGAGATTAACGCTTCTTTCAGCGCCGAGGTCACCGCCCTGCCGGGCGGCGAACACCTCAACAGCTGCTTTTCCTGTGGAGCCTGCAGCGGGGTCTGCCCGGTCAGTCAGGCGATTCCCGATTTCGATCCCCGCAAGATCATTCATATGATCCGGATGGGCTTGAAGGACAAGCTGCTCGCTTCCGAGGTGATCTGGCACTGCTCGAAGTGCCGCAGCTGCATCTTCGTCTGCCCCCAGGATGTGCGCTTTGCCGACATCGTGGGCGCGGTCCGGGAAATGGCCCTGGACCAGGGCATCGTCACCGAGCAGGATCTGCTCGACAAGGGCAAGGCCGCCTGGGTGGAGCGTGATCAATGCGTCTCCTGTCTGACCTGCGTCCGGGTCTGTCCCTGGGAAATCCCCCAGGTCGACGACCGGGGCGTGGCGGTGATCGACCCCCGCACCTGCCGGGGCTGCGGGATCTGCCCCGCCGAATGCCCGGCCCAGGCCATCAAGATGAATGAATCCGAGGACGAACGGTTGATCGCCGCCTCCGGAACCTGAAATTAATTGGAGAGACAGATGAGTTTTACTCCTGATATACAGATATTCTGCTGCCACTACACCTCCCAGCAGGCGATTGCCGAGGGGGCCGCCGGCCTCAAAGAGGACGGACTGCCGGCCGGCGCCACCATCAACCGCCTGCCCTGCTCGGGCAAACTGGAGGTAAGCACCCTGTTGAAGGCCTTTGAAGACGGGGCCGACGGGGTCTGCGTGGTCGGCTGCCCCGAAGACAAGTGCCATAACGTCTCGGGCAGCAAACGCGCCGCCCACCGGGTGGTGGCGGTTCGCCGGGCCCTGGCCGAGCTCGGGGTGGAAGGCGAAAGAATCGAGATGTTCCATCTGGAAAGGGGCTTTCATCCCGAATTTATCGATGCCGCCGTGCTGATGCACGAAAGAGTAAGCGGCTTTGGCCCCAGTCCGTTCAAGGATGAGAAAAAGCCGGTTAAAAAAAAGGCGGCCGGTAAAGCGGCTGCGAAACCTGCCAAGAAGGGAGCTAAGAAAAAATGATTATAGCGGAACGTAAACCCGTTGACGAAATAGTGGAGATGGTTGCCGACGCCAAGCGGGTGCTGGTCCTCGGCTGCCGCGGCTGCGTCTCGGTCTGCTCGGCCGGCGGCGAGCGCGAGGTGGAAATCCTCGCCTCCCTGCTGCGTCTCGGCGCCAGAAAGCAGGGCCGGGAGCTTAAAACCATCGAGGCCACCATGGTCCGCCAGTGCGACCGCGAATATATCGAGGCCATCGACCAGTGGGCCGGCAAATACGACGCCATCGTTTCCATGGCCTGCGGAGTCGGGGTCAACTTCATCGCCAACCTGCGGCCGGACGATATCGTCTATCCCGGGGTTAACACCGGCTGCATGGGCGGTTCCGCCGAGCAGGGGATCTGGACCGAACAGTGCGCCGGCTGCGGCAACTGCGTCCTTCACCTCACCGGCGGCCTCTGCCCCGTGGCCCGCTGCGCCAAAAGCTTGATGAACGGCCCCTGCGGCGGTTCCCAGAACGGCGAGTGCGAGATCAACAAGGATGTACCCTGCATCTGGCAGTCGATCCATGACCGCCTGATCCGCACCGGCCGCCGGGCCGACATGGACAGGGTCGCCCCGATCCGGGACTGGAGTTCAGCCGGCCACGGCGGCCCCCGGAAAGTTGTCCGGGACGATCTGACCGTCTGAAGTCTTGACGGTTAACCATTGATGATCCGCCAAGGGCGGTGGGCAAGTTGTCCATCGCCCCTTTTTTTTTTAGGAGACGCAATATTTGCCGTCAGGCCCGGCTCGCGGTTCAGGCCGTGACATTACCCCCCTTCACCTCCGGTGCATTTCCTCAAGCCCTCGCAGTTGATCCCGGCAGAGGCCAAGCCCCGGAAATCTGGCCAGGCATTGCCGCAGTACGCCTGCCGCGCCGTCGAGATCCCCACCCCGGACATAATCATTTTTCCAGTTATTGAATACCGCCCCCAGCTTGTCGGCAACATCGGCGCGCATGGCCGGATCGTCGGCCCAGTCGAGTTGTTTGGCGAAATCGTCCGCCGCCGCCGCCCAATCCTGCCGCTTAAAGTGCGAGATCGCCCGGCCCTGGTAGGCAATCGCCAGATATTGCCGAAACTCCCGGTCCCGGGCCGGAGTGTTTGCCGAGCTCCAGCTCAACCCCTCCTGATAAAAATTGAGCGCCTGCCGCCAATTCTCCTCCTGGAGGGCCGAGGCGCCGCGGTTCAGATAGCCGCTGCAGATGCGGTCCCGCAGTCGCGCGTCTTCTTCCTGCTGATCGGCCGGGGGCATAAGAGTCAGTTCCTCGTTAAGCACCGAGAGGGCCTCGTCCCACTCCCCCCGCTGCCAGTGATAATTGGTCCAGTGGCTGTAAATCATCCGGTAGATCATGCTGAAGCGGGCTTCGGCCTGGAAATGATCGCTGAAACCGTCACAGAAGCTCAACGCCTCGGCGAAAAGCTTCTCGGCCAGGAAATCCTTAACTATTTCAGCCAGGAGGGCCAGGTTATTGTCCCGGACCCGCCGATCATCCCGGTCGGAGCCCAGTTTATCCAGATCAAGGGATTTACCGATCAGAGCCGGAACCCCGGCAAGATCGCCGGCGTGATAAAGGGTGCTGGCCTGCTGGTAATATAACCAGCTCGAGATTGCGGCCACCGCCGGATCATTGGGCCAGCGCGTCCCGATCTCGGCCAGGACCGGTCCTATGGCGGTGAACATCCGGAGCAGAGTGGCGTAATCGCCCCGGTCCCGCCAGCGGTTGAACTCGTTATTGTAAAGCCCCAGCCGTTGCAGCTGTTTCTTCTTGTCGGAAACCATGAGCAGGGACTGGGCCTCCTTCAGGCGCAGCTGATCCTCCTCGGACATCGCTCCACTGCGGACATGCTGGTCATCCATGTTCAGGGCGGCCAACTCAAGGGGGGTGATGAACCGCCGCTGCCGATAATCCCGATAGGTGACCGGTTCCAGACCGCGCCAGGCCGACCAAGCCTCAGCCTGCTGCCGGTAAAACTCCTGATCATGGACCTTGGCAAAGCCCTCGCTGGCGGTGGTCTCGATATCGACCGCAGCGCCGTTGCCGGTTCGCAGTTCTACAAAAACATGGTTCGGCACCACCACCCCGCGGACCTCCAGATCGAAAAACCCGGCCAGGATAAGATAAAGCATTGCCGAACTGGTACAGTTAAACCGGCCGGTATCCAGCAACACCGCCAGGCTGCTCTGATCGAGACGATAGCCGTAAGGCTGCCCGTTTCTGCTGGCCGGCAGCATCAGGTGCTGGTGCATCATTTCATGGAGAAGCCGGCCCCGCTCCCGGGGATTTTCGAGCCCGGCCAGGTCCGGTTCGACCGTGTCCAGAAAGGCCGTGATTTTCCGCTGATACCCTTGATAGTCCCGCTGCTCCCGGACTCCGGAGGCCATCAGGGCGATCCTGAGCAGGGCCTCCCGATCGCCCTGCCGCGCCTGGTCGGCCATGACCAGAGTCTCTCGTTCAAACGCGCTCAGGGGATACCAGAAAGGGGGATTTTCACTGCCGTAACCGGGGCTCGCGGTACCACCCCGGCAGAGGGCGGCCCCGAAGGCCAGCTGGACCAGAATCAAAAATACAATTATAGCGCCGCCTTTAGTCGGCGGAACACGGATACAGTCAAGCAAGGCGGTCCCCTTCAGTAAATTATTTTTTTATATGTTCCATGGCCATCGCAAAAAAAGAAAAAACCCGGATTGCTTGGTCGCATTACTCTCGTAATGACCAGGCGAATCACTTTTGGCCCGTCTGCCAAATTTAACCGTTTCCCAGTATTTCAGCCATTTAAAACAGAGCTGAATCGGTAAACCTTCGAGAATGACTCGGATGCAGGGAGGCAACGATGTCGATCATCCCGAGGTTTTCAACTGGTTGCCCATAGGCCGAAAGGTCCGTTTCGTGCGACCCCACTCGAAAGACGCCGGAACAATTCTCCTCGGCGATCATGTCTGCCGGCTGCAGTGAATCGGATAAAAAGTTCCCCCACCGTGAAACCGCAACTGTTTTCTGGCTGAACTATCATCTTTGTGATAACCTGCGCAAATCCCGCCGGGACGGAGCCACATGCTTCCGCCCCGGCGCGGAAAGATCATTGCCCGAATGAGCTTTTCCTGCAAGATTCTCTGTCGAAAAGCGGCTAAGACCGCGGGGGTAGCGGATATGGAGCTTTATGAAGAATTGAGCCGATTTTACCGGAACCAGCTCCCGGACGGCGTCCTGGAAGGCAACCTGCTCAAAGCCCCCTGCCCCTTCTGCAATCGGGACAGCGAAGGGGGAGCCGGACGGCTGGTGGTCTACCTCAGTGGCCGCAGCTTTTTTGCCGGATATTTCCGCTGCCTGAACCGCTGCGTGCCGGGCGGCTTCGCCCCCCATTTCGGCCGGCTGCTGGGGCTCGACCCCAGTCTGGTTCCCGGCTACGACCCCGAACGCCGGCCCCATCCTATGCCGAAAGAGCTGCCCGCTCAGGGGATCAACCAGGAAATAAACCGCCTGCACGGGACCCTGACCCCGGACATCCTCCATTATTTCGCCGAGCGCACCATCGGTCCCGATACCTTGCGGGAGCTGAAGATCGGTTTCAACGGCCGCTATCTGATCTATCCCTATTTCCGCGAGAACGACCTCTGCTACGCCGCCCATTGCCTCTCCCCCGAACGGGACGGCGACCATTTCTGGCTCGGTGACGCCAGATTCGCGGCCGACGGCCTGCAGATCTTCAACCTGAAGGATATCGACCGCTGCGAGGACGGCGCGCTTTTCCTCGTTGAGGGAGAGGCCAATCTTCTCTGTCTCCGGGAGCTGGGCTATCCGGGGGTGGCGGTACCAAGCAGCGACGATCTGGAAACGCTCGATCCCGAGCGCTTCGCCTATGTAAAAACGGTTTTCCTGGTCATGCGCCATTCCCCGGAGGCAGAGGCCGCCGCCCGCGCCTTCGCCGAGCGTCTGGGTTTCAAGGCCAGACTGCTGCAATGGCCCGCCACCCGTGAGCGCGATTTTGACCTGACCCGCCTGGCCCGGGAGGATCCCGCCGTTTTCAAGGCAGGGGTGACCCGAATGATCGATTCATCCCGGGCCTATTCGCCATTCCGGCCGCCGGCCTGGGAATACGAACTGTTCCGGGCCGATCTCGAACACCGCAAAACCGAAAGCTATCAGGCCATGCGGACCGGGCTCGAATGCTTCGACCGGGCCATGGGCGGGGTTCACGGTCTGAACGTTATCGGCGGGCCGCCAAAATCGGGTAAATCGTGCCTGGCCATCCAGCTCGCCACCGAAATCGCCGCCCGGCGGATGCCGGTGATCTATTACGATTTCGAAAACGGCCGCCAGAAGATTTACCAGCGCACGGTGTCCCGGCTGAGCCGGGTCGAGGTCGAAAAATTCGCCACCGGCGGAATGGACGAAGAGGAACGGCAGCGCTTCGAGTCGGCCGGGGAAAACTTCCGGGACCTGCTCGACTGTTTCCGGGTGGTCAACGACCGCAAACTTACCCCGGAGATCATGCGGCGCCATATCGATTTTCTCCGTCATGAAACGGGCCGCGACGATGCGGTGGTAGTAATCGACAGCCTCCACAAACTGCCCTTCAAGGATTTCACCGAGCGCCGCACCGGGATCGATGCCTGGCTGCGGGAACTGGAGTCGATCCGCGACGAGCTGCGGGTCGCCTTTCTGGTGATCTCGGAGTTGAGCCGCCAGGAGGGCGGCCGCTATGACGGCGCTCCGCACATGGGAATGTTCAAGGAGTCCGGCGATATCGAGTACACCGCCGACAATGCCCTGATCTTTCTGCCCGAGCAACAGAGTTCGGAAGATGATCCGGCCTCGGCGCGGACCAACGCCCTCTCCCTGGTAGCGAGCCGCGAGTACAGTCCGGGTCTGATCGCCCGCTACCGCCTGGATTTCCCCTTCTGGGGCTTCTCGGAAATAGCCGAATAAAGGGAGCTATCCCCTAAAGGAGAACCCCTGCTCCGGGAAAACCTTAACCCCCGGCCTTAGAGCCCGCCCCGGCGGGATCAAGCATGGCGGATCCGGCCCCGATTTGCTAAGGTACCTGCATGGCTATAATCAAACTGGAAAATGTTAATAAATATTTCGATTCCTTCCATGCCGTGAAGGATGTTTCCCTTGAAGTAAGAAAGGGGGAAACCCTGGTCTTCCTGGGCTCTTCCGGCAGCGGCAAGACCACCGTCCTCAAGATGATCAACCGGCTGGTGGAGCTTTCTTCCGGTGTGATCGAGGTCGAGGGGGTGAACATCCTGGAGCTGGACCCCATCCGACTGCGGCGCTCCCTGGGCTATGTAATCCAGAGCATCGGCCTCTTCCCCCACATGACCATCGAGGAGAACGTCAGCCTGGTACCCCGCCTGACCGGCTGGAGCGATAGCGAAAGGCGCGAACGGGCCGTGGAGGTGCTGGAGCTGATCGGCCTCGATCCCGCCGAGTTCCGCCACCGTTATCCGGATGAACTCTCCGGCGGCCAGCAGCAGCGCATCGGGGTGGCCCGCGCCCTGGCGGCCGATCCCAAGATGCTCCTGATGGACGAGCCCTTCGGCGCCCTGGACGCCGTTACCCGGGAAAACCTCCAGCAGGAGCTGATCGGGATCAAGGAGCGGCTTCAAAAAACCATCATCTTCGTCACCCACGATATCTTCGAGGCCTTCACCCTGGCCGACCGCATCGCCGTCATGCACCAGGGACGGCTCGAACAGATCGGCAGCCGGGACGAGATCATCGCCTCACCCGCCACCGAGTTCGTCGAGGAGCTCCTCGCCTCTCCCAAAAAACATCTGCGCGAATTCCAGGGGGCCCCGTGATGGATTTGGATTTTGTCATCGCCAGGCTGCCGGAACTGATCATCCGGATGCGGGAACATCTCTTTCTCACCGGGGTCTCGGTCGGTTTCGCGGTACTCTTCGGAATCCCCGCCGGGATCCTGATCGTCAAACGGAAATGGCTGCGCACCGCGGTGTTCAGCTTCGCCGGCATCGTCCAGACCGTGCCGAGCCTGGCGATGCTGGCGATTCTTCTTACGGTGACCGGCCGGATCGGGGTGGTGCCGGCGATTATCTCCCTGGTCCTCTACGCCCTCCTGCCGATTATCCAGAACACGGTAACCGGCTTCGAGAGTGTGCCCGCCTCGCTCCTGGAGGCCTCGGAAGGCATGGGCATGACCCGGGCTCAGAAGACCCGGCTGGTGACGATCCCCATCGCCATGCCGGTGATCATCGCCGGAATCAAGACCTCGGCGGTGATCAGCGTCGGCATCGCCACCCTTTCCGCCTTTATCGGGGCCGGCGGCCTCGGCGAATTCATCAACCGGGGCCTCTCCCTCGCCGACAACCGCCTCATCCTGCTGGGGGCGGTCCCGGCCGCCCTCTTCGCCCTCTACGTCAGTTTCTCGATCACCGCCTTCGCCTGGGGCCGGGATCCGCGTAAACGCCGGCGGATCCCGATCCTGGCCGGCAGAAGCGGGGTCTTCGTCTCGATGCTGCCCCTGCTGCTCCTTTTGCTGATCGCGGTGGGCGGCGCCTTATACGATCAGGGCCAGACGGAGGAGGCCGGGGCCGTCAAGATCGGCAGCAAGAATTTTACCGAGCAGATGATCCTCGCCGAAATGATGGCCCAGCTGATCGAGAACGGCACCGAGCTGGCGGTCAGCCGAAATCTCAATCTGGGCGGCACCATGATCTGTCACGACGCCATCCTGAGCGGGGCTATCGACCTCTACCCCGAGTACACCGGCACCGCCCTGCTGGCCATCCTGAGCAGCACAACCCGGCCCGCCACCGCCGAGGGGGTTTACAATCTGGTCGAGGAAGAATACCGCGAGAAGTTCGGCCTTGACTGGCTCTCCCCATTCGGCTTCAACAACACTTACGCCCTGGCGGTCCGCGAGGAAGACGCCGCCAAGCGGAACTGGCGAACCATCTCCGACCTCTCTTCCGCGGCCGGCGAACTGCGAGCCGGATTCACCGCCGAATTTTCGGAAAGGCCCGACGGCTATCCGGGTCTGAAAAAGGCCTACAACTTAAGCTTCGGCAAGGTGGTCAATCTCGACCCGGCCATCATGTACGAAGCGATCCGCGAAGAGCAGGTCGACGTGATCACCGCCTTCTCCACCGACAGCCGGATCGAGGGCTACAACCTGGTCCTCCTGAAGGATGACAAGAAATATTTCCCGCCCTATTACGCAGCCCCGGTGATCAGGGAGCAGACCCTGAGCCGCTACCCCGAAATCGAAGCGGCCCTGGCCCCGATCGAAAATCTCCTCGACGAAGAGACCATGCGGCGCCTCAATTTTCAGGTCGATCAGGAAAAAAGGCAGTTCGCGGAGGTGGTCCGGGAATTCCTGGAGGCACAAGGTCTGGGGGCGGATAAATAAGAAGAGGCGCCAAAAGCCGCCAAATAGTATAAACTCGCCAAAAGCCAGAGGATGGCTAAAGAGACCAGGTCCTGATATGCTTTAATCAGCACCGGCGGTGCGCCGCCAACCCGCTCAATACGAAAGGACACCCTTCATGACCGCCAACTCCGAAAACCGCTTGCAGCAGGGATTTGTCCTCGTGTTGCTGGCCATTGCCAGCACCGTTTTTCTGTGGATGATCCGCAATTTCCTGATCCCCCTGATCCTCGCAGCCATCTTTGCCGGTCTGCTCTACCCATTCTACTCCCGGCTGCGGGACTGGCTGGGCGGACGGCGTGCTCCCGCCTCCATACTCACCCTGCTCATCGCCGGGCTCGCTATCGGCCTGCCCCTGCTCGTGATCATGGGCATGGTGGTAAAGGAAGCCGTCAATGTCGGCCAACAGTTGCGGCCCTTGGTTAAGGATGTGCTCAGCCGGGACATCCCCTTCACCAAACTACTGCCGGACTGGCTGCCTTTTACCGAAAAACTGACGCCCTATCGCGAAACCCTGCTCGACAAACTTGCCGAGGCGGGAAATTACCTGGGCAGCTGGCTTCTTTCCGGCATTACCAACGTAACCCAGGACACCTTCGGATTTCTCCTGAGTCTCTTTGTTTTGCTTTATGCGATGTTTTTCTTTTTCATCTACGGGGCGGAGATGCTCCATTCTCTGAAGACCATGCTGCCGCTGTCAAGCAAGGATCGGGATAAGATGCTGGATCGCGGCCTGACGGTTACAATGGCCTCCCTGAAAGGGATCCTCCTGGTGGGCGCCTTGCAGGGGACCCTGATCGGCCTGGCCTTCTGGTTTTACGATATCCATGGTCCGGCGTTCTGGGGAGCCATGGTTTTTCTACTCTCCGCAATCCCTGGCCTGGGGGCGCCTCTGATCTGGGTTCCGGCCGTAATTTACCTTATCGCCACCGGCCAGATCGGCGGGGCGATCGGTCTCACCCTCTGGGGGATGATTGTCGTCGGTCTGGTCGATAATATCGTGCGGCCGATGGTGGTCGGCCAGGGCGCAAAATTGCCTGATATTGTCATCCTGGTTTCCATTCTGGGCGGCATCACGACTTTCGGCCCCGCGGGAATCATCATCGGCCCGATAATAGCCGGGGTTCTGGATACGGTTCTGAATATTTACAAGCGGACCTTTGCCGGCAAATTACCGGACATGACCTGAACCCGACTATTTACTGGCCAAGAAATGCTGAACATACCGACCATTACCCTGTTAATCCTGACTGCAGTTGCCTTTGCCGTCCCCTTGCCGGCCCGGGCCGTGGAGACCGCGGCCGAAACAAAGGAGTCGGACGGCGGCGGCCCCGTCCACATGCTGACCGGCAACGAACCCTCCTACTTCGCCCTGGCCCATGACGAGAACGACCTCGAGAACCACGTCGAATTCTATCTGTCCATCAAGTATCCCCTCCTCACCGGCACGATCGAATCCTGGCTGGGCGAGCGTTCCCGGCTCTACTTCAACTACAACGGCAAATACGACTTTTACGTGTTCTCCCGAGACTCCTCGCCGATCATCTCCCGCCGCCAGAACCCCGGGCTGATGTACGAATACCTGCGGCCGCCGGTCTCCCATTTCCATTTGCAGTCGTTCAAAACCGGCTATTTTCACGAATCCAACGGCCAGACGGTCGACACCATCGAGGAGTACCGGACCCTAGACAACGCGGCCGACTACGTGAGCCGGGGCTGGGACTACATCCCCCTGACCCTGAATTTCGCGGTCTCCCAGAACCGGCACGGCTTCTTCGGCAATCTCTATGCCGCTTTTGAGGGCCGCTATTTCCTGGACCACCAGCTCTTCCGCCATGACCGCGAGGACGAAATCTTCTGGGAACCGGTCGCCGAGCAGCCGCGGATCGAGGACTACGACGGGATCCGGACCAAACTCTCCACCGTCCTGGTCCTGCCCTACATCAAGGCCCGGGAGATCAAATTCTGCGCCACCCTGCGCAGCGGCTCCCGCGAATTCAACCTCTCCCAGCGCTACGAAGCGACCTTCCGGCTTTTCGACCTGCCGCTCTACGTCTATTATTTCCGGGGCTACGGGATCGAACTCGCCACCTACCACGAAAAAGGTGTTACCTATGGCATCGGCGTCGAGTTCTGGTAGGGGGAGTCGGGTTTAAACCGTTGCGATCCGCGGCGACGGAGATACCCAGATATCTTAAAAATTTTCCGGGTTGTGAAATCAGCAACAAATGGTGATATATTTTTTATGACACACGATGCGATAGACAAGGCATAAGCAAGCGGTATCGAGTCAGAAAATTGAGAAGCTATCCGCGGATTGACGGAGGTACGAAAATTTTCAAGGGTGCCTGATTATGGACAGCAAGAGCAAAACGAGGAGAATCGCCAAGGTACTGACCATCCTGGCCCTGCTGCTGGCCGGCTCCGCCGAAGCCCACACCCTGCGCCTCGCCGACGGCGAAAACGTCGGTCTGGCCGCCCTGATCGAGAATCTCCGCCAGGCCAGGGTCATCTTTATCGGCGAGAGCCATGACAGCCTGGCTCACCACCGGGCCCAGCTTGAAATTATCCGGGCCCTGCGAGAGGCGGGCGAGGAGCTTGCCATCGGGCTTGAAATGTTCAGGAGCGACAGCCAGGAGGCCCTGGACCGTTGGGTGGCGGGGGAAATCGGCTTCGTGAAGTTCATGGCGGTCTATCACGACAACTGGCAATGGTGGGACGAGTACAGCCTGATCTTCAACTATGCCAGGGAAAACCGGGTGGAGATGGTCGGCCTGAATCTCTCCCGGGAAATTGTCGCCAAAGTGGCCCGCAACGGTTTCGACTCCCTCTCCCGGGAAGAAAAGGAGGAGTTGCCGGTGGTGCGCTGCGTCGTCGACGATGC
Organism: Desulfobacterales bacterium; assembly: GCA_024637225.1. GTDB lineage: Bacteria > Desulfobacterota > Desulfobulbia > Desulfobulbales > JAGXFP01 > JAGXFP01. The sequence continues at coordinate 81,462 of JAGXFP010000018.1, forward strand.
CTACCGGGCCTATATCAGAAGGGCACTCGGCAAGCACGACCTGCTGGGAACCGCCTTCGACAACTTCTGCGAGGCCCAGCTCCTCTGGGACAAGATGATGGCCCGGAACCTCCTCGACTACCTGGCCGATCACCCCGATAAAAAGGTGGTGACCCTGGCCGGCAGCGGCCATGCCTGGAAATACGGGATCCCCGCCCAGCTCGCGGCCAAAGGCGAAAAGAACTGGCGGGTGATCTTACCGGCACCCGCGGGCCAACCCGGGTCGCTGAACCTATCCCCCGAAGATGCCGACTACCTGCTGCTCGGCGTGGCGGAAGGTCCATTCCATTAGAGGTTCGGCCGAGACCAGCCGGCCGCCCGTTACGGTGAGGTTGCCAATAATTAAGCAGATTCCCCTTCGGATAGGTTTTACTGGAAGGAGAGAGCTTTTTTCGGACAGTTAACCACGCAGTTTGAACAGCGCAAACATTCGATGCTGGGTACCTGCCCGCTCCCCTCTTCCTGTTTGAAGGCGCCGGGATAGGTGGAAATCGGACAGACTTCCCAACACTTCCTGCATTGCACGCATGAATCCTCGACAGTAAGCAGATATGTGTTTCTACTGCTCACCCCCTGCAGCGACCCCATCGGACAGACCGTGCACCAGACCCGCGGTTTAAAGTAAAGCCCCAGGCCGATAGCTAGGCCCGTCGACAAGACCCACATCATCCGGAAGACCGCGCCAATCGCTTTGGAATCACCCCAGGCCAGGTAAAGCCTTGAGCTCATCAGCCCCATCATCAGCACGAAAAGAAGCCAGCGGAACCAGCTGGACTTGAACACAGGCAGAATAGCGCGCTGCAGGCTGAACAAGCCGAGAAAGCGCTCGTGAAATGCGCCCATCGGGCACAGCCAGCCGCAGTAGAAACGGCCCCGGAAACCGGCGATAACCATGAACAGGGTTATCAGCCCCAAAACGGTGAAACCGATTCTCGGGCAGAAGTAGCCGCCGATCACGACCAGCGGCAGCAGCAGAGACATCAGAAGCTGACTGGGTTTCCGGCAGCAGATCTCCTGGATCCGGGATCGGCTTTTTTGGTTTTTTTCAGGGGCAATCATTGTCATTCGGCCTGTCTGAATTAATAAGTTTCACAAAAAGTAGAGTAAAGATCCGACTTCAGGCCGGGAATGTCAAGGGGTCGCTGTTTATTGGGTGATAAAGTTTTTCGGGATTCATTCAGGGCGAAGATGCAAAAGGGGAAAAAAGGGGTCATCAATTAATCAACAGGCTCCTATCAAGAGACAGGATTATTCCTTGTCATCGAAAAGCCGGAGCCTGCCGTTGATTCCAGACCGCGGTTCGGGCAAGGGATTCATACAGGAAAAAATTTTTCCAGGATGAAGCCCCCACGTCGAGAATTCCAGACCTTCCGCAAGGAGTGTGATTTTTGAGATGGGGAACCCCGAAAGATCATAAATTTTTGGACAGGCTGAAGGCTCCCCGGATTTCCCCTACGGAATAGCCTGTGGCTTTATCGTTCGGGTAATGAAGCCTGAGCGCATTTTTTACCGGCTCGGCTATTGTTTCTCCATGGCACAGCAGGCATAGAGATTCAACCGGCTGTGCTTTCAAGAACCTGAACCGGCTATCGACAATCTCACCATGGGCCAGTTCATCCGGAGGTTCGCCAAGCGCCCGCCGCTCATTAAATTTTTGAAGGATTGCCCTTTCCCACTGATCGGGTGAGGCCGTTCTGCGATTCCGGGGTTTCAGGCTTACGCGTTTTACCTGCCAACCGGTTTCAAGACTCAATTCCCTGGCGATCCGCGGCGCTTCCTTTGAGCAAACCTCAATCGCCTTGACCGGCCCGCCATTTTTCAATGCTTCTTTGAGGCGCGGTTTGAGTTTTCCGGCGAATCTTTTGGCTATGCTCAAGGCTTCGGCTTTCAGTGACTTTATTTCGGCATCCTCACCCAGAACCTGAAATGGAAGGATAAGAGTCAGCAAGCATGCACATCCCAAGGCAAGCGGGACAATTGATCTACCTTTCATATTTCCCACCCCTTTAGTTCTTGAAATTATTTATTTAATGCCCTTCGGCCGCCCAGACGCCGGCCCGGCGGCCGTTGCTTCATTGCTCAACTTTCTGAGTTTGGCCGATTGCGAGATTTACCTAAACCCGCCGCTCCCGGCCTCAGCCGCAAAAACCGTCCGGGGCCAGGCTGGTGGCGAGCATCACCGCATTGATGTCCTGATGAGCGGTCCAGCTCGACGCTTCCTGGTTCTGCCCGGCCAGCCAGAAATGATTGATTTTCCCGGCCAGCTCCCGGTAGCGGCCGAGCTGGTCGAGGTAGTTGACCAGCGAATCGGTTTCGCCGGAGAGGGCGGGCTGGGCCGGAATCAGCCGGCCGATTCGGTCCAGGGCCTGCAAACCGGTGGCCAGCCCCAACTCCCGAAAGGCGAGCCGGGATTCGGCCGGGCCATCCAGGGGCTGCCCGGCGGTATACTCCTTGAGACCGTGCCGGGCCGCGTCCAGAAGATCATCCGGCAGTCCGGCAAGGGCATGATTGCCCTTGACGATAAGCTGCACCGCCTGCAGGGCGTCGCAGAGAAGGCCGCCGAGCCCCAGGGGGTCATCGGTGAACCAGTCCCGCCCCCGGCACAGGCGCCGGATTTCGTCGATCTCGGCAGCCAGCACGGCCGGGTCCCCCTCCTGCACTTCGAGATAGGCGAGATAACCCTCCAGGGGGTCGTGACGGCCCATGGCCGGGACCAGAGGTCGGGACAGATCAATGCTCATCTTCCAGTACATCCGTTTCGGGCCGCCCTCCGGGGGCTCGTAGAAAAAAGCGCGATGGGCCGCGGCGGCAAGCTCCACGGCCCAGCTGTTGTACACCCCCTTGCCCGTCGCCGCCGAAACCCGGTGCAGGGCATGGATCCATTTGCTCAGATAGTGGAAATACTGGCCGTCCCGGTCCCATTCCAGCCCGTTGTCATAGGGCTCGCCGGCCCGCCTTTCCCCCAAAGGCTTGCCGATCCGCAAGCCGCCCCGGGTGGGGTGCGCACCCCCCTCCTCTTCATCAAGGCCGCTGAGCCAGCCGGACCTGGGGTCATCGTCGCGATGGCGGCCGAGGACCCGGTGGACCTGGTCGACCAGATCCAGGGCCAGTTCGGTGTACCGATCCTCGCCGGTCAGGCGCTTAAGCTCCAGATAATTGCAGACCGCGAAGGCATCGGTCCACAGATACCGGCGCGGCCGGCCCTCTCCCCGGAGGCCGGTCTCCACGGCAAAGCGCTGCATGATTTCCCTGACGAAAGGCAGATGGTCATCCCTTGGCATTGGCTTTCCCCGTTAAAGAGGTCTCTGTGAGCTGGAGCCGCTTATCGCGCCCGGAAGGCCGGCAATCAATTTCCCGGCCGGTTAATCCGGTTTTGCCCATTTCCCTAGCCCCGATTGCAGCCGTTCCCTCAGGTATCGGGGGATTTTCCCGCAAGCTGGTTCCCGGACCGGATGCTTAAGCACCCGAAGCCGCCGGCCAAACCGGCGGCCCGAAATCCTTTCCCCAAAGAACCCATAAAAAAGTTTAAATTATTAGCAAGCAGCCATGCAAACCCTTTTAGCCTTAACAACTCTTACGACCTCAGGGGCCATTTATTACGGCTGGATTTTATTATCGCCCGGTGCGCATGCCACCCTGTTTACGAAAAGGAATTTTTCAAAAAGATGCCGCCGGGGAGCGGAGGCAAACAAACGGAAGCGGCTTCTCAGGAAATCCGCTTGATTTTTTCTTCCCGGCTTTTATTTAAGGATGTGCGATTAAGATAAAATAACGGCGCATTTTATTTCAGGTTCGAGGCAGGCAGGATCAAGCGAGAAATCCAAGACGGATAGGTGACCATTTCGAAGGTGGGAGAGAAGGCCCCGGGCTACATGCTAAGCCCCGCCATTTTTAAAATGGCAGTCGTTGCATTTGCGCGGCCCTCTTTTGCCTTTTACCCCAACCGCATGGCAGGGCCGGCAGTTGGTATGGAAAATATCTTCTCGCCTCCGCAAAAAGGTATTGGCAAAATTCTGGTTGTGGCAGTTCCGGCAGCGCAGCTCCCGGCCGTCGGTAATGGCGTAGATCTCTTCGTCTCTTCTGGGGTTATGCTTATCGTCGTGATGGCATTCCCCGCAGGGAATCTCCAAACTTCGATGGAGGTCATGATCGAATCTCACCGGGTTTGCAACTCCAATGACAATCGGTTCTTTCGGCATGCCGAGCGAGCCGGCCTGGACGATAACGCAGCTCAGCAGCATGGCGGCCGCTGCCAAAAAGATATAAACAAGCCTTTTTCCGGTTCTCATTGATTTTTACGATCCTGGGGTTGACGGGTGCGGTAAATCTCAAGATACCTGTTGCCATACACCCTTGCTACAAAAGCCATCAATAATGGAGGAGGTCGCGGCCGGCAGGGGAAAGAACGGATATTGTGCTACACAGTGGTATAAAGGCTTTTTTTTGTCAAGATTTTTCCAAGGAGCGGCGCCGACATCTTCAAGCGCTCCCCTGACTTGCGGGCCGGCCCCCCCAGCCCGGCCTGGCTGTCACTTCGCGAAACGGCGCCCATTTCCTGTTCCGCCTCCCCGTTTATCGGAATCGGCAGCCGCTTAACGGCTGCCGGTGTCGTCATCGGTCGGATTCGAATCCGCCCTGCCCCGGGACTGGCTTTTCTTCATGATAAAGTAGCCGAAGGTCAGGGCCGTGATAATCACGGCGATGCCGAGCAGGCTCAGGGCTGTCCATGGTGGTCCTGGGACTCGCCAACAGCCGTATGAAGGATTTCTACGATTTCTGGCGAATATCCCGGCTGATGGATCTGGATGGCAAGTTACTTTTTAAGGCAATATCAGCTCCACTCCTTTATTGGGATGTGAGGTAAAAACTCAATAACATCTCTTCTTCTATATGCTTTTTTATCGAGGCAGCATTTTGGAAAGCGTCTGCGGCAAGACCATATTCCCGCAATTTCAAGTAACAACATCCCAAAACATAATGGATCTCAGGTACCTCAGGGTACGCCTGCACACCCCTTTGGGCTACCCGTCTCATCTCAATATAGTTGCCGTCACCAGCGTACTTGAGAGAATCTTTAACCATTTGCGTCATTTCATGGCTCATTTAGCACCTCAGAATTATGACTAATTAAATAAGTTAATAAAAAATCGTATTATTTAATCAATATAATTGTCAAGGGGGTAATCCTCCCATTAATACCCGTGCTTAAAAGTAGAGTTTAGGCTGCCATTAACCTTGGGCAGAAACAATAAAAAGCAAGCGCTGCCGGCAAGGAGCTCCCGAATGACCCAGCCGCCGACCAGGCCCCGGGCTTCCGGCAGGACCGGATAGCGTGCCCCGCCCCCAGCACCAGGCACTTAAGGGCTGCCGGTGTCGTCATCGGTCGGATTTGATTCAGCCCCGCCCCGGGAATGGCTTTTCTTCATGATAAAATAGCCGAAGGTCAGGGCTATGATAATCGCGGCGATGCCGAGCAGGCTCAGGCTGTCTATTTCATTAATATCGAGAATGATGACTTTGCGGGCGATTGCAATGATCGCCACGGAAAGCACGACCTCATAGTGGGGCTGCCCCTGGGTCTGGTAGGTTTTGATGATGGTTTCCAGAAGTTCGATCCCGATCAGGACCAACATGAAAAGCCCGAAGATCTCCAGGAGCTGGTCGATACTTAGCAGGAACAAGGGCGGTTCGATGACATCCTTTACGATCAGCCAGGCGAGGTCGACAGTGGCGAAACCGAGGACGATCGCCATCATCACCATCAGCGCCTGAATCATCAACTGTTCATACTTCTTCAATATATTGAACATATCTCCCGACGCCCTATCGGATCATAAAACCGTTTAACACCCCCCGTTTTCCGTTTCGGTATGTTTCCTTTGAATATATTCCGAAAAAGATTCCACTGTCCATATGTAAGGAATCGACTTGAGACGACAATGGATTCCCTGAACTGATCAAACTGCTGACCGGTTTTCTTGAGCCGGTTGCGAAAGCTGCCAATGATGGTGTCACGACCAGCAAGTTCCGGAACTCTGCTAAATACTTGAATATGTCGCCAGATATTGGCATTATACGAATATGAAAATAGATGACCTTAAAAAAGTTGCCTTACCATTATGTCATGAATTTGATGTCCGCCGCCTTGACGTTTTCGGGTCCCTGGCTCAGGGCTCCGCAACATTGTCGAGTGATATCGATTTGCTGGTAGAGTTCAACCAACCGGAGCACCATCCGGCCCAAAGGTTTTTCGGTCTTCTTCATCAACTTGAGGATGTTTTGGGGAGCAAGGTAGATTTACTTACCTCCAGCAGTCTTCGTAACCCTTATTTCAAGGCGCGTGTGTTAAAAGAAAAGGTCTCTATTTATGAAGGATGAAATCCGTACCCATCTTCATGATATCCTCCAGGCCGGGTTGGCTGTGAAGGCGTTTGTTGCCGGGCGGACCTTCGATAACTATTTATCAGATGAACTTTTACGCAGTGCCATAGAACGCAAGTTTGAGATAATGGGTGAGGCCCTGAACAGGGTTGGGCGTGATGACTTGACAGTCCAGCAAAATATTCGTAACTACCGTGACATTATCTCCTTTCGAAATATCCTCATTCACGGTTATGACGCAATAGATGATCGAATTGTCTGGGGCATCATTAAAGAGGAGCTCGATAACCTCATCGACGATGTCAATTCTCTGCTCTCATGATCCTGATAACGAGAAAGTGGGCTTGCGTTATTGCATTACTCATGAGTTCTTCCAAAAACTGCAATAGCCAAAATCAAACCTGAATCACCACAGCCTGCGTTATCATCGGTGCCGCATGACAGCAAAGGGGGCCGCTCTTTGCTTTTGTCATCAGTTGTGATATTGGGTAGCTCGAGGGGGGAAGCCTTACTTATTGAATGCCGTCTGGGGAATTAAATAAGCTGCCCCCGAACTTCTGTGAATCATCAACTGCTCATACTTCTTCAATATATTGAACATTTCTCCCGACGCCCTATCGGATCATAAAACCGTTTACCCCCCCGTTTTCCGTTTCGGTATGTTTTCCTTTGAATATATTCCGAAAAAGATTCTATTGTCCATATGTGCGGAAAAATCGATTGTTATACAGAGGCATTCAAAAAGCTGCGGACCGACCGCAACCGGACGCGCTGGATCTCGCTGACCACCTATCGTGCCCCCCACAAGCCCTTCCTGCTGCTCTCCGTTCTGGATCATATCGACCAGGGGCTGATCAACAGCAACTTAATCGCTCCCGATTACGAGCTGGTCGAGACCTTCGGCCGCTACTGGTCGCGGATCATGCCGCTCGGGACCAGCGGGAATATCGCTTACCCCTTCATCTACATGGACAGCGAGCCGTTCTGGCACCTTTCGCCAAAGCCGGAAGTGAAAATCCCGACCGGCAAAACCATCTCGTCGGTGAAAAGGATAAAGGAATTGTTTTACGGCGCCAGGCTGGATGACGAACTGTTCCCTCTTCTGCTGGTGGACCACTTGCGGGAGAGATTGAAAGAGACCCTGATTACCACCTACTTCGCCCCGGAGGCGCAGCCGATCATGCGCGAACAGGGAGAGATCAACCGGGATGCCTTCGCATACAGCGAGAATCTCCTGCACACTTCGGAAGCGAAACCGGAATCGCTGTATGCGGATGACGCTGATGAAAAGAAGGAAAAGGTCCGGGACCAGGGCTTCCGCCGGGCAATCGTCAATTTGTACGAGCACCGCTGCGCCCTCTGCGGGATCAGGATGATGACCCCGGCCGGTCATACCGTGGTGGAAGCGGCCCATATCGAACCATGGCGCGTGAAGCATGACGATAAGCCGACCAACGGCATGGCCCTGTGCAGGTTGTGCCACTGGTCGTTCGATGAAGGGTTGATGACCGTAAACAATGATTACGAGGTCAAAGTCTCAAAAACCGTCAGGCAGGACAATAATTTTCCCGGCCACATCCTCACCCTTTCCGACCGGCCGATCTTCAAACCGGGCCGGGCCAAATTCTGGCCGGCGCAAGACAATCTCGATTATCACCGGAAGATGATTTTTATAAAGTAATTCACATTAAATTTACAAAAACCAAGTGGACTTGACCCTCTACTGTTCAGGAAATTGAAAACAAGAAGCAGTTTGCTCGTAAGGCAAAAATCCAACAAGCAAATTAAATAAATTAAAATTCAATCCTTATTCATATAATGACAATCCCAATAATAGATCTCTTTGCCGGACCTGGCGGACTTGGTGAAGGTTTTTCACAAGTTGGCTGGAAAGAAGGAGACCCCTTTTTTCGCATCGGTCTTTCAGTTGAAATGGAACCAGCTGCACATCGCACTCTTAAACTAAGAAGTTTTGTCCGTCAGTTCCCTTTTAAAGAAATACCGGCGGAATATTATGAATTACTCAGGGAAGGTAGAAATCCTGAAGAACTATTCTCAATGGGTAAGTTTGCGGATCAGGCTGCTATAGCTGATAAGGAAGCCTGGAATGAGACATTAAGAAATGATGATGATTTTAACGAAGTACTGGACCTAAAGATAAGTGCAATTCTTAAAGGACGGCAAGATTGGGTTCTGATTGGGGGGCCACCTTGCCAGGCATATTCTGTTGTGGGGCGATCCCGCAACAAGGGGATCTTTGGATATCTTCCAGAAGAAGATCATCGACATTTCCTGTATCAAGAATATCTCAGGATCATTGAAGTTCATCGCCCAGCAGTTTTCATAATGGAAAATGTACGAGGAATTCTTTCTTCAAAAATTAATGGTAGATGTGTTTTTGACCGTATATTGGAAGATCTGAGAAAGCCTTCTGGAGGGCCTGGCGGCAGATACCGGATATTTTCACTTGCGACAGAAGCGGCAGCCTTTGAAGATGACGGTGATCCAATATTTAAAAAAGATGATTTTGTCATTAAATCAGAGAAATACGGGATTCCTCAAGCTAGACACAGGGTGATACTGCTTGGCATGAGAGATGACCTTTTTAGAAAGGGAGTTAGGCCTGCAACTCTTGCTGAGAGAAACCAGACCAGTTTACGAAAAGTGTTGTCCGGGCTACCTGCTTTACGTAGCGGTGTTTCTCGTGGAAAATATGACAAACACTACTGGAAAAACATCTTGAGCACTTTTCCTGTTGATGAACTGTCAAAAAAGATATGTGAGTTATCCGGGATTGAAGTTGAGAGAAGATTAAGAGAGGTAATTGCTCATATACCTTTCCCCCGCGAGGATATGGGCGCAGAATTTGTGAACAGGGTTCCGGCAGCCATACATGATACATTGCTGGCTGAGTGGTATCAGGATGAAAGGCTGGCTGGAGTACTAAACCATTCAGCCAGGACTCACATGGAATCTGATCTTCGTCGCTATTTTTATGCTGCATGTTTTGCAAAAGAACATTACCGATCCCCAAAAATTTCAGAATTTCCCGAAACTCTGAAACCTGATCATAAAAACCGTGATTCGGGTCATTTCAATGACAGGTTTCGGGTCCAGCTTTCTGGTAAACCGTCCTGTACAATCACAAGCCACATTTCTAAAGATGGCCATTATTATATCCATCCTGACCCAAGACAATGCAGAAGTTTGACAGTCCGTGAAGCGGCTAGAATACAGACCTTTCCTGACAACTATTTTTTCTGTGGGAACAGGACTCAGCAATATGTCCAAGTCGGCAACGCAGTGCCGCCACTGCTTGCATACAAGATTGCCGGAATTGTTAAGAGGTTACTGATAGAGGCTGAATTTGGCTGATAGAATATCCAAGGAACATCGAAGCTGGAATATGTCAAGGATCCGTTCAAAGGATTCTGTGCCTGAAAAGCGAGTAAGGTCCTTTCTGCACCGTGCTGGATACCGTTTCAGATTACATGACAAGAGTCTTCCTGGCAGTCCGGATATTGTTCTCAAAAAACACCGGACTGTCATTTTTGTTCATGGTTGTTATTGGCATAGGCATTCTGGATGTAAGCGAGGTGCTTATTTTCCCAAAGACCCAAAGCAGGGAATTGAATTCTGGCAGGAAAAATTTGAGAAAAACGTTCAACGTGACAATAAAAATATTGAGCTGCTTCAAAGTTTTGGTTGGAAGGTCGTTGTCATATGGGAATGTCAGACGGAAAAAGATGACCTTCTTAGGGCTCACATCCATAGTGCTTTTTATTGATGACCATATTTCAGGGGGATTCTCTAAGTGAAAGTAAATAAAGAAGACACATCAATAAATATTGACAATTATCAGGATTGCCCTCCAAAAGCTGATGCGATGATCCATTCTTTAAGGGCTTTTGGTTATGACCTCGGGATGGCTATAGCCGACCTTATAGATAACAGTGTATTTGCCCGAGCTTCTAACGTATGGGTCCAGTATGACTGGAATGATGGGGATCCGTGGGTAAGGATTCTGGACGATGGAAACGGAATGACAGAATCCAAACTTGTGAAGGCAATGACGCTGGGTAGTATTAGTCCTTTAGATAAAAGAGACCCGGAGGATTTAGGTAGATTCGGGCTCGGACTTAAGACCGCATCGTTTTCGCAATGTAAGATAATTGCTGTTGCATCAAAGACTGAGAATGGCAAACAGGCTGTACGGTTTTGGGATTTAGATTTTGTTGAAAAGGTAAAACGATGGATGCTTGGAAAAGTTCCTAGGAAAGATATCATTGAGCTTCTGGAACCATTAAAAGAGATGTCCAAGGGTACTATCGTAGTCTGGAAGGAGTTGGATCGAATAGTAGACAGAACTGATGGTGTTGACCATGATCCAAAGGATGCCTTTCTTGTCAAATTCCTCTATGTGAAAGAGTATCTGGAGATGGTTTTTCACCAGTATCTGGAGGGCCGAAAAAGGAAGCTGAAAATTCATGTGGGGGCTGCTGCTTGTATGCCATGGGATCCATATTTGCGAAAAAATGATCTTAAGCAGGAGCTTTCATCGGAAAAGTATGCCGATAGCAGGGTCTCAGTTCTTCCATATGTGCTTCCGCATGTTTCAAACCGGAGTGCACAAGAAAATACAGAGGGGGGTGGCCCTAAGGGCTGGAATGCTCAGCAGGGTTTCTATGTTTATCGTAATAAAAGGATGATAGTTTCTGGTGGATATCTGGATTTTGATTTGAAGCCTGAAGAACACTACAAGCTAGCTAGGATCAAGGTAGATATCTCTAACGATATGGATCACGAATGGGCCATTGATGTCAGGAAGGCTGTGGCTTCGCCGCCTGACAGGCTAAAGGCAGATCTTCTTCGTATCGCCAGAGTTACAAGACAGAAGGCTTCTGATGTTTATCGCGCAAGAACTGGAGGAGGTCGAAGGCGGGCTTCTGCCGCAAAAACTGATGATGTCTGGCTTAAAAAGAAATCAGGCGAAAAGATTGTTTACAAGCTAAACATAAACAATCCAATCCTTAACGCACTTCTTAAAGAAGTCTCCTCTGGCAAAGCTTGGATGAAAAAGTTTTGTCATCTGATTGAAAGCACAGTTCCACATCGTTTGATTATAATGGATGGTTTAGAGCACGAAGACTGTCATGTTGATCTGCCAGGGACACTCAATCCGCCTCCTGCCGGACTGTTAGAGATGTGTCGAGAGTTTTATGAGGCGAAGTTGGAGCAGGGATGCACACATGAAGAAGCTGTAGATATTGCCTGTTGCATTGAACCTTTTAACAGCCATTCTGCCTACAGGGCTTTGTTGGACAGCATTATAGAGGGGGTATAACTATGGAACAAATTGTTGAACAAATAGCGGACATGTCACATGCCTATTTTGATAAGCATTCACCTACTCCTGATACTATCAAAAACTTTATTAAAAGAATGAAGGGATTCTTCGCTGAACACGAACTTGATGAAAAGAAGCTTTTTAATCTTCTCGAATCGATTCATGCTCCAACTATCAATGAGGATGCAAGAATCCTAGCGGATAACTCAGACCACGAAGATTGGTTTAACCCAGATACAAACCTTCCTCTTAAAAGGGATTTTGATTGGCATTTCTGGAAACATTACCGTGAGTATCTGGTCATTAAAAAAAAATGGCCAACCCAAGTCGTTAATAGTCTGGACCGCTTTTCCAGCCTGGTCTTGGGTAAGTTGGAAGACCCGTTCAGAGACGGGAACTGGGACAGACGTGGAATGGTGGTTGGTAATGTTCAGTCAGGGAAGACTGCAAACTATACAGCTCTTATTACCAAAGCTACAGATGCTGGATACAAACTGATAGTTGTGCTTGCAGGCGTTCATAACAGCCTTAGAAGTCAAACTCAGGAAAGGCTGAATGAGGAGCTTCTTGGGTATGATATGGATGAGATACAGAAGTCAACAGGGCAGGAGAAAAGAATCGGTGTTCGACGAATGTTCACTTCTCACAGAGTTGTTAACACTCTGACGAGCAGTGCGGCAAATGGAGATTTCAAAACTGCGACAGCAAGGGTGGCAGGTATTATCCCCTCGACTACGGGTGACCCTATCATCCTGATTATCAAAAAACATGTGTCGATACTGAGGAATCTGATTGGCTGGGCGACAAGTCTTGGTGTTCCTGATAGCCAGGGCAGAAAAGTTGTCCAAGATATTCCCCTCCTTCTGATTGATGATGAATGTGACTATGCCTCTGTTAACACGAAAAAGCCGGAAAGGGATGAATACGGCAATATCAACGAAGAGTGGGACCCTGCAAAGACCAACCAACGCATCAGGGAGCTCCTATCAAGTTTTTCAAAAAGCATTTACGTCGGATATACTGCAACTCCATACGCAAATATATTTATACATAAAGAAGATCCCCACCCTAAATACGGAGCAGATTTATTCCCGAAGCATTTTCTGATAAGCCTACCTCAACCAACTAATTATATAGGCCCAGAGCTCGTGTTCGGACTTCAAAGAGATCCTGATACCCGTTTGCAGGCAATTGAACCTCTTCCTCTGGTAAGAGAGGTTTCTGACAGTAGTGACTATATCCCCGCATCTCATAAATCCAACTACAGCGTTGCAGCTTTGCCTGAGTCTCTCAAAGAGGCCCTCAAGAATTTCATACTCGTTTGTGCCGCAAGGAGAATCAGGTCTACAGGTGTTCCTCATAACACAATGTTGGTTCATGTTACCAGATTCACACTTGTTCAAAGACAGGTATACGATTTTATTGAAGCAGAGATTAAATCATTTACGGCTCGAATTATGAGTGGAACGGATCAACTGGTGGACTTCAGAAATTTATGGGAAACGGATTTTATCCCAACAAGCGTGAATATGAAATCTAGAGACTTTAAAGATGCAAAAATCCATGATTGGGAGGAAATCAAAGAGCATTTGCTTGAGGCTATTCGAAACATCAAAATTAAAGGTGTCAACGGTGATATTGGTGACACTCTCGACTACCGCCAGGCTGAGTTAAAAACCCGAGAGAGAATAGATAAGGGTGAAATGGTTCCATGGGTAGATAGAGGAGTCAGCTTGATAGCTATCGGAGGGGACAAGCTGTCTCGTGGTCTTACACTTGATGGCTTGTCAGTGTCTTATTATCTGAGATCAGCGCGTATGTATGACACGCTGATGCAGATGGGACGCTGGTTTGGGTACAGAGATGGATATAACGACCTCTGCAGAATCTGTACAACAGGGGAGTTGATTGACTGGTATCGGCACATTGCTCTTGCCAACAGAGAGCTCAAGAATGAATTTGATTATATGGAAGCAATAGGAAGCTCTCCTGAGAAGTTTGGATTGAAAGTTCGTAATCATCCCGGGCGGCTTGCGATTACTTCAGCGGGTAAGGCCAGAGCTACTGAGCGGATGAGGATAACTTTTGCAGGTAGGTGCCTGAGAACTATAGTATTTGATCCTAGGAACAATGAAAAAAACTGGAAAGCCCTTGAAATCTTGGTCCAAGGTATAGGTAGGGCTCCGGACAAAAAATTAGATCCAAGTAAGCCAAGGTACCACTGGACGGGCGTTGAGGCGGATCATGTTGTTCGCTTCTTGAGATCTTATGCTACACAAGAAGAAGCAAAGAGAGTTGTGGATCCGAATAGAATTGCAGACTACATAGATAAACAACTACCGAAAAACGAGCTCATTGTTTGGCATGTTGTTGTTGTCTCCAACACACCCCAAAAGGCTGTTCATTTTGTGAAACTGGGTGATATTGAGATCGGCAGTGTTCAGAGGACACCGTTACGCGCAAATGAACCAGATCGAATATCCATAGGAACGCTCACCAGTCCGACAGATGAATACATCGATATGTCCAAAGAGGAAATTGAAAAACTCAAGGAACGATTTGAGTTAAGTAATAAAGAGGGTGGACTTGAGGATCAGAAGTTTGCAGCCTTTGCGAGACAAGAACGTTCTGCAGAGACTGGTATTTTGTTGATTTATCTTCCTGCAAACAGAGATGTTGCACCTCCTAACACGAACGTAAGTCCTTATGGGCTTGAAGATGATGAAGTAGTTGGTTTTGCCGTAAGTTTCCCTGGGAGTGATACTGCTTCACCAATAGAGTATGTAGTGAATTCAGTTTATGCCAATGGGGAGTTATAGAAATGGGCACTTCTTATATGAATGACAAGATGAGTGAATTGTGGTCTCAACTTGAAATAGAAGGTGAACGAGAGGGTCTTGCTCGTGGAAGGAAATATAAACGGCTTGTTATTGAAAACGAAACGGGTTTCAGAATCAGTTGCTGCTTCCCTGAGAAATCGCTTGAGCTTCTAATAGAGGTCAATCCGACTAGAACCGCTACTGATTATAGCTTCCCTGACTGGAAGGGGATGTCATTTGATCTTGTGCAGCTTGAAGTGCCTGCGAAAGGTTCAATGCACCTTTCTCTGAGTTTAGAAAACCGTGAGCACAAAGATGTGTTTATATCATTGTGCTCAGATCTTGCTGAAGACCTCAGTGAGGTTCCCGATGATAAGCGTGAGTCCGCTTTGGCTGCCTTCCTGGATCGTTGGACTAGGTTCTTTGAACGTTTTGGTGCTCGAGGATTATCTCCTGAGAAACAACGTGGATTGTTTGGTGAACTGTACTGGTTGCGCACTCTGTTTGAGTATGGAATTAGCGGCATTGTAGCGCTGAATTCATGGAAAGGTTGTGAAAGGGCATATCACGACTTTGAGATTAATGGTCAGGTTGTTGAGGTTAAGACAACTATGACTAAGGAACCACGCAAAGTGCGAATAAGCAATGAACGCCAACTAGACGAGAGAGGTCTTTTATCCCTTCATCTGCTGGTTTTTACTTTAATCAAATCTGAAGGTGGCGGTGAATCCCTGCTTGATATTGTCTCTTCTATAAAGGAGAAAGCCTCTCTTGTTTCGGGAGGCCTAAGAAGATTGGATCAATGTCTGGTCGGTGCTGGCTATCTTGATATCCATACACACCTGTACACAGACACTTATATGGTTAAAACGGAAGAGCTTTTCAAAGTAACTGACAGATTTC
The DNA here is from genome assembly GCA_024637225.1 of Desulfobacterales bacterium. Classification (GTDB taxonomy): domain Bacteria; phylum Desulfobacterota; class Desulfobulbia; order Desulfobulbales; family JAGXFP01; genus JAGXFP01. The sequence continues at coordinate 96,951 of JAGXFP010000018.1, forward strand.
CTAGGATTACGTATGTGCCTGATGGTCTTGGAGATATCAAATATTCGTTGGTAGTTGGTGCTGTCAGCGATCTCCTGTCGGATACAGATGAATATCTGGCTATGGTCAAGGGGGCAATGTAATGGCTTTAGACGAAATAGTTGAATTTTCAAAATCCTTCCACGATGAAATATGGGCAGAGGCTCATGCCATTGAGGCTCTCAGAGAAGAAGTGTTTGTCCAGAAGATGGGAGATATCCTTGAGGAATATGGAGAGATAGAGGCTCTGACTCCTTGCTCATACAGGGCAACCGGTATGAAGGTCGATGGTTACTGCTATGATGATGAATTCAAGGACTTCATTTTGGTTATCTCCTATTACAAAGATGGGGCAGATCCATCCAGTACCAAGGTGACCAATACTGATGTTAGCAGGGAAATGAAAAGAATTTCTGGATTTCTTGAAAAATGCCTCAAGGGAGCTCACAAGAGGATAGAAGTTTCCAATGAAGCATATGATCTCGCAAAACTCATATACGACTGCAGAGATGAGATACGTAATGTCAAATTTGTTCTCATAACTGATGGAGTAGCACCCAAAAAACCCTCTGAAGTAGAGGAAATTGAGGGGATTGATATTTCTCGTACGGTCTGGGATATCGAGAGGACATGCCTTTTTTATCGAACTGGTGAACGAGAGCAGATCTCAATAGATTTTTCCGAATACTGCAACGGACCACTACAGTGCGTTGCTATAAAAGAAGAAAGCTTGGTCTATACAACATATCTTGGCTTCATCCCCGGCAAGGCATTGGCTGATATGTATAATATTTGGGGGATCAAGATGTTAGATATGAACGTCCGTGTCTTTTTGTCTGCGAGGGGAAATGTCAATAAAGGCATACGCAATACTATACTGGAAAGTCCCGAAATGTTCTGTGCCTATAATAACGGAATTAACGTCTTTGCACGTGGGGTGACGTTAACTGAAGACGGTACAGGTCTTGTAAGTGCCAAGGATTTCCAGATTGTGAATGGTGGGCAAACTACAGCATCTTTATACCACACTAAAAAGAAGTATCCGCATGCTGGTCTTGAAAAGATAAATGTTCAGATGAAACTTACAGTTATTCACGATGAATCCAAAATTGATAATCTTGTCCCTTTAATTAGTGAATTTTCCAATACACAAAACAAAGTACAAGCAGCAGATCTCGCCGCAAATGAAGCACCTCACCCTGAAATTCAGGCTGTCTCAAAGGCCATCCCGGCACCAGATCCCACTGGAGGTTCAAAGCAGACCTACTGGTTCTATGAGCGGGCTAGAGGAAGTTATGAAGAATTCAAGAACCTTACAGCAAAAACACAAGCCCAGAAGAATCTTTTTGACGCACTTAAACCCAAAAAGCAGAAGTTTGATAAAATTAAGTTCGGCAAAGTCTGGAATGCATATTTAAGGTTGCCCAATTTGGTATCCCTTGGTGGACAGAAAAACTTTGCGCGATTCAATGAATGGTTAAGAGAGCAGAAGGAAGAGGAGTGGACATCGTTTTTTAGGAAGACAATCGCTCTTATGATCCTTTGGAACGAAATGGAGAGAATTGTAAGGCGAGGATCTTTCGGTGGGCATCGAGATAAAATTGTAGCTTATTCTCTTTCCTGGTTCTTTCAACTTACTGAGTCCCGGGTCGACCTGGAAAAAATATGGCAGAAACAAGCTTTGCCTGAATCAATGAGCACTTGTCTTGGAGAAATCTCCCATGTAGTAAATGATCATATTCGCTTAACTGATTTGGACGTAGGTGAATACTGTAAGAAAATAATGTGTTGGGAAAAGTTACTGGAGAAGAACTTCGCACTTCCTTCCAGCATCAAAGATGAATACATATCAGGTAAAACTGGCAACGGGTATTCTGCCACAATTGAAAGCGAGACAGAAGCCATTCAGTTCTGTAAGGAAATGGGTAGTCAATCATGGTTTGATCTTTCAAAGTGGCTGAAAGAGAGGGACTTCTTGACGCCAAAGGCTAGAAGCCAATGCTTCAATATGGGTCGAACACTCCAAAGGGGCAAGGAACCAAGTGTTCTGTTGAGTATTCCTTGTATGAAGGCATGGAAAGATGCTGGGCTCAGGGGTTGGGACGCCCGTTAAGGTAATGTCGCCATGGGGTCGGGCCAGAGTTCCGGGGACACCATCTTTAATTAATTCACCATCTAATTACACCACATCATAACTTCTTTCCCTATGCGTGATTGGGCATGGTTGAATGGAAAATTGGTTTAACGTTTTTCCAGGATTTTGAATCATTTGCAGCATGCCATAAGTCATAATTCTTTTGCAGATTGAGCCATAACTCAGGGGTGGTATCAAAAGCACGGGATAATCGTAACGCCATGTCAGGCGTAACGGCCCCTCTGCAATTGATAATTTTAGACAGGGTCTTTCTGGAAACACCGAGGGTGGAAGCCATATCCTGAATTGTTATGGACAAGGGTTTTAGATAATCTTCTTTCAATATATTGCCTGGATGAGTGGGTTGTCTTTTCATTGAAGCCATGAGACACCTCCTAATGATAGTCGTCGTAATCTACAATGTATGCATCGCCGTTTTCAAACTCGAAAATAAGACGCCAGTTGCCTGAAACCTTGACTGAATATTGGTCTTTTCGGTCTCCAGTCAGTGGGTGTAGGTTTGAACCTGGGTAATTCATATCTTTCAAATCATTTGCAGCATTCAGGCGATCTAAAATACTTTCGAGCTTGCCGGCATGATCCGGCCTTATGCCTTTCTTTGTGCCGGAATAAAAAAATTGCTCCAAACCTTTATGTTTGAATGATTTGATCATGAATAAGTTGTAACCTCAAAGGTTACGCTTGTCAAATTGTATTTTTGGCGTGGAGTTCCGTGGAGTTCCGGGGACAGAGGGAGTTACGTGGACAGCATATAGAACTGCTCAGTTATTTGGTGAATTCAATTTCTCACTGACCAATTCTTCATAAGGTGAAAGAAAACCCTGTCGGTTCTGCGATTTTCTACATAAAAACGCTGACGATCGGCTTTCCCATCAGGGCTTTGTCATTAATCTTTCGCTGCGCCATACCCTGACAATTCTGACTTTCTTTTTGTCTCTTCGATAAACAATTCTGAAGGGAGGTCGAATAAGTTCCCTCAGATCGACAAGCTCGAATTCCGGGACTATTCTGCCCATATCGGGATGGTCGGCAAGGAGTTCGATATCTCTTATAACATCTCAGCATTCCCGACCGAAGCAGATCCCTCCGGCTGCGCCGGTCGAAATGACAAAATCAACGATTCGAGCGGCTGTCATTCCGGCAGGTTTTAGGCCGGAATCCAGAAAAGAAACATACATGATCGATACGCACCACATCATACGACCACAGGCTACGAGCTGTTCGGTTAGGTGGCGGCATAGCTTTCACCGCTCTCAATTCAGGCCGGCCGGAAACGTTCGTTCTTGAGCAGAGCAAAAGTCAACGAGCCTTTACCGCCAATTGATTCAGGCCGGGCTTCTCAGTCCGGACCAGACGGTGGTAACGATTCTTAACCATCTTCCTAATCTCTACCCTCAAGCGGTTTTGCTTCCTGCTTCACCAGCATTATGGAACAGGGCATTTTCCTGGTCAGTTCGTCGTTGCTGCGCTGGAAGAAAAAGTCCTCCAGGCGACCCTCTGTATGGGCCAGCATGATCACCAGGTCGATTTTTTCCTGCTCGATGGTATTCAAAATCTCCTGGGTGGGTTCTCCTTCCTTGACCAATTCCTTAATGGCGAGGCCTTTGGTCATTTCGGCCTTGACCAGGGCGGATAGATCCCGTTTGGCGTCCTGCAGGATTTTGTCATAGTCCTTTTGCAAGGAAAGATGGCCCATGCTCCACCCCTTGAGGCTGAAGGGATTATAAACGGAATGGATAACATAGAGCTCAGCTTGTAATTTCCGGGCCAGTGAAACCCCGACATGAATAACTTTTCCGGATGACTGGATCATCCTGCTTACGACCAGAATACGTTTAAATTCGTTCATTTTACGCCTCCTGTTGGCTTCATGGCTTTTTCAGGTAAAACTTCCGGAATACCTATCTTTAATGTCTCACAGGTGGTGCGGGAATGTCGAGCAATTCTCCGGTCCCGGTTTGGGATCGTCTGTGTTGCGGTCCCAAAGTTTTTTATCCGGCCCGGCAAACGTTGTGATAGCATAAAGTTATAAGATTGCGGTACGCACCGTCCGGCAATAACGGCCGGGCCAGGCGCGGGTTTCCCAGCCAGGGAGTTGGGCCAGAACCTTTTACCGTAAGGCAAAGGGGGTAATCAAACATTTCTAATGAGGCCAAACATGAAAACAAATGAGATGATCCCGAAGTCATTCGACCGATTGATGGGCCAAATGAGGTCAGTAATCAATGACGCCGAAAAACTCCTGCGCACCAGCGAAAAGCAGGATGAGGACGCGTTCAAGAAAGCCTGCGCCACATTCGAGACGACCCTGGACAACGCCAAGGCCGAACTGGATGACATGGAAGACTCGGTGGTTGAAAAAGTACGGAATGCGGCCCATACCACAGACAAATACGTGCATGAACACCCCTGGAACACTTTGGCGACCGGCGCCTTCGTTGGCCTGCTGGCGGGCTTGATGATCACCCGCAAATAACCGGCCCAGGCAATCTCCCGGAGCCGTCCTTTCACCCTCGACGAGTTCCGAGGAGTTCCGGGGACATCCATGATAAGTAAAGTCAAGGGGAAAACGGAGGTTTCCCGTCAACCTCCAGGATATCACCCGGCGGCCTTATTTGTTGCCCTTCTTCCCAGCCAATCTTTTTAAATCTCTTTTGTGGTCCGCCGACTGCGATCCGACGACCAGACATCCATTTGCCGTCTCCGGGGATATCCCCATCACGGAAGAT
>JAGXFP010000019.1 GCA_024637225.1 Desulfobacterales bacterium
AAGCCGGAGTGCAAAGCTATGAGTCGACGAACAGAAACGACATACGAGGCCCAGTTTCCGGGTAAGTCAGCACAACATGACGAAGCCCTGGGTTTGGGGGATAGGGTAAATGTCGCGATTGTGTAGCGAAAGATCACGTTCTTATCCGGGGAGGCCTGCCCGACAGGCGGTTCAGCTAACACTGGACAGCGTTCTCGATGGCAACATCGGGGAAGCTCGGGCAGGAGTCAGCAGAGGTCATAGTAGTTCCTCCGTGCGGAACGAAGGACCGAACCCAGAGAAGGGAGAAGGCCCGTCAAGCTCGTCTACTGCAACGAACCCGACCGGGGAAGCAGCTGGACGGCGCGTTGGCGGTAAACCCGATCCCAAAGAGGACCTGTTGGAACGGATTTTATCCCGCTCGAATATGCTCAAGGCATGGGAACGGGTAAAGGCCAATAAAGGCGCTCCCGGCATGGACAATATGCCGATTAACGACTTCATGGCCTACGCCCGTGAGCATTGGGATGCGATCCGTGCGTCACTTCTGGCAGGTACTTATCAACCCATGCCGGTGAAACGGGTGGAAATACCGAAAGCAACGGGCGGCACCCGCCCGCTCGGGATTCCCATAGTGTTGGACCGGCTGATCCAACAGGCCATAGCGCAGGTGCTGTATCACATCTTCGATCCGCATTTTTCGGAATCCAGTTTCGGATTTCGGGCGGGACGTTCGGCCCACGACGCCGTCTATCAAGTTCGCGATTCTATCCGCAAGGGATACCGTGTCGCCGTGGACGCCGATCTGTCGAAGTTTTTCGACACCGTGGACCATGACATTCTGATGTGCCGGGTCGCTCGAAGAATCCGTGATAAACGGGTTCTAAGATTGATCGGCAGATATCTGCGGGCCGGAGTGATGGTGGATGGTCGCCGAATGGACACCCGCAAGGGTGTTCCCCAAGGCGGCCCATTGTCGCCGCTCCTGGCCAACATCCTCCTGGACGATCTTGATAAGGAGTTGGAAAGACGGGGACACCGCTTCGCTCGATATGCCGATGACTTTGTGATTATGGTGAAAAGTCAGCGGGCGGGAAGGCGGGTGATGGCAAGTATCAGCCGATTCCTCGGCCACCGGCTCAAGCTTACGTCAATCAGGAAAAGAGCAAGGTAGCCTCGACCAACGAGATTACCTTGCTCGGTTTTACCTTCAAGGGCGCAAGTATCCGCTGGTCGGATAAGGCCTTCGCCGAATTCAAGCGACGGGTGCGGAAACTGACCGGCAGGAGTTGGGGCGTATCGATGGAGTACCGCTTTGCGAAGCTCGCGGAATATCTTCGCGGCTGGATGGGCTATTTCGGGATAGCGGAATATTACCGCCCGATTCCGGGGATTGACCAATGGCTGAGAAGACGGCTACGAATGTGCTACATCAAGCAGTGGCGCTGGTGCCGCACTAAAGTCCGCGAACTGACCAAACTCGGTTGCAACCTGCGGCTGGCCATTTCCATCGGCCTGAGTCGCAAAGGGCCATATCGACTCGCCAAAACACTGGCGTCCCAATCGGGAATGACCAACAAATGGCTGAAGGATCAAGGTCTGCTATCCGTGAAAGACTTGTGGGTGAAAATCCATTACCCCGCTACGGCGCGGTAGCTCATGGGAACCGCCTAGTGCGGACCCGCTTGCTAGGTGGTGTGGGGGCCGGGGGAGAAAAACCCCCGGCTACCCGATTATGCTAGATAAAGCAAAAATGTTGGCTCGCTACACAGGGGGTTTGGCTTCCGGCTCATTTTGGTCCGCCGGAGACCAGAGTACGCTGGAGTGGTTGATTGAACAAGCAGAGCAAACTGAGGTGTGGAGAGATTTTGCCGTCGAGAAATCGAAACCACTATCCCCAGTGCTGTCAAAAAGCTGTACCACTGGGCGAATATCGATAACTCTGTTTGATAAGCCATAACGTGGAGGTAACTTGCCCATGAACCATGAAACAATAAAAAATAAAGAAACCTCGCAAGGTCGAGTTGACCGTGTGGTTAGTAGGCTAATTGCTTTCGCTTTTTCTCCATGCTTGAAAGCTCATGGATTTGAAGTTGTTAAGGTAAAAGGATGGGGCTGTTTTCTTGTAGAGGGCAAAGGAATAATGCGGAAAACAGTGTGGTTTAAGTGGTATCAAGGTTTGATTTAGTAATCCTACTAACGATTTCTCTTGAGCGGCCAGCCACCGGACCAGGCTGGATGAACCGCGCTTATTCTGGTCTGCTCAAAGGTGTTGTTATGAAATTTTATATAAATAAATTCCCTGTTAAATATGTTGTTTCTACCGAAGGCAAAGCAATGGACCCGATACCGGAAGGAACTGCTTTTAAGGTGTCTGGTATAAATTACAACATGATTGATCTTATGCCAGTAAAAGATATCAACTGTAATCCGATTGGGGTTGACTGCGCTATGCTTCAATTTGGCTTCACGGAATCAGAATACATTAATTCATAACAGTGGTGATAAGTGGAAACTTTCCATGATATTACCTTATATATGGAATGTTTTTCCTCTTATTCGGATATTAACGGCCGAAAGTGGAAAGTTATTTCCACTTGTCAATTTATCTGTTGAATGGATCATCAGCCGGAATACTATCACATTCATGGGTGAAAACAAGAGGAAGTTCCGGCCGGATAGAAAGCTGAAAATAATGGACCATGTCAGGTTCCGGAAAACCATATCTAATTGCAAGGTAAGTGATAGTAATAAGAGCAAGAAACTCGTGGAAGAAGTCGGTTTTCCGCCGGCTGGCGCTTTCAGATCCTGGAATTAACTTCGTCCGGAGAACTTTTAATGAAATTGGGTGGTCAGGAGGAAAGAGGGCGCCTATACTGAATTATAACGAGTTTCCAAAAAGTCGAAAAACCTTCCTTCGACAGGCTCTGGCTGGGCGGACGCAATGACCGGTCAATCAGTTTATGCAAATTTATCAAATGATCATATGTGTGATCAAAAGGTTAGGTCCTGCTCCGGCTTATTTTAACCAAAACCGCTAGTGCTGAATAAGGGTCTGCAATGCTCGATCGCGCCAAACTTGCCGTTATCCATATAACCGTCAAGGAGCTGGGACTTTCCGACCGGGAGTATCGGGACACCCTGGAGAAGGTTACCGGGGTGCGGAGCAGCCGCGATCTTGACCAGGCTGGGTTCCGCAAGCTGATGCGTTATTTCGCCCGCAGCAAGGATTATCGGCTCAGGGCCGACGGGATGACCTTCCGCCAGCGGCTCTACATCCGCCACCTGGTCGACGATCTGGGCTGGGATCCCGCCCATTTCGGCAATTTCCTCAGGAAGTACTACCACACCGATTCGATCGAGAAGATGAGCAAGCGGGAGGCCGGCAAGTTGATCGAATCCCTCAAGCACATCATTACCCGCAAGCTCGAGCGGAACTAGGCCCTGGTTCCGGGAGGCCTTTTCGGGCAGCCCTCTCCCCACCGGCTATGCGAGGCGTAACGGAAAAATTTGGGAGGGCGGAGATAACCGCTCAACTTCCCCGCACTCCTCTCCCGTTTACCGGGGTTCGATCCCAAGTTTAACCGCCGGGAATTCCCTTGCCTCGATCACCCCCGCGCGCCGTGAATCTTTAGTGAATTCAAGCAAGCGCTGATAATAGGTTCTGGCTGTATCCGGGTCACCGGCGGCTGCGGCGGCCCGGGCTGCGCCGAGAGTGGTGTGGTAGCGTTTGGGCCAGATTTTATCAGATTCCCGGTAGGCCTCAAGGGCCGCGGCTGGGCGATTCAAATCCATCAGGAGGTTGCCCAGGGCCTCGCTTGGCGGCAGGAGGCTGCCCGGGGTCGTGGGGTTTTTTTCGACTTTCTTCTCCAGTTTCGCGGCCGCACTGATTAATTCGCGGGCTTGATCTCCATCATCTTCCGCCCATTTAATCAAGCCGGAGAGGATCAGCCGGTCGATTTCGATATAGCTTGCGAGGTTCTCTTCCCCGGCCTTTATGGTTCCCTCGCGAAGCTCCACCAGCCGCTTCTCGGCCTCCCGGGCCATCTTGAGGTTATCGGTGTGGACCGCGCCCAGACCGAGGGCGAACCAGGTAACTCCTTCAGGCCATCGGGCTTCATCCCACGGCAGGTATTCCGGGGTCCGCGGTTGCAGAACGGTCGCCTCGAGCCATCGACGCCGTTCCACGGCATGGCGGGCCGGCATGGCGGCCGCGTGGTAGGCGCTGATAAAACTCGGCTGATGTTTCCGGACTTTCATTGCTTCCTCCAGAACCTTCGTGGCTTTTTGGTCCTGTCCCTGCTGAAGATAGGCATAGAGCAGATAATCCAGAGCATGGATGTAGTGGTGGGAAATCGTCTCGTCATCCGACTCTTTCAGGGCGGCATCGGCCGAGCGCCGGTTCAGGTCGATAACCTTGGGCCAATCTCCCAGGCGGACATAGATATGCGAGGCCATATGCAGGGCGTGGGGGACCTCCGGGGCGATTTTGCCGTAGGCCTCCACCATGTCCGGGGCATTTCCGGCGCGGCCGTCGACGTCGGTGGAGTGGATGGTGTAATGAATGGCGCCGGGATGGGTCGGGATTTTTTCATAGATCCCCCGGAGGACGGCTTCAGCCTCATCATGGAGCGGCTCGCGATCTTCCGCCCGCCCGGCCAGGGTTATCCGGGACAGCGCGTAGAGGGCCGCCGTATCGGGATCATCCCGGTTGGCGAGGTAGGCCGATTTCATTCCTTCGCTCCAGCGCCGGATCCGGGTCCAGTAATCGCTCTTGCCGGGTTCCTCGAAGAAGACTTTGGTAGCCGAGACCAGATTGCTTTCCCGCTCGTCCTCGACCAGGCTTGCGGCCTTTTCGACCAGGTTAAGTCCTCACCGCAGCTCTTCCTCGCCCGGCCGGGTCGGCCACAGGGGTTGAAACATGGTGGTGGCCACGCCCCAGTAGGCCATGCCGCAGTCGGGGTCCTTTTCGATTATCTCCTCGAATGTCCCATGCGCCCTTTGATACATCATGTGATGCATCAGGGCCAGGCCGCGGTCAAACTCGGCCTGGACGGCCTCGTCGCACGCCACCTGGAAATCGACTGTGCCGATTGACCCGGCCGCGGCCGGCTGGGTCTCCCGGCCATGACTTTTTCCATGTCCGGCAGAAGCAAAGGCGAGGCTGGCGGCAAGGCTTAAAGCCAGAGCCAGTCTCAGGAACCGACCCCCATGAAAAGATGGAGCCGCAGCTGTGAAACGGGATTTAATCTCTTTGAATTTCATGATCCCTTCCCCTTTTATTGTCTTACCTGTTTACCGCCACCGCGGGGGTTTACCTCCCTCAGACCTCCTGGGGCCAGAGTTCGCGCAGCTTCTCCGGCAAGGTCGCTTCGATATCCTTAATCTCGCCCAGGGAGACATGGTGACGCAGCAGTTTAAAGACCGCCCGGACCAGCACCTCGGTATCCACCGGCAGCGGGGCGTTGTACTGCCCTTTGAGGTGGATGAACAGTTCTTCCCTGGTTCTCAGCTTCAGGGGGGGTGCCGATAATTTCCAGCCCTCGTAATAGCTGCCGCGCAACAGCATGGGCAGCTGGGCGCCGAGATGGACGGCCTCCTCGGGAAGGAGGCGGTCGCGCAAGGTGTGCAGCGTTATGCGCAGCATTTGAAAGGTTTTGGCCGAATCCTCAAGATTAAGTTCGTACATTAAGTCCTTCACCCAGATATTCGCCTGCTGAACCGCCTTCTCAAACACCGGATAAGCCTTGAATTCTTCCATGATCCGCTCCTTTCGATGAGATGTTCGTTGTCCTGAATACCGGGACTTTTACGCCTGAATTGGTAAGCGATCACAGGGTACCGAATCTGCTGTGTTATCGGCCCGCTCATTTACAATCAGTACACATCGCCGGCCGATGCCTTGCATCTCCACCACCCTGTAATCGCTTACCGGCCGGGAGATGTCTGAGCTAGATCAATCAATCATGCTGTTTCCGTTTCCAGTTCCCTTGGACTCTTTAAGAATATCAAGATCCGTGCCAGCCGGTCCTGAGGCGCCGGGGCCGGCAGGCCGGTTTCGCCGCCGGGGCGCGGGGTTGCACCTTGCCGGGGATCTCGCGGCTGGTAATGGATGAGCCGGGGGCGCTTAAATTTTCTTGCAGGGCAGGAAAATTTCTTCGCTTTGTGGTGGCGGACAGGAATTGCCGATCCCAGGAAAAGGGCTCGGCCGGGTAAGGCCAAAACGACTCGGCGGCCTGGCCGCCTCCCGGAATGGGACCAACCGGCAAGTTACTAAGCCTCAAGAATACCGTTCGCGGCCGTTCCGGAAAGGCGGGTTCAGCCGCGGAGAAGTTGGCGCACTCTTTGCATTTACTGAAAGTAAGAATTGCAAACCGTTTTCGCGGTAAGCGGGCACTGCCCAGTGCTGTCAAATAAATCAGAAGGAGGACCCAAATGGCATTATCCGACATGTTACCGGCAAAAAGAGGCAGAGGCAGAGGCGGGGTGGGGAGACGACGAGGGGATCGGTCCGAGATGACCAACCTGCAGCGGGAAATGAATCGCATGTTCGATGATTTTTTCACCGGTTTCAATCTTTTCCCCTCCAGGATAGAGGAATCGTTGTCGCATTTTGCTCCGAATATCGATGTCAAGGAGACCCCCAAAAAGATCAAGGTAACGGCCGAACTTCCCGGCATGGATCAAAAGGATATCTCGGTCTCCCTGGAGGACGATTTTCTCCTTATTACCGGTGAAAGAAAAGAAGAAAAGAAGGAGGACGATGAAGAATATTTTTATCGCGAGATGTCCTACGGTTCATTCCGGCGGATGATTCCGCTGGCCGCCAAGGTCGATGCCGACAAGGTGGAGGCCGAATTCAAGAAAGGGGTGTTGAAGGTGACCCTGCCGAAACTGGCCGGGGCGGAATCGGAAAAGGGCAGGAAGATCGAAATCAAGAGCTGATGGCGGCGTAAAAAGTCAAAAACCTTCCTTTCTTCGACAGGCTCAGGATGAGCGGCTAACTTGCAGACGCAGGCTGAGCGGAGCTGATTTAATTCATGCTGAGCTTATCGAAGTGCGTTTCATTAATCCATGGCGATTTTGCGGATTTGTCATGATTTGACAAACTCGCAAAATGTGATTTGCCAGGTCATTGCGAGGAGCGAAGCGACGAAGCAATCCAGTATTTACAACTATTTACATATTTCCGGATTGCTTCGCTACCCCCGCAATGACTAGACTTTCTGCTTTTGGCGACTCTTCATGATTTGTAGTCATCATGAATTTCGGCAGCGACTCGGAATTTTCACCCAATAAGGAGGCAGCGCATGAGACGGGACGAAGAAATTAAAAAGGCCGTTATCGACGAACTGTTCTGTGATAATCGAATCGATGCCTCGAAGGTCACCGTGACCGTTGAAAACGGAATTGTGGCGCTTGCCGGAGAAGTTCCTTCCTATGCCGATCTCGCCGACGCCCGGGCCGCTATTTACCGGGTTGCCGGGGTTGTCGATGTGCTCGACAGTCTGGTGATCTCTTATGCGGAACCGCCCGGCCTTCCCGCCGATTCCGAGATCGAGGAGCACGCCAATAACATCATCGTCTGGGATTCGGCTGTCGATGAAGCGAATGTCAAGGCCCTGGTCGAAGCCGGCTTCGTAATTCTTGAGGGAATAGTCGATGCCCATTGGAAGAAGTGGTATCTCGAAGAGAAAATCACAGGGATTAGAGGAGTTCTCGGAATTGAAAATAAACTGGGCGCGGTGCCGACCAAGGAGGTCGCCGACGAGATTCTGGCCAAGGACGTGATCGGGGCGCTGGAAAGAGATGTCCTGGTCGATGCTGAAGATGTAACGGTCACCGTCGAGAATGGAGTGGTCACCCTTTCCGGCGCCGTGCCGAATTGGGGAGTTCGTCTATCCGCCTGGTATGACGCCTCAAGAACAGCAGGGGTGATCTCCATCGAGAATAATCTGAAAGTCGCGGTCTGAATGACAAGGCGGGTAATGAAACTTAGCCGCCCGGCTCCGGCTGATACCGGCCCGCTTGCCGACAACTCATCGGACAATTCACTCAAGATTTTTGGTTCCTTCGATATCGCTGTCTTCCTCCTGGTTGGATTTTTTCGATTCATTATGGTCGGGCGACCACTGTTTTTTTAACGCTTCAATATTTTTACTGTGGGTGATAAGGACCACCTCATCGCCTTTTTTAAGCTTGCTGTTTTCCTGGGCGATCATGAGTTTGGCGTCCCGGTAATAACAGATGACCCTTACCTGGCCGGGAAAGCTCAGGTCCGACAGCTCTTTTTCTTCATCCTCGTCGATGATGAACGAATAAAAACGCGCATCTCCCCTGATTATCGACGATAGTTCATGAATGTCGCGGCCCTCGGCCAGGTCGGTTAAGCGCCGGCTGATCGTAAAGGTAGGGATAATGGTATTTTCCAGCCCCAGTTCCTTGCAGATGTGGTTGAGTTCCTGATCTTCGATCTTGGTGACAATCTTTTTAAAACCGAGAGAGCGCCCGACCAGGCTGGCGATGATATTCATCTGGTCGCTGTCGGTCATGCAGAACAGCAGATCGGTCTGGCCGGGTCCAGCCTCCTGGAGGATTGCCGGAGTGCTGCCGTCGCCGTGCAGGAATCCGCAATCGAGTTGCTCGGCCAGGGAATCGATCTTCTCCTTGTTCTTCTCGATGATGACCACGCCGTGGTTTTGCTTGAGCAGCTCTTCGGCGGTGGCCTGGGCCACCAGGCTGGCGCCGATAAAGACAATTCTCATAATGACATCCTCCTTCCAAGCCAGGTCCGGGGATAGAACAATACCAGGATGGCAATGATCTCCAGCCGGCCCATCAGCATGTCGGCGCAGAGCACCATTTTTAATAGATTCGGCAGGCCGGAGGCGGTTATGCCGGTTGAAAGTCCGACCGTGCCGGTGGCGGAAACCACTTCAAAGAGGGAATCCAGCGGGTTGTAGCCCATAATCACAAAAGGCAGCCAGGAGACAAAGATAACCAGGCCAAAAAGGATAATAAGCAGCAGGGCCTGGTGGATTTCTTCATCCCCCAGACTTTTGCCGTTGAGACGGGGCTCAAGAACGGCATGGGGGGAGAGACAGATCCGGATCAGGGTTAATTTAATCAGGCGCAGCAGGATAAGCAGGCGCAGGATCTTGATGCCGCCGGCCGTAGAGCCTATGCCGCCCCCGATCAGCATGGACAGGATCATGACAAGCTTTGCCGCCGGGTCGAGATCGGCCACGGTCAGGGTGGAAAAACCCGTGGTGGTCTGGGCCGACAAGGCCATCAGCACCGCATGGCCGCCGCTGCCGGTGGGTGCGTCGCCCGGCCCGAAACTCATCAGCAACCACAGCAGGGCGGCGGAGAAGGCGGAGAGGATCAGGACGGTCCGCAGCTGGATATCTCCCGCCAGGGTCATCAGGCTGGCCCGGAAGCCCTGGCGGTAACTTTTATAGTAGAGGGCCAGGGGGATCGCCCCCAGGGTCGATACGGCCATGACCGCCGCGGCCGGTAGCCAGCCGGACATGGCGCCAAGGCTTTGGTCATGACTGGAGAAGCCGCCGGTGGATATCGCCGCGAGGCAATGGACCAGGGCGGAAAATGGCGCGACCCCGGCCAGCAGGATAACGATAAAGCCGAAGATGGTCAGCAGCCCATAGGCGATCAAAATCCGCCGGGCGTAGAGCTTGGTGCTGCCGGTTACATCGTCGCTGTCGGCAAAACCGACCAGTTGCCGGGCTACCGTGCCGGGCCCAAAAATCAGGGCAACGGTCAGAACGGCAATTCCCAGACCGCCGGACCATTGCAGCCAGGCGCGGGCAAACAGGAAGCTCGGAGGTTTGTCTTCGACCGAGACAAGAGTCGAAAGGCCCGTGGTGGTCACCCCGGAGACCGCTTCAAAAAGGGCGTCGGCAAAGGGCAGGCCGGAGCCCATCAAGGCATAGCTGAGGAGAAGCGGAATAGTGATAAAGATCAGGGCGGTCAGGACCAGGGCCTCGTTGGCCTGGATATTCCGGGGCTCGGGGAGCCTCCTGAAAAAAAAGGCGATGGCGAGCAGGGCCAGAATAATAAGAGCGTAGCGCAGGGCGAGATCGAATTCCCCGTTCAGGAAGGCAACAAGCAGAGTGACGGAGGTCAGAATAGCGGCGACCAGGCAGAATTGGCCGAAGTATTTGAGTACGACCCGGCCCCGAACGGCGTAGCTCAGGGGGTCTATCCTGCCATTCTTCATCGCTAGCCGTCCCGGCTGGTCAGGGGTTATGCGCTGCTTGCCGTCAGCAGGCCCCGGTTTTTCGATATATCGAGGGTCCGGGCCGGGCGGCCGCTGCGCTTTTCCGCGCCCGCGCTATTATCCGGACAGCGGTCTTATTATAGATGATAGTTTGTTGATGATTGGGATGTAAATCTTTTAAAAACTCAAACATGGCGTCGCAAAAAGTCGCCAGCTCCCGCGTTGCTGCAAATTGTCTCGTCTTTGCAGCGTACTGAAGTACGCTTCATTCCTCGAAATTAGCGCGCCTTGGTTCTGACGATTTTAGCTTAGCCATCCTCATCGAGACTGGTGGCGTTGCAAGAAGTCGCGATTGCCATAATGTCATTTCGACTAACGGGAGAAATCTTTATAGTTCCAATTGGTTAAAGAACAAGATTTCTCACATTCGTTCGAAATGACAGTTTTTTTTTTAGACTTTTTGCGGGTTTGCCAACTTTGATGAATTAGCAAAAAGTAGGAAAAGCCTTCCTTAACCTCCGCGACTTTTTTGCGAGAGCGGCAATTATAATCGGGACCGGCTCGGCGGCATGGATCTTGATAGTATATCAAAACACAAGCGAGGAGGCCCCGGCAGCGAAACGTCTGCCCGCCGGGTCCGTGAACTCGAAAACCAGGCTCGGCAGGGAGGAAGATTGTGGCACAGGGAAAACTGTATATCGGCACCTCGGGCTGGCATTACACGCACTGGCGGGGCAACTTCTATCCGGAAAAATGCAAGTCCGGTGATTTTCTGGACTATTACAGCAGCCGCTTTGCGGCGGTGGAGATTAATAATACGTTTTATCGGCTGCCGGAGAAGAAAACCCTTGCCGACTTCCACCGCCGGACCCCGGCTGATTTCCTTTTCGCCGTCAAGGCCAGCCGTTATATCACCCACATGAAAAAGCTCAAGGAGGCGGGCGAGCAGCTGGATAACTTTCTGGCCGCGATCGAACCCCTGGCCGAGAAGACCGGCCCGATCCTCTTTCAGCTGCCGCCGCGCTGGCACTGCAATCTCGAACGGCTGGCGGAATTTACCGCCGCCCTGCCCGCCGCCCGCCGCTGCGTCTTCGAGTTCCGCGACGAGAGCTGGTTTGACGAGGGGGTCTACGATCTCCTGGAAAAAGCCAATGCCGCCTTCTGCCTTTATCAGCTGGAGGGTAGGGAGTCTTCCCGGCGGATAACCGCCGATTTTGTCTATATCCGGCTGCACGGTCCCGGTGCGGCCTATGAAGGCGATTACGCCGCCGAGGATCTGGCCGGCTGGGCCGGGGCGATCTCCGCCTGGCGGCGGCAGAACAGGGATGTCTATGTCTTCTTCGATAATGATCATAACGCCTATGCCCCGAAAAATGCCCTGGAGCTCAAGGAGATGCTGGAGAAGTGATCTCGCCCGGCAAGAGATTTACCGCAATCGGTCAGCTCTCGTAAACTGGTCGGAGGCAGGGAGGCGATGTTGATCATCCTGAAGGTATATTGGCGAGCCGCCGGCAGAGCGAATGGCCCGGGTCTCGGACCTTTACGGATTCAGGCTATTGCTTTTCAGCCGGAACACCAGGATGGCCAGGGGCGGCAGGGTAACGTTCAGGGAATGGTTTTCGCCGTGCACCGAAAGGGGGGTCGCCTCCCGTCCCCCGAAATTGCCCTGGCCGCTGCCGCCGTAGATCGGGGCGTCGCTGTTTAAGACCTCTTCCCAGTAGCCCATCTCCGGAACCCCGAGGCGGTAGTCATGGCGGGGGACCGGGGTGAAATTGCCGATGCAGACCACCACATCGTCGGGGTTTTTGCCCCGGCGGATAAAGCTCAGGATGCTCTGCTGGCTGTCGTTGCAGTCGATCCAGGCGAAGCCGGCCGGGTCGTTGTCGAGTTCGTGGAGGGCCGGTTCGCCGCGCAGCAGGGTGTTGAGATCCCGGACCCAGCGGTGCAACCCCTGGTGCAGCGGGTAGTCGAGCAGAGCCCAGTCCAGGCCGGAGTCGTGGTTCCATTCCGACCACTGGCCGATTTCATTGCCCATGAACAGGAGTTTCTTGCCGGGATGGGTGTACATGTAACCGTAGAGAAGGCGCAGGTTGGCGAATTTACGCCAGTCGTCGCCGGGCATCTTGCCGATCATCGAGCCCTTGCCGTGCACCACCTCGTCATGGGAGAAGGGCAGCAGGAAGTTCTCGTGATAGGCGTAGAGCAGGCTGAAGGTTAGTCGGTGGTGATGATAGGAACGGTGGATCGGGTCTTGGCTTATGTATTCCAGAGTGTCGTGCATCCAGCCCATGTTCCATTTGAAGCCGAAACCGAGGCCGCCGAGATGGGTGGGCCGCGAGACCATGGGATAGGAGGTCGATTCCTCGGCCATGGTCATGACGTCGGGATGCTCCCGGTAGACCAGTTCGTTGAACTTCTTCAGGAAATCGATGGCCTCGAGGTTCTCTCGGCCCCCGTATTTATTGGGGATCCACTCCCCCTCCTTGCGTGAATAATCGAGATAGAGCATCGAGGCGACCGCGTCGACCCGCAGACCGTCGATATGGTAGACCTCCAGCCAGAACAGGGCGTTGGCGAGGAGAAATTCCGCCACCTCCAGGCGCCCGTAGTTGAAGATCAGGGTTCCCCAGTCCTTGTGCTCCCGCTGGCGCGGATCGGCATGCTCGTAGAGATGGGTGCCGTCGAAAAAACCGAGCCCGTGGGCGTCGCGGGGAAAATGCGCCGGCACCCAGTCGAGAATGACCCCGATCCCGTGGCTGTGCAGGGTGTCGACCAGATACATGAAATCCTGCGGGGTCCCGAAGCGGCTGGTCGGGGCGAAATAACCGATGGTCTGATAGCCCCAGGAGCCGTCGAAGGGGTGTTCGTTGATCGGCAGCAGCTCCACATGGGTGAAGCCGAGGTGGCCGACGTATTCGGCCAGCCGGTCGGCGATCTCCCGGTAGTTTAGCCAGCCGCCTTCCTCGCCTCGCATCCAGGAGCCGAGATGCATTTCATAGACGGCGATGGCCGCTTCGTGATTGTGGCGGGTCTGTCGGGAGGACAGCCACTCCCGGTCCCCCCATTCATAGCCGCCGAGATCCCAGACGATCGAGGCGGTGGCGGGCCGTATTTCGCTGAAGAAGGCAAAGGGGTCGGTCTTCTCGGTCCGGAAGTTATTGTGCCTGGAGGTGATCTCGTATTTATAAAGGGCGCCCCGGTCCAGTTTTGGCACCAGGGTTTGCCAGTACCCTGATTGGTCGATTCTCTCCATTGGATGGAGGGCGGGATCCCAGCCGTTGAAGTCGCCGATCACCGAGACCCTTTCGGCATTCGGAGCCCAGAGGGCGAAATGGGTGGCCGGGCCCTCTTCGGTGGCGATGATGTGCGCCCCCAGTTTTTCCCAGGAGCGGTAGTGGGTCCCCTGGGAGAGCAAATGGAGATCGTAGTCGGAGATTAACTGGTGCTCTTTTTTCATTTTATTCACCTGCCGGTTTTTGTCTGTCGATGATGTCAAGGATACCGGCCAGGGGTATTGTCACCCAGTCCGGGCGGTTGTTCAGCTCGTACTTCAGTTCGTAGAAAACTTTTTCCAGGAGAAAGGATTCCAGAACCAGGCCGGTGCCGGCGGCGGGCAGGAAGGGGGCCTCGCCGGCGGTAGCGAAGTATTCCCGGACAAATACGGCGCTCATCGACTCATACCAGGCCCGGCGCCAGCCCGGCAGCTGCGGGCCCTCCCCGTCTCCCACGGCGCTGGCCTGCAGATCGCTGTGGATCGCGTAATGGAAGGAGCGGATCATGCCGGCCACGTCCTTCAGGGGCGAGCCCTTGCGGCGCCGGTCGGCCAGGGGCCGCAGGGGTTCGCCTTCGAAGTCCAGGAGGATGAAGTCATTGTCGATGGTGCGTAAAACCTGACCGAGATGGTAATCGCCGTGGTGCCGGATCAGTTGGCCCAGGTCTTCGCCGATGCCGGCCAGATCACTGATGCGGCCGAGCAGCGAAGGGCCCTGGAGCAGAACCCGGTCGGCCTGCCTGTGGACGGCGTCGGGCAGTTCCGGGATTTTTGCGGCCAGCAGGGCCAGGGATCCCTGGACTTCCCTTGAGAGGGTTTCGGAAAGCTGTTCGGTATAGATCCGGCTGGACCTTTCCGGTTTGAAATCCGGATTCTTTTTGCCTCCGGCCAAGGCCAGGTGAAACTCGGCGGTGCGCCGGCCCAGGATTCTGACCGACTCCATATAGGCCCCGGTTATTTCGGAAATCACCACCGGCGGCTGCCGGTCGGCCAGTTCCATGAGCGGCAGTTCACTGAGCGGCGCCTCCTCGCCCCGAGCGTGGCGCGCCGAGGCTCTCCGAAAATATTGATCGAGTTCCGCCAGGGTGTAGGACCAGCCGTCCCCCCGGTTGGCGATATATTCCTGGAGCATGGCCACCGTAGATTCAGCGCCGGATTCGTTGCGGTAGACAATGGTGCCGGCTACCCGGGCAATCCCGGTGAAGCGGCTCTTCTCGGTGAGGAACAGGCCCATCTCCACATCCGGATTTTTACCTTTTTCGAGCTTGCGATAGAATTTGAGGATGAAGGATTCCCCGATGATGATCGAGGTGTTGCTTTGCTCGACCGCCAGTTTGCGTACCGTCGCGCAGGGGGTGTCCGATCCGGTTATCTCTTCGAATAACGCGGTCGGCCGAGCCCGGAGGTTGCCGGCTTTGGCGCTGCGAAAGCTGCGGCCGTCGCCGATGGCGCTAAAGAAAATGTCGCAGGAAGCCCGGTCCATCAGGGCGTCATAGAGGATTCCGTCGCCACGCCGGGTTTTCAGGGTGGCGATCACACTGTCGGGTATTTCCTCGGCCAGGATCCGGGCCGGGTTCCCTTCGGCGATCTTCATGGGCAGGACATAGGTCTCCTCCTCCCCCGTGCCGTACTGGACCTTGAGAAAGGTGAGATAGAAAGATGCGCCGAGTTTGCACCAGTCGATCAGCCGGCTGGTGGTGAGATCCATGGCCTTGCCCCGGAACCAGCGCTGCTCGGCGAGAAACGGCGGCAGAATGTCGCTGGCCAGGGAAAAGAGATATTCCTGGTGCAGGAGGGTATTCCATTTATCTTCCAGATTGAGTTGCGGCAGCTGCGGACGGGAGGCGGCGGCGCGCGCCCGTCCCGCCTTGATCGGTTCGGCCGGTGGTTCGAGTTTGAACCAGTAGAAGCTGTGGGGACCCAGGGTGATGAAATAGGGCAGGTCGCCGATCGGCGGGAATTCGGTCCGGCCGATCATCTCCACCGGAATGCGGCCGTTGAATTCGGAGAGATCCAGTTCGGCCGGCTGCACGAAGCGGGAGAGATTGGCGACGACCAGGATTATTTCCCCTTTGTAACGGCGGGTATAGACGAGAATGGTCCGGTTGTCGGGCCGGAAAAATTCGAAGCTGCCCCGGCCGAAGGCCTTGTGCTGCTTGCGCAGGGCGAGCATCCGTCGCATGAAATGGAGCATCGAGGAAGGATCGCGCTCCTGAGCCTCGACATTCAACCCCTGATAACCGTAGACCGGGTCCATGATCACCGGCAGATAGAGCCGGGCCGGATCGGCCCGGGAAAACCCGGCATTACGGTCCAGATTCCACTGCATGGGGGTACGGACCCCGTCCCGGTCGCCGAGATAGATATTGTCACCCATGCCCAGCTCATCGCCGTAATAGATCACCGGTGTTCCCGGCATGGAAAGGAGCAGGGAGTTCAGCAGTTCCATGCGGCGACGGCTGTTGTCGACCAGGGGACTCAGGCGCCGGCGGATCCCGACATTGAGGCGCATCCTGCTGTCCCTGGCATATTCCTGGTACATATAATCCCGTTCGGCGTCGGTGACCATTTCCAGGGTAAGTTCATCGTGATTGCGCAGGAAGATCGCCCATTGACATTGTTTGGGGATGTCGGGAGTGCGGTCGATAATCTCGGTGATCGGGTGGCGGTCCTCCTGACGCAGGGCCATGAACATCCGCGGCATCAGCGGAAAATGATAGGCCATGTGGCATTCGTCGTTGTCGCCGAAATAGGGGAGCACGTCTTCCGGCCATTGATTGGCCTCGGCGATGAACATCCGGTCGGTGTAATGCTTGTCCAGATGTTTACGGAACTGCTTGAGGACTTCATGGGTTTCCGGAAGATTTTCGTTGTTGGTACCGTCCCTGACGCAGAGATAGGGAACCGCGTCGAGTCGCAAACCGTCGATGCCCATGTCCAGCCAATAGCGCATGATCTTGAGAATCGCCTTGACCACCTGGGGATTATTGTGATTCAGATCGGGCTGATGGGAAAAGAAACGGTGCCAGTAATAGGCCTTGGCCTCGGCATCCCAGGACCAGTTCGATGATTCGGTATCGGTGAAGATGATCCGGGTTTCCGGGAACCTGGTGTTGTCTTTGTTCCAGACGTAATATTTGCGGCGGGCGGAGTTGGCCTTGGCCCTTCTGGCCGCCTGGAACCAGGGATGCTGATCGGAGGTGTGATTGATTACCAGCTCGGTGATCACCCGGATGTTGCGGCGGTGCGCTTCCCGGACGAAAGTCCGGAAATCGCGGAGGGTTCCGTAGGAGGGATGGATGCCCCGGTAGTTGGTAATATCGTAGCCGTCATCCCGGAAAGGCGATGGATAAAAAGGCAGGAGCCAGATGGCGGTGACTCCGAGCTGCTCGATATAATCGAGTTTTTCGATCAGGCCCCGGAAATCGCCGGTGCCGTCGTCGTTGCTGTCCTTGAAAGCCTTGACCGGCAGCTCATAGATGATCGCATCCTTGTACCAGAGGGGGTCTTTTTTGGCGCTGGGCATAAAAGTCCTTTTTTACATGAAATAGTCAAAATCCTGTTCGGTCCGCAGCCGTCGCCGGAGCAGAAAAATCTGGGCCGGGCTCCGGGCGGGGTCGAGCCGCACATAATTCCTGCTGCCCTGCCACAGATATCGGTTGTCGAAGATCAGGTCGTGGACCTGAAAAACCTCGTGTTCACCGATGCCGTAAAGCTCCAGCGGCACCTCAAGCCAGCCTTCCTGGATGTTGTGGGGATCCAGGTTCACCGCCGCCAGGATGATGTTGCCGAGGTCCTCGGTGCTCTTCGAATAAAAGATGATCTGGTCGTTTGCCACTTGGTGGAAGCGGAGGCGCCGATTTTCGGCCAGGGCCGGATTCTGTCTCCGGATCGTATTGATCCTGGTGATAAAGGCGCGGATGTTGCCGGCTTTGTTCCAGTCCCGGGGCTTGATTTCGAACTTTTCCGAATTGAGATACTCCTCGGTGCCGGGCACCGCCTCGTTCTCGGAGAGTTCGTAGCCGCTGTAGATCCCGTAACAGGAAGAGAGGGTGGCGGCCAGGACCAGGCGCGACAGGAAGGCGGCCCGGCCCCCGAACTGGAGAAATTCCGGGAGGATATCCGGGGTGTTTGGGAAGAAGTTCGGCCGGAAATATTCGTTGACCTCGCTTTCCACGAGCTCCCGGACATATTCGGTCAGCTGGGATTTGGTGTTGCGCCAGGTGAAATAGGTGTAGGACTGGCTGAAGCCTGCCTTGGCCAGCCCGTACATCACCCGCGGCCTGGTAAAAGCCTCCGAGAGGAAGACGGTTTCCGGGTGCTCGCCGCGGACCTCTCCTATCAGCCACTCCCAGAACGGCAGGGGTTTGGTATGGGGATTGTCGACCCGGAAGATCCGCACCCCCCGCTCGATCCAGAAGAGTACGATGCTTTTCAGCTCATGCCAGAGGGACTGCCACTCTTCGCAGTCGAAGGAGAGCGGATAGATATCCTCGTATTTTTTTGGGGGATTCTCGGCGAATTTGATCGTACCGTCGGGCCGGTGGCGGAACCATTCTGGATGTTCGCGGACGTAGGGGTGGTCCGGCGAGCACTGGAAGGCGATATCGAGGGCGACTTCGAGCCCCTCTTTCCGGGCGGCGGCGACCAGATGCTCAAAATCTTCCAGGGTGCCGAGTTCCGGGTGCACCGCTTTATGGCCGCCCGCTTCGGAGCCGATCGCCCAGGGACTGCCGGGATCGTTTTCTTCCACGGCAAGGGCGTTGTTGCGGCCCTTGCGGTTGGTCCGGCCGATGGGATGGATGGGCGGCAGGTAGAGGACGTCGAAGCCCATCCGGGCGATTTGGGGGAGGAATTTTTCAAGATCGGCGAGGGTGCCGCTTCTGGCGGGATCGGCGGTGAGCGACCGGGGAAATATTTCATACCAGGCGCTGAATCCGGCCGGTGCCGCTTCGACCACCACGGCCGGCGGGGGCTCGAAGGTCGTCTGCCGGGCGCGGTCGGGATAGCGCTCCATCATCCCGCTTAGATCGTCTGCGGTGGCCCGCCGTACCCGTTTTTCCAGGCTGGGGCCGCTGCGCAGCATCGCGGCCAGGGCGGCGAGCCACTCGTCATCCGGGGTTCCGGCCCGGGCGGCGCCGGCTTCGACCATGGCGGCGCCTTCGAGCAGTTCGCTGCTCACCTCCTGGCCGGCCTCGAACTTTTTCAGCAGGTCACGCTGCCAGGTGGCGAAATGATCGATCCAGCCGCTGACCGTATATTGGTAAAGGCCCAGTTCGTCGACCTGGAATTCCGCCTGCCATAGATCGTCGGCGAGATAGGTCATCGGCAGTTCCCGCCATTCGCCTTCAATGTGGCGGTAGCGCAGGACGGCCTTCAGGAGGTCGTGGCCGTCGGCGAAAACATGGGCCTTTACCCCGATCTTTCCACCCGGGGTCCGCTTGATCGGGAAGCGGCCGCAATCGATCCGGGGTTTGAGGTTTTCGATCCGGACCCGGCCGGCTTTTTCCGCGGGCAGGGTGGGGAGCGGTTCTTTTCTGGTCATGTTCCCTCTCCGTGAGTTCGCCGGTTTACCGAGCTGTCACTTAATATTATATGGTTCCGGACGGGAAAGATGCCAGTGAAAAGTTGAAACTCCAAGGCCCGTTTCGAATCGGACCGGCCTTGCCGGCCACTGGCGGCGCCGAAGGAGATTCACCCTGGGGGAATTATGGGGAACGGCAAGTAGTCCTGTCCCGAGGACCGGTGGGGCACACGGCAGAGGTCAAGCGCTGTGGAGGGAAGCCTTGCAAGTTTGGAGAAAACCGTCGCCCGCCGCCGACTTTCGGGCAATCGGCGCCACTTTTTCCGCATCAGCCTGCTATCTATCCAGCCACATTTTAAGTCTTTCCAGGTCCTCCCCCTTCAGGACCTGGCTCAAGGGACCCCTTTCCCCTTCCAGAAGGGCCCGGGTCCGGTCGAAGGAGGTCATGGTGCTGCCGAAGAGGTTTTCGAAACTCTTGCGCTCTACTTCGGAATAGGCGGCGACCTGCTTGAAATCCTCGACGGCCTCTTCGTCCTTGCCTGCTTCGGCCCGGGCAACGCCCCTGGCGAGAAAGGCCAGGGGCCGGCCGCCATTCAGGGAGATCGAATGGCTGAGGTCGGCGACGGCGCAGGGGAAATCGCCTTTGTTCATGTAGGCGATGCCCCGGTAGAAATAGGCCCGGTCATTGTCCTTGTCGATTTCGACGACCTGGCTGAACTCGTGCATCGCCTCGTCAATCCTGCCGTTGTTGAGATAGGCGGCGCCGATGCTGAGATGGGCGATAACCGGATCGTAGCCTTCGTCCATGGCCTTGGCGAACATCTCGGCGCTTTCGTCGAATTTATTCTGGGCGAACAGTTCCTGGCCTTTTTCGAACATTTCCTCGTGGTCCATGATGCTCTCCTTTTTTAGCTGTATTCGACTTTTTGTGAATTCATCGGTTTTGATGGTTTCCCAAAAAGTCATAAAATATAAGTCATTGCGAGCGTAGCGAAGCAATCCAGAAATATGTAACAAGTTGAAAATACTGGACTGCTTCGTCGCTTTGCTCCTCGCAATGACGTGGCAAAGCAATGAAGCGTACTTCGACAAGCTCAGCAAGAACGTGAGGGGCTATGACCTACCCCCTCAACCTGAGCTTGTCGAAGGAAGGAGTTTTTTCCCTTTTGCGAGCTTGCCGGGTTCATTTGCCACTCAAAGCGACCGCCACCCGGACCATCTGGGCGCTGTAACCCCACTCGTTGTCATACCAGCTCAACACCTTGACCAGATCGTCGGCGGTCACCTGGGTCATGTTGAGATCCACCACCGAGGCCCTTGGATCTCCGATGATGTCCGAGGAGACCAGCGAATCTTCGCTTACCCCGACAATCCCGCGGTAACGGTCGCCGGCCGCCTCTTCCCGGAAGATCCCGTTGACCTCCTCCACGCTGGTCTCCCGTTCGGTAACAAAGACCAGATCGGCGATCGAGCCCGCCACCACCGGACCCCGGATGGCGATACCGTCGAAGACCTCGGCGTATTCGGGCAGGGCTTTGCCGGTGGCCCTGGCCGCGCCGGTAGTGGTCGGTACGAAGTTAACCGCCGCGGCCCGGCCCCGGCGCCATTTCTTCTGGGGGCCGTCGACGATATTCTGGGTGGCGGTGTAGGCATGAACCGTGGTCATCGCCGCTTTCCGCAGGCCGAGGCGGCGGCCGATGATCTCCACCAGCGGAGTAATGCAGTTGGTCGTACAGCTCGCGCAGGAGATCAGTTGGGTGGAAGGCTCGACGCGGTTGACCCCATGCACCACCGTACTCACCTCGCCGCTCTTCTCGGGGGCGGAGAGAATCACCCGGCGGGCCCCGGCCTCGCGGTGCTTTTCCATGCCCTGCCGGTCGGTGAAAATACCGGTGCATTCGAAGACCAGATCGATCTCTTTCTCCTTCCAGGGCAATCGGGCGGGGTCCTTTTCGTTGTATACGGGATATTCCTTGCCGTCGATGATCAGGCTGTGGTCGGTGCTTTCGACCGGTTTTGCATAGTTCCCGTAAGCGCTGTCATGTTTGAGCAGATAGGCGAGATTGTCGGTGGGGGTGAGATCGTTGGCGGCGACGAGGTGCAGTTCGGGGGTATCCAGGACGATTTTCAGGGTGGCCCGGCCGATGCGGCCCAGACCGTTGATGGCTACGCGGGTCATTTGTTCCTCCTCCGTGGTGAACATTTATAATCAGGGTCAAGTTTCGTGAGGGTTCGGCGGAAACGGTATTTTCCTGATTCGCGGATTTGTATTGCAATAGGCGTACCAGTTTGGCGGCTCCTCCGGGCGGCAATCTTGACCGGCTCGAAAGAACCGGTGCCGGTCTCCGGGCCAATTAAAGCGGAGTGGAGCCGCCGGTCTGCGCGTCCGAAATTATGCCCTGTGGGTATAAGAAGGGGAACAGGAGTTGCTGGCATATTTACTGCAAAAAAATTAGCGCAGATGCAGGTGCCGAATCAAAAAAGGGAGAAGCGCAATGAAATTGAATGTGCGAGCGTTTGCCTTGACCGGCGGGATCCTCTGGGGCATAGCCGTTTTCCTTTTCACCTGGTGGGTTATTATGTTCGAGGGAGCCAGCGGCGAGCCGACCGTGATCGGCCTGCTCTATCGGGGCTATACCCTGAGCCCGGCGGGGAGCGTGATCGGTCTGGTCTGGGGATTTTTCGACGGCCTTATCGGCGGGGCTCTTTTCGCCTGGCTCTATAACCGTCTCGCCCGATGAGCGGCGGAAGTGCAGCCGGGCCGGAAGATTTGACCGCCATTGCCCGGGAATTGGGCCGGGAGGCGGAAAACCTCTCCTTCGGCCCGCCGGTTGCCTTTGTCTACAACCCCCTGTGCTACGCCTGGCGCACCCATGCCCGCTATCTGCAGCGCTACGGGGGTGGGGAGAGGGAGATCGTCCTGCTCGGCATGAATCCCGGACCCTGGGGAATGGCCCAGACCGGGGTGCCGTTCGGTGAGGTGGAACTGGTCCGGGACTGGCTCGGCATCGAGGGCCCGGTCGAGGCTCCGAATCGTATTCATCCCATACGGCCGGTGGAGGGGTTTGCCTGCCGGCGCAGGGAGGTGAGCGGCAGAAGGCTGTGGGGCTGGGCCAGGCAGCGTTTCACCACTCCGGAAGCCTTCTTTCGCCGCTTTTTCGTGGCCAATTACTGTCCTTTGCTCTTTCTGGAGGAATCCGGCCGCAACCGCACCCCGGATAAACTGGCCGGTGCCGAGCGCGAGCCGCGCCTTGAGATCTGCGACCGGGCTCTGCGGCGCACGGTTAAAAAGCTTAAGCCCCGTTATGTGGTGGGGGTCGGCAGGTTCGCCGCCGGCCGCGCCGCCATCGCCCTTGCGGGTCTGCCGGTCGAAACCGGCGCCATTACCCATCCCAGTCCGGCCAATCCCAAGGCCAATAGAGGCTGGGCGGAAATTATCGAACGGGAACTGACCGAACTGGGGATTGAACTGTGAAAGGGGCACTCCTCCCCGGAGGAACAGTTTTGTCTCCGCTATTACATCTCGCAACCGTTAGTGGTCCTGGATCGGCATGGCGGGCTCAAAGTTGTCTTGGCCAACAGGATTCTTCCCACCGGGCAGGACGCGGCAGTCGGCTTCCCCCGGTCCGCCTGGCCCCTTTCGCCGGATTTCGCTGAAATGGTTTTTGCGAATGGCTTTGTTTGCGGTCCGGGCCGTTTTTTGAGACAATTCCTAGAGGAGAATGCTGTTTAATTCCAGATCCACATACTGGCCGGAGGCGGAAAAGATTGATGGGGAAATATTTCAAGGCGAAAGAATGGCGGAAAGGAGCCATGATTTTTTCCCTGCTGATCGTCTCGTTTTTCAATCAGCGCTGCGCTCTGCAACCGGCGGAGCGCCAGCCTTTGCATGTTGGGGAAGATCAAAAGATCTCCCGGACGGAGCAGCAGGGACTGGCGGAAGAGTTGTGCGTGTTCGACGATCCTGGCTTGCGCAAATGGCAGGAACAGGCCCTGGCGGGTGGCAATCTCGATCTGGCCGCGGCCCGGGCCCGGTTCAAACAGGCCGCGGCCGTGGCCGGGCAAAGCGCCTCGGCCTTCTGGCCCCGGGCGGATCTGGAGCTGAGCGGCAGCCGGTTTAAGGAAGGAAGCGCTGCCACCGCCACTGCTCCCTCCTCGGGGGGGACCGGCGTATCTCCTCCCGGCTTTATCGCGTCGGATACCCTGTACAGCGGTTCGCTTGCCGCCTCTTACGAAATCGATCTCTGGGGGCAACTGCGCAATGAACATCGGGCCGCCATTCTCGAAGTCGATGCCGCCGATGCCGATCTCGCCACCGCCGAAATCACGGTCGGGGCCGAACTTGCCGATGCCTGGTACGATCTGGCCTCGGCCCGGCGCAATATCGGGGTCCTGGAAGAGCAGCGGCGGACATCGGCGGAACTGCTTGAGCTGATCAATTTCCGTTTCGGGCAGGGGCTGGCGGCGGGCCTTGATATAACCCAGCAGCAACAGGAGCTCGAATCCCTGCGGGGTGAAAAGGCGCAGGTGCTGGCCGCGGCCGGAACGGCCCGGCACCGTCTTCAGGCGCTTACCGGCCTGGAAGACGAAACCGGCTTCGGCGCGGCCGGGCCATTTCCGCAACTGAGCTCCGTTCCGGCCGAAGGGGTGCCGGTCAATATCCTGGCCGGCCGGCCGGACCTCACCGCCGCCTGGCTGCGTCTGCGGGCCATCGACCACCGGACCGCGGCCGCGGTTGGCGACTGGCTGCCGGAACTTGCCCTGCGGGTCAATATCTTCGATCAGGCCGCCGAGATCTCCAGGCTGTTCGACGAGCTTTTCTGGCAGTTGACCGCCTCCCTTGCCGAGACCGTTTTTGACGGCGGCCGACGCAGTGCGGTGATCGAGGGCAGCGAGGCCAGGGCCGAGGAGCAGTTATACCGTTACGCCAACCTCTACCGCCGGGCGATCCGGGAATTGCGCGACGCCCTGCTTCTTGAAAAACAGCGCCTGAATGAACTTGCCAGCCTGGAGGAGCAGTACCGTCTGGCTGGAGTCGCCCTGGATCTCGCCCGGCAGAGATACCGTAGCGGCGAAGTCGGCTATCTGCGGGTGCTCACCGCTCTCCAGGCCAAGCACGGTCTGGAGAGCAGGCTGGTCTCGCTGCAGCGGAGGCGGCTCGGCGACCGGATCGGACTGTGCCGGGCCATGGGCATTTTCCCGAACCAGGCGGCAGCGCCTCTTCGCTCCCTACCTGAAAACCAATAATAGAGATTGATCGTGGCTGAAAAAAAATCCCGGTTTCTGCGCATTGTCCTGCCCGTGCTGGTCCTGGTCCTCGCTGTGGGCGCGGCGGTTCTCCTGGTGCTTAGCCGGCCGAAACCGGAGCGCCAGGCCCCGGCCGCAAAAGGGGTGCTGGTCGAGGTGGAGCAGGTAAAGCTGCGGCCCCATCGGCTGAAGGTGCGCGCCCAGGGCACGGTTGAGCCGGTCAGAACCGTGGAGGTGCAGCCCCGGGTCAGCGGCAGGATCGTCGGGCTCCACGCCCATTTGACCCCGGGGGGGCTGATCGGAGAAGATCAATCGATCCTGCAGCTTGAGAAGCGTGATTATGAGCTGGCCGTAAGGAACGGCCGCACCGCCCTTGCCCGGGCGGAAAGCGAACTCGCCCTTGAAGAGGGCAGGCAGAGGACCGCCGAGCTGGAATGGCGGATGTTCGGGGATAAAAACAGTGATACCGGTCAAAAGGACCTGGCCCTGCGCGGTCCCCAGCTCAAAGCGGCAAAAGGCGAGGTCGAGGCTGCCCGGGTCCGGCTCGACCAGGCCGAACTGGATCTCGAACGCACTGAACTTAGGGCGCCGTTCAGCGCCATCGTTCTGGAAGAAAACGCGGCCTTGGGCCGGCTGCTCAACCCCCAGACCGTAGTCGCTACCCTGGTCGCCACCGACCGGTTCCGGATCCGGGCGGCGGTGCCGGTCGCCAAGCTTCCTCCGATCGCCATCCCCGGTATTAACGCCGAAAAGGGCTCGGCTGCGGTAGTCCGTCACGACATGGGGGAGGGACAGGTGGAAAAAGAGGGCCGGGTGGTCCGGCTTCTTCCCGATATCGAACCGGCCGGCCGCATGGCCCGGCTGCTCATCGAGGTGGAGGACCCGCTTAATCTGGCGGCCGATGATTCCGGTGAAGCGGCCAGAGGGATGCCGCTGCTTCTCGGGGCATACGTGGATGTGGAAATCGAGGTGCCCGGCCAACCCGAACTGATCGAGGTTCCCCGCCAGGCGGTTCATGACGGCGATCTGGTCTATATTTATACCGTTGACAAGACCCTGGTGATCCGGCGGGTGCACATCGTCTGGCGGCGGCCGGATACCGTGCTGGTCGACCGCGGTCTGGAAGACGGCGAGCGGATCGTGATCAGCCCCCTGGCCGCCCCGGTCGAGGGGATGCGGCTCCGTCTGGGCGGCGATGGAGACGATGCCGGAAATGGAGAGCCGCGGTGAGCGAGTCGGTTAACGGCCAAAACCGGAAAGGCAATGCCGGTCCGCTGGCCTGGATGGCCGGCAATTCGGTGGCCGCCAATCTGCTGATGCTCTTCTTCCTGCTCGGCGGCCTGCTCTTTGCCATGCGGGTCAAGCAGGAAGTGTTTCCGGAGGTGCTGCTCGACATCGTCACCGTCACCGTCGCCTATCCCGGCGCCAGTCCCGAAGAGGTGGAAGAGGGCATCGTCCTGGCGGTCGAGGAGGCGATCCGCGGCGTCGACGGCATCGAGGAAGTCCGGGCCACCGCCTCCGAAGGGGTGGCGACGATCGTCGCCGAACTCTTTACCGGTACCGACCGCAACCGGGCCTTAAACGACATCAAGAACAGTGTGGACCGGATAACCTCTTTCCCCAGGGAGGCTGAGGAGCCGATAATCAGCGTGCCCACCAACCGGCGCGAGGTGGTGTCGCTGATCATTTACGGCGAGGTGGACAAGCTGACCCTGTACCGGGTCAGCGAGGCGGACCGCGCCGCTCTGCTGGCCGACCCGAATATTACTGAGATCGATGTCGACGGCCTGCCGCCGCCGGAGATCAGTATCGAGGTCAGCCAGGAAAACCTGCGGCGCTATGGCCTCACCGTCGAGCAGTTGAGCGATGCGGTCAGAAACGGTTCCATCGATCTGCCCGGGGGCGGCATCAAGACTCCGGCGGGCGAACTGCTGCTGCGTACCACCGAAAAAAGGGAATACGGCTCGGAATTCCGCGATCTGGCCGTGGTCGGCGGCCCCGACGGGGTGCGGCTGACCCTGGCCGACGTGGCCGAAGTGATCGACGGCTTCCGGGATACGGGAAGGGCGGCGACCTATGACGGCAAGCCGGCGGTGCGGCTGCGGGTGTATCGGATCGGCGACCAGACCCCCCTGGAGGTCGCCGCCGCCGTCCGGGATTTTGTCGAGCGGCGCCGGGGGGACGGGGAGACGGCGGTGCAATACGCCACCTGGAACGACCGCTCGGAGATCTACCGGGACCGCATCGGTCTGCTCCTGAAAAATGCCTCCATCGGGGCGATTCTGGTGCTTCTGATTCTGGGCCTTTTTCTCAAGCCGCGCCTCGCCTTCTGGGTGACCCTGGGGATGGCGGTCGCCTTCCTCGGCACCTTTATGTTCATGGCTGCCTACGGCGTTTCGATCAATATGATCTCCCTGTTCGCCTTCATCCTCGCCCTGGGAATCGTGGTCGACGACGCCATCGTGGTGGGCGAGGCGGTCTACAAGCAGCAGAAGGAGACCGATGATCCCTATCAAGCCTCGGTGGCCGGGGTGCATGAGGTGGCCGCGCCGGTGACCTTCGCGGTGCTGACCACGGTGACCGCCTTTCTCCCCCTGCTGTTCGTCTCCGGGGTGATCGGCAAATTTTTCCGGAATATTCCCCTGACCGTGCTGCCGATCCTGATTCTCTCCCTGATCGAGTCTTTTTTCGTGCTGCCCGCCCATCTGGTCCATAGCGGCAAATCGGGGGCCGGTAAATTGACCGGCCGCCTGTCGCGCTGGCAGGATAATTTTTCCGAGCTGCTCGAGCGTTTCGTGGAGCAGCGTTTCGCCCCTTTTTCCAGAAAACTGCTGCATTATCGTTATCTGACCCTGGCTTTGGCCGCCGCTCTTTTGATCGTCGCCGTCGGTTTCGTGATCGGCGGCCGGATCTCCTTCGTCTTCTTTCCGAAAATCGAGGGCGATACGGTGAGCGTTTCCGTTGAGCTGCCTTTCGGGTCGGTTGAGTCCCAGACCGAGCGGGAAGCGGCCAGGGTCATCGCCGCGGCCCGGCGGACCTTGGATGAGATCGGGAAAAGGGAAGGCGGCCCGGTCGGGCGGGGCATTTATGCCGAAATCGGTAGCGGCGGAGTCGAGGGCGAGACCGGTCCGCATCTGGCCGAGGTCAGCGTGGCCCTTTCGCCGGCCGGCGCACGCGAGGTCAGCGCCGCCGAGTTTACCCGGCAGTGGCGGCGCAATACCGGCGAGTTGGCGGGAGTTGAGCGGCTCGCCTTTCAATACAGCGTGGGGCCGGGGGCGGGGGCCAAGATCGCCATGGTCCTGACCCACCAGGACCGGGATATCCTCAAGGCGGCGGCGGAACGGCTGGCCGCCGGTCTCGATTCCTACAGCGGGGTGTTCGATGTCGATGACGGTTTCCAGACCGGCAAGGAGCAGCTCGATATTACCCTGAAACCGGCGGCCCGCGGGATGGGGATCAGCGAACGGCAGTTGGCCGGCCAGCTGCGCGGCGCCTTTTTCGGGGCGGAAGCCCTGCGCCAGCAGCGCGGCCGCGATGAACTGCGGATCTATGTGCGTCTGCCCGACACCGCCGGCCGTACCGAAAACATGGTCGAAAATTTCATCGTCCGGACCCCGGCCGGAGGGGAAATCCCCCTGGAGCAGGCGGCCCGGATCGAGCGGGGCAAGTCGTTCACCGAGATCGATCGGCGCAATGGCCGCCGAGCCGTGGAGGTCACCGCCGATGTCGACAGCACGGTGGTCACCGCCGACGAAGTGGTGGCCGGCATCAAGGACAATCTCCTGCCCCGGCTGATCGCCGATTATCCCGGGCTGGCCCAGGAGCCGGGCGGCGAACAGCAGGAGCGCAACAAGGCGATGGGCTCGCTGAAAAACGGCATGCTGCTTGCTCTCCTTGCCATGTATTCCCTGATGGCGGTAGCCTTCCGCAGCTACGCGCAGCCGGTGATCGTGATGATGGCCATCCCCTTCGGGATCGTCGGGGCCATCGCCGGACATCTGCTGATGGGCTACGAGATCAGCATCATGAGCATGTTCGGTCTGGTCGCCCTTTCCGGGGTGGTGGTCAACGACTCCCTGGTCCTGGTCGCCGCGGTCAACGATTTCCGCGGCCGGGGAATGGCAGCGCTCGACGCACTGGAGGCCGGCCTGGTCCGGCGTTTCCGGCCGATTCTCCTCACCTCGCTGACCACCTTTTTCGGGCTGTCGCCGATGATCTTCGAGACCTCGGTCCAGGCCCGTTTCCTGATCCCGATGGCGATCAGTCTTGGATTCGGGGTGCTGTTCGTCACGATCATCGTCCTGGCCATCGTCCCGGCCGGCTATATGGTGCTGGAGGACATCAAGGAGATTTTTGCCTCCCGAACCGCCGCCGAGGACGGGCGCTTGAAATGAAGGGGGATCCGGAAGTCGGCGCACGGATGGCGGAGGTAAGGGCTGCCCAGGAAGTGCGGCAGACAGTGACCTCCGGAAAGAGGCAATTGGCTGCCGGTCAGATCTTCTTCTTCACTTTCAAAAAGATCTGGCCGAGGAGCAGCTGTCCGAAGGTAAAGGCCAAGGCCACGCTCCAGTCGGTAAGTCCCGGGGAATCAAGCTGCATTACCGCCGCCGGCCCCGGGATATAAAGAATTGCCAGGGTCAGGCCGACACTTACGGCGATGGCGAGCCAGACATAGCGGTTGCGGGTTACATCGTTAAAGATAAAGCCGGTTCCCGACCGGCGGACATTGAAGACATGACCGAGCTGGGCGAAGGTGACGATCAGAAAGCTGACGGTCTGGGCCCGGGACTGACTCATCCCCAGATACTGCAGGGAAAAGTAGAGACCGGCCAAGGTGGCGACGCTGATCAGTATCGCGTAAAAGTTGATGAACAGCCAGTGGCGCCGTTCCAGGATCGGCCGGCTCGGATCCCGGGGCGGCTCGCTCATGATGTTCCGGTGTCCCTCGCCCAGGCCCAGGGCCAGGGCCGGGAAGACATGGGTCACCGCGTTCAGATAGAGGATCTGCAGGGGCAGGATGGGCATGGGCATATCGAGCAGAGAGCCAAAAAAAACGGTCAGGATCATGCTTAAGCTGACGGTCAGCAGGAAGAGGATGAACTGGCGGATGTTGCCGAAAATAATCCGCCCTTCCTCGATGGCGGCGACGATCGTGGAAAAGGAGTCGTCCTTCAGAATCATATCGGCCGCTTCCCTGGCCACCTGGGTGCCGCGTCTGCCCATGGCCACGCCGATATCGGCCTTCTCCAGGGCCGGGGCGTCGTTAACCCCGTCGCCGGTCATGGCTACGATGTTGTTTTCCTGTTGATAAAAGTCGACCAGGTCGAGTTTCTGTTTGGGCGATACCCTGGCGAAAATGGTACATCGCAAAACCCGTTCCTTTTCCGGATCGCTCATCTCACCGAACTCTTTTAATTCCCGGCCTTCCATTGCTTCGGGGGACTCTTCGGACATCTGGAGATGCCCGGCGATGGCGCGGGCGGTGGCGATCTGATCGCCGGTGACCATGATGGTGCGGATCCCGGCTCGATGGGCGGCGGCAATGGCCTCCCTCACCTCTTCCCGGGGGGGATCGACAAAGCAGGCGAGACCGAGAAAGGTAAGCTCGGCATAGGGATCGTCTTCCCGGGCGGAGGTTTCCTTCATGGCCAGGGCGAGAATCCGCAGCCCTTCGCCGGCCAGCTCCTCCGAGCGGCCAAACAATTTTTCGCGCTCCTTTTCGTCCAGGGGCTCGGCCTTCTCCCCGGCAGCCAGGCGGGCGCTGGATTTCAGGACTTTTTCCGGGGCGCCCTTTACCGCGTAAAAATAGGAATCGCCACGCCTGTGCACGGTTGCCATCATCTTTTTGTCTGGATCGAAGGCGACTTCATATTCCTCGGGGAACTCTTCAAGGAGCTTTTCCTTGTGAAGCCCCGCCTTTGCGGCCGCAACCAGGAGGGCCACTTCCATGGGATCGCCCACCACCGTGGCCTCGTCATCAGCATCGATCTGCAGATCGGCATTGGTGCATAGCGCCCCGGCCCTGAGCATCAGCCCGAGGGTCTCGTGGTCGTTCGGATCGATGGTTTGATCTCCGGCCGTGAATGCGCCTTCGCTCTTCAGGCCTTCCCCGGAAACGCGCACATCGTTATCCGGCAGGACCAGACGGGTGACGGTCATCTGGTTTTCGGTGAGAGTGCCGGTTTTATCGGTGGCGATAATGGTGGCGCTGCCCAGGGTTTCCACCGAGGAGAGCCGGTTGACCAGGGCATTGCGGCGGGCCATGCGGCGCATGCCCCGGGCCAGGGCGATGGTGGCGACGATGGGCATCCCCTCGGGGATGGCGGCCACCACCAGGGCAATGGCGGTTTCGATCACCAGGAGAAGATCCCTGCCGGCCAGCAGGCCGACGCCGACGATAATGGCAGAGAGGATAGCGGTCAGCCAGATAAAGGCGCGGCCGAGCTGGTCGAGCCGGTCTTCAAGGGGGGTACGTTCCTCACCGGCTTCCTGGATTTCGGTGGAAATCCGGCCGAGTTCGGTATCCATGCCGGTGGCGACCACCACCGCCTCCCCGCTGCCGCCGGTGAGGGCGGTGCCGTTATAGAGCAGGCAGTATCGTTCGGCCAGGGGAGTGTCTTCGGCAACCGGCTCGGTATTTTTGGAAACCGGCAGGGATTCGCCGGTAAGGGTTGATTCGTCGGCTTTGATTCCGGCGGACTCGATAAGCCGCATATCCGCAGACACGGTGTCTCCCGCCTCGAAGACCACAATATCGCCGGGGACCAGCCGGCGGGAGGGGATCGCCTTGATCCGGCCCTCGCGGCGCACCGTGGTCATGGACTGGCTGAGTTTTTCAAGGGCCTCCATGGAGCGGACCGCCCGTAATTCGGTGACAAAGCCGATCAGAGCATTGAAAATAACCACGACGCCGATGGCAAGGCCCTCCACCCACCGGCCCACCACAAAGGTGGCCGCGGCCGCCGCCGCCAGCAGCAGGACGATGACGCTTTCGAACTGGTTCAGAAGGATGGTCCAGACGCTCTTCCGGCTTTTCTGTTCGATCAGATTGGGACCATACCGGCCGCGCCGCTCTTTTACGGCGCGAGAGGAAAGACCCTTTCCCGGATCGACCCCCAGGGAATCAAAAAGGCTCTCAACTTCTTTCGTCCACGGCTTTTCGGGGAGTTCAG
The DNA here is from genome assembly GCA_024637225.1 of Desulfobacterales bacterium. Taxonomy (GTDB): domain Bacteria; phylum Desulfobacterota; class Desulfobulbia; order Desulfobulbales; family JAGXFP01; genus JAGXFP01. The sequence goes on from JAGXFP010000019.1 coordinate 31,431, forward strand.
ACATGATATCCTGACGGCGCTCCGGATATTAGGATTGGGGTGGATTCGGGATAGCGACGGGGCATGGCGTTCTCCTTTTTCAGCTGTTCAGGCGGGCCGAGATGACCGGCCCGTAAAGCGCTACCAGTATCTCTCTTGTCCCGCCCGACTGTGATCAGTGTGCCATCTTCATCTTCGCGATTAATTAAAAAAAATTCATCTTTTATTTTCTGATTACCCAAAGAGGCATTGCCGCCGATCCGGCCACAGCCTGGAATGGGCGGCACTTTATTATAAGGTACCGCTATTGGCTGGAGTGTTTTTGCCGTGATAGACTGTTTAACAAAGTCGAACTTTTTGCTCAGCCATCCTGTGACTTATTGTGAGTTTGTCAATCAAGACAAGTTCGCAAAAGTCAAAATGAGGATGGCTAAGTAAAAACTCAACTTTCCGGGTTGACTTATTATGTTGTAAAAACGAACTAATTTGTTGCTACCTATGTGTTCAATTTCACGTCTCCGTCACCCCGGCATGTTTTGAGCCGGGGTCCAGTATATAGTGAAAGCCTGGATTCCGGCTAAAAACATGCCGGAATGACGAA
>JAGXFP010000020.1 GCA_024637225.1 Desulfobacterales bacterium
CGATGTCAAAGAGCAAAAACTAAAACTCTTCCTGGATAAAACACAGGTTGATGAATTTGAATATAAGTTACGATAAAACATAAGAGTGTCCACGATGTCCTGGCACTAAAAAGTGTCTTCGATGTGGTGGCACTCAACACTTAGTAATATAGTAAATAAGGATATTGCCAGAATGATCGGAAGAAAACGAATAATCGTGCTTATCGTTTGCGGGCTGGCCCTGTTCGCCGGGGGCTGCTCCCTGCTGACCACCACTCCCACCGAGAGTCGGCAATCCCTATATGTCCCGGAAAGGAGCGACACAAGCTTGAGCAGATTCGCCCCCCTGTTCCTGGTCGAGGAGAACCGGAAGGACTACAACCGGATCGGCACCCCGGCGGCAAGGCTGGAGGAGTCGGGGGAAGAGGTCATCTATGTCGATACCGGTGAGGCTTCGGTTTACGCGATGACCCAGGAATTCGCCACCGACCGGGGCGGCTACACCAATCTGATCTACCGGATCCACTTTACGCAGACTCCCCTCCCCCACCTTACCGCCGGCTGGAATGTCGGCCTGCTGGTCTATGTCACCTTAAACAGCGAGGAGGAGCCGGTCCTGATCACCACCCTCCACACCTGCGGCTGCTACCTGGCCTTCATCCCTACCGACAACCTGCCGGAAGGGGCCGAACCGGACGACTGGCCGGAGCAGGAGCAGAGCGTCTACGGGCAGACCCTGCCGGTCCTGGTCGCGCAGGACTCCCCCGTAGAGCGGCTGATTATCAAGATAAGCGACGCCACCCACAGGGTAATCGACCTCGACTACGCGGACCCCTCCGAGTTCGACCGGATCAACCGGATTTTCCTGCATTTGAAACCGATGGACGCCTTGAATCGGCTGGAGATACCCGACGACGGCACCACCTCTTTTTTTGAAACGGAAGGGTTCAGGAAGGGGCTGGTAAAGGGCAGCAGAAAACCGCTGGAAATGACGCTGATGAGCTGGTGGGCGTTCGACCCCCATGTCGGGGTGGACAAGGCCCTGGGTCCGCCGGACGAGACCGGGGTCACCATGTATACCAGCCTGAAGTTCTGGAATCGGGACAAATCGAATATCTGGTATTTCCGAAGATTTCTGGATTACTGGGGGTGGGATCTATAGAGCGCTGCATCGGCGCAGTTTGTCGTAAAGTTTTTTAACCTGGCGGGCGGCGGCCTCGATATCGCCGCTGTTGTCGATGATGTAATCGGCCAAGCCGACTTTCCCGGCCGGACTCATCTGAGCTTTAAAGGCCGCCAGGGCCGCGGCGGGGTCGACGCCGTCCCTTTCCATCAACCTTTTTAGGCATAGCTCTTGATCGGCGATGACCAAAATAACCAGATCGAAGTCGTCCTGCCAGCCGGCCTCGTAGAGCAGCGGCACTTCGACAACGGTAAGTGACGGGGCGTCACCTTCCTGATTCGGGAAATCCCGATCCGTCCCGATCGCCTTGCCACAGCTCTGGTTGATGGCCGTTCTGATCAAGGGGTGCAGTAACGAATCGACCTTTTTGCGGACGGACGGGTCTCTGAAGATGGTCTCTCGCAGTTTTTGACGATCAACGCTCCGGTCGGCATTGAAAAAATAATCGCCAAACTCCTCCCTCAGGGTGCGCCAACCCGACTCGGATGGTTCTAGCAAACGCCGGGCGATCCGGTCGGCGTCAACCACTCTGGCCCCCTGGGCGCGAAAGAGATCCGCCACCATGCTCTTCCCCGAACCGATTGCGCCGGTCAGGGCTATTTTCAAAGCGGGAGCGCCCATCTCAATCCCGCAAAAGCTTAAGGGTATCGTCAATATCCGGCCAGAGCGGCGCGGTGAATTTCAGCCGCTCGCCGCTTCTGGGGTGGGCAAACTCCAGGCTGTAGGAGTGCAGACACTGGCGGCGGATGGCCAGTTCGTCGTATAACTGCCGATTTTTGCGTCCGTAGACCTCATCGCCGGCAATCGGGCAACACAGCGCCGCCATGTGGACCCTGATCTGATGGGTCCGGCCGGTTTCCAGTTTTACTTCACAAAAGCTGAGGTTATCGCGGAAGGTTTCCAGAATCAGATAGTTGCTGACCGCCATCTTGCCCTGCTTCTCATTGATCGCCATTTTTCGCCGATCGATCCGGTGCCGGCCGATGGGCATCTCGATCCTGCCCTGGCTCCGGGCGGGGACACCGTCAAGAATGGCCCGATAAATCTTTTCGACCTGCCTCGCCTTGAATTGTCCCGCCAAGTCGTGATGGGCCTTATCGTTCTTGGCGACCACCATAACCCCGGAGGTATCCCGGTCAAGGCGGTGCACGATGCCGGGCCGTTCAACCCCGCTGATTCCGGAGAGATTGTCGCAGTGAAACAAAAGACCGTGGACCAGGGTGCCGGCCCGGTGACCGCAGGCGGGATGAACAACCAACCCGGGAGGCTTGGAGAGGACAATTAGATCGGGGTCTTCATGGAGGATCTCGAATTCGACTTGTTCGGGGATCAGATCCACGGGTAAAAGCGGCGGCTGCCTGACCACAAGTTCATCATTCTGCCGGAGACGGTAAGCGGCCTTGACGATCCCGTCATTCACCTTGATATAACCGGAGGTCAGCAATTCCTTGATCCGCGAACGACTGAGGCCGGACTCGGACAATTCATCGGCCAGATAGCTGTCGAGCCGCCTGCCTGCATGGTTTTTCCCAAGCGTGATTTTCAAGATCTCCAAATCAGCTTCTCGGTTCGCTTGACTCATTTAAATATTCTACCTCAAATTGCAACATTGGCAAGAAACGAACAAGATTTGCCCGGGCGGCGTCCATCGCCTTCCGGATCAGGCGGATATAATCACTGGAACCTGAATCCGTGAAGGCTTAGTACATTGATTCACGAATATTATGATTGTTTTTACGTCAAATATAGACAGTGAGCAGTAGTGGCTGGAATGCACCCATCGCCCTGCGGAGCGGATAACGGCGCATCTGTGCCCCTAAGGGGGATTGAACAGAACCCTTGGTGTGCGCCTGCAGGAAGTGCCCTTGGGGTACGGTGCTGGCAAATCATTGATATACCATCAGTATTATCAACATCCTTGCGCGCCTTGCATCTGCACCACTTTCGAACGCTCACGGATTCAGGTGAAATCTTCATTAAAAGATCGGAAAGCGGCTGAAAAAGAGGCGGGGGGCACAAAATAAGAGACCGCATCTTAGGGATGCGGTCTCACGGCGAAACTATCGGGTAAAACACTAAAAGCCGGTTGAATATCCTTATCGGCCCGAATTAATAATCCTGACCTGAACCCGACGGTTTCGTTGTCTTCCTTCTTCTGTTTCGTTACTGGCCACCGGCTTACTTTCGCCAAAGCCCTCGGCGGTGAGGCGGTCACGATCAATGCCTTTTTCGACCAGATAATCCACCACGGCCTGGGCCCTTCTTTCCGAGAGCTTCCGGTTGTACTCCTCCGAACCGACACTGTCAGCATGCCCGGATATATAAAGGTCTATATGCTCGTTCTCTTTCAGCATCCTGGCCCAACGGTTAATCTCCATATATGATTCAGAGCGCAGCTTGGCCAGATTGAAGTCAAAGAAGATATTATTCATGCTGATCTCGACAGGCGGGGCTTCCTCGACCGCTTCCTCGACCGCTTCCTCGATAGGTTCCGGTTCAGCTGGTGTCGGCTGAGCGATGGGATAGAGGACGATATCGAGAACGAATTCCTGGTAGGCATCGGAATATTCTCTGAGATCAAAATTTTCCGATTCGCCGATATAGCGCGGTTTTTCGGCGTAATAGCCGTAATTGGCGCCGGCGGGCAGATGAATTGTATATTCCCCGGTAATCGGATCACTGAGTGCGTAACCGACTTCTTTTTTCTTATCGAGATCGTCCCAGCGAATCTCGGCGATCAGTGGATCACCCTTGGGATCGGAGACCACACCGGTGACCGTGATCACTCCGCCCGGTTTGGCTTTTTCTGGCAGGGTTATCGTGTAGATATCGCTGGCTCCATAGCTGTCGGTAGGACTGCTCTTGGCAAAATAAGCGCGCTCCCCTTCGGCTGCGACCTGGTAGCCCCAGTCATCATGGGAAGAGTTGATTTCCTTGCCAAGATTAACCGGCTCGCTCCACTCCGTCCAGGAATCGCCATTCAATCTGGTCGCTTTGTAAACGTCAAGACCGCCGAGACCGGGATGACCGTTCGAACTGAAATATAAAGTCTTGCCGTCGGGATGCAGATAGGGTGAATATTCGCTGTCGGGAGTATTGATTACCGGGCCAAGATTTACAACTTCGGCCCGGCCGCCCTCCCCCCCTTCAAGATAGACATAGATATCGGTGTTGCCGGTCGAACTGCCGTTATAAAAAGAGCCTTTCGGATGATAATCGCCGATGCCGCCGGGTCTTTCGGAAATGAAAAGGATCGCCTTGCCGTCGGCGGCGTACATGGCGTTGCTTTCAAAATTCTCGGAGTTCAGCGGCGATGGGTAGTGCTGCAGCTGACCCCAACCGCCCTGGTTTTTTTCAACAAAAAAGATGTCGCCCCGGCCCAGGGAGCCGTCATAATGGCCAAAAACCGCCAGGGTGTTGCTATCCGATGAAATTGCCAGGGGGATCTCATGTCCCTTGGAAGAGAGCGGTTCGCCGAAACGCCTGGCGTTCTCCCAGCGACCGTCGGGACCTTTCCGGGAAAGATGGACCTCTTCGCCGCCGCTGCATTCACCGCAGTCCCGGGCAAAATAGATTTTCCTGCCATCCGATGAAATGACAGGATTGTATTCGCTCTGGGATGTATTGATTCCCCCGCCGAGATTCTCGACCGTAAGCCCTTCTGCGGGTGCCTCCAGAAGGGCGATGATCTCATTGATCCGTTCGGTATAATAGGGAAAATCAGCACGATATCTTTCGAAGATTTCGACAGCCCCGGGCCAATTAGCGGCAGCAATATGGGGTCCGGCCAAACGTTGAACCGCGACAAAGGCCAGGGTGGTCGGAGCATATTTCTTGATAAATTCCTCAAGAGAAGCCGGAGTTTGCGCCGCTTTAAATTCCGCTTCGATCGGCTCCAGAATCTCCTCTTCCGCCGGGGCGGGTTCCTCAACCCTTCTCTCCGGGGTAATCCGGGCAACTACTCCGTCCTTGGCGACATATCTGATTTCTCGAGCTTCAGTATCAGCCAGATAAAGTTTCTCACCGCTACTGCGATCTGATTTGGAAAAACCGGTTTCTCTGGTTGCACATCCGCTTAGTAAAAAAAGAGCGGCCAGAGCAAGACAAAAACAATTCTTAAGTTTTCTACTCCTGATCATTTTTCCTCTCCAATCAACCAAACGACATCAGCACAAAAACAATAACTGGTCGGTCTTGGATGTTAATTTATCTGTAAATGAACAATCGTTAAAATGATTTTTCCTTTAAAATCAGGACAATAATACCCATGATGAAAAAGCAAGTAAAGAATAAATGGATAATCGGTCAATTTCTCCGCTGAATCCGGACAAAACAACAACTGATAATTTCAAGAAACAACTAACCGCGGCCGAAAGCAAGGCAACACAACTAACTGTTTTATCGTTATTTAAAGAATAGCATTTCATCTAGAGCCAACCCCCTCAGCCCATCTATTCAGCAGAACAGCAAGACAAAATTAATCTGCTTATTGCAATTCAACCTTCCGCCGAAAAATCCAGGTGTACCGAAATAAGGCATATCAATAAAATTATCTTCCTGAATTAGTGAGCATTCGGAAGAAGGCGGCAATATTGATTATATTGATGGTATATCAACGAGTTGCCAAACAACAGATTACCCGTTAATTCAGATGTCCTGAATGCGGCATGCACTTTCTTCACCGTGATTAGGGAAAGGTAACCGTCCTATAGCCGTTAAGGATTGAGGAGTTTATCGGCCGAATCGGCACGCCAGGGGGCGACCCACTTCAGCAGCATCATGCCGGGGATTGCGGAAAGTGTGCAAAATATGAAGAAAGTTGTGTAACCCATGCCATCCCATTGGCCCAGGAGATTGTAATAAAAGCCATCCGTGACCCTGACCCCTTCGATCAGAAAACCGGTGGTCGCATTGGCGAAAGTACGAGGCAGGGCGATCAGGCTTGAAAACAGGGCAAACTGGGTCGCGGTAAAGTTCATGCTCGTAGCTCTTGCCATAAAGGCCACCAGGGCCGTGGTTCCGAGACCGACACCCAGGTATTCGAAGCCGATGACAAAACCGAGCAAAGCGACATTGTGTCCCACCTTGGCCAGCAAGGCAAAACCGAGGATCGATACCATCTGCACCACTCCGAATATCCAGAGGGAGCGATTGATGCCGATCTTGTAAATAGTAGCCCCGCCGATAAATGAACCGATTATCATCGCCCAGAAATTGATCAATTTGACCAGAGAGCCGATCACGGTTTTAGAAAACCCCATGTCCAGATAGAAAGGGGTAGAGAGGGCCGTCGCCATATTGTCGCCGATCTTGTAGAGGAAGAGAAAAGCCAGGATCAACAGGCCGCGTCTGATTCCGCCATCCCTGCCAAAGAATTCCACAAAAGGCTTTACAACCGCTTCGTGCAGGTTTTTCGGGGCGGCGATTGTCTTCCGGGCTTCTTTAATCAAGAGGGTCTTGATTATCGCGATCAACATGAAAGAACCGATGATCACGAACACCGCGGGCCAGGGCAGATAGTCGCCGAGGATGAGGCCCAGACCGCCGGGGATAAAAACCGCGGCCCGATAGCCGTTGACATACATCGAATTGCCGAGCCCCAGTTCTTCCTCGGGCAGCAATTCTCGACGGTAGGCGTCGAGGACGACATCCTGACTTGCCGAGAAAAAAGCCACGGTCGTGGCCAGAGCGGCGATCAACCAGATACTGCTGACCGGATCAAAAAACCCCATCGAGGCCATGGAGAGCAGGAGAAAGACCTGGGTGATCAACATCCAGCCCCGCCTCCTTCCCAAGAAAGGGGGGATGTAGCGGTCCATGATCGGCGACCAGACAAACTTCCAGGTGTAGGGAATGCCGACCAGCGAAAAAAGACCGATCGTTTTCAAATCGACATTTTCCGATCTCAACCAGGCCGGAATCAGGTGGTAAAGGAAAAAAAGCGGCATCCCCGCCGCCAATCCGTTAAAACAGCAGATCAACATCCTCCTGCTGAATACAGCCCTTACCAAGGAGGCTTTTTCTTCCCGCAGGACGGTAACCATAAAATTCTCCACAATCCCGGCCGGTTCAATCGGCCGGAAGATTAACTGATTCTCGAGAAAAAACTAAAACTTCTAACTTTGATTGGCGTCGCAAAAAGCACCCAAAAGGGGCAGACAATCCGATCATGGCGCATCGAACTTTTTGCTTAGCCATCTCAGACTTTTTGCGAACTTATCATTTTGGCGGACCATTGAGTAAAATCCGGAAAACGAAAAGGACATAGAGCAGTTGAGGCAATAATCCATTCCTCGTCGGGATAAAAATAAGTCACTAATATAGTCCTTTAAGGGGTAGAAAACAATCGAGGATCAAAGAGGGCAGGAATTTATCTGGAATAACCCGGGGGAAGGCACGGCAAGGTGGACTTCACGGCAAACAGAAAGGATTTTTTTTAACTTTTTAAAAACCCCGCCTGCCGAATCCGATAAAGGGGGGAACCGAAGTCGACAGGCGGGCGGGCAATAAAAATAATTCCTGAATCCTTGTGTGCGCTAGAGAACGGTGCAGATACAAGGCGGCAACGATCTTGATAAAATAATGGTATATCAGGGAGTTGCCAAGGCGGCAGATGCGGCGTTATTGGGCATTCACATTCAGGTAATAGGTCAACAGGCCAGGCGCAGGGCCGGTTCACGACAGATTCGAGCATTTTTTCCTCGACTTCGCTTGAGCGCGTTGATTTCCTCGCGGATTCCATCCGCGGATACTTGTTCAACCGCGGGTGACGCATCAAGATCCGAGTAGCGGCATTGCCGCCTGGAGTAAGCGGGGAGCTGCCACTCGTCATGGGCTACAAGAGGAGAAGTGCCGAAATTTTCCATACTGTCGGCTCCGAACCGTTTGCTGCGATAAGGGGCGCCCGAGGTTAAGCGGCCGGTCTCTTCTTCATCAAGCTGAATGGGAGATGGAACCCTCTCACTCTTGATTTCCCGAAGTTCAGGCGCCATCCGCCGGGTTTCCGGGACAATTATTTCGGGTCCGGACAGCTTTTGCTGCTTAGCTGATCGTGAGCCGGTGGCGATTAGCGTCACACTCAGCCTGTCGCCCAGGGAATTATCAGTGACAATGCCCATAAATATCTCCCGCTCACCCTCACCCGCCCGATCGGTGATGGCCTGAACAACGCCATGGGCTTCATTCAATCCCATATTTTCATTGGCGGAGACGTTAATCAACAGGCTGGTTGCCCCTTTTATATCGCCGTTGGCCAGGAGAGGATTCTCCATGGCCAGGGCCGCCGCGACCGCGGCCCGGTTCTCACCTTCGGCGCTGCCGACTGTAATCAGGGCATCCGCGCAATCTTTTTCCGACGGGCGCTTCAGGACATTGCGCAGATCGGCCAGATCCAGGTTTATATAACCATGGGAATTTATCATGCCGTTGATCGCCGCGATTCCGTCGACCAGGACATTGTCGGCTTTCCTGAACACCTCGATAATCGAGACGTCATCGCTATCCATAATCAGGGACAGCTTTTCATTTTCGACAACCACCAGCGAGTCGACCTGATTGCGAAGATCCGAGAGCCCCCGCCGGGACTTTTTCAGCCGTTTCTCACCCTCGCAGACCATGGGGGTGGTAACTATGGCTACCGTGAGGATGCCCAGTTCGCGGCAGATACCGGCGATTACCGGCGCAGCCCCGGTACCGGTGCCGCCACCCATGCCGGCTGCGATAAAGACCAGCTCGGCGCCTTCCACCAACTCCCGCAATAAATCCATATCGTCTTCGGCTGAAAGGCGCCCGGTCTCACTGTTTCCGCCGGCGCCTTTACCGGCCGTTCGCCGGGACCCGATCTGCACGGGCCGGCTGCCGGTACATTTGCCCAGGGCCTGCATATCGGTATTTACCGAATAGATTTCCAGTCCGTCAATCCCGGTTGCGGCAAGATTTTCCATGGCGTTGCCGCCCATGCCGCCAACACCAAGCGCCACCATTCTGGTCTTAGTTTCTTCCTCGGCAAGAGAAAATTGGTAGTCTGAATTTTCCGGAATCATAATAAACCTCTTACAGTCTCAAACTTATACCCGCTGGGCATAAGTTTCGTTTGGGCAGGCGAGCTGCCCAACTCAGCTTTATAATACAGTGTGAATCTTTCGTAAAAACCTGCCGCACCATCGCGACAGGGGGTTATCCATCACATCTTCGCGGCGGTTCATCCGTCTTTCCATATCCATCAAGACAAGTCCCAGGGCTGTGGAAAAATCTGGAGAAGCCGAAATCTCATTCATATTTTCAAGTCCGCTGTTCTGGCCGCTCTTTACCGCAACCGGTAGAATCGCCGATGCGAGTCCGACAAATCCGGGCACCCGGGTTACCCCTCCGGTCAGCACAACTCCGCCCGGGAATTCGGTCTGGTCGACCGTATTGGATATCACCTTCATCGCCTCTTCGACGATCTCCTCGACCCTGGGCTGAACTACCTGGGTGCCGAACTCCGATTGCCGAACGGTCCGCCACAGGGCCCCGTCCCTGACCCCGGTCACCTGGAACTCGACATCATCGGTCAATTTTGCCGTGCAGTGCCCGTAAGTTAATTTTATTTTTTCCGCCTCATCCCACCCGATCTCAAAAAGGCTGCTGGTATCGGCGGTTATGTTCTCGCCACCAAGGGTCAGGGTTGACGTGAAAACCATCCTGCCCTGCTTGAAAACGGCGATGTCGGTATGGCGCCCGCCGACGTCAATCAGGCAGCAGCCCATGTCCATTTCCCGGATGCTCATCACGGCTCGGCCCGTGGCCAGGGACCGGTAACAGAATTTACTGATCCGGCAGTCGGCATATTCGGCCGCCTTGACGATAGTGTTCAGGACGGCTTGCCTGGCGGCAATAATCATCACCTCAACATCGAGGCGGGTGCCGTTCAGGCCATCCGGATTTCTTACCTTCTGGTTATCGACGTAATAATTGATCGGCAGGATGTGCAATACCTGTAAATCGGCGGAAAGTGACGCCGCTCCGGCGTTATCGATAGCCTTTTTTATATCCTGGCGGTTGATATATCTGCCGCGGACGTCGCCTCTGCCGTGCTGAAGAGGAATCCCTCCCCGGCTTTCCATGATGCGAACGTGTTCCCCGCCGATGCTCACCACCAGGGAACCGGCCCGGACCGAGGCCATCTCTTCCGCCTGTTCCAGACAGTTGCCTATACTTTCACCCAGCGCCCGGATATCGTTAATGACATCATTCTTCAAACCGGCGGTGACGACTTGACCATGGCCGAGATGCTCGACATAACCCCGACCGTCCGTCTCGGCAATTACCGCCTTTGTCGAACTTGCCCCGATATCAAGGGAGGTTATAAGAGTATGTCTGCTGAACATCGGCTGCCCTTCTCGTAAACGCTTAACGTCCGTCAAAAGTATCGATAAAGTTGGAAAGCTCCATGGTCGAATCATCCTCGCCGCGGTAGATATCCTCCGGCCAGATCTCCAAAAAATCACCGCAGCCGACCACAACTATTTTCTGGCGCGGTTCATCGGTGGAAAACTCAAGTTTCTGCCGCAGCCCCTGATTGAGAACAATCCGGTGCTGCCCGTCCAGTTTGATTTTCATTGAGTTGTTGCAAAGCAAACGCACGAATTTTCGCTTCTGGACGTTGTCAATGCCGCTGTCCGCCATAATCGAACTCTTGTATTTTTCCCAGATCAGAGCCGGGCGAACGATCAGGAAACCTTCGCGATGGGGGGTTATGTAAAAATCGCCATTAAGCACTTCGGGCGGGTTGTCCTTACGGAAACCAGCCGGCATTACCATCCTGAATTTGTCGTCCAGCACCGCGCCGTGGGTACCGATAAAAACACAGGATTCCATTCGTTAATCACCCCTCAGCATTAGGAAAATCCATCCACCACTAAACCCTTTTCATCCACTATAATCCACAAATTATTTTAAATGCAAGAAAAAATCCATGGCGGGGAAAATAAATTATATCTTTAAAACAGGGAGATAAACCTAAACAAAGCCCTCAGACCAAGGTGAGGTCGACTAATTCGCGAAAAGAACCGGAAGGGCTAAGCCAAAAGTCCGATCTACGAAGAGCAGCGGCTACGGCTTAGATTGTTCTGCCATAAGGACTTAAAGCCCCATTGTGCGGAAGATATACATCTTCGCATCCCCCGACATTTAACGAATGCCTGAAAGACGGGACATGGGGTTTACCGGGAAACAGGCAGGCCGGGGCTACTTCCTAATGCGGGGTGCCGAAGAGGCCCCCTGGTCAGTTGCGGGGGCTTCCACGACGGAATAGCACCCCGCACTTCAAAGGGCGGTAAGAATTATGGCGGGGAAAAAGACGACAGGGAAGAAAACCGGCAGTGAAACTCACCCACCATTTTTCACTTGGTGGGTGAGTTTCCCAGAGATTATTCGATCAGAAAAAATTTCGCGTTTAAGTGGCAAAAGACGGGGAAAGAGCGAAGAGTTTCATTTATAGCGGTGATGGCACTCTTTTTTTGTGGAAGATAAAAGCGCTAATCGCTCGGCAAACAGGGCGAGATCTTTCCGGATAAACGCCTCATAAAGACCATCACAGGCGGCCATGAAGATTGAATAGCGCTCATCACCAAACCCGGGGTAGGAAACCATCACTTTCGCCTGGGCCATAAAATCTTCCATCACCAGAGCACTCGGAAGCCGCCCATCCGATCCGGAGGCGGAAATACTTTTAAAATTCTTTTTTATCAGCTTTTTTAAGGGGCGATACTTCTGATCGGCCATCCCCGTTATTTTTTTATCCGACCCGGACATCTAACTCTCCCCTTGAAGATAATTGAACTTTTGGCGTCGCAAAAAAACCGATCTCCTGCATCGTGGCGCATTTTTGCTCCTTCGGCATAACACATATATGGCCAATACCGGATTGCTTCGTCGCCTTGCCACTCGCAATGACGAAAACACAGCCAGAGGCAACTGATGCCCCTCCTGCAGCGGACCTGGCCATTCTCACCCTGAGCCTGTAAGTTAACCCGTTCACCCTGAGCCTGTCAAATAAAGGGCCTTGAGACTCCTTGAATACTATCACAATATAAACCCCCAGAGAATTTCGGGTTTATAAAAACAGCCCAGCCCGCTTCAGGTTATTCGGCATCGGAAACCAAATACCCTTTAAGTTTTTCAAGAAGTGATTCGGGCAGCTCTTCCCCGTAAAGGAAGGCTCGCGCCTCCTCCCCGGTGATTTTCTCTTTGATTCCAACCGGCAGACCGCGAAGCACTTTCATTCGTTCGGGATCAATTTTGTTTCTTTCAAGATCGGTCCTTTTTTTATCCTTCATATCCTTCATATCCTTCATATTGTATTAAACCTTAATCCGTGAGCGGTCGGGAACGGTGCAGATGCAAGGCGGCATCGCACGACATACCAATAAATTGATCGCTTTGAGGATAGTCACACGTGAAGACGAGAAAAGTTTTAAGCCTGCACATGAGCTTTAAATCGTTAAAGGGGGTTCATCACAGGAAATTAACGGTCAAGATGCTTGGGGGAAAACAGACCCTGCTATCGGATAAACAGGGGGGGGAGGAACACCGATAGCAGAGCCCGTAAAGGAGGAAGATGAAACAAAGCATTTAAGAATGAAACTAAACCATTAAATTCTTACGGTCAACAGTTTTATCTTAAAAATTAGCGATCTTGCAAATTCTCCGGATGGTCACGCTCTTTTCACTTTCCTTTCAAATACTCTACATCACCGGATTCGCAATTTGGGCAACAATTGATAAGCTCGGGTATTCCGTCTTTTTCAATGGTTTTGGGTGGATAACACTCATCACAGAAAAAAGTATAGCAACAGAGACACTCCTTTAAGGCATTAGATGATTTTCCGCATTTCACACATGGCGCCATCTTCTTTTCTTCCATAACTTTCTCCTTAATAGAAATTAACGGCGATGAAGAAAAGCATATCGCAGTCGACAGAAATCAGTCAACAACTGATGGCGTCGCAAAAATCCCCAGCTCCGGCGTTGCTGCAAATTGTCTTGTCATTGCAGCGTACTGAAGTACGCTTCATTCCTCGAAATTCGCGCGCCTTGGATCTGACGATTTTTTGCTTAGCCATCACGTGACTTTTTGCGAAATTCGCCAACAACTGATGGCGTCGCAAAAAGTTGCCAACTCCGGCGTTTCTGCAAATTGTCTCGTTATTGCAGCGTACTGAAGTACGCTTTATTCCTCGAAATTCGCGCGTCTGGGATCTGACGATTTTTGCTTAACCATCCCGATACTTTTTGCGAAATTAGCCGACGACTGATGGCGTTGCTAAAAGCCACAAATTCCGTCATTGCTAGCGTAGCGAAGACAATCCAGGGACATTTACCAGTTGGAAATACTGGATTGCTTCGTCGCTTTGCTCCTCGCAATGATGGCAATTTGCAGAAAACTCAGGGAATACAGCGGAGGTATTGGGGCGGCAAACTGTTGTTCTCGGCAGGCTCATCATGTATGATGGACCGATACCAATTAATAAACGTAAACCACCCGAGGAGAAAAAATGGTCACTACCGAGGAAAACCTGCAGGAGGCATTCGCCGGCGAATCCCAGGCAAACAGAAAATATCTCGCCTTCGCCAAGCAGGCCGAAAGGGATGGATACCAGCAGGCCGCCCGCCTTTTCCGGGCCGCTGCCGCCGCTGAAACTATCCACGCCCACGCCCATTTAAGGGCGATGAAAGGGATCAACTCAACTCCCGACAATCTCAAGGAAGCGCTTGCCGGCGAAACCCATGAGTTCAAGAATATGTATCCGGGGATGATCGAACTTGCTGATCGGGAGGGCCACAAAAGCGCGGCCCGTTCATTCAGATACGCCAATGAAGTCGAGAAGACCCATGCCGAACTTTACCAGCGGGCCATTGACAACCTGGAAAACATGGAAGATTGCGACTACTACGTTTGTTCGGTCTGCGGTCATACCCATGAAAAAGAAGCACCCGAGAAATGCCCGGTCTGCGGGGCCAAAAGCAACGCTTTCTTCAAAAGCTCCTGAATCCGGGACGGCTTCGCGGTGAATTTCGCTTTATTACAAAGGGCATGAGTTTCGTTTGTTGTTGAGTAAAATAATCTTATACCGAGTCGCCATGTATTCACTTCGCCGCCCTGCGGGGCGCCCCGATAACGATTAAGCATCCGGGCAGAAAACGTTGATATATCAATAGGTATCAACATTATTGCCGCCTTGCATCTGCACCGTTCTCAAACGCTCACGAATTCTGGAAAGCTGAAAAAGTCATTTTCAGATCGGCAACAAAAGAGGAATCCGGGAGTCAGGAGGCCAGCTTTTCCCGGCTCCCGGATTCTTCACGGTGAAAACACCGGTGAACCGCGGTTACAAGAGGAGTATGCTTCGGCCCGCGATCCACCTCATTCAGCCCAGCGGAACTTCTCGCCATTCCATTCGTAATCGTCATGCTGGCGGGCGTCGACCCTTTCCTGAACATATTGCCGGACAATACCGGAGCGAACCATCAGGTCGCAGACATCCTCGTCGAGATGATTGTCCTTGACCATCATGTCCAGAATGGCGATCGACTCGGAAAGCTTCTTGCCGTGCTTATAGGGGCGGTCGGTGGCGGTCAGCGCCTCGAAGATATCTGCAACCGCGAGGATTCGGGCCGCCAAGGGTATCTCGCTTGCGCATAAGCCATTCGGATACCCTGAGCAGTTAAGCTTTTCATGATGCATCCCGGCTATATCGGGAACTTTTTTAAGTTTTCTGGGAAACGAGAGATCGGTCAGCATTTTCTGGGTCAGGCGGACGTGGTCGTTGATTATCGTCCGTTCATCGTCGTTCAGGGTTCCCTTGCGGATAGATAGATTTACGATCTCCTCATCATTAAGTAAGGGCACCCCGCCCTCCCCTGTTTGATAACATTGTCCGGAGATTTCCTTTAGTTTTTCGATCTTTTCATCGGACAGATATTCCCCGCCGACGTTTATTTCCTCCAGAAAGGCCGCCTGTTCATCAAACCGCCCGTTTTCATCACTAAAGGGATCAGGGACACCTTCAGGTTCGGCAAGCCTGGCCTTGAGCGACTTTATTTCGGCGTCGCGCCTAATTATCTCCATCCGGGTTTTGACCAGTTCGATCCGGTCGAAGATGGTTTCAAGCTTAGTAGCCTTATCCACCACATGCTCCGGGGTGGTTATCTTGCCGATATCATGGAGCCAGGCCGCCATTTTCAACTCGGCCAACTCATCCTCCGAGAAATAGACTTCGGCAAACTTTCCCTGCCGTTCCCGGTTGATCTCTTCAGCGATCCGCAGGGTCAATTCAGCCACATTGGCAACATGGCCACTGGTATAGGGCGATTTTTCGTCGATGGCTGTCGCGATCACCTTGAGAAACGAATCAAAAAGGATTTCCAGATCCTTGACCAGCCGGACATTGGTGATCGCGATCGCTGCCTGGGAAGCCAGACTTGTAATATCGTCAATGCCGAGATCGCCGAAGCCGACAATCCTGCCGGTATCCGGATCCTTGGCGTTCAAAAGCTGTAAAACCCCGATCACTTCGTCCTCGTGACCCCGCAATGGCACCAGCAACATTGATTTCGACCGGTAGCCGGTTTTGGCATCGAATATTCTGGTTCCCTCAAAATCGAAATCGGCGCAATAAACATCATCGACGTTGACGGCCTCGCCGACCAGGGCGCAATAAGCCGATACGTTGCGGTGATTCTCCCGGCCCTCTTCTTCCCGGAGAGAAATCGGGGCCCAGTCGACATGCTCTCCCCCCTTCCCAGCTCTGATGCCGAGGGTCTCATTCTGAACTATCCTGAACTCGAGCTCCTCCTGGTCGTTTTTGATGTAAAGGGTGCCGCCGTCAGCATTGGTGTAGCGCCTGGCCTCGCAGACTATCATTTCAAGCAGGTTCTCCAGCTTCTTTTCGGCGGAAAGCGCCATGCCGATTTTAACCAGTTCCCGGTTCCTGGCCATCTGCGCCTCGGCGAAGCGGCGGACCTCCGCCTTAATCTCATCGGAGGCCCCCTGCATTACCGGGGAATTTTTCATCCACAAATCAATCTTTGTCTTAACCATTTTCTTCTTGTCTACTGTTCCCGGAGCGATATAACCGCGATCTTTCCGGCCTGTTTTGTGTTAAACCCGAACCCGTGAGCAAGTCCTGAAAGGCGGCAAGGGCAATTCTTCCACCGCGACCACGGACGGATAAACAAGCAATTACAAGTTGATAAGAAAAAACGTCCGCCGGCCGACACGGATTTAAGATTAAAAGCCAAAAACGACCAACCTGTATGCTATGATTTAATCATCCGTTCCGCTTTAAATAACATAACCGCCGCGAGCCCCGCAGTTGTTTTTAAAACATTCAGGAAAATATTATGAAATTACCTTTACGCTGGTCCGGATCGATTAATTTGACAGCCATGGCCGTAATCTCGATATTGACAGGTGCTTCAGGGGTCCAGGCGGAGCCCGTTCTGATTGACGATTTCAAAGAAGGCCTTCGCCCCGGATGGGAAGTAAAAAAATTTTCGGGAAATACCAGATATGAGCCAACGGTTGAAGATGGCGTCCCCTGCCTGAAAGCGACCGCCGAAGGAACCGCCTCCGGCATGTTCTATGAAATCGAATACGATCCTCGACAAAAGCCGATTCTCACCTGGAAATGGAAGATCGACAATATTGTTGAAGGTGGCGACGCCCGCACTAAGAAAGGCGACGATTATGCCGCCCGCATCTATGTGGTGTTCCCGTCATTTTTTTTCTGGAAAACCAGGGCGATCAACTACATCTGGGCAAACCGGCTGCCCAAAGGCGAGGCGATTGCCAACAGCTACACCGCCAACGCCATGATGTTGGCGGTTGAAAGCGGTCCCGCCAATATCGGAAAATGGCTCGAATACCGCCGCAATATCCTCGAAGATTATCAAGAGTACTTCGATTCGCCTCCGGGCAAGGTCGGGGCCATCGCCATCATGACAGACACCGACACCACAGGTGAAAAAGTCTCCGCCTGTTACGGGCCGATCAGGATAACTTCTGAATAGAACCTGAATCCGTGACGGCTTCTAGAATTAGCTCCATCGCACCCCATCCTATTCCGGCGGTTGACTTCCTGAAGTCTAAATGATAATTTATCCCGGCTATTATGAGACCTGTTCAGGATACCGAACAGAGCTTATTAAAAAATCCAAGATACAGAGGGTAAATATGAATCGCTCCCACCCCGCCGTGGCCACGATGTCCATCTCCTTTTTAGCTGTTTGTCTTTTCCTGATTTTTACCGGCTCGTCTCTAGCGGCCGAATACGTCAGCATCAAGAATAACGGCGTCAACGTCCGCTCAGGACCTTCCACTAAAGACGAGGTCCGTTGGGAGGTATTCAAGGATTTCCCCTTGCAGGTATTGGAGCGGCAAGGCGATTGGGCTAACTGCCTTGATTTTGAAGGCGACAAGGGATGGATTTACAGCTCCCTGCTATCCGACAAAAAAACAATCATTGTCAAAAAGAACAAGGTCAACCTGAGAGACGCGCCAAGTACCGGAGATAACGCGCAGGTAGTCGCTCAGGTCAAATACGGCGTGGTTTTCGATGTCCTTGCCAAGGACGGCGAGTGGCTCAAGGTCAGCCATAAAGATGGTACCAATGGTTGGATCCATCAAGACATGGTCTGGCCCAGCGACCCCCTCGATTGAGCCTTTTCATTTGCCCGGCCCCGGCGAGCATTTGCCGAATCGGCCGGAATGACTTGCACCGCTCGCCGGTTGAGCCCATGGATTGCGGCTGCCGGCCGACCTTGTTATCTACAGCTGAATCCGAGGACCGCTGCATGGTGAATTTTGCTTTATACCCATTGGGCATAAGTTTTCGTACGACGAGCTGCTCAACTCAGCTTTATACTCACAGAGAATAAGTTTCGTTTGTGCATAAAACGGACAAATCCCGCCATCCTAACTGTTCTTCAGGACCACCTCCATTTTTAGAGCCGCCGAAGCCCCGTCTCGGTTCGGAGTTTCTAAAGCCACATCCCGCCACCTGCCCCCCCTTAACCTGACCAATAGAGGTCACGCTCTCTCGAAACATTAAATTTGGCCGACTATTTGTTTAAAAGAGGCACCCAGGATATGTTAAGCTGGTCTGAGCGAGACCGTGGGACGGTGCCGAAAAAGTCGAAAAAAACTTCCTTCGACAAGGCTCATGATGAGCGGGGTTACCTACAGGTTCAAGGTTCGCGGAGAAACTTATTGATTTATCGCTCGTACGTGAGCTTGTCGAAGAGCGCTCCATTAACCTGTGGCGACTGTTCACCTAGCTATCTTGTGACTTACTTGCGAACTTGTCAATCTTTGGAAATTGGACTTCCATTATGTTTGAGAAAATATCGGACAGAGACGCCTTGAAAAACCCCCTGACCAGGTTTTCTTCCTGGATATGGACAATGCCGGACGAAAAAGAACGGGGGCTCAAGATTTTCCCTCGCGCCTTTTGCCGAATAAGCATTATCGTCTTTCAGGAATTTCTCCGCGACAACATTCCGGTGCGAGCCGGGGCTCTCTCTTTTATTATAGTCCTGTCGATGGTACCGGTCCTGGCGCTTGGCACTTCGATATTGAAGGGACTGACCGAGGACAACGAATTACGAAAATCCGTCCATTTACTGATCGTCCAGTTCGAGTCTTCCCCCGAAAACCAGGCCGAAAATTTTCCCTTCCCGCCCGATCCTGAAGAAAATCACCAGGACCAATCCCGCCAATCACCCCGGGAAGAACAATTCGCCAACACTCTCGGCAGCCATTTACATGAAGCGGTTGACTTTGTCTTCGATTATGTCGAAAAAACTAATTTCGCCGCCCTCGGCGCCCTCGGAATTTTCTTCTTGCTTCTTACGTTGTTCATAGTCCTCAGCAGTATAGAGCAGACCATGAACAACATCTGGAAGACCAGAGGCGGTCGCTCCCCGTGGCGCAAGCTTTTAGATTATCTGGCGTTGATGGTAATCATGCCCCTGACCGTTAACTTCGGAATAGCCGCCTGGGCCGTGCTGCACAACGAGAAATTGATGGGCATCATCAAATTCTGGCTGCCCGGCCTCGGCGTGCTGCTCGTGAGTCTGGTTCCAGTTTTCGTCTTAATCGCCACCTTCACTTTTTTCTACGGCTTCCTGCCTCATACCAAAGTCAAACCCGTTGCGGCTTTAGCCGGCGGAATTGTCGGCGGTTTAAGTTGGCTGGTAGTCCAATCCATTTACTTCAACCTGCAAACCCTTGTTGTGAACTACAATGCCATTTATGGTTCATTTGCCACCCTGCCGCTGTTCCTGGTCTGGATCAATTTAAGCTGGATGGTTTTTCTGACCGGTGCGGAGGTTTCCTTTGCGACCCAAACATGGCGAAGATACCAACGACACAAATTGCCCCTGACCCCGATCGGCCGCCTGGGCCTGGCCTTTGAAATCATCTCGACCACAGCAGAAAATTACCGGCAACAGAAGATCACCACCAAGGACGGTCTGGTCACGACCCTGGGACAACCCGATGCCCATATCAACGAAATATTGGATACGCTGCATGAAGGGGGGCACTTACGCTACGTCGAAGAGAACGGCGGCGGCTATGTGCCTTCCGCCCCTCTTTCGCAGATAAATACTCGGGAAATTGGCGAACTGTTTATGGGGGAACTGCCGATGCCCCTTGCCGCCGATAATCCAGCGATCAAGGCCCTTGATTCAATCAGGGAAAGCCTGGCGGATCAGAAATTATCGTACAGAGATCAGAAGGCTTGATAATTTATTGAACTTTCCGAAGATGGCCGAAGAAGGAAGGCAGCTATGCGAGGGTGAACCGCTCCGGAAAAATCCCGCCCGCGGCAGAGCTTTTTCAGGTACGCCCGGCACGGAACTTTATCCGCGGAGATAATGGGAAGGGGACGGAGGCAGACAAGGTCCCCATGTTCGATCGTAATTTATAATTTAAATCCGTGAATGGTCGAGAACGGGTCAGAGGCAAGTTATCGACGGAGTTGATCAAACTGAAGATCAACGATTTATGACTCAGAAGGCACGCCCAGCAAACCATCCAACAACCATCACGGATTCAGGAATACTACAGCATCCGGACCTTCCCGGCAGCCGGACCTTTGGGACCTTCGACAATCTCAAAGCTGACCCTGCCTCCCTCTGCCAGAGACTTGAATCCTTCGCTTTCAATCGCGGTATAATGGACAAAAACATCACTGCCCCCATCTTGCTCGATAAAACCGAAACCCTTAGCATCGTTAAACCATTTTACTGTTCCTTCCAACATCTCTCTCGCTCCTTAAAGTTAGGCTCGTGGGAGAGCCGGTAAATAATATCACCGTGCTGTACTATTACAGACGGCAGGTAGCCTTATTGAAAAAAACGAAATCATTTTAAATGAAAATTGGTCTTTGTACGTGCGACCCACCATTTACTGCCTTGCGAGCTTCAGCCTATCGCATTGAAATTGTAAAAACAACTTTTTTGGCCATCATAAATAAAAATTGTATCTGCCTAAAAACGGTTGCTGCAATTGACCAGCGCCTCGCTTATCTCTTTATTTCGCCATTGATCTTGGCACCGCTCCCGGACCGGATCACTTGACTGACTGAGGTCCGGGGGTTATAAAGTTATCCGATAGACTTCTGAAGCTTTTCGACTTAGCCTAACCTTCATGTAGCCCCTCATCGATTCCGGTGTTCTTGCAAAAGGCAAACCCTGACATGATTGGAAGACCGCTTCAACTGAGATTATCAATATTTGCCCGACTGATCATCAGTTATCTGATTTTATCCGGCATGCTTGCCGGGGTGAGTCTTTTTTTCATTTACCAGTTCAGCCAGTTCAACAAGGTCATCCAGTCAATCATGCTGAACGACACGGCTGTCCTCGAATTTTCCAACAAACTCTCCGACGCCCTCCTTTCCGAGACCCGTTACGATCGAAAATATGTGGTCTTGCAGAATGATCAGTTATACCTGAATTACCTGGAAGCTAAAGCCGATTTCGATCAACTGTTGAAACAGGCCACAGCGGCGGCGAAACTGGCTGACACCAAGAAATTACTCCGGGAAATCCATGCCGAACACGTGAAATTCAGCAAACTGGTGATAGAAGAAAAAGAGCTGATTGAACTGGCCGGACCATATCCATTTGAATGGTATGGGGAGGAAAAGAAAAAAGTTGCCGGTTCGATAATAAATCGGCTCAAGACATCCAGAGAGAACAGTGAAGAAAATGTCTTAGCAAAAGTCAGCAACTTGAGTGAGTTCAGCGATAAAGTGGGCAGATTCTCCATCACTATTACCATTTTCTCCCTGATAACCTGTCTGTTTGTTGCGGTTGTCATTACCAGGAGCATTACTAAGCCCATAAATATCATCAAAGCCAAAACAAAAGAAATCTCCAAGGGCAATTTCCAGGATGACCTCGAAGTAAATTCACCTCCGGCCATTAAGGATTTAGCGGTCGCGATCAACGCGATGTGCCACAGGCTTCAGGAAGTCGATGATATAAAATCAAATTTCTTTGCGCACATGTCCCATGAACTGAGAACCCCCCTCTCATCAATAAAAGAAGGGACCAATATTCTGCTTGATGGTCTCGGCGGGGAGATCTCGGAAAAACAGCAGCGCATTCTGTCAATAATTACCCAGGAAAGTAACCGCATGATAACTCTGGTCAATTCGCTTCTTGATCTTTCGAAAATGGAAGCGGGAATGACGACTTATAATTTCACCAGGACCGACATCGCAACCCTGCTCGGAGAATCCTTGCACCCCTTGATGCCCCTGGCTGAAGCCAAATCCATCTCGATTGACAATCAAATCGATTCCCTGCCCATGGTTAACGCGGATCAAGACAGGCTGATGGTTGTTTTTCAAAACATCATTGGTAACGCCCTTAAATTTACTGATTCTCACGGCCGCATAAAACTTGCCGCCGATATAAAAGGAAACTTCGTAGAAATCAGGGTGCAAGATAGCGGTATCGGCATTTCCCAGAACGATCTGGACAAAATCTTTCTTAAATTCAGGCAGATAATCCCGACAAAAGGCGGCAAAACACAAGGAACAGGATTAGGGTTAGCTACCGCCAAACAAATAATTCTTGCACATGGAGGGAAGGTGTGGGCGACAAGCCGGGAAGGAGAAGGGAGCACATTTTACATTTCTTTGTCATTAGCAGCTTAGCTGTTGCTTTAAGCATTGCCGGATGTGCGCCTTTGCAAAACAAAATCGGGACATTTCAGGCCCAGCGCCTGAAATCTCAATACAGTAAAGATCTTTCGTCCGGTTACTTTGAAACCGTGATTGCCCGAAGCAAACAGGTTATCAAGGAAAATGACGCGGAATCGCCGGCGGACATCGCCCTGTTTACTTTGGGGGAGACTTATATTCACCACGATTTCGCCGGCAGAGATTATCAATTATCAAGGCATTACTTTAACAAGCTTATCAAAAATTTTCCCGATTCCCCTCTCTCCTCCGAAGCAAAAACCTTTGTCCTCCTGCTTGAAGGATTAGACGCCAAGGAAAAGGGACTGGTGACTTTAGGAGAAATGTATGAATCGGTCATTTTAGCTCACAATACAGGCAAGGATCGAGATTTCCAGAAGGCCGTTAAAAATAATCAGCTCATCCTTGACCGGGCAGGCAGCAAGCCGCCAAGAGATGGAGCTCTGTATAATCTGGGCCTGATTTACGCGAATATCGAATATCCGGCCAAGGATTTCAAGAAATCACAACATTATTTCAATCAGCTGATCGAGGAGTTCCCGGAAAGCTATTTGGCGGGAGAAGCGAGAATCTGGCTGGGACTCTTGCGGGTTCTTGAAAAAATGCAGCAGATCGATATCGAAATAGAACAACAGAAAAAGAACTTCACTCGATAAGAGGGTCCCATGGCGAGTCCTAAAGTACTGGTAGTCGATGACGACAAAAGCCTTCTGGACCTTATCCAGATCAGGCTCGATGCCTCCGGTTACGAGGTCACAACCGCCATAAATGAAAACGAAGCCAAGGAAATTGCCGCCCGTAAGACTTTCGATGTCGGGGTTATTGACCTGCAACTGGTCAACCAGGATGGCCTTACCTTAATGGCGGAGCTCCACCTAATCCACCCCGACCTGCCGGTGATCATTCTTACTGCCCATGGCAGCATCGAAAGCGCGGTTGATGCCATGACGCGGGGGGCTTTCACCTACCTGACCAAACCCTTTGATTCGCGCGAATTGATAATTCAAATCGAGCGGGCTCGGGAACAAAGCAAGCTGACCGGCGAGATTAAAAGACTTCGGGAACTGGTCGAGGACAGATATGCTTTTGCAAACATCATTGCCAAAAGCGAATCGATGCAGCGGATTCTCAAACAGGTTACCCGCATCGCCGAAACCGGCTCAAATGTCGCGATTTACGGCCCCAGCGGCACCGGAAAAGAACTGATCGCCAAAGCAATCCACATTTCCAGCCGAAGAAGAGACTTCGCCTTTCAGACTATCAACTGCGCCGCCATCCCGGAAACATTGCTGGAAAGCGAACTGTTCGGCTATGAGAAAGGTGCCTTTACCGGCGCCGAGAAGAAAAGCATCGGCCTTTTTGCAAGAGCCGATCAAGGCACTATTTTTCTTGATGAAATCGGCGACATGCCTCTTTCCATGCAGGCTAAACTGCTCAGGGTCCTGCAGGAGAGGATTGTTTTCCCTTTGGGCAGCGAGGAATCTTTGCCCATTGACGTTCGAGTCATTATCGCAACCAACAAGGATTTAAAGAACGAGGTAAAAAAAGGAAATTTTCGCGAAGATCTCTTTTACCGGATCCACGTCATCCCGATTGAACTCCCTCCCCTGAAAGAGAGAAAGGAAGACATACCTCCCCTGGTCGAGCATTTCATCAGCAAATATGGTGAGCAGATGGCAAGGGAAGTCAAGAATATTACACCGGCAGCCATGCATAAACTGATGATGCACGATTGGCCGGGCAATGTCAGGGAACTCGAAAATACCATTGAATTCGCGATCGCCATGACTCATTCCGATACTATTACGGAAGATCTTATCCTGCGAACCGGAAATGTAGATAATTCTCTATCGACTTTTAAAGAAGCAAGAGCCTTTTTTGAAAAAAACTACCTCGTCAATCTTCTTGAGACCACCGGCGGCAATGTCAGTAAAGCCGCGGAATTGGCCGGTAAATACCGGGCCGATCTATATAATCTCCTGAAAAA
Source organism: Desulfobacterales bacterium (assembly GCA_024637225.1). Lineage (GTDB taxonomy): Bacteria > Desulfobacterota > Desulfobulbia > Desulfobulbales > JAGXFP01 > JAGXFP01. Next base: position 24,410 of record JAGXFP010000020.1, read on the forward strand.
ACACGATATCTCTCCCGGCCATTTCAAATCCTCCAAGGGTGAATAGTTGCAATCGATGCCCCCTTTTTCCTGTTACTTGCAGGTATTGCCCATCTTCCCCCCGGCTTTTTTTAGATGTAGGACCGCGGTTTTTCCCTGTCGAAACAGGTGTAATTCATTTATGATCAGGAATAAATAATTTTTATGTCGTGAGACGAATGTTGCTTGAAGCTGCAAAGCAAGTCGAGCCTTGGCTGTGGGAACCAGCCGCGTTCACGCTTTTATCAACTGAAAAACCGGAAATAAGATGTTATCCCGCGCAATGGACCGTAAAACCAGAAAATTAATAAAGGCAGGCTGGTTCGCCATCCTGCTGCTGGGGGCTTGGGTTCTTTTCTCACCATGGGGGGCAATTCGTTATCACCGGGTCTCGAAAAACCTCCGGCAGATTGAAGCGGAAAACGCGGAACTGCGGGATGACAGCCGGCAACTCAAGGATGAGATCAACCTCTTGACCAATGATCCGGCCTACATCGAGAAGATCGCCAGGAAGGAGCATGGCCTGCTCAAGAATAACGAATTGGTTTACGATTTTTCAGATCGATAAAGCGCGCGCGGAGCCCGACGGGACTTATTTTTCCGCCAAAGACCTGATAATCCAGGCAGCCGCGTCAAGCAGATCCTCGGCGACATGGGCCGGCCGAATCGACTGGGCCGGGCCGATATACTCAAGGTCCCCCCGCCCATAACCGCTCAGCACCAGAATCCCGGTAGCCCCGCAGGCGGCGGCGGCCTTAAGATCGGACCAGCGATCACCCACCACGAAGGAAGCGTCAAGATCGATCCCGTGTTCCCGGGCCGCCCGAATAAAGAGCCCCGGTTTAGGCTTGCGGCAATCGCAATCAAACCGGTAGCGTTCTTCTCTGGCCTCCGGATGATGGGGGCAGACATAGATTCCATCGACCCTTGCTCCTTCCGCCGCCAGCATCTCGATCATTTTGTCATGTACCTCATCTAAAAGCGCGGGCGGAAAATAACCCCGGGCCAGACCGGACTGATTGGTCACCACAAAGACCGGAATGTGGTGTTCGTTCAAGATCCGGATGGCCGCCGCGCTGCCCGGCAGAAGAACGAATCGGCTGAGATGATTTACATAACCCATCTGCTCGTTGATCGTGCCGTCGCGGTCAAGAAACACCGCCGGTCTTTGCTCGGCGGGATCGTTCATTGCCGCGCCCGTTGATCGCCAAGCAGCTTGGCGACCGCTTCGGCCACTTCCTCGACCTCGATGCTGTTCATACAAAGGAAGTCGGATTTGCAGTGGGTTTTGAAACAGGGCTGGCATGCCATTTTCTTTTGAATAATCACGGCTCGTTCGGAAAAAGGACCGGTGGCAACCGGATCGGTAGAGCCGAATATCGCCACCATGGGGGTATCCCTGGCAGCCGCTACATGCATCAGACCCGAATCGTTGGTGACAAAAGCGTCGCAGATCCCGATCAGGGCCATCGCCTCGGCCAGGGAGGTGTTGCCGGCCAGATCAATAACATTTTCCGGGGCAAAGCTCCGGATCGTCTTGGCTGTAGCCGCATCGGCCCTGGTCCCGAACACCGGGATCATCGCGTTGAAATCCCCGGCAAGGGAGGCGGCGAGCTTACCGTATCGTTCCACCGGCCAGCACTTGGCCGGGCCGTAGGCCGCCCCGGGATTTAAACCGATCAGCGGCCGCCCTGCAAAATCGGAAACCAGCTCCCGGGCCCGTTGTTCGACCTCCGGGCCCAGCTGCAAAAACAATTGATCGGGGCCGGGAGTCAGCCCCAGCCCCCGGCACAGTTCCTGATAATAATGGACCTGGTGGAGTTTGCGCACTTCCGGCCGGATTCTGACCGGATGGGTCAAAAGCAACCGCCTCGCATCCCTTATATATCCGGCTCGCACCGGGATACCGGCAATTGCCGCCAGCAGGGCCGCTTCAAAGGCGTTCTGGAACAGGATGGCAATATCGAATCCTGCTTCGGCCAACTCGCGGCCCAGACGCCAGAGCCCCTTCAACCCGTGATGTTCGCCGCTTTTATTATAGAGGATAACCTCATCGACATGGGGGGAGCTGTGGAATATGTCGGCCACCCACGGATAGGCGAGAATCGCGATATGGGCCTCGGGAAAGTTTTGCCTGACAGTCCGAACCGCCGGAGTCGTCATGATGGCATCCCCGATCCAGTTGGTCGACCGGATCAGAATTTTATTCGGTTTAAGGTCAGACAGTGACATTAGAGGCATTATCCACTTAAAATGTAAGAGAAAAGGGAGTACTAAACCGGCGAAAAAGCCATTCTATTGATTTGTTTGGTCCAGTCAAGTTTTTTTATCCACCCTTTGCCCTTGTGCCTTGCAAAAAATCAGGCATAATGTTAAAAGATAGCGTTTATTTCAGCAACACTAACCGCCTTGTCAAAAGGGCAAAACACACATCCCGCAATTCCCCTCTGGTGCCTGCCAAGCAGGTCGGGACAAAGGGATGGAGGAAAAACCAGAAAAAGGAGAGCAGCATGTCACACGTTCAAATGAAGGAAATGCTGGAGGCCGGTATGCACTTCGGTCACCAGACCCGCCGCTGGAACCCGAAAATGAAACCTTATATCTACGGGGCCCGCAGTAAGATCTATATTATCAACCTCGACAAAACCCTGCCTCTCTTCAACCAGGCCTACGATTTTATCGAGAAAACCGTCGCCAAGGGCGGCACCATCCTCTTTCTCGGCACCAAGAAACAGGCCCAGGAAATCATCAGGGAAGAGGCCGAAAGATGCGGGATGTTTTACGTGACCAACCGATGGCTGGGCGGAATGATGACCAACTTCCAGACCATCCGCAAATCCATCGACCGCCTGAAAAAAATTAAAGCCATGCAGGAAGACGGTTCCATAGATCAGTACAAGAAGAAAGAAAAGCTGATGATGGAAAAAGAGGTAGTTAAACTCGAACGCAACCTGGGTGGGATCGAAACGATGAAGGAGCTGCCCAGCGCGATTTTTGTCGTCGACCCCAAACGGGAAAACATCGCCATTGTCGAGGCGAACCGTCTCGGCATCCCGGTGGTAGCCATTGCCGACACCAATTGCAACCCTGACGGGATCGATTATCCGATCCCCGGTAACGACGATGCCATCAAGGCGATCAAACTGGTCTCTTCGAGAATGGCCGACGCCGTTCTGGCCGGCAAAGAGCAGGAAACCTCCAAAATGGACTCCGGCGAAGCCGAGGTTGTGCCCGAGGCGGTAGCCGCTGCTGAATCTTCAGCCGAAAGCACCGATCAGGCAGCGGTCCAAGAGTAACGGCGTCGCAAAAAATCCGATCTACTGCGTCGTGGTGCACCCCTTGGGTTCTGTTCAATCTTCCCTTAAGGAAGGCACTTCCTTCGGGGCGGATTTTTGCTTAGCTGTTCCCTGACTTTTTGCGAGTTTGCCAAGAGTAACAGGGCAAAAAAACCAACCGAAACCGTGCCCGTCTTCGCATAAACCGAAACGGGCCGGTTTCGGTGGATTTTTTTCAAATAAACCATGTAACTGTCCGGCCGCACCCTGCTTTGGCATCGACCTGTTTTCCATACCGATTACCGAAGTATACGGCTCACCGCCTTCGAAGTTTGTGCCCCTTCCAGGTTGCGCATCTTCGGCGCTGCCCGGCAGTTACTTTTCCAGCTCCAGGCTGGATAGTCATATAACCGTTAGATAACATTAGGAGCAAGTTGTGGAAATAACTAGCCAGATGGTAAAAGAACTACGTGACAAAACCAACGCAGGCATGATGGACTGCAAAAAAGCGCTGGTCGAAACCGATGGCGATATGGAGAAAGCCATTGACTTCCTCCGCCAGAAGGGGTTGGCCGTGGCAATGAAAAGGGCCGACCGCGCCACCAGCGAGGGATTGGTAGAAACCTACATCCATGCCGGCGGCAAACTGGGAGTTATGGTCGAAATCGGTTGTGAAACCGACTTTGTAGCCAAATCGGACATGTTCCGGGAATTTGCCAAGGATGTCGCCATGCACATCGCGGCCAGTAATCCCGTCGCCACCAAACGCGAGGAAGTTCCGGCCGAACTTGTCGCCCGGGAAACCGAAATCTTCAAGAATCAGGCCCTGGAGTCCGGCAAACCGGAAAACATCATCGACAAGATCGTGGCCGGAAAAATTGACAAATACTACTCGGAGATAACTCTCATGGAGCAGAAATTCGTCAAAAACCCCGATCTCACCATTCAGGACCTGTTGAATGAGATCATTGCAAAGATCGGCGAGAATATCTCCATTAAGAGATTTGCCCGCTTCCAGGTAGGCGCCTGATCCGGCGAAAGAGAGCAGACGGGGACAACTTGACTGATCCAGCATATAAAAGGGTTCTTCTGAAACTAAGCGGCGAAGCCCTGATGGGCAAAGCCTCATACGGTATCCATCCGGAGATGCTTACCTATGTCGCCGACGAGATCGGGGACTTACTCGGCCTCGGCGTCCAGATCGGCCTGGTAATCGGCGCCGGCAATATCTTTCGCGGCGTTGCCGGCGCCTCGGAAGGCATGGACCGTGCCGCCGCCGACAATATGGGGATGCTGGCCACGGTGATCAACAGTCTGGCCTTGAAAGACGCACTGGAAAAGAACAATGTCCCCTGCCGGGTTTTGTCGGCCATTCCGATGCCGACCGTTTGCGAACCCTATTCTAAACTGACCGCCGTCAATCATCTCGAAAAGGGCCGGGCAGTGATCTTCGCGGCCGGAACCGGTAACCCCTACTTCACCACGGATACGGCGGCAGTACTCCGGGGCCTCGAAATCGATGCCGATATAATCTGCAAGGCAACCCGGGTTGACGGGGTCTACGACAAGGATCCCCTGGCCCACCCCGACGCGGTCAAATTCAAGGAACTTACCTATGGTGAGATTCTGCAAAGGAGATTGCAGGTAATGGATTCGGCGGCCATATCCCTGGCCAGGGACAACAGCAAAACCATTCTGGTCTTCGACATGAACAAACCCGGCAATATCAGCAAGGCTGTAACCGGCGAGATTACCGGAACAATCATCAAGGGTGAAGGAAATGAGTGATGTACTCAAGGAAATGACCGAAAAGATGGAGAGCAGTCTCGACGCCTACAAGCGCGAGCTGGCCAAGATTCGAACCGGGCGGGCTTCCACTTCACTGCTGGAGGGTTTCAAGGTTGAAGCTTACGGCGCCAAGATGCCGATCAATCAGGTCGCCACCATAACTATTCCGGAAAGCCGCCTGATTCAAATCCAGGCCTGGGACTCCCAACTGCTCGGGCCGATCGAAAAGGCGATCCAAAAAGCCAATCTCGGCCTCAACCCGATCAATGACGGCAAGGTTCTGCGCATCGCCATCCCGCAACTGACCGAGGAACGCCGCAAACAACTGGTCAAACAGGTCAAGAAGATCACCGAAGAATACCGGGTCGCCATCCGCAATTCCCGGCGCGACGCCATCGACACCCTCAAAAAACAGAAAAGCAGCAAAGAGATAACCGAAGACGAATTGTTTACTTTCCAGGACGCCGCCCAGAAGGATACCGATAAGTTTATCAGCTCAATTGACGAGCTGATGGCTGAGAAGGAAAAAGAGGTTATGGAAGTCTGATCCTTTTTCGGCCGTCCAAGTCAGGGAAGTAACCTATCGATTTACCACTCGTGCCGAGCTTGTCGAAGTACACTCCAATTTATTTTGGCGACTTCTTACGACCAATACCGCCCGGCTTATCCAGCCGCCAACGGTTCAACATTCGGAACCAAAGACCTATAGATGACAGTCTCAACCGAACTCGACCCCGATAATATTCCGACCCACGTTGCCGTCATCATGGACGGTAACGGCAGGTGGGCTCAGAAACGCGGTCTGCCCAGACCCATCGGCCATAAACAGGGAATCGGGTCCGTCCAGGATATTGTCCGGACCGCCGGCGAACTGGGGGTTAAATTTCTTACCCTGTACGCCTTTTCCACTGAAAACTGGAATCGACCCGCCTCTGAAGTACAGGCCCTGATGGGACTGCTCAAGAACTTCCTGCAAAGCGAACTCAAGACCATTTCCGCAAACAATGTCTCCCTGCGATGCCTGGGTCAGCGCCAGAGATTGCCGGCCGAGGTCCGCGACGTTCTTGAGCACGCCATCAACCAAACCGCCGACAATAGCGGCCTGATTCTCAATCTAGCCTTGAGCTACGGCGGCAGAAACGAAATTGTTCGGGCAATCAGGCAAATCTCGGAAAAATGCCGGGCGGGGCTGCTCGATCCGGCGGAAATCGACGACCAACTCGTTGCCGAGCATCTCGACACGGCCGGCCAACCCGACCCGGATCTGTTAATCCGGACCGGCGGCGAATCCCGTTTAAGCAATTTTTTGCTCTGGCAATTATCCTATGCCGAGTTATATATTACCGAGACCCTGTGGCCCGATTTTCGAAAAAATGAGTTTATCTCGGCCCTTGCCGATTTTCAAAAACGGCAGCGACGTTTCGGCAAAACCTCAAACCAGGTAGGATAATCTTGAATCGAACAAGAATAGCAACCGGCCTGATTATAAGCGGCGGCTGGCTGGCGCTCTTATTGTACGGACCCTTCTGGCTCTTCTGGTTTTCCTTTCTGGTTCTCGGCGCCCTGGCCCTTAATGAATATTTCGCCATGACCCTGGCCAGCTGCAGCCGGCGCGACAAGATAATCGGTACCATCCTCGGTCTGTTGCCGTTGGCAGCCGCCTACGCAGGCAAACCCGAAGCGGTTTCGGCCGGCCTCTTCCTCTCGCTTTTCTTTCTGATTGTCTACTGCCTCAGCCGTTACTCGGAACTCAACAACGAGCAGGCGGAGTTCAGCGCTTATGCCCTGATGATGAGGCTCGGATTCGGGGTGTTTTACGTGGGATTCAGCTTTTCCCATTTCACCCTGCTGCTGACCCTTAGCGAAGGGAAGCAATTATTGATCCTGCTGACGGTGATCACCGTTTTCTCGGACTCATTCGCCTATTACACCGGCAAGATGTTCGGCCGCCATAAAATGGCGCCGGCCATCAGTCCCGGCAAGACCTTCGAAGGTCTGCTCGGCGGAGTGGCCGGCAGCATTCTCGGTGCGCTCATTGTCTGCATCTGGTTTTTTCCCTGGTATTCGCTGGTCAAGATCGCCTTTCTTACCGTTTTCCTCAGCCTGGTCGGCGTCATGGGCGATCTTACCGAATCGATGATCAAGCGGACCATGGGGGTCAAGGATTCCGGTCACATCCTGCCCGGTCACGGCGGGGTTCTCGACCGCCTTGATTCCTTGATGATCGCAGCCCCGGTTCTCTTCTATCTGCTTGATTTCGGCTTACTCAGCCTCTGATCAATGAATTTTTGGTAACCGTTCAACAGCACCGCATCTTCGGACGATCTGCCCGGCTTACGTACACAAGGTACGAGGCGCCGGTCCGCTTGTTCAAATCACTGCTGAACAGTTACAGTCCTGCGGTTTTGGATACTTTGGCGACCGCCCCCGTGAATGGTTGCAATTTTGGGAAGTAAAACATGGTTAAAAAAATTTCCCTGCTGGGCTCAACCGGCTCAATCGGCCGGAACGTCCTGGAAGTGGTAAGACAGTATCCCGACCGCTTCAAAGTGGTAGGTCTGGCTGCCGGCCGTAATTTACCCCTGCTGAAGGAGCAAATCGATGAATTCGCGCCGGAACTGGTCTCGATCAGCGAGCCGCGGCTGGCCGGGGAACTGACCGGGATTTTACCGCCACACTGGCGGAACCGGGTCTTATCTGGCCCGGAAGGCAATGAACGGGTTGCCACGATCCCGTCGGCGACGATGGTCGTTTCCGCCATCGTCGGGTCCGCAGGCCTCACCCCTACCTTAGCGGCGATTCGGGCCGGCAAGGACATCGGTCTCGCCAACAAGGAGACCCTGGTCATGGCCGGCGATCTGGTCATGAGGGAAGTCCGCCGCCACAAGGTCAATCTTCTTCCCATCGACAGCGAGCACAGCGCCATAAATCAGGGTCTCAATGCCGGCCGTCGCGAAGATGTCTCCCGGCTTATCCTGACCGCCTCCGGCGGCCCCTTTTTCGCGGTCGGAGCGCAAGAACTCGATAAGGTCACCCCCGAACAGGCCCTTGCCCACCCCAACTGGGACATGGGCGACAAGATATCAATCGACTCCGCTACCCTGATTAACAAGGGCCTTGAGGTGATCGAGGCCCGCTACCTGTTCGATATCGAAGCGGACAGGATCGAAGTCCTGATTCACCCCCAGTCAATAGTACACTCAATGGTGGAATATCTGGACGGTTCATTCATCGCCCATCTGGGCATTCCGGATATGAAGATCCCCATCGCTTATGCCCTTACCTTTCCGGAGCGTATATCACTTGACCTACCGCGGCTTGATCTGGCCGCCGCCGAAAGCCTGGAATTCCACCATCCTGATCTGGCAAAATTCCCGGCCCTGAAGCTCGCCTATGAAGTATGCACTTCGGGCGGCATCGCGCCGGCCGTTTTTAATGCCGCCAATGAAGTTGCGGTGACAGCGTTCCTCGATAAGAGAATCAACTTTACCGGAATCACCAGAATCGTCGTCGAAACAGTCGCGCAATTCGATCCCGGACATGCAGTCGACCTGGAAACCATCCTGACCGCGGACCGGGACGCCCGGACCCGGGCAAATTTGCTGGTTGACTCGAACCAGTACAATCTCCATAATTAAAAGAACCTACTATGAACTCAATATTATCCTTCATCATCGTCCTGGGCCTGTTGATCATTGTTCATGAATTCGGCCATTTTATCCTGGCCAAAATGTTCAATGTCAGGGTTCTCAAGTTTTCCATCGGCTTTGGCCCGAAGATCTTCAGCCGCTGCTATGGCGAAACCGAATATCTGATCAGCGCCCTGCCCCTTGGCGGCTATGTCAAGATGTTCGGGGAACAGCGCGACGAAGAGATTCCGGCCGGGGAGAAGAATCGATCCTTCGCGGCAAAACCGGTATGGCAACGCTTTTGCATCGTCGCGGCCGGTCCGATTTTCAATCTGTTGTTCGCCGTCTTTCTGTTCTTCATGATCTTCGCCTTCGCCGGAATCCCGACCCCGGTCGACAATACTGTGGTCGGCGCCGTCTCGGCCGACTCGCCGGCCGAAGCCGCGGGTCTCGAAGCCGGCGACCGGATCATCTCGATCGACGGCAAGAAAACCGATGAATGGATGGATGTGGCCAACCGGATCTCCAACAGCGAAGGCGAACCAGTGGAGCTGGTGATCGAGCGCCAGGGCGAAAGGCGGAAAATCACGGCCCAGCCCGAAATGACTCCAAGCCGTAATATATTCGGCGAGGAGATCGAGAAACGTTATATGCTGGGAATCTCCCGGAGCCAGGAGGTTACCTACGAGAACGCTTCGCTATGGGAGGCGATCAAGGGGGGATTCATCCAAACCTGGTCCTTGATCTATCTAACCATTATGGGCATCGTCAAGATGATCCAGGCAGTGATCCCGGCCAGCGAACTGGGCGGCCCGATCATGATCGCCCAACTGGCTGGACAACAGATGGAAGCAGGCTGGATAAACCTGGTCTATTTCATGGCTTTGATCAGCGTCAATCTCGGCATCCTGAACCTGTTGCCGATCCCGATTCTGGACGGCGGCCACCTGATGTTCTTCTCCTACGAGGCCCTGCTCCGCCGACCCATGTCCCAGAGAGCCATGGAGATCTGGCAGCAGATCGGCCTGGTGATCCTGGCCACCCTGATGGTTTTCGTCTTCTATAACGATATCGTCCGGCTCTTCACCTGAAAAGCCTGTAATCGTTAGTAGCACCACATCTGCGGGACGATCAGCCCGGCTTACGTACACGAGGTACGCGGCGCCGGTCCGCTTATCCAAATCTGCGTCACTGCTGAACGGTTACAGTCAGGCAGTTTTTTGGTACTTTGGCCGGCCGCCCGGTGAACGGATCACCGCGGCCAGGTCTGCTCCTTTTACCCACAGGGCATAAGTTTCGTACGAGCAGACAAGATGCTTTTATAATGCCCTTTAGGGTGCAACTTAAGCTTTATTTCGAATCGACAATCAGCTTTCCCCGGAATTCGCCGATGAAAAATACCGATCCCCAGCCGGCGTCCCCCCTGATCCTGGCCATCGAAACCGCCACCATGTGCGGCAGCGTCGCTTTGATGTCCGGCAACCGCTGCCTGGCCGAGTATTCGGTCGATACAGCCACCACCCATTCCCGGCGGCTGATCCGCCAGGTGGACCGGGTGCGGCAGGAGACCGGAGTTGAATGGCGCCAGATCGACGGAATCGCGATCAGTCTGGGTCCGGGAAGCTTTACCGGCCTTCGGATCGGACTCAGTACCGCCAAAGGTCTTGCTATGGCCGCCGAACGCCCGCTGCTTGGTGTCTCGACCCTTGACGGTCTGGCCCGCCAGCTTATGGGCCCGCCGGACAACCGGATCTGCGCCTTGCTCGATGCCCGGAAAAAGGAGGTCTATGCCGCCTTCTATCGCTGCGACAATCAAGGAATCCCAAGGAAAAACGGCGCCGATCTGGTCTTGAAGCCCGAAAAGCTGGCCGGGCTTATTTCACAGCCGACGGTGCTGGTCGGCGACGGCGGTCTCGCCTATCGCGATTTATTCAGGGAAACCCTCGGCGACTCGGCGATTTTCGCCCCTACCCGCACCTTTTTCCCCAGGGCGTCGACCATCGGGCTCCTCGCTTCCGAGATGTTTTCCGCAAACCACTTCGTTGATCCCGCCGAAGCGGTGCCGATCTATGTCCGCCCTTCCGAGGCGGAACTGACTATCGCCGGGAAGTATTGATTCCCCTTCCCCCAACCGCCCTGTCCTCTCCGATGTTAATCGACCGCCCGCCCGACAGGAGTGTTTCCCGCCTTCCCCTAACACCCACCGCGGGCGCCATGCCACAGGCCGGGCCGCACCAATAAAAAAGGCCCGGGAGATTCCCGGGCCTTCTCAATATAAATATCACAGCAGCAATCACAGGTCTAATCAATACCCCGGATTGCTTATTAAGGGGCTAGAATACCCCTTTAACCTTACCGGTCTCGGTATCGACATCGATCCGGCGATAGGCCGGGTCGGAGGCGGTACCGGGCATCAGGCTGATTGCCCCGGCAACCGGAACCACAAAGCCGGCACCCTTGTAGGTGAGGATGTCGCGAATCGGCAAGGTCCAACCGGTCGGCACGCCCTTCTTGCTCGGATCGTGGGAAAGGCTCAAATGGGTCTTGACCATGCAGGTACCCATCTCCTTCATCTCCGGATCCTTCTCCATCCGGTCAAGCTTGGTCTTGGCCTCGGGTGAATAGCTGACTCCGTCGGCGCCGTAGACTTCCCTGGCGATCAGATCGATCCGCTTCTCCAGGGGAGTGTCGAGTTCGTAAAGGAACTTGAAGTCGTTCGGCTCTTCGCAGGCATCGACCACCGCATCGGCAAATTCGAGAGCACCATCACCGCCATGCTCCCAATGCCGGGACAGGGCAACCCGGGCTCCGGCCGCCTCGCCGAGACGCCGAACCGCCGCGATCTCGGCATCGGTATCGGTATAGAAGGCGTTGATGCAGACTACCGGGTTGATTCCGGCTTTCTTGACGGTCTCGATATGGTGGACCAGGTTCTTGCAGCCTTCCTCGACCCAGCCGACATTCTCCTTTGCATACTCTTCGGGCATCGGTTTGCCGGGAACCGGAATCGGGGCGCCGCCATGGCATTTAAGGGCCCTGATTGTGGCAACAACCACGGCGCAGTTGGGCTTCAAGCCGCTGTAACGGCATTTGAGGTTCCAGAACTTCTCGAAACCGATATCGGCGCCGAATCCGGACTCGGTCACATTGTAATCGGCAATTTTCAGGCCGACCCGATCGGCGATAACCGAGGACTGGCCGATGGCGATATTGGCAAACGGCCCGGCATGGACAACCACCGGCTGGCCTTCCAGGGTCTGCATCAGGTTCGGATTGAGGGCCTCGACCATCCAGGCGGTCATGGCGCCGTCGACCTCGAGATCGGCAGTGGTGATCGGCCGGTCCTGCTTGTCGTAGGCGACCACGATCTTGCCGATCCGTTCCCGCATATCCTTCAGGTCGTTGGCGATGGAGAGAATCGCCATGATCTCGGAAGAAACGGCGATGGCGAACTTGGACTGCATCGTATAACCGTCCATCTTGCCGCCTTGGCCGATCGTGATATTTCGCAGGGCCTGGGCGCAGAAGTCGATAATCCAGCCGAACTCGACCTTTTTGGGATGGATATCCAGACGCTTGAGATTACGCTGGGCCAGTTGTTCGTCGGTGTAGTTGTTCTCATGCTGCATCCTGGAGGTAAGCGCCACCATTCCGAGATTATGGGCATTCATGATGGCGTTGATATCGCCGGTCAGCCCCAGGGAGAACGGGGTAAGGGGAATGCACTGGGCCAGTCCGCCACCGGCGGCGCTGCCCTTGATGTTCATGGTCGGTCCGCCGGAGGGCTGGCGGATGGCACCGACCACGCTCTTGTTGCGCTTGCCGAGTCCCTGGACCAGACCCATGGCGCAGGTGGATTTACCTTCGCCCAAAGGGGTGGGACTGATCGCGGTAACGTCGACGTATTTGCCGTCGGGCTTGTCGCCGAGACGGTTCATGATTTTCCGGAAATCGAGCTTGCCGATGTAATGGCCGTAAGGAAGAACCTCTTCCTTCTCCAGGCCGAGACTTTCGCCGAGCTCGTAGACTGTTTTCATGCGGGATTCCGCTTCTTCCGCAATTTCCCAGTCAGCGTGTTTGGTGGGATCTAAAGCCATGACTAACCTCCTTAATTCATTTTAATCTGCTGATAAAGTTAACTTCAAAAGTAAAACCGGCCGACCACGACCGGGTTTATAACGCTACGCTTTACAGCAAGCCACGGGGTTTAAACCGATAGGCCGCAAGAGTTCTTCCTGTCTGAGTTAGTGCGATTGTTAACCATGATTTATATTTTTAATTATATTTCTTAACCACAAACTACCCTCTGGTGTGATCACCCAATATAGGGCACTACAATTCACAAATACCGTTATCCAGTAGGTAACTCGAAATGATATTTTTTTAGATTTATGTCTCAAGAAACTTTGTGCAAGTGCAGCACCTGGCCAACCACCTAATAAAGATAAAATATGTAATGTGCTTTCTGAGGTTCTCCACTTTCCCCATTCAGCTGCTCTTTTATCTTTTGCATACATTATGAATGCTATTACACACAGAATCGCATATAGACCGACAAGTTCTAGTGGAATCAACTTAGAATTTAAGAGAACATAAAGGACAACTGCAAAACCACTGAATAGGAAGATAGATAGTATTCTTTGTCTTGAACGGGGACTAGGTTTATTGTGGCCTCTTAATGGACGAACATCTACAGCACATTTGCGATCTTTTTGATCGGTTGAAATGAAATATTCAACTTCAAGCCCAGCGAAAGGATCTTTATGTGTTCTACTATAGTCATTGATATGGGCAAATAAGGGTTTGCCGCCTGATTTGGGGATAATAAACCCAAAACCTCTTTCTTCATTCCAATTCGATATGGTGCCGTTTTGTGGATTCATTTTTTTTGATGGTTAGCAAGTATAATTGAAATATCGATCAACTCCGGACTCCCTCGAAGAGGGCGGGGAAACGTTGGGTAAATTCGGCCAGCAGGGGGATCATCACCTCGCGCATCGAAGGCTCGGCGGCCGGGGTAACCCGGAGCCTGAAGATATGAAGCCATTCGAGGAGATTGGCGTAGACGATAATTTCGGTCTTGCATGAATTGGGGAGTACGGTCCGGGCTGCCTGGGGCGAGGAGGTTTTGAGCAGTTTGAGATAGATCTTTTCGGTCTCTGCCATGGCCCGCTCCCAGAGCTTGTACTCCTCGCTTCCTTCCTCGAAAAACATCGGCTTGATAAAGGTAACCTCGGAACCGAATTTATCCTCGCTGTACCGGCAGTAGCGCTGGCTCTCCTGCAAAAAAGAGCAGGGCCGGTGTCTGACAATTTCGTGGGTCACGGCCCGATTGGTGTAGAACTTGACTCCGAGAAAACGGTGTCTGGCAAGCTGCTCGATGGGCAGATCTTCGACCTCGGCAAGGGAAATCTTTTCGACGGTTACCCCGGTTTGCGGAAAAAGACCGCGCTTGGTCACGATATCCTTGAAGAAGAGAGGATAACGGTCAAAGAGGAAAGCGGTGATCCCCTTGATAAGCTTAATGGTGCTGTTCTCCCGGTACAGCTCCCGGTAGGCCCGGATACTGCCGGTAATCAGCAACTCCTTTTTGTTGAGCCGGTCTATCTGGATAAATTTAGGCTGGCATCCATAGAACTGCCAGGCTAATTTTTCCGAGTCGAACTCAACTTTAATTGTAATTACAGCCATTTCGGCCACGGAGTTGTGACCGTGCTTCAGGATTTTCTCGATAAAGGGACCGGCGGATTCGTCATCGATCTTGTCTTCGCTTTTATAACAGATGCGCCCGCACGCCTCGATCCGCAAGGCCAGAGACTGGCGGTCCAAATCATCCTGAATTTCAAACGAAGCCGGAATTACTTTCATCTAATCCTCTTATCGAAACTTGATAAATTCGCCAAAAACCGATTTATTGTATCCGTTCACCGTGGCGGTCGACAAAGCCCCAAAACCGTCGGACCGTAACCGTTCAGCAGTGCCGCAGTTGGACAGGACCGGCACCGCGTACCTCGTGTACGTAAGCCGGTTCTCTATTCCGCCTTCTCGGTGACGGTCTCCTGCCAGAATGGCGACATGGCACGGAGATCACTGATGATTTTCGGCAGATGTTCGAGGACGTAATCGACGTCCTGATCGGTGTTGTAGACGCTTAAGCTGAAGCGGATCGAACCGTGCGCCGCGGTAAAAGGCACTCCCATGGCCCGCAGGACATGGGAAGGTTCGAGGGAACCGGAGGTGCAGGCGGAGCCCGATGAGGCACAGACTCCGAAGCGGTCCAGATGGAGGAGGATGGATTCACCCTCGACAAATTCGAAACTGACATTGGAGGTGTTAGGCAACCTCTCGGTTTTGTGGCCGTTGAGGATGGCCCGGGGCACCGCTTGCAACAGACCCTCTTCCAGACGGTCCCGGAGCGCCTTGACCCTGGTGTTTTCATCATCCATTCTGGCCGCCACCAGTTCGCAGGCTCTGCCCATGCCGATTATCGAAGCGACGTTCTCGGTGCCCCCTCGCCGGCCCTGCTCCTGATGGCCGCCGAACAGAAACGGCACAAAGCGGGTGCCCTTTCGCACATAGAGCACGCCAACTCCTTTGGGGGCATGGAGCTTATGGCCGGAGATCGACAGAAAATCGACCGGCACCTCGGTCATGTCGATCGGGATCTTACCGACCGCCTGGACCGCGTCGGTATGAAACAAGATGCCGCGCTCCCTGGCCATCGCCGCCATTTTCTTGATGGGAAAGATTACCCCGGTTTCATTATTGGCCCACATGACGCTGACGATCGCGGTCTCATCGGTAAGGCTGTCCCGGTATTTTTCCAGGTCGAGCATCCCGTATTTATCGACCGGAATCTGAGTTACCTTATGTTTGTGACCGCTGATCGAATAGAGACTTTCGCAGAGATTCTTGACGGCGGGATGTTCCACCCTGGTAGTAACGATATGGCGCTTATCGGATAAGGATTGGACGGCGGAGAGAATCGCGGTTGAATCGCTTTCGGTACCGCAGCTGGTGAAGATGATCTCCTCCGGGCTGGCGTTGATCAGAGCCGCGATCCGTTGCCGGGCTTCGGTAATTTTTTGACCGACCTGACCGCCGAAGGTGTGCATACTGGAAGGGTTGCCGTAGTATTCGGCAAAAAAAGGCAGCATCTCCTCGACCACCTCCGGCGCTACCCTGGTGGTGGCGTTGTTATCCATATACACGATCCTGTCGGTTTTCTCGGAAATCATGCCTTGGCCTCCTCAACCACCAGGGAGTCAAGAACCTGCTCACGCAATTTCTTTTCCACATACTCCTTGATAGTGGTTTGCGATTTCAGGCAACTGCCGCAGGCCCCCCGCAGGGATACCGTAACGAAATCACCGTCGACATCGATCAGTTCTATATCGCCGCCGTCCTTGCGCAGATTCGGGCGGACTTCCTTTTCCAACACATCCTCGATCAATTTGATCTTCTGGATATTGGTCATCCGTTTGGGGCGCTGATCGGGAATGGCAGGAGTCGGGCTTTCTTCCCGGACCTCTTGAATCAACTCCTCGAGACGGTCATGGCATTTACCGCAGCCGCCGCCGGCCTTGGTGAAATTGGTAACCTCCTCCACCGTGGTCAGATTGCTTTCCTTAACCGCCCGCTTGACCTCGAGATCGGTAACTCCGAAACACTCGCAGACCACCTCCCCCTCGGCCATCGGCAGGATGACGCCGCGATAATCGGCAATGGCGGCTTCAAGGGCCTCCCGGCCCATCACCGAACAATGCATTTTTTCCTTGGGCAGGCCGCCGAGGGCGTTGGCGATATCTTCATTGGTGACCTTCTCGGCCTCGGCCAGTGGCATCCCCTTGATCATTTCAGTCAGGGCGGAGGATGAGGCAATGGCGCTGGCGCAGCCGAAGGTCTTGAATTTGGCGTCAACAATGGTCTCGGTGTCGTCGATCTTTAAAGTGAGCTTCAGGGCGTCGCCGCAGGCCAGAGATCCGACTTCGCCGACGGCATCGGCATTTTCGATCTCGCCGACATTTTTGGGGTTTAAAAAATGCTCTTTAACTTCATCGGTATATTCCCACATTGCAGTAAAAACTCCCGGAGAGGAAAATTATTTATAAGGATGTCCGCCTAAAACCTGAATCCGTGAGCGTTCGAGAACGGTGCAGATGCAAGGTGGCGGGGTGAATCGAGATGACTCAGTGAAAAAACTGTTATTTTACGTAACAACAACGAATAAAGCA
Organism: Desulfobacterales bacterium; assembly: GCA_024637225.1. GTDB lineage: Bacteria > Desulfobacterota > Desulfobulbia > Desulfobulbales > JAGXFP01 > JAGXFP01. The sequence goes on from JAGXFP010000020.1 coordinate 41,354, forward strand.
AAATTTCCAAAGAAGCCGTCACGGATTCAGATAAAAACTTAGACAGGCCGTGAAAAACAAGTAAAACATCATAATTTTTTGCCTATTAAAATGCAACCTTAATATAACCCTGAATCCGTCACGGTTATTGGGCGGTTTACCCTTATCTCAACCGGACTTAAGATGCTCCCGGATAACCAGGGCCAGTTCCGCACCGACCCCTTCCACTGCCATGAGCTCATCGACGGAAGCAGCCTTGATCCTTTTCAGGCTGCCGAATTTCCTTAAAAGCAAGCGGCGCCGGGCAGGACCGATTCCCGGCACCCGGTCCAGGCCCGATTGCAGGGTGGCCTTGCCGCGCAGACGCCGGTGGAAATTGATCCCGAAGCGGTGCGACTCGTCCCTGACCCGCATCAGGAAAAGGAGGACCGGCGAATAGACCGGCAGGGGGATTGGATTTTTACGCCCCGGCCGGAAGAGTTTCTCCCCTTCTTCCTTTTTTTCCTTGGCGATGGCGGCCAGCTCCACCTCCCGCAAGCGGCCGGTTTCGGTCAGGGCCTGCACGGCGACATTAAGCTGGCCCTTGCCGCCGTCGATCAAGAGCAGATCCGGCAGCTCCCCTTCCCTTTCCCGGGCGAAGCGCCGGTGCAGAACCTCGCTCATCATCGCGTAGTCGTCCGGGGTATCGCCGCCGGTGATCCGGTAATGACGGTAGTTTTTCTTGTCCGGTTCGCCTTCCGTGAAACAGATCAGGGAGCCGACCGGCTGCTTGCCGCCGATGTTGGAAATATCCAAACACTCGATGCGGCGCGGAATCCTTTCCAGTTTCAGGGTCTTGGCGACCGCGGCCAGCAGGGCCTGATTGGAGCTTTTCTTCTTCTCTTCATCGGCAAAAACCTGTTCGGCGTTATTTTCAGCCATCTGGACAAGTTCGGCCAGTTTGCCGCGCCGGGGAACCTTCAGCTGGACCGGCTTCCCGCGCAGATCGGTCAGCCAGTCACCGAGCAGATCGATATTCGGCGGTTCGACGCTTACCAGGATTTCGGGCGGGATCTTGCGTTCATCCCCGTAGAACTGCTGCAGGGAACCCTTCATGACTTCGCCGTCATCCCCGATAACCGTCTCCATGAAAAAGGACTGCTGACCGCTGACCAGACCTTCCCGGACGCAGATAACCGAAACCGCGGCCGCCAATCCCCGCCGGGCCTGCCCGAAAATATCCTGGTTGCGTGTGTGGCCGGCCGCAATCATCTGCTTTTCCAGAGTCTTTTGCAAGGAGACCCGCCGGTCGCGGAAAAAGGCGGCCTTTTCATATTCCCGTCCATTTGCCGCCTCCTCCATTCGCTCTTTCAGATAACCGGCCAGTTCGGTTTTCTTCCCATCCAGGATCGCCATGACCCTGGCCGCCGCCTTCAGGTACGCCTCCCGTTCGGCAAGCCCGCAGCAGGGGGCGGGGCACCTGCCGATCTGCTGGTTGAGACAGGGCCTTTGCCGCTTTTTCAAACGCGGGCTCTTGCAGGTGCGCAGCGGAAACAGCTCCCGGATCAGGGCCAGGGTATCGCGCATGGCGGCAGGATTGGAATAAGGCCCGAAATACCTGGACCCGTCCTTGCGCCGGCGCCGGCTCACCATCACCCGGGGCCAGCTTTCATTGACGGTAACTTTAAGGTAGGGATAGTTCTTGTCATCGCGGAGGATGACATTGTAGCGCGGCCGATGCTTCTTGATCAGGGAGGCTTCGAGGATCAAGGCCTCCTTCTCGGTAGCGGTCAGAATGGTCTCGACCAGAACCGCCTTTTCAAGCATAACCGCGGTCTTGGAAAATCGCCCGGCCTCGGCGCCGCGATAGGACGCCAGCCGGTTCCGCAGGTCGCGGGCCTTGCCGACATAGAGGATTTTACCGGCTTCGCTTTTCATCAGGTAGACCCCGGGCGTGTGCGGCACGGTACGCAGAAAGGCGGTGGATATCGGGGAAGTCCTCGTTTTTGGCATAGCGCTCATCGGGTCAATTATTCAGACATAAATAAATGAAGGCATTTTTACCGTACCAGATCACGGGATAAGCCACCCGGGATTGGCCGATCTTCCATCCCCCTCGGATAATCCGCGGCATTCCTCCAGCGCAGCCATCCTCCAAGGTATACCGGAGATCAGGAAACAGAAAATAACAAATCGTCAGTCGATTTAAAAAGATAATGCAGTTTCCGGGAAATTGCTATGAACAGCGGCGGGATAGTCGGATCGGGCGGATAGACAGTATTATCTAAGGCGGAGTGCGGCAACTTTCGGGAGATTCGTACAAATTGGTCGAAGAAAATTAGGGACTCCCTTATGGTTGTTCCAGGAACTCCTCAATAGTTCTATATGCTGTTTGAATGCATAAGTAGAGAAAACGGGAGCCTCCAGGTGGCGGACAGTTCATAATTAATGAGCGAGCGGGGACGAATAAATCGCCCCGAGTCAGACCCACAAGGAGGCTCCCATGGAAAATTTTTACTACATTGGCCTGGATGTTCACAAGAAAACTATCGCTTACTGCATCAAAACGATTACCGGTAAACTTACCGGCCAAGGGGTAATAAACGCTGACCGGAATACCTTGCGCCAATGGCTGACCGACTTGCCCGGTCCTTGGCTGGGGGCTATGGAGGCGACGATATTCACCGGCTGGATTTATGATTTCCTGAAACCTCATGCCGTGGAGTTGAAGGTCGCTCACCCGGAGATGCTCAAGGCAATCACGGCTGCCAAGAAGAAAAACGACCGGGCCGATGCGGAGAAGCTGTCAGACCTTTTGCGGGTCAATCTGTTGCCGGAATGTGTGATGATGCCCGAGGAACTGCGGGAGTTGAGAAGAATCCTCCGCTACCGGAACATGGTGGTCCGTACCGCAAGTACCATGAAGAACAAGATGTCCGGGTTATTGATGGAAGTCGGAGCCACCTATGACAAACGCCGCCTGCATGGCAAGCGTTACTTCAAAAATCTCCTGGAACGAGTAGAGGATGTGCCGGAGTCGGTCAAGGAGTTGCTCTCCTTGAGTCGCGGGGGTCTTGATCTTTATGAGGGTGTACAGAAAAAGCTGATCAAGACCCTGCGCGAGAATGTATTGATCAGGGAACGGGTGGAACGGCTGATGAGCATAGCCGGAGTTGGCGAGGTTTTAGCCCTGACCTGGATGCTGGAAATCGGGGAAGTGGAACGGTTTAACAACACTCGGCAGGCGGTCAGCTATTGCGGTTTATGCAGCGCCCAGCGGGAATCAGCCGGTAAGGAGCAACGCGGACCGCTCTCGAAAAAGCGCAACAAGCATTTACAGACCATGTTGATCGAGGCGGCGAATCTGGCCCCGCGCTGGAACCAGCAGCTGGCAGCGGTACATGAAAAAGAGATGCTGCGAGGCAACAGAAATCAGGCAACCATCGCGGTGGCCCGCAAGCTGGTGGAATACCTGCTGGCTGTAGATCGGCGCGGCACCCCGTTTACCGCCGAAGCGCCAAGATTGGTCGCGTAGCACGACAGAAAATAAAATAACCCTTTTGCTCCAACGATCTTCCCGCCGGGCCTTGCATTCTTTGGGGACTGCGTGAGCGGTTATCGCTGCACGCCATTATACTGTTTCGAGGCCGGCGGGTTGGCCCGAACTCAATCTTCCGTGATGGGGATATCCCCGGAGACGGCAAATGGATGTCTGGTCGTCGGATCGCAGTCGGCGGACCACAAAAGAGATTTAAAAAGATTGGCTGGGAAGAAGGGCAACAAATAAGGCCGCCGGGTGATATC
>JAGXFP010000021.1 GCA_024637225.1 Desulfobacterales bacterium
AGGTTCAGGGCGACCAGCTGGTCCCGGCCGGGCATGACGTTTAAGCCGCCCATGAATGAAACCAGGACCGGTTTGGTTCCCTTCAGATTGGCGCCGATGGCCAGGGCGGTTTCCGCAGGTTTGGTCATCGCCTGGGGGGTGAGGATGATGATGATGGCATCGACTTCCCGGTCATCCTGGGCGGCAAGCAGGGCGGTAACGTAACGCTCCGGATCGGCATCGCCCAGCACATCGACCGGATTGCCGGTGCTCGCGGCTTCCGGCAGTTTCCGGCGCAGGGCGGTGGCGGTGTTGCGGGCGAGCATCGCCACCCGCATCCCACCCTTTTCGACGCTATCGGCGGCCATGGTGCCCGGCCCGCCGGCGTTGGTGATGATCAGCACCCGGTCGCCCTTCGGCAGGGGCTGCATGCTCAAGGCGGTGGCGTAATCGATGAGGGCTTCGAAGGTATCGGCCCGGACCACCCCCGAACGCTTGAAGGCAGCCCCGAAGGCGGTTTCGGAGCCGGCCAGCACCCCGGTGTGGGAGGAGGCCGCCTTCAGGCCGGCGGCGGTGGTCCCCGATTTCAAGATGACCAGCGGTTTTCGGGCCGAGACCTCCTCGGCCACCTTGATAAAAGAGTCGCCGGAGCTGATGTCCTCCAGATAGCCGATGATCACCCGGCTCTCTTCGTCTTTGGCCAGGGCACTGAGGATGTCGATTTCGTTGAGATCGGCCTTGTTGCCGATACTCACCATCTTGGCGATGCCCAGATGGCGAGCCCCGGCCAGATCGAGGATGGCGGTAAGCAGGGCGCCGGATTGGGAGACCACCGAGATCCCGCCCCGTTTCGGCATCCCGCCGGCGAAAGAGGCGTTAAGTTCCTTGGCGGTATTGATCAGGCCCAGACAGTTCGGACCCAGGAGCCGCACCCCTTTGCCGCGGCAGAGCCCGGCCAGCTTTTCTTCGAGGGCCGCGCCTTCCGGGCCGCTTTCCTTGAATCCGGCACTGATCACGATCAGGGCCCGGACTCCGGCCCGGAGCGCCTCCGTTGCCGCATCGATGATCGCCGCCTTCGGAACCGCGATGATGCCCAGGTCGATCTTGGCCCCGTAGTCTCCGATACTCTTCAGGCAAGCCAGTCCGGCAACGGCCGCACCACTCGGGTTTACCGGCAGAATCCGGCCGCCGTAGCCGCCGTCGACCAGGTTTTTGACGATATCATGGCCAACCTTGCCGGGGGTGCGCGAGGCCCCGATTACGGCGATTTCTTCCGGGTAGAAAAATTCTTCGAGCATGGGATTTATTCTCGCTTATTCCGTTCCGAAGATTCAAGGGATATTCCTGAATCCGTGACGGCTTCGTGGGGAATTTCACTGTATCCGTTTCTAATTTGCATTAGATAATCGTTTTTCCCCGGATTGCCATGGTTCACCCCGCCGCCCTGCGGGGCGCCCGATAACGGCGCATCTGCCGCGTTGGCAACTCGTTGATATACCATCAGTATTATTAACCTCGTCGCCGCCTTGCATCTGCACCGATCTCGAACGCTCACGAATTCAGGATATTTGTCTGGGGCGCCACCGCTTCAAAACCGGCCTCGGCCAGAGCATGGTGGAGCGCACTCAGTTTATAGGTATGAATGCGGATATAGATCAGGGTATCGCCGTTCTCTTCGCCGGTCCTGATCAGTCTGGTAAAGGGCACCTCCCGGGCTTCGAGAAGTTCAGTCAGCCGGGTCAGCGGTCGGGGCCGGCCGTCGTCCTTGACCACGATCAGCGAAGAGCCCCGGACCCCCAGGCCGAACAACTCCTTGTAGGCCTTGAGCAGATCGTTTATTGCCAGGATCCCGACGATCCGGTTATCCTCGTCAACCACGGGCAGTGCTCCGACCTTGTTCTCCTCGAAGAGGATCAGGGCGTCGTCCAGGGTCGCCTCGACCGCTAATCTGGTCAACACTTCGGTCATGATAAGGCTGACCGGCAGGGTCGTGTAACTATCAAGGTATTCCGTCTCCTCTCCCGAGATCATCATCGAGGGCAAGGCGCTGCGGATATCGCGGTCGGTTATAATGCCGAGGAGCAGATCATCGTCGTCGACGACCGGCAGATGGCGGCAGGACGCGGCGGTCATGATCTCCCGGGCTTCGGGAACTAGGGTTTCCGGGCCGACGGTTCTGACCGGATAACTCATGAAGTTGCTGACGAACATTAGTAGACCTCCCTAGGGTGATTGCCACAGTCCCGAACAGTATTCGCTGAAGGATTCGCCGAGACTCGGCAGGTGATAGCCCCCTTCCAGAATCGACACCATCCTTCCCTGGCAGTGGTGGGCGGCCAGGGCAGTCAGCCGCTGGCCTAGAAAACGGTATAAGTTCGAGGAATAGGCCAGACCGGACATCTCGTCCAGGCGATGGCCGTCGAAACCGGCGGCAATGATCAGTGCATCGGGCTGGAAATCCGCCAGGGCCGGTTCGATGTGACGGCTGAAGGCTTTTTCCACCTGCGCATCTCCCGCCCCCGGCAGCAGGGGGAGGTTCAGGGTTGTGCCGCGGCCGCGGCCGGTGCCGTGCTCCTCGGCGAAACCGGTGCCGGGGAAGCTGAAGGTGGGGTGTTCGTGGAGGCTCAGGTAAAAAACCTCAGGCGACTCCTCGAAGGCGGCCTGGATGCCGTTGCCGTGATGGGCGTCGAAATCGATGATGGCGATGCGTTGGCGCTGATGTTGTTCCTGCCAGTAGCGGGCGGCAATGGCGACATTGTTTAAAAAACAGAAACCCAGGGCCATGGCTTTTTCGGCATGATGACCCGGTGGCCGGACGCTGCAGAAGATCACGGCCGCCCGTTCCTTTTCGGCAAGATCGATCCCGGTCAGACCCGCCCCGGCGGCAAGGAGGGCTATCTCGTAGGTGTCGTAACCGAGCTGGTTGTCGGGATGGCCGAAATGGCTTAGTCCGGACAGGGCCGTTTCCTCAAAACGTAAAAGATAGTCCTCGCTGTGGATTTTCAGGATCCAGTCCTGGGAGGCCGGACCGGCGGGTTCCCGGCTGATAACCCGACCGGGGCCGGTCAGGGTTTGCAGCCGCCGCTTAATCTCCTCCAGCCGTTCCGCGACCTCCGGGTGCTCGGAGAAGCCGGTGTCGTGCTCCAGATAGCGGGGGTGGCTGATGTGAATAAAGTTTTTCGGGAAGGGCATTTATCTCGACTCGTTAAGATCCGCTGTTTGAATTTCCCTTGGAAAGGGTGACCTTATCTATCCAAGTATAACTAAAAGGTTACAGGAGGGGCATTGCCCTTGTCCAAGTGAAAAGCAAGGCTGCCTGGCGATGGCAGATCAGCGGCCGCCTCTTTTCCCGGATAATTGAAAAAGTTTATTAAAATAATTTGCTAATTAATTGTCGGCGTATTATATTAATTTAAGTTGTGCAGTATGAGTTTGTAGATAAGCAATTATGTAAAAACTAACCGCACAAACCTAAACTGGGTATGCGGTTTTTTTTATGCGCAATCATACTGCCGGGAGAAAATTCTCCCTTTTATCAAATGGCTCAATAAAGAGCCAAGTATAAGGAGTAGCAAAAGATGTCTGAAGGAACAGTGAAATGGTTTAATGATGCTAAGGGTTTCGGTTTTATCGAGCAGGATAATGGTGGGGACGTTTTCGTTCATCACACTGCTATCCAGTCCGAAGGTTTCAAGTCTCTCCAGGAAGGGGCTCGGGTGACCTTCGATGTAGTTGACGGCCCCAAGGGACCGGCTGCGTCGAATGTCGTTCAGCAGTAAGCCCGAAGGTATTTTTTAATTTACCTGAAAGCCCCGCTTCGGCGGGGCTTTTTTTGTAGTACGTTATGGGTTATGATCAAATAAAAAAAGGAGAATTTCGTGGCAAGAAAAACCAATTATTCTTTTGAAAAAAGACAGAAAGAATTGGCCAAAAAGAAAAAGAAGGAAGAAAAAAGACTTCGCAAACAGGGCAAGACCGATGAGGAAGAGGAATGATTCATAACGGGCCCTTGGTTAAGCGCCTCTTCAGGTTTTCCTCTTTTGTTTATTACCTCCCGACGTGCTTATTGCCGGCCGCCCGCCATTAATAATCCCGGATGGGCGGCGGGCGTAAATTCGCCAGATCATTCCGGCGGGTCATTAATATCCGTCGTTTGTTGATATAGGCTCAAAACCGACCTTGAATTCCGGCACTTCCTGGGCTTTTACACGCATTTGCGCTGTTCCTTCTTCCGCTCCCGGCCGATAAGCTCTACAAGATCATTCATCTCTTCCGCCAATAGCTCGATCAGGTCGTCGACGCTGATTATACCTTCAAGCACCCCCTGCTTGTTGACCACCGGCACCCTCCTGACCCCCTGGCCCGCATCAGCTTGACGGCGTCGGCTATTGCCTCTTCCCCGGAAACGGTTAACAGGTCACTACTCATAACATCGCCAACGCTCACGTCAGCAAAATCCACTTCACTGGCAATAAGCTCGATTACTATATCCCGGTCGGTCAGGATGCCGACCGGAAAAGCCAGACCTTCCCTTTTTTTAACCACGACCAGATCGCCGACATGATACGCGCGCATTAATTTTGCCGCACTCAGGACCGATTCGCTCTCCTCGATGATTACCACTTCCCGGTTGCATAGCTCACCGCAATTCATGGCGCTCCCCTGCTCTAAATTTCTTCGTGGAAATACCTGTCGAGGACCTTAATTTATTCAGCCCGAATCTTTTCACGGTGCTCCGCTTATCATCCCATGGGATCGCTTTTTACAGCATCTCCAGGAAATCATGCCAAGGTGTTGCAGTCATAGTCTCGGTGGCCGCGTTGCCATAGGACCTGATAATCATTGCCGCTTTCTGCACCTCTTTAAGGTCATCCGCTTCGACTATATCGACAACATCGTATCGACCTATGAGGGCATAGCTCTCCTTCCAGTGGATACCCGGACATTCGTTCTTGATTTTGTCGGAAACCACCTTGGCAACTGATTTCAGTTCGTTGGGATCGGTAACCGTACGGGATGTAAAGCGGCTGAGGATCATATAGGTCTGCATTGTTGTTTCCCTCCATGCTTAGGGGTTTTCAAGCAGGAACGATCGGGTCCATTTTGCTGAAATGTCCCATGCCCTTCTGCATCGTCTCTGTTTTTACGCTATTATTAAGCGAAAAAGATTGTCAAATTATTTATTTGACGATTCCGGGAGAACGCGGGTCCGGGTCTTTTGGCAGTCTAATCGGCGGAGGTGAGGCAGGAGAGCTGATGACCGGAGCAGCGCCTGGGGAAGGTACGGCTGAAGTTGATCTGGGATTACGTCAGCCATTTTCAAAGATTTGGGAAGGCGAACTTGGAGGAGGTCAGATATCTATTTTTGATTTCTCCGCATATGCCGGTAGTAAGCGCAGCTGTGGCAATGGAATATCTTGCTTTCCTTTGTAACGGATTCAGGAAGCATGTTGGTACATGAGGTGGAGGTCGGTTCAATATCCCAACAGTTTCTTTTTTCATGTTCATCAAACATGCGGCATTCATTTTTACTGCATTCAAAAAACTCGTGGCATTTGATAGCCATATTGCCTCCGTCAAAATGATGGCATCGCAAAAGCGCCAGCTCCCGCGTTGCTGCAAATTGTCTCGTCTTTGCAGCGTACTGAAGTGCGCTTCATTCCTCGAAATTCGCGCGCCTTGGATCTGACGATTTTAGCTTAGCCATCCCCATTTTTGACTTTCGGGCTGGCCACTTTGGTGGCGTCGCAAAAAGGCGTATAAAAGGGCATGGCAATCCGATCTACCGGGGAGTATAGCGAACATTTTATTTAGCCTATAAAATTAACAAATCCAAACTCCATCGTAACCGAATTGGATAGTTTCTCAAAATAAAAAATACCACACTGTGGCAGGTGCGTATAGGTCATACTCAACGGGGGAAAATGTGTCAGCCTGTGGAATTCCGAAGTTTAATCAATTCCACGGCGGCATCGTTTTTAACCGATAAAAATCCAGGAGGAAGGATTCAAAAAAGGCGGCGGGCTGGATTATTGCCGGTTAATGAAAAAGCAGCACCAGGCTCCCGTGAATTAAGGCGAGAGTCAAGGTGGTAAAGGCCATGCGCTTGTGCCAGGAGAATACCTTCAACCGCTTTCGATGGAACAGCAAACCGAGGCTTACAGTGGTGAGCAGAGTGAGGAAGGTCAGGATGCCCAGAATCGGAATGGTTGCTTTGAACGGTGATTGTGCAGCGCCGCCACCTCCGTTGGCAAAAGAAATTCCGGCCTGGAAAAATTCGGTGACCAGCAATAATAATATGATCGGTTTCAGGCGCATGCTCGGCCTCCTGGTTTTCATGATTTATGGGATGGTTGATTCTATAATGATTACCTGCCGAGCAGCAAGAGCCCTTCCCGAAAGAGAGCCAGGGCGAGCAGGATCAGCAGCAGACCGAGCCCCTTGACGATCAGAACATAAAGAGGGCCGGACAGAAATGACCGTGATTTACCGATCAGAACGGCCATGCCGAGCTTGGCCCCGACCAGCATGGCGTAAAACGACAGGATGAAGCCCGCTGCGGCGGCAAGACTGTGCTCTCCGGCCTTGATCATCAGGGGGCCTCCGACGCTCAACCAGAAGAGGTATGGATGGGGACTCAGGAAATTAACGGCTATGCCTTTAAACAGCGCGCCGATCTTCGGCGGGGCCGGATTGATTTCTGGAGTAGTTCCGGTTCGGAGGGCCTTGATGCCCAAGAAGAGAACGACCAGGCCGCCGAGTCCCGAGATGGCGGCCATGACCAGATTGAATCCGGATAACTGCCGGAGGATAAACAGGGTCAGGATGATTATCGGCAGATCGGTAATAAGCGGCACCAAGGCCACCTTGAGCCCGGACCTGGTCCCGTGCCGCAGGGTTTCGCTGACCACCAGGGTGAGGAGAGGACCGGGGGCGAAACCGGCCGACAGGCCGAGAATTGTCCCGGTCAGCAGGAAATTAATCATTGCGGATTCTTGATTTTCCCATCATTACTCTTCGATAAAGACCGCTACCACAGTTCGATTCGCAGCGTCGAGGTACAGTTGCTTTCCCGCTTGATCATGGGGTGTACAAGCGGTACGTTTGTTTTTGCACATATTGACTGGTTGGGGAAGGAAAAAATTTATGGAAAGAGATAAGATTCGCCGTGCCGCGCTTGCCGCCCGGGACCGCTTGGCTCCGGGAGAACTGCGGGAGATCAGCAGGCTTGTCACGGCGAGGATCTTCCGTCTTGAAGAATTTACGGCCGCGGCCACGGTGCTGTTTTACGCAGCCTTCAAGAGCGAGGTGCAAACCATGGCCGCCATTGAAGAGTCTCTGGAGATGGGAAAGCGCGTTGCCCTCCCCCTGACCCTGGCTGCGGAAAGGCAACTGCAGCCATATCTTGTTACTGATCCGGCCCGTGAACTGCGGCCCGGTTACTGTTCTATTCAGGAACCCGATCCGGGCCTGGCCCCGGCGCTTGATCCGCGGGAGATCGATCTGGTCCTGGTGCCGGGGAGTGTTTTCGATCGCCATGGCGGCCGGCTCGGGTATGGAGGGGGTTTTTATGACCGTTTCCTGGCCAGGCCGGCGGTAAAGGCTTTCCGGGTCGGTCTGGCCTGCGAATTACAGGTGGCCCCCGGTCGTCTGGTTCTGGCCCCCCATGATCAGCCCCTTGATTGCCTGGTAACGGAGAAGACGGTTTACAGGTTTGCCCGGTCCTGAAGGTGGGGTTACAGCTTTTTTTCCAGATGCTGGACCTGGTTGCGCCCCTCTTCCTTGGCGATATAGAGGGCGTTATCCGCCCTGTAGAGCAGACTGTCCAAGGTGTCGTCCTCCCGCAGGGACGCAACCCCGGCGCTGATGGTCAGCCCGATCTTCTGGTGGTTCCGGATCCGGATAACCACCGCCTCAATGACCCGGCGAAGGCGTTCCGCGGTTTCCAGGGCTTTTGCCAGCTCGGTGGTCGGCAGGACGACCAGAAACTCTTCGCCGCCATATCTGCTGAGGACATCGTAATCGCGGAGAGCGGCTTGCATGGTTGTGGCGACTGTCCTGATCGCCTCATCGCCGCTCTGGTGTCCGAAGTTGTCGTTTACCTGCTTGAAGAGGTCGATATCGATGATGATTATCGACAGGGGCAGCTTCGCCCTGGAGCTGTGCGAAATTAACTCTTTGAACCGCCGGTTTCCCTCCCTTCGGTTGAAGAGTCCGGTCAGGGGGTCGGAGGTGGCCAGTTTGACCAGCTTTCTCTCATCTTCATCAATGACACTGACCAGACGCCGGGCCAGATAAATTATGACTGACAAGAGCAGCCCCAACAAGAAGAGACCCGAGGCCAGCAGGATGATTCTGGTCTTGTTCACCTCATCGGCGACCTGATCGGCCGGGATCGAGATAGTGATTCCTCCCCGGATGTCGCCCAGCTCGTAACCTTGCACGCCATGGCATTTCAAGCACTCTTTCCTGGCCGGCAGGGGAGCCATGTAGCGGAAGAGGAGACCGTTCGGGGTTTCCACAAAACGGTGGACCTCCTTTTCGCCTTTTTCGAAATCGATCAGGGCGGCATGCTCGAAGGCATCCGGTTCGTTTAAGGGATTCAGGGGGTCGAGGCTGGTGATGTTGATTCCGAACAAACGTTCCTCGGTGGCCATTGCCGAGATCATTTTGGTGATGGCCGCGTGGTTGTGGAGGAGATAGGTTTCTCCCTCTTCGTCGGTGATCGAGGTTTTCAGGCCGGGAATTCCGGTCAGATAGGGGTCGATCCGCATTCCCGGTTTTTTCTTAACATAAACGCCGTCCTGCCTGATAATCCATTGGCGGGTCTGGACGATTTCATTAAAAAAAGCCTGCGCTTCGTGGGTCAGATGCTCTCTGACCATGCTGGAATGCCTGTAGCTGAAGCCCCAGAAAATAATGGTGATCAGGAGGGTTACAATCAAAGAGATGATCGCCACATATTTTTTGACAAACCGTGAATTTGATTTGACCAAAGGGGTCGATGGCGCACCATGGCTATCAATTTTCTGGTTTTTCATTATCTCCGGGGGAACCAAATCCGTTTAATGATTAAGGGCGCCATTATATCACATAAAACAGGCAAATTGAACGGGTTTATATAAAAGCAGGCTGGCGGCTATCCCAATTTGCCAGGGAACATTTGACCCTCCCATCGGACTCTGATAGAATTCGCTTTGACCAATCTAATCAGCCTGGAGGGTGTAATGACCAGAACCGCTATCATGAAAAACGACCTGTTTCTGAAACATGACGCGGGTTTTTCCCATATCGAGTCTCCGGATCGCCTGGCCGCGATCTATCATGGCTTAAGCGAATTTGAAAAACTGGAATGCCTGACATTTCCCGATTTTGTGGCGGCCGAAAAGCAATATCTGCAACTGATTCATAGCGACCGCCATATCGGTCGGATTGCCGAAACCGCCGACCGCGGTTTCGTCAGTCTCGACCCGGATACCGGCGCCTCGTCCCGCTCCTACGATGCGGCCCGTCTGGCGGTCGGGGCGGTAATCGCCGGAACTGATCTGATCATGGCGGGCGAGGTTGATAACGTTTTCGCCCTGGTGCGTCCGCCCGGCCACCACGCCGAACCGGATCAACCCATGGGTTTCTGTTTGTTCAACAATATCGCCATTGCCGCCGCTTACGCGACCCGGGTCTTGGGATTGAAACGGGTGATGATCGTCGATTGGGACCTCCATCACGGCAACGGCACCCAGCATGCCTTTTATGAAAGCGAAGAGGTGCTCTATTTTTCAAGCCACCTTTATCCTTATTTCCCGGGCAGCGGCGCCTTGCAGGAAACCGGCAGCGGCCGCGGCGAGGGCTACACCGTCAATATCCCCCTGTCCGGCGGCCAGAACGACATGTCCTATGCCGCCATCTTCAACGATATAGTGGCGCCCCTGGCCCGGCAGTACAAACCCGAAATGATCATGGTCTCGGCCGGCTACGACATCTGTGTCGGCGACCCCCTGGGGGCGATGGCGGTTACCCCTGCTGGTTTCGCTTATCTGACCGAGCTCTTGAAGGATCTGGCTGATGAGCTTTGCCGTGGCCGGCTGCTCTTGGCCCTGGAAGGGGGCTATAATCTGACCGGGCTGCGCGACGGGGTCCTGGCGACCATCGGCGCCCTGGCCGATAATCCTTTGTTGCCCGACCCGGCCGTTGAGACAGGACGATTGAGTCAGGCCGCTTTTGGCCGGCCGGGTTGTCTGTCGGAAGACGCTTTAGATGTCATCAGAAAGGGCCATGGCAAGCATTGGCAATTTTGAGAAATGGAAGCCGGGACAGGCTCTCGGCGAGGCGGCTCAATAGGTTTTGGCTCACCGCCGGCCAGGGAAAGATTGTTTGACTTGATGGGGGTTTTACGTTAATTGTTCAGGCCATGAAGATAAGCACCGATGAGGTAAAATACGTCGCCGGCCTGGCCCGGCTGGAGCTTTCGAACGAAGAGGCGGGGGAGATGGCCACCGAGCTCGATCAGATCCTTTCTTACGTCGATAAGTTGAACGAACTAGATACCAGTGCGGTCGAGCCGACCACCCATGCCATTTCCATCACCAATGCCTTCCGGGAAGACCAACTCCGGGAATCGCTGGCCAGGGAGAAGGCTTTGGCGAACAGCCCCCGCCAGAACGGCGAAGCCTTTGTTGTGCCCAAGATTATTTGAGCGCAACCGGCCAGCAGTGCGTCGGCGTCGGCCCTGCCCTGCTTGATCCGCAAGAGCAGATCGAAGCGTAAAAGCGTACTTCTCTACCCAGCAATGACGCGACAATCTGCTGTAAGCCGGAAGCCGGCTTTTTTTTGCTTAGCCGGATTGCTCTTTTTGTCCTGCCGTCATGAAACTCAAAGCGGATCTCATCTTTATCGGTAGATTCGCTTTTTTTGTCAGTAACCCGAGGCCGTGAAGAGCTTGTGGGGCGGTTGCCTCTCTCAATCTGTAATTGTAATTACCTGTTTGCCTGTCCGCAATCGCGCACCTGACTTTCTCAAGCCCTCATGGATTCAAGAGTAAAGATCAGGCCATATATCTTAAAAAGCACAGGGTAAGAAAATGGAGCTATATTCCCTCACCGTTCACCAGTTGCGGGAGATGCTGAGCAAAGGCGAGGTATCCGCCGTTGAAATCACCGAATCGGTCCTGGCTCGAATAGAGCGGGTCGAAGATCGGATCGGGGCCTTTATCACCCTGGACCGGGATGGCGCTCTCGCCCAGGCCGCCGGAGCCGACCGGGAAATTGCCCGCTCCACCGCGGGCTCCCTGGCTGGAATTCCCCTCGCTTTGAAGGATGTGGCCTGCACGGAAGGTTTGCGGACCACCGCCGGCTCGAAGATCCTGGAGTCTTTCATCCCGCCCTATGACGCTACCATGGTTACGAAACTCAAGAAAGCCGGGGCGGTGATTCTCGGCAAGGTCAGCATGGATGAATTCGCCATGGGCTCCGCCAATGAAAACTGCGCTTTCGGAACCCCCCATAACCCATGGGCCCTTGATTATGTCTGTGGCGGCTCCAGCGGCGGTTCGGCAGCAGCGGTGGCGGCCGATGAGTGTATCGCTTCAATCGGTTCCGATACCGGCGGTTCGATCCGCCAGCCCGCCTCCCATTGCGGGGTGGTTGGTTTGAAGCCCACCTACGGCCGGGTCTCGCGCTACGGCCTGATCGCCTACGCCTCTTCCCTTGATCAATTCGGACCACTGACCAAGGATGTTCGTGATTGCGCCACGATTCTCCAGGAGATCAGCGGTTATGACCAGCTTGATTCAACCTCCGTAAATATCGGGGTGCCCGATTATCAGGCCGCCCTGGAAAGAGGGGTTAAGGGCCTGAAGGTCGGCATTCCCAAGGAATATTTCGAGGAAGGGATTGACCCCGAAGTGGCGGTGGCGGTGCGAAACGGCATCGATTTGCTTAAGGAAGCCGGGGCCGAGCTCGTTGATATCTCCCTGCCCCATACCGATTATGGAGTGGCCGCCTACTACATCATCGCCCCAGCCGAGGCCAGCTCGAACCTTGCCCGATATGACGGGGTGCGCTACGGCCAGCGGAGCGCCGAAGCCGAAACTCTTCTGGAGATGTACCGGAAAACAAGATCGGAGGGTTTCGGCACCGAGGTGAAACGCAGGATAATGATTGGCACCTATGCCCTATCTTCTGGCTACTACGATGCCTACTACAAGAAGGCCTTGCAGGTCCGCACCCTGATCATCAACGATTTCAAGGAGGCCTTCACCATATGCGATGTGATGGTCTCCCCGGTCACCCCCGGTCCGGCCTGGCGCATCGGGGAAAAAAATAACGACCCCTTGAGCGTCTATCTCACCGATATTCTTACGATTCCGGCTAACATGGCCGGGGTGCCCGGTCTCTCCCTGCCCTGCGGCTTCACCAGCCAGGGGCTGCCGATCGGTTTCCAGATTCAGGCGGCCCATTTTGCCGAGGAGAAACTGTTGCAGACCGCTTACGCTCTGGAGCGTGAACTTGGACTTGTCGGGCGTAAGCCCGCCGGTCTTTAAAGGTGAATAATCATGAAACTGAAGGTACCTGAAAACATCAGCAGCCTGGTGCCCTATCCTCCCGGCAAACCTATTGAGGAACTGGAGAGGGAGTACGGCATCAGCGGCTCGATCAAACTGGCCTCCAACGAAAATGCCCTCGGGCCCTCGCCCAAGGCGGTGGCGGCTATCAGGGACAACCTCGGCAAGCTCCATCGCTATCCCGATGGCAGCAGTTACTATCTGACCAGCCGGCTGGCTGAGAAGCTGGCGGTAAACCCAGACCAGATTGTCTTTGGCAACGGCTCCAACGAGATAATCGAGCTGCTGATCAACACCTTTCTCGCCTGCGGCGACGAGGTGATCACCAGTAATCCCACCTTTCTGGTTTATCAGAAGATGGTGCAGGCCCGGGGCGGGGTTAACCGGGTGATCCCTCTCAAGAAAATTCCGGGCCAGCATCTCGCGGGCCATGGCGGCGGCACTCCTCTCGGGGTCGGCCATGATCTCGGGGCAATCCTTTCCCTGATTAATGGGCGGACCAGACTGATCTTTCTGGACAACCCCAACAATCCCACCGGGGTAATTTTCAGCAAAGCGGACTTCGAGGCCTTTCTGGCCGAGGTTCCCGATGAGATCATAGTGGTTTTAGACGAGGCCTACGTCGATTTTGTCGCGCCGGCGCTACAGATCGATGTCCGTGACTATCTCGATCGGCAGACACCGGTGGTCGGCCTGCGCACCTTTTCCAAGGCCTATGGCCTGGCCGGTCTCAGGATCGGCTATGGCTTGATGAGCCGCGAGATCGCCGGCTATCTCCATCGGGTTCGGCAGCCGTTCAATGTCAATCTCCCGGCCCAGATCGGCGCCCTGGCCGCCCTTGACGACGATGAGCATTATTACCGGACCCTCGACTTGACCAGGGAGGGAATCGCTTGGCTGACCAAGGAGATTACCACGCTCGGCTGCACGGTTTTCGACACCCATACCAATTTTTTTCTGGTCGATGCAGGTCGAAATTGCCGCGAACTGTACGAGAAGATGCTGACCAAGGGCGTGATTATCCGGCCGATGGCCGCTTACGGTTATCCCGAATATATCCGGATCACCGTCGGTCTTCCCGAGGAGAACAGGCGGCTGGTTAACTCCCTGAAAGAAGCTCTGGCTGAGTTGCGGGAAGACTAGATCATGGAAAAAGTCCCGATCGTGACCATTGACGGCCCTTCCGGGGCCGGGAAGAGCACCATCAGCCAGCGGCTGGCCGCCAGAGTCGGCTATGCATATCTTGATACCGGCGCCATGTACCGGGCGGTGGGCCTGAAGATCGAGCTGAGCGGCATCGATTGCGATGACGGCACGGTCCTGAGCCGTTTGCTCGACGATATCGATCTGCAGCTTAGCCCGGTTGGCGGCAAAACCAGGGTGATTCTCGACGGCCAAGATGTCTCGGAGGCGATCAGGACCCCGGAGATTTCCATGGCAGCCTCCAGGGTATCAGCCCTGCCGCTGGTCCGGGCAAAACTCACCTCCCTGCAGCGCGCAATCGGCGGCCGCGGCGGCGTGGTCGCCGAGGGCCGGGATATGGGCACCGTGGTTTTTCCCGAGGCGGCCTGGAAGTTTTTCCTTGATGCCACCACCGAGGAGCGGGCTCGGCGCCGGGTTTTGCAGCTTAAGGAACAGGGCCAACAGGTCGATGCCCAGGAAACCCTGACCCAGATCATCGAGCGGGACCGGGCCGACAGCAGCCGGGCCCTGGCCCCCTTGAAAGCGGCGACGGATGCCGTGATCATCGATTCTTCGCGAATGACCATCGAGGAAGTTGTCGCCTTTATGGCTGCTCGGGTAGCCGGAAGTTGATCGTCAAATTTATGGTTTGCTTTAATGATTTCCGTGGCTGTAGTCACCCTGCTTATGCAAAATCGCGCCTTGATGATTTAGCAAGGAAATCTTAAATATGCACTGCGATCTTCTGATAACAAACGGATTACTGAAAACCCCTGGCCACCCAGGGCCAGACTGTGGGCAACCCGGTTTTGTCGCGGTCCGGGACGGCATAATCAGCACAATGGGTTCGATAGCTGAGCTTCCCGGCGGAGTTGAAGCGGCCAGGATTATCGATGCCCGGGGCAGTCTTGTTTTACCCGGGCTGATCAACTGCCATAACCATGCCGCCATGACCCTGTTCAGGGGGCTGGCCGATGATTTACCGCTGATGGTCTGGCTTCAGGACCACATCTTTCGGGCCGAGGCGCGATTTGTCAGTTCGGAAATGGTCTATTGGTGCAGTAAGCTTGCGGCGGCGGAAATGATCCTTTCGGGAACCACCACCGTGGCCGACGGTTATTTTTTTGAGGATGACTGCGTCCGCTCCTTCAAGGAAGCGGGCCTGCGGGCGGTTGCCGCCCAGGGGATTATCGATTTTCCAGCCCCCGGGGTACCCGATCCCGCCGATAATATCGACACCGGCGCCCGATTCCTCCAAAAATGGCGGGGGGATGAGCTGATTACCCCGGCCATCTTCTGCCACTCTCCCTATACGTGCAGCGCCGAGACCATCGTCAGGGCCAAGGATCTGGCTCGCCAGGCCGATTGTCGTTTCTTTATTCACCTCGCCGAAACCGCGAACGAGGTCGTGGAATCCCGGAAACTCCATAATCTTTCACCGGCTGCTTACCTGAAGCGACTCGGGGTCTTGGACCAGGCCACCGTTCTGGTTCACTGCGTCTGGCTGGATGACGATGATCTTCGGATTATCAAGGAGGCGGGGGCCGGGGTGGTGAGCTGTCCCCAGAGTAACATGAAACTGGGGGCGGGTGCGGCGCCGGTCGACAAATTTGATGAGTTCGGTATTCCGGCGGGACTGGGAACCGACAGTTGCGCCAGCAATAACAATCTCGACATGTTCAGAGAGATCAGTGTCGCCGCCAAACTGGCCAAGGTTAACCGCCTAGATCCCACCCTGCTGCCGGCCGGCCGGGTTATGGAGATGGCCACCAGCGGCGGCGCCGGGGTACTCGGTCTTTCCGATCGGATCGGCGAACTAACGGTCGGCCGGGCCGCCGATATAATCATTGTCGATCTGCGGAAACCCCATTTGACCCCGATGTACTCGGTCGATTCTTTGCTTGTTTACGCCGCGTCGGGCAGCGATGTCAGTACTTCGATCATCAACGGCCGACTGGTGATGGATAACCGTGAGCTCTTGAGCATCGATCTTCCGGAGGTTATCGGCAAAGTCAACGAAATGGCCAGACGGCTTAAAGCAGAAACTTGACCAGCACAAAGCCGGTGACCAGCAAGGCCAGCAGGATTATGGTCAGCAGGTTGAGGTAGCGCTCGATAAAGGTTCTGATCGGCGCCCCGAAGCGATAGATCAAAGCGGCCACCAGGAAAAACCGGGCGGCGCGGGAGACCAGGGAGACCGCGACAAAGGTCGGGAAGTTGATCTGGAAGGCCCCCGCCGTAATGGTGAAAACCTTATATGGCAGGGGTGTGAAACCGGCCACTCCTACCGCCCAGGCATCGTATTTCTGATAAAGCTCCTGGACCAACTCGTATTTGTCGGCCAGGCCGTAGAGCTCGATGATTCTGCTGCCGGCAATATCCATGAACCAGAAACCCAGGCCATAGCCGAACATGCCGCCCAGAACCGAGCCGACTGCACAGATACCGGCGTAGCGAAAGGATTTTTTGGGGGAACCGATACAGAGGGCCATCAGAAAGACATCGGGTGGGATCGGGAAAAAGGAGGATTCGGCCACGGCCACCAGGAAGAGCACCCAGACCCCGTAAGGAGTTTGCAGCCATTCCTGGATCCATTCATACAAGCGATGCAGGGGGCCGCCGTTATTGCCTCTCCCGGTCGCGGTTAGCTCATTGTTCAATCTTCCACCCCTGGGCTCCGATCAGACTGACGAATCTGACCTTTTCCCCTTTTTCGTAATTTACCCTGCCATCCTTCTTGCTTACCCTGACCAGTTGTTGGCTGTCTCTGGGCCCGACCGGAATAACCATGATGCCCGGCTCGGTCAGCTGCTCGATGAGAGTGCTCGGGATCTCCGGGCCGCCGGCCGTGACGATAATGCCGTCATAGGGTCCGTGTTCAGGCCAGCCCATGGTGCCGTCCGCCATCTTGCAGAGGGTGTTGAAACACCCCGCCTTGTCCAGATTTATTCTGGCCCGGGCCATGAGCTTTTTGATTCTCTCGACCGAATATACCCGGTCGCAGAGTTTGGCCAGCACCGCAGTCTGGTATCCGCAGCCGGTGCCGATCTCCAGTACTTTTTCATTCCCTTTAAGCTCGAGCATCTCGGTCATCAAGGCGACGATGTAGGGCTGGGAGATAGTCTGGCCTTCCCCGATCGGCAGGGGATAATCACCATAGGCCTGGACCTGGAGAGCGTCTTCGACGAAGATATGGCGGGGCACCTCGCCAATGGCTTTCAGGACGAGGGGATCGTTGATGCCCCGGGGGATCAGCTGCTCCCGCACCATGCGTTCCCTGACCTTGAGGTATTGCTGCATACCCCTTGGCTTCACGGCAGCTCCGTGTTGAATTCTTTGAATTCGGACTCACTGAGCTGGCGATAGAGACATGTTCTGACTCGGTCGCCGGCGAAGGTTACGGTCACCGTTTCGTAGTCCTCGGTGCCGAGCTGATCGCCAACCATAGGCATTTTTCTCAAAAAACTTTTGTTAGCTTTCAGGTAGAGCCAGAGTTCCTGGTTTTCCGCGGTGGTCATCTTTTGGTCCGGCTCGCCGAGAAAAGAGATGACTTCTTCCCGGGTGGTCTTTTCCGGCATCACCAGGCAGACATCCGAGGATAGATGACGAACCGGCGTTGCCGTACCGGCACAAGCCGCTGTCAGCAAGAAAAGCAAAGTGACTCCCAACAGATTGGTATGACTGCGTTTTAAATTAAACATAAGCACAAAATTGACCCATTAGTTTCAGTTTTCATTAAATCAAAGCGGTTTAGCAGGTATCCCGGAGATGGCGGATCGTTTCTTCCTCGTTCGCAGCCGTTTTCCGATTCAAAAGTTACGTCACTATGGGGCTCCAAAGGGCGGTGTGGCCAAATTTTTGCAATCTATCCCGATCATTTCGATAATGCAACTGGGAAGGCGAAATATAGACTAACCGGACCGAAGTATCATCCTATTCTAATCCACTTTTTTACGTTTGTAGTTGAAATTTTATTGTTTTCCTATATTCAATAGGATAATCTAAAAAAATAGTAGTAAAATCGGCTAGTTTATGCACTTTTTATCTTTAGATTACTTTGAATGATCATTCGGGTGATTGATAAAAAATAGTCGATAAAACAACAACCTGTTCAAACCTAGGTGGTTAAAGATGCGTTGCCCCAAGTGTAAATTTATTTCCTTCGATGATCTCTCAAATTGCGCCAAGTGTCGAAATGACCTCTCTGCAATTGCCCTGCAATTGCACGGGACTTGCACCGAGACCAGACTCCCTTTTTTTCTTGCTTCAGTTGTTCAGTCGCCTGATACTGAGGAGCAGACCTTATCCGAGACCCAGGACTTGCCTGCTTTCGACGATGCCGATATAAATTTCGATGACACGGTGCCCGCCGATTTCACCGTTCCCGATGCGACGGAGCAGATTTCTACCAATTTTGACGACAGTATCGAGATCAACGAGGACGATTTATCCTTGGAACTTGGCGATATAATGCCAATCGATCTTGATCAGCTCGATCAACCCGGCCTGCCGGATGATGATTTTGACGCGGATTCAACCCAGATTTTCTCTGCCGACTTCCAAGATGAAGAAATTTCTCTCGAGGAAATAGATCTTGATCTGGGTGACGATTTCGGTGCTGACGTAAGTTCTGAATTTGATGCAACGGAAATATTGCATACCAAGAAGACAGATGAAGATATCATTAACTTCGATCTTACCGGTGATTTTGATAATAACATCGACTTTGATCTGAGTGGTGATTTTGGCGAATTGGAACTTGACGACACCACTATTCTCTCGGCTGATTCTGGAGTCGGCCAAGCGGAAACGCAGGCCGATGAGCCTGGTGATTCCTTTGACGATGCTTTCCTGTTTGACGAAGAGGCGCCGTCTGCGGTTGACGACAATCTGACATTTGACAACGACCAGACCGAATATCTCGAACTGGAAGACGATATGCTGGAGGAATTCGAGCCAGCTAATCTGGATGCAGACAATACTGAAGAGATTCTTTCAGGCTCCGGCTCAGTGGCTGCGGATTTTGCTCCGGATGTCCCCGGCGGGGTGGAAGAGTTTCAGATTGACACCACTCAGACCGACGCCCTTGATTTTGGCTTTGACGAAGAAGTCGTGACTTCCCAGACCTATGAGTCGTTCTCTCAAATGGAGGAGAATCCGGCGGGTGGCACTTCCGATGATCGACAATCCGGCCTTGAATCCTCTGAGTTTGATCTTGGCTCCGGTCTTGACGATGTAAGCGGGGGTGGCGCGGAGGAAGCTGATCGGCTCGGGGATGAGCTGTTGGCTACCCTTGACGACGAAATGGATTTTGATGTGGCCGAACTTGACAACGATCGCCAAGAAGCATGGTCCGCATCCGGTGAATCTTCAGATGAAGATCTAGAGGACGAACTGTTTGCAATGGATGATGATGATATGGAGGCAGGCTCACCTCCCTCTTTGGGGCTGGAAGATATCGATGTCTCCGACCTGGTTTCCTCCTCTGCTCAGGATGATGATTCCTCCCTTGTTCCTGATTCCGCGGATGAGCTAGACCTTGCTGCTATGATGGAAGAAGATGACGAGACCAGCGATGTTGACCTCCACCTTTCCAAGGAAGATATTTCGGAAAGCGACCTCGTTGAGGATGACAATAAATAAAGCTTATTTGACTTATCCTTGGTTTCGCGTCTGCTTTAACGAAGACATTCTACAAAACACTTGACATCCATGGCTCATTTTCTTAAGTTAGCGCATCGATTAAGCCGAGATAGCTCAGTCGGTAGAGCAACGGACTGAAAATCCGTGTGTCCCTGGTTCGATTCCTGGTCTCGGCACCATTTCAGTTTAAGGCCCCAAGGCAAAGTTATTTGTTGCCCGGGGCCTTTTTTTATCTGATCGCCGCCGTAATTTTTGAGTTTTCCCTGATTGGTAACCTGTTGATTTATTGAGTAAAAACTCCCCTGGCCGATTTTCCCTCCTGTTTAACATGGGCTTAAACGGTCAGAGAACTCGCGCTTTTGACTGAAAGTTTTCGGTCGAATGTTATAGGTAGCGCGACCGTAAATTCCTCGTCACACTGGCGGCATTCTTTTGCCTGTCCCCACGTATATTACCTGAAATCTCGTAGTGAATATTACGTCGTAAAGGTTAACCTTTTTTTGTGCTGATCCCCGCCACCCCACTTTATTGTTTCACGTGGAACAATGGTAAAAATAAATTGATGTGAAAAGCAAGGATTGTGGTTTTTGAATTGCGTGACCTTGTAATTAAGGGTAAGCATACGTGAGAGGTTTGCTTCTTTGTTACGGAATATAACTCGGGGTATTTTGAAATGGCTAACATCGATAAGCGGCAGTCGGAAGGCAAGAAGGGCGGGGGCTCTGCAAAAATTGTCGCCCTGGCCAATCAAAAAGGTGGGGTTGGCAAATCGACGACCGCCATGAACCTTTCCTCGGCTCTGGCTGTGTCCGGCAAGAGAGTCCTTTTGATAGATGCGGACCCCCAGGGTAATGCATCTAGCGGTTTGGGGGTTGATTCCAGAGGGCAGGAGCATCATCTTTATCATTGTCTGATCGGAGAAGCTTCGACCGATAATGCAATTTGCAGCATTGCAGACCACGAGTGCTTCGATCTGGTGCCCACCCATATCGACTTGATCGGCGCAGAAATTGAATTGGTTTCAGCGGCCAACCGGGAGTATTTTTTGGGCAAAGCCCTGCGGACTGTTAAAGATAAATATGATTATATTTTTATCGATTGCCCTCCGTCCCTGGGGCTTTTAACCATAAATGCCCTGACCGCGGCCGATTCGGTTATTATTCCGATGCAATGTGAGTACTTTGCCTTGGAGGGATTGAGTCAGCTGGTTCGCACGATTAGACTGGTTAAAAATTCTTTTAATAAAAAGCTGATTATTGAAGGGTTGCTGTTGACCATGTTTGATCGGCGTAACCGGCTTACCTTCCAGGTTGCCAAGGAGGTCCGGGAACATTTTCAGGGCACGGTATATGATATTGTGATCCCCCGAAATGTTCGTTTAAGCGAGAGCCCCAGCCATGGTCAGCCGGTATTAACTTATGCGCCGGGGTCGGTGGGTGCGGTGAGTTACCTGAACCTTGCCAAAGAATTTCTGAAAAAGCAAAAGGCATAAGACCGACAAGTTCATAACTTTTTGAGAACCAACTTAGTTGAAGTTGATAGAATCACAAAAAAATCGCGGAAGCCTAAGCAAAAAGTTCGATAAACGTCCCGCAGGGAATGCCTTTCCCACGACAATTAGAGCGGAGTTTTTGCTTAGTCATCAAAATTTAGAGGCGGAAAGATAAATGGTTATTAAGTCGAGATCACTTGGCAAGGGGTTGAATGCGTTATTGCCTTCCGCGGATGAAAGTAGTAATGGCGGCACATCTTCTAGCGGTACACTGTTGATGTGCCCAATCAATGACCTGGTGCCGAATCCCTATCAGCCGCGGAAAAAACTTGAAAAGGCCGGTCTTAAGGAGCTGGCCGATTCAATTGCGGAAAAAGGGATTTTGCAGCCGCTGGTGGTCAGAAAAAAAGAGGATGAAAGCGGCTATGAACTGATCGCCGGAGAGCGTCGGTTACAAGCGGGTAAGCTTGCCGGCCTGAAAGAGGTGCCGGTTCTGGTGATCGTGGCGGATCGGGTTAGCCGTCTGGAACTTGCCATTATTGAAAATATTCAGCGGAAAAATCTTAACGCCCTTGAAGAGGCGGAAGCCTATAACCGCCTGATTAAGGAGTTCGGGCATACCCAGGAGGATGTTGCCAAGAAGGTCGGCAGGGATAGATCAACAGTTGCCAATACCCTTCGCCTCCTGCACCTGCCGGACTATGCTCAAAATGACTTGATGAAAGGCAGCATCTCCATGGGCCATGCAAGGGTGCTGCTTTCCGCCCCTGACCTTGCTAGCATGAAGGTGCTCAGGGATGAGATAGTTTTGAAGAATATATCGGTACGACAGGCCGAAAAGCTGGTCAAAAAATTGAAAGACGGGATGACGACACCGCCCGGCACCACCTCGCGCAGCACTTCACCGAAGAAAAAAAGGCAGGAAATACCGGAATCATATTGTCAGACCCTGACCGGAGATATTGCCCGTTACCTGGATACCAAGGCGGCGATCGTTCAAAATGGTGCTCGCGGCAAAGTTGAAATAGAGTACTACTCCCTGGACGACCTGGAACGGTTGGTCAGCCTGGTCACTAAATCTCCCTCGGTAGCTTAGGCATGACGGCGTCGGAAAAAAGCTCCCAAAAGGGGCAAAACGATCCGCTTTACGACTTGGCGTGTTTTTGCTCCTGCGGCATACCGTGGGGCTGGCCTCCATCACAACAGTACACCCTTCCCTGCATCCCAAGTGTATTTCCCACGAGGCCTATATCGAACCTTTTGCCCCTTCAAATATCATGATGCCAATCAAATGCGAAGCAGAACTGCTCGGTAATGAAAAAATTGCCGGCGACACCTGGCGGATAACCTTGTCGGCCCCGGCTTTGGCCCGCGGCGCCGGCCCGGGCCAGTTTGTCATGGTCAAAGGCGGCAAAGGGGCCAACCCTCCCCTCTGGCGTCGCCCTTTTTCCATACATCAGGTCATCGATAACGAGCGAATCCAGCTTTTAATCAAGGCGGTCGGTACCGGCTCCGAATTTATTGTTAGTCGCCGACCCGGTGAAACCTTGAGTCTGGTCGGGCCATTGGGTAGAGGCTTTACCCTCCCCGAGCATGCCGAAAATATCTGTGTCATCGGAGGTGGAGTCGGCGCGGCCCCTCTCTTTTATTTGACCAGTCAGCTCCTGGCTCGCTCCACTAAGCCCGATACGATTAAAGTCTTCCTGGGGGGGGCTACTGCTGCCGATATCCAGGTCCTGGAAAAGGACTTCAGCGGTCTCGGCGCCGTGGTCCTGGTAGCTACGGATGACGGCAGTGCCGGTCATCACGGTTTGGTCACCGAACTGTTATTCCATGACTTGGACCCGGCGATGCAGTGGCGTGTCTATAGCTGCGGACCTCAACCGATGATGAAAAGCGTAGCTCGCTATTGTCTGGATAAGAACTGGCCATGCCAGGTTTCCCTTGAAACCCTGATGGCCTGCGGTATTTCGGCCTGCCTGGGCTGTGTCGTTCGCGGTACCGGCCAGACAGACCTTGATGGTGGCGGCCCCTACCTGCATGTCTGTAAAGAAGGGCCGGTCTTCGGAGCGGGGGAGATACGATGGGAGACCTAGGAAACCTGCTCAGGGTCGATATAGCCGACGGCTTGCAGCTTGTCAATCCGATCATGACCGCTTCCGGCACCTTTGGTTACGGTGAAGAGTTCAGCAACTTCGTTAACCTGGACCGCTTGGGTGCGCTGGTCGTGAAAGGGATCTCCTTAAAACCGCGGCCCGGTAACCCCCCACCCCGGATTGCCGAAACAAGTTGCGGGATGCTGAACGCGATCGGTCTGGAGAACGTCGGCCTGGAAAAGTTTGTCAGCGATAAAATGCCTTTTCTCCGTACAATCCAGGCCCCGGTGATCGTCAATATCTTGGGGGATACCCTGGAAGAGTACGCTGCTCTGTCGGAAAATCTCAATGATATCAAGGGCATATCGGCTATTGAGGTCAATATATCCTGCCCCAATGTCAAAAAGGGCGGGGTGGCCTTCGGCACCGACCCGGCCATGGTTTTCCAGGTTACCGAAGCGGTCAAATCCCGAACCACGCTGCCGGTGATCATCAAGCTCTCCCCGAATGTGACCGACATTACCGCCACGGCCGGCGCTGCTGAAGACGGCGGCGCCGATGCGATTTCCCTGATCAACACCCTGATGGGCATGGCGATTGACCACCGATCGAGGCGACCCCGGCTGGCCAATATTATCGGCGGCCTTTCCGGACCGGCCATCAAGCCCGTGGCCTTGAGAATGGTCTGGCAGGTGGCCAATGTCGTCAAGATTCCGATTATCGGCATTGGCGGAATTATGACCGTCGAAGACGTTCTCGAGTTCATGATCGCCGGCGCCTCGGCCGTGGAGATCGGTACCGCCAACCTGATTGAGCCGGATGCGACAGAAAGGATTATCGAGGGCCTTCACGATTATATCGAGGAGTCCGGCTGCCGGTCGATCCGGGAGATTATCGGCTCCCTGCAAACGTAACCGTTCAGCACCGCCACATCTTTGGACGATCAGTCCGGCTTATGTACACGAGGTACGCGGCGCCGGCCCGCTTGTCTAAATCTGCACCACTGCTGAACGGTTACAGTCCGGCGGTTTTGGGTACTTTGGCGACCGCCCCGGTGGAACGATTACCTGCAAACCGGCTGACCCTAAACGATCAACGGGTTATCCGGCCGAGCATTTCGAAGCCGTCTCTTTACCGGCATCCCTAATCCAATAAATTGTTGACTATTTATACATGCTTAACGATCTTCATACATTCTGGGCCGGGATCGAGCTCGTGCTGCTCGATATGGACGGCACCTTGCTGGACCGGCATTTTGACGATTACTTCTGGAACATCCTCGTTCCGGAAACCTATGCCGCGAAACATAACCTCGATCTCGATCGGGCCAGAACGGAACTGTTCGCTAGATTCAAAAGCCGTGAGGGAACCCTGGAGTGGGCCGACCTGGATTTCTGGTCCGAGGAGCTCGGTCTGGATATTCCCGCCCTGAAGATGCAGATCGAGCACCTGATCGAAGTTCATCCGTATGTGCTTGATTTTATTGATTATTGTCGGGAAACTGAAAAAAGGGTCTGTCTGGTCACCAATGCCCACGGCAAAACCCTGGACATCAAGATGGCCAAAACCGACCTGCGCAATCGATTCGATAAAATCATCTGTTCCCAGCAGATCGGGGTGGCCAAGGAGGAGCCGATTTTCTGGGAACGGTTAAAGGATCATCTGGATTTTGATCCCGCCATGACCATGCTTGCCGATGATACCGAGGCGGTCCTGGTTTCGGCCGACCAGGCCGGGATCTCGAAACTGGTCCATGTGGCCAGGCCGAGCAGTAAACTGGTTCCCCGAAAATCGGCGCGCTTTCATTCGATCAGCTATTTCAAGGAATTGATAATCAGCTGATTTATCCGTCTGGACGGGGTGTTGCCGGGGCAGATAACCGGTGGTGCCAACTAGGCTTTGACATTATCGAGAAGGCCGTGCTATATTCGTTTTTTTTGAAAACTTAAGATAAATGCGCGAATCCCAATATTCACCTGGAGATACTCCCATGAACACAGATACATCCAGTAAGTTGTTCGAGAAGGCCCAGAAATTGATTCCCGGCGGGGTAAACAGTCCGGTCCGGGCCTGTAAGTCGGTTGGTTGCGATCCGGTTTTTATTGAAAAAGCGGCGGGCGCGAAGATTTACGATGTTGACGGTAACGTCAATATCGATTTTGTCGGATCCTGGGGTCCGATGATCCTCGGTCATAACCATCCGGCCGTGATCGCGGCCATCAAGGCGGCCATCGAAAACGGCACCAGCTTCGGGGCGCCGTGCAAGTTGGAAATCGATTTGGCCGAGCTGGTCATCGATGCGGTGCCTTCGATCGAGATGGTCCGTTTCGTCAGCTCCGGAAGCGAGGCCACCATGAGCGCCATTCGCCTCGCCCGGGGTTATACCGGCCGCAATGTGATAGTCAAGTTCGACGGCGGATTCCACGGCCATGCCGATTCTTTTCTGGTCAAGGCCGGCTCCGGGGTGATTACCCTGGGAATTCCGGGCAGTCCCGGAGTTCCGCAAGACATCGTCAAGAACACGATTTCCATCCCTTACAACAACCTGGAAAAACTTGAAGAGACCCTTCGGGACGCCGATCTTGATATAGCCTGCGTGATTATTGAGCCGATTGCCGGCAATATGGGCGTGATCCAGCCCCAGCCGGGCTTTCTGGAAAAACTACGGGAGTTGACCACGGAACTCGGCATCGTCTTGATCTTTGACGAAGTGATCTCCGGATTCAGGGCGGGTCTCGGCGGCGCCCAAGACAAGTTCGGGGTCACTCCGGATCTTACCTGCCTCGGCAAGATTATCGGCGGGGGCTTGCCGGTGGGTGCCTACGGCGGCAAAAGGGAAATCATGGAGATGGTCGCCCCGGTAGGGCCGGTTTATCAGGCCGGGACCCTGTCCGGCAATCCCCTGGCCATGGCGGCGGGCAAGGCAACCCTTACCGAGCTGGCCAAGCCCGGCTTTTACGAAGAACTGGACCGGAAAGCCACCGAGTTCGGCACTAGACTGCTGAGCCTGGCCCGTAAGCATCTCGGCGACAAGGTCTGCATGAACCAGGCCGGTTCGGTCCTGACCCTCTTTTTCACAGAAGGACCGGTTACCGATTTCGATTCGGCGATGAAGTCCGATACCGAAATGTATGGCCGCTATTACCGGGAAATGCTGCAGGAAGGCGTATATCTGGCCCCTGCCCAGTTTGAAGGGATGTTTATCTCCGCGGCCCATACCGCCGACGACCTTGAAGCTACCTTGAAAAAAGCTGAATCGGTATTCATAAAATTGGCGAAATAGCTTCAAAGCCGTTGACTTTGCTAAAAAGCCATGATAATGATTGAACGCTTATTCAGTTTGGCGGGCGCCTGGCTTAATAAGCCTGATTTGAGGAAACCATGGCCGGATTCGGTAAGGAAATGACCAAGATGCTGATCGAAGTAAGCACGATCGGCATGACGGTCTCTTTTTCGATTTTTATCGGGGTTGGATTCGGCTACTACCTGGATACCCATGTCTTTGACGGTAGGACCAAGCCCTGGTTTACCCTGATTTTTCTTGGCTTCGGCGTGGCGGCGGCCTTTTTGAACCTCTACCGGATGGCCACCAGGAAAGATATCGGCGATGGCAAGGAATGAATTACAGCTGCTCGGAGTGGTGCAGCTCTCCAGCTGGGGGCTGTTGGCCCTTATGGTGGCAGCCGGCTGGCTCGGCTTTGGGGCGCCGGCGGGCAAGTCCTTGTTAGTTGGCGGCCTGCTTGCCAATGGAAGCTTCTGGCTCTTGAAAAGAGACTTGCTCGGACTGCTCCGGGGGGAACTGACCGCGGTCAAGAGCAGGTTTTTCATTAAATATTATAGCCGCTTGACCCTGATGGCGGTCTTGCTGTTTTTGGTTATCAGATACGGCGCTTTACCGATCCCGGGCCTGCTGATCGGCCTTTCCACCGTTTTTGTCAGTATCACGGCGGTGGCGATCCTCGGCGTTCGGAAAGAATTAAATATCAAGGAGGCATCATAAAAAGAGATGGAACATCCGATATTATTCATTTCAGTTCTACTTGAGGCCCTGCACCTGCCGGTACCCCACGGCCTGGTTGGGGATTCACTTCTGGCCAAACTGGTTTCCCCCCACATGACCTACACCTGGCTGGTGATGGCCTTTCTGATCATCATGCCCAAACTGACCATCGGTAAGGTCGAGATGGTCCCCGGCAAGGCCCAGAATTTCTGGGAAGCGGTGATCAGCGGCATGGAGGGTTTCATGGCCGAGAATATGGGCAAAGAGGGTGCCCGGATGATGTTCCCGATGCTGGCCACCTTCGCCTTTTATATTCTGGTGGCCAACATGATCGGGCTGATGCCCGGCTTCATGTCCCCTACCTCGAATCTCAATATCACCCTGGGTTGCACCCTGATCGTTTTCTTTACGACCCATATCCTAGGCTTCAAGTTTCACGGGATCAACTACTACAAGCATTTCCTGGGACCGGTCTGGTGGTTGACCCCCCTGATCGCCCCGATCGAGATTATCAGCCATCTGGCTAGGATTCTCTCCCTGTCCATTCGACTCTTCGGTAACATTATGGCCAAGGAGACCCTGCTCGGCATTCTCTTCATCCTGGCCGGCGCCTATTTCGCGCCACTGCCCATTCTTGTGCTGGGGGTCTTCGTCTCCATCGTCCAGGCCCTGGTTTTTGTGCTCCTGTCGATTCTGTACTTCTCGGCTTCGATGGAACACGCCCATTAATCAAATTGAAAAGTAAGTTCTTGTAAGAAAGAAGGCCAAACATAAACTTAAGTTAAGGAGATCTCTGTCATGAAAAAATTAGTCGTAAGCGCACTCACTGTGATGACCGTACTGGCTGTAAGTTCCATCGCCATGGCTAGCAATGGCGAAGCTGCCATGGGCACCGATGCCAATCTCGCCCTGATCTGTCTGGCAGCCGCCTTGTCCGTCGGCGTTGCCGCCCTCGGTTGCGGCATCGGTATGGGTACCGGTATCGGCGGCGCCTGCTCCGGTATCGCCCGTAATCCGGAAGCTTCCGGAAAGATCACCGTTACCATGATCATCGGTCTGGCTCTGATCGAGTCCCTGACCATTTACGGTCTGGTTATCTCTCTGATCCTGCTGTTCGCCAACCCGCTTCTTGGCTAAGACCTGATTCATAGTTTTTTGTTACATTAGGCCGCAGGGGAAACCCTGCGGCCTTTTTATATTCCTGAATCCGTGAGCGCCCGAGAACGGTGCATCTGCGGCGTTGGCATCATGCTGATATACCATTAGTTATCAACATAGTTGCCGCTTTCCATCTGCACCGTTCTCGAACGCTCACAGTTCAGGTTGTTGATAGCGCCGCAAAAAAGATCGATCCTTTCCCTGCCGGCTCGGTCCGGGTCACGTCTCGAAAACCTGTTTATTGCTTTACAACGGCTTTCAGGCGGGTAGAATCCATGTCCTATGACTGAAGAAACCATCATCAGCCCCCGAAGGCAGAAGGGGGAGCCGCAGTTGCCCGGCATCGGTCTGTTCTGCGTAAATCCAGGGGATGCGCGATATCTGGGCGGCCGGGCCGAAAAATTGGGGGCCAGCCGCCATTTTCTGTTCAACAGTACTCTGCAGGTTATTTCCGGGAATTCGGGGGCGGAAGGCGTATTTGTGGCCGGACCGGCGGTTGGCGCGCCCATGGCGGTGATGACCCTGGAGAAGCTCGTTGCCCTTGGCGCCAGGAAGGTTATCGTTTATGGATGGTGCGGCTCCTTGAATCCGGCCCTGCGAACGGGCGACCTTCTCCTGCCCACCTGGGGACTTTCCGAAGAAGGCACCTCCAGTCACTACCCCATTCAAGGAAGAGCCGCCAGCAGTGCAGCCCTGCGCGACGATCTGCACCGTTATTTGCGCTCCGAGGGACTTACCATCCAGGAAGGCCCTGTATGGACCACTGACGCGCCTTATCGGGAAACACGGGCCAAGGTGGCTGGTTATGCCGAAAAATCGATTCTCGGGGTGGATATGGAGTTTAGCGCCCTGGCTACGGTGGCAAGCTATCGACAGATCGATTTGGCGGCACTTTTTTTGGTTTCCGATGAACTCTGGCACCAGAGCTGGCAGCCGGGCTTCAAAGGTAAAACGTTTTCAGCCAAAAACCGGCGGATTCTCGCCGCTTTGCTGGATAAGACAATTGTAAAAGGCGGCGGTGCTCATGGCCAATAAAGTATTTATTCAAAGTTTGGGCTGTCCCAAGAATCTGGTGGATTCCGAGGTGATGAGCGGCTGTCTCCGGGACGCGGGGTATGAGCTGGTCGAGGATCCGGCCCGGGCCGATGTTCTGGTGGTTAATACCTGCGGCTTTATTCAGCCCGCCGTGGAAGAGGGCATCGAGGCAATCCTTGATCTGGCACAGGCCAAAAAGGTCAAGCCGGCCACCAAGCTGCTCGTTACCGGTTGCATGGTCCAGCGTTACGGCGCCAAACTGCGCCGGGAGCTGCCGGAGGTCGATCTCTTTCTGGGGGTCGACCAGATCGAAACGGTAGTGGCCGCCCTGGAAAAGCTCACCGCCTCGGAAGCTGTCAGCCTCGATCCGAGCGAGCCCGACTATCTGATGAGCTCTGCTTCCCCGCGGCTCATCTCAACCCCGCCGTTCCGGGCCTATCTCAAGGCGACCGAGGGTTGCTCGAATCGTTGTTCATACTGTCTGATTCCCAGCCTGCGCGGTCCCTTGCGCAGCCGATCCCTCGACGATCTGATCAAAGAGGCCCGGCGGCTCGAGCAGGACGGAGTCAAGGAGTTGACCCTGATCGCCCAGGATCTCACCGCTTACGGGCGCGATCTTGGTGCGGACCGGGAGGGGCTGGCCGATCTGCTCACGGCGCTCCTGGATAAGACCGAAATTCCCTGGCTCAGGATGCTCTATCTCTATCCGATGCGGCTGGATCGGACAGTTCTTGAGCTGGTGGCGGCCAACGAACGGATATTGCCCTATTTCGATATACCTTTGCAGCATATCAGCAATCGGATCCTCAAGGCGATGAACCGCCCCTATGATCGCAGGAGCGTCGAGAGGCTGCTGGCTTCGATCAGAGCTCAGCTGCCCCACGCGGCGATCCGCACAACCTTCATGGTCGGTTTCCCAGGGGAGAGCGAGGCCGATGTTGAGGAACTGGCCGAATTCATCGCGGAGCAGAGGTTGAATCACGTCGGAATCTTTACTTATTGCAACGAAGAGGGATGTGCAGCCGCCAAACTTCCGGATCAGTGCGGGGAAGAGGTCAAGGAGGCGCGGAAGGAACGCCTGATGGCCTTACAGGCCGAGATCTCCCTGGAGCTTAACCGGGGGCTGGTGGGCACCATCCAGCCCGTTCTCATGGAAGGGGTAAGCCGGGAAAGCGATCTGCTTCTGGAGGGACGCACCCGTTTCCAGGCCCCGGAGATTGACGGCTGCGTTTACATCACGGCCGGAAACAGCCGGCCCGGTGAGCTGGTCGAGGTGGAAATCACCGAGGCCCACCCCTATGATCTGGTTGGAGAGATTGTCGGGACCTGGTAACCGTTCAGCAGCACCGCATCTTCGGACGATCGGCCCGGCTCACGTACACGAGGTACGCGGCGACGGTCCGCTTGTCCAAATCTGCACCACTGTTGAAAGGTTACGGGACTTGAAGCGCACCTGAATCAGGCGCAATCCTGGAAGGCTTACTTGCTGGCGAGGTCTTGGGAAGCGGCGGCTGCCTCTTCGTTGATCTTTTCCTTTAAATCCTTGCCGACCTTGAAGAAGGGCAGCTTTTTGGGAGGTACTTTGATGCTGATTCCGGTTTTGGGGTTGCGGCCGGTATAGGCGTCGTATTCCTTGACCACGAAACTTCCGAAGCCGCGGATTTCGATACTTTCGCCGCCGGCCAGGGCATCAACCAGGGTGTCGAGAATAGTATCGGTTATGGGGCTGGCCTCGCGGACCGGGATGTTCACCTCCTGGGCCAAAGTTTCGATCAGCTGCGACTTGTTCATTTTCCCCTACCTTTGTTTGCCCTGTGAATCTTTTAAAAATCGGTATTATTGGCTATCGGGGAAGCGGGAGGCACCATTATACCGCCACCCATCCCGGCTTTGCCCGTTTTGCGGCTGGGCCGAGGGACATTGATATGTCTCAAGGACCATAATAAGTAATTGAAAAAAATTTAAGTTCTAGCGATCAGGAAATGTTTCAAAAACAACAGATATACTGTAACTATTCGAATGTAAAGACTTTTTTATTTAAATATCTTTTTGAGGTCGGCGGCGCTTAATTTTCGGAATTTCCCCACCGGCAACTCAGCCAAAAACAGCTTTCCATAGGCGATGCGTCGCAGCTCCCGGACCGGGTGGCCGATGGCGGCGAACATCAGGCGCACCTGGCGCTTTCTCCCTTCATGGATCACCACCTCAATCGTGGTGGCGGCGGAATTTTTTTTAAGAACACGAAGTTTGGCCGGCCAGGTTTTCCTTCCTTCCAAGACTATGCCGTCGGCCAGTTCGGCAAGCTTTTGCCGGGAGGGCTGGCCGACGACGGTCGCCTCGTAGGTTCTCTCGATCTCGTTACTGGGATGAAGAATCCGCTGGGTTAAATCGCCGTCGTTGGTCAGCAGCAAGGCGCCTTCGGTATCGATATCGAGCCGGCCCACCGGAAAGACCCGCTCCTTAATCCCTTTCAACAGCGAGGTGACGATCGGCCTACCCTGGGGATCGTTCATGGTGGTCACGTAACCGCGGGGCTTGTTGAGGAGATAGTAGGCCGGTTCCGGTCGATGCAGCGGTTTGTCGTCAAAGTGGATCGTCTGCCGATTGGGGTCGACCTTGGTGCCAAGCTCGGTAACGACCCGGCCGTCGACCTTGACCCTGCCTGCCACAATCAACCGCTCGGCCTGGCGACGGGAACAGATGCCGGCGGCGGCCAGGATTTTTTGCAGTCGTTCTTCCATATGGGATTATCCGCTTTACTCTATTGATTTTTTAAATACACTTTACTCAGGGGATCCAGCGGGCCGGCAGGATTCGGCCAATCTTGTCATCTACTTTGGTCCGGGTAGGCTCGTCGACCTCAAGTATCCGGGGATACCAGGGCTTCATCCGGCAATCAAAGACGATGGGCGGGGTCAGGCCGGGGTGGAAACGGGTAAGGGTGGTGGCGGCTGCATGGATATCGGCGGCCGGTTCGAATCTGGTAAAGAAAGACCAGAGAAACTCCTGGAGGCTTTCGGTCGCGGCCCGGGTGTCGTCGACCAGCAGAACCACGGGCCAATCGGCCAGGGGTGCATGGGCGGCGATTTTTTTGGGAAGATCCGGGCCAAGCAGATAACCGCTGCCCTGAACCACCAGGGTGCCGGGCAAATAGACCAGGGGGTTCGAGCAGCCGGGGATAAGCTGGCCGCTAAAATGGCGGGGCAATATTCGTCTGGGCTGCTCCCCGAGGCCCATCAGCATCGCCTTCGAGCCTTTGTTGACCGAGGGGCCGGTGTAATCCAGGGTGTCCTGGGAAACGTTGGCAAAGACGAAAAGATCCCCTTGCCAGTCGATCCTTTCCAGAACATGGACCCAGAGCTTCTTGAAATCGCTGACGTCAATGTCGCCGTCGGTAAGGATTAAAAATTTAGTGAGGGAAAGCTGCCCTTCCCCAAGAATCCGTAGGCCGCTGGCGAAGGCCTCCCGGGGATAACGGTTGGTCACCCTGGCCGCGGCCAGGCAGTGAAAACCGGTTTCGCCGTAAGTTTTTAACTGCTTGACCCCGCTCATCACCAGGGGGAAAAGGGGCGAGAGCAGGTCCTGGAGAAAATCGCCGATATAGAAATCCTCCTGCCGGGGCCGGCCGACCACGGTGGCGGGATAAATTGCGTCGCGGCGATGATAGAGACGTTCGACATGGAAAACCGGATAGTCGTGTTTGAGGGAATTATAGCCGTAATGGTCGCCAAAGGGCCCTTCCGGGCGGCGCTTATGGGGAGGGACATAGCCCTTGGCGACAAACTCAGCAAAGGCGGGAAGTTTATGGCCGCCCCGGGGATCCTTGGCCAGAGGGAACTTGCCACCCATCAGCAGGGAGGCGATCATCAGTTCCGGGATGTTTTCGGGCAGGGGGGCGATGGCCGCCAGCATCAGGGCCGGCGGTCCGCCGATAAACAGGGAAAGGGGCAGGTTCTCGCCTTTCTGTTCCGCTTCGTGGTAGTGAAAGCCGCCGCCCTTGTGAATCTGCCAGTGGATGCCGGTGGTGGTGTCGTCATACCGCTGAATCCGGTACATGCCGAGATTGTGACCCCGGCCGTCGGGATGCTCGGTGTAGACCAGAGGCAGGGTGACGAAGGGGCCGCCGTCGGTTTGCCATGAGGTAAGCATCGGCAGCTCGCCGAGGCGCGGCGGGATCATGCACTCTTCAAGGATCGGAGCCTTTCTTGCGGTTGTGGTGCCGATTTTGGCGGTCTGGGCCAGAATGCCCTTCATCGACCAGAGCTTTTTCAAGGTAGGGGCTAATTCCTCCGCCGCCTTGACCAGGTCAGCAACATAGTCGAGGGGGCGGCGCCCGAAGGCCAGTTCCAGTCGGCGGCTTGAGCCGAAAAGATTGGTCACCACCGGAAAGCGGCTCCCCTTGACGTTGGTAAAGAGAAGGGCCGGGCCGCCCATGCTGAT
Organism: Desulfobacterales bacterium; assembly: GCA_024637225.1. Classification (GTDB taxonomy): domain Bacteria; phylum Desulfobacterota; class Desulfobulbia; order Desulfobulbales; family JAGXFP01; genus JAGXFP01. Next base: position 33,585 of record JAGXFP010000021.1, read on the forward strand.
TACGCGGCGGTGAATTTCGGCGATCTCCAGATAGGGATCCACCTCGGCATCGATTTCAATGAGCTCGCCATTCTTGCCCAGAATGGCGATAAAGTCGCGAAGGTCCTTGATCATTTTGATTTCCCTTGGGGGCTTACTCGTTTCGAGCCTTAAAATAAAAAGACAGTTTGGTTTGAAATGACTTGAAGATGCCGGTTTTTGCTGTCCGTAAATGGATGTCATTTTATTTGCCCAAGACGTGGATAAAGGGCAAAAAGGTGACTTAGGGACGGCGCTAGTCCGCCTCGCCAAGAAAGAGGCGGTGATACTCTTTTTTGCTCAGATGCTTTTTCATTAACCCCGTAAAACGATCGACGAGTTCCTCGATTTCATGGTCTTCGAGACGGCAAACCAGAGTTTCCAGCAGAGGCTGATTGGCGATCCGTTCCAAAAAAAGGGTCAGCGAAGATTCATCGGTGGGGCGGTCAAAGCCGAAGACCATGTTGCCGGCGGGCCCGGAGGCCTCCTTCGAATTTTTCTGTTCCGTCATAGCATGCCTTTCCGAAATGAAGGGTATTTTTTTAATCGGGAATCGATAGTCTGAATCGGGATTGCCAGAGAAAGGCTAGACTCTTAAGTAAGCCGCCAGAGGAGTTTGCGGCTGCGGGGACCGTCGAACTCGCAAAAATAGAGCTTCTGCCAGGTTCCCAGCCTCAAATGTCCCTTTTCGACAATAACGGTCAGCGAACTGCCCATCAGCGATGCCATGATATGGGCCGGGGAGTTGCCTTCCAGGTGTTGGTATGGATAGTCCATGGGAACAATCTGCTTTAAAACGGCCAGGATATCGGCCCGGACAGCCGGGTCCGCCCCTTCGTTAATGGTCAGTCCCGCCGTGGTATGGGGATTGAAGACGAAACATAGGCCGTCGCTCTTCTTGCCGGCAGCGGCGAGCGCTTCCCCGATCCGGTCGGTAATGTCGATAAACTCCATCCGCTTCGAAGTTGAAACGGAAATCTCGCCGCCGGTCATGGCTTCACTCTTATATATTAAAAAAGTTTAAGTTTCTTTGCCTGCATTCAAATTATATCTTGATCCGGATATCTGTCAAATCAATTAAAGATCGATGGCGTCGCAAAAAGTCGCCAGCTCCGGTGTTGCTGCAAATTGTCTCGTCATTGCAGCGTACTTCAGTACGCCTCATTCCTCGAAATTCGCGCGCCTTGGATCTGACGATTTTTGCTTAGCCATCCCCGTCGAGATCGATGGCGTCGCAAAAAGTCGCCAGCTCCCGCATTGCTGCAAATTGTCTCGTCATTGCAGCGCACTGAAGTGCGCTTCATTCCTCGAAATTTCGCTCGCCTTGGATCGGACGTTTTTAGCTTAGCCATCCTCATCGAGACTGATTGGCGTCGCAAAAAGTCCTTTTTGCGATGCATTCAGGCTCAATGGCAAAATTAAAAGAAAGTAGCGATATTGTGAAGATACGATGGATATGCTAAGAAGATGCCTTTCACTAATCGGTTCGACAGCTCGGATACTTTAAGATCTTTTGAAAACCCCATGAAATATTTTCCGATAAATCTCGACATCAACAACCGGCGCTGCGTGGTGATCGGCGGCGGCAAGGTGGCCGCGCGCAAGGTAGCCGGCCTGCTGGCCTGCGGCGGCAAGATCCGGCTGATCAGCCCGGAGCTTGACGACGAACTGCGGCAGTTGGCCCAAGCCGGGCGGATTGAATGGCGGCAGCGCCCTTATCGGCAAGGGGATCTGGCCGAGGCCTTTCTGGTGATCGCCGCCACCGACGAGGAACGAGTCCAAGCCGAGGTTTTCCGTGAGGCAGAAAAAAACAATCAGCTTATCAATGTGGCCGATGTGCCGCCCCGCTGCAACTTCATCCTGCCGGCCGTGGTTCGGCGCAATGATTTGACCATCGCAGTCTCGACGGCCGGCGCCAGTCCCGCTCTGGCCCGTAAGCTCAGGCACTGGGTTGAAGAGCTGATTGGCCCGGAATACGGCGTCCTGACGGAAATCATGGGGCTATTGCGGCCGGAAGTTCTCAAACAGGGGCGGTCCCATGCCGAAAACAAAAAAATATTCGCCGCTCTCCTTGATGAGCATTTTCCCGCCTGGATCAGGGAGGGGGATTGGCGGCGGATCGAGGCGCATTTAACCGCGATCCTGGGCGATAATATTTCTCCAGACTGTTTAAACACTTTAAAAAAAGTGCTAAATTAACACTTTTTTGCTAAAAGCTATGGTTTCCCATCCCCTTCCGGCGGGAGTAAATGAACATGAAATTACTTTTCCAGCTTACTTTCCTCATCTATATCTTTGTGACGCTCGCTTATCTGGTTTATTTTGTCAACCAGAACAAGCGGGTCAGGACCCTGGCCCGTTACGGAATGCTGGTCGCGGCGGTCGGCCATCTGCTCTACACCATGATTCGTTATCTGGAGGCGGGGCATACTCCGATTACCAGTCTTCATGAGACCATTTCCTTTTCGGCCTTGGCGGTGACCTGGGGCTATCTCTCCTTTCGCTGGCGCTATCAGGTAAAGAACTTCGGAGTTTTTGTCAGCCCGCTGATTACGACCCTGATGATAGTTGCCGCCTTCGCCCCCCAAGGGACCACCAGGGAACTTACCCCGGAGCTGCAAAGCATCTGGCTGCCGATCCACGCCGGGATTTCCCTGCTGGCCTATGGCTTTCTGGCCTTGGCCTTTTGCGGCGGCGTCATGTATCTCCTCCAGGAACGGGAGATTAAGAACAAGCGCTTCGGACTTTTTTACAGCAGACTGCCTTCCCTGGAGGCCCTGGACCGCCTGAACCGCCACGGCCTCTCCGCCGGTTTTCCGCTGATGACCCTGGGGATAATCACCGGGATGATCTGGACCAAGCAGGGTTCGGGGGCATATTGGCAATGGGATCCGAAGGAGACCCTCTCCCTGATCACCTGGCTGGTCTACGCGGCGATAATCCATCAGCGCTTCACCCTGGGATGGCGGCGGCGACGGGCCGCGATCATGGTTATCCTCGGATTCGGGATTGCCCTTGTAACCTTGTACTTTGCAAGCTATTAGGCGGCTTACCCTGTGATCGGTTACCTATAAGATACAAATTTCGGCGGGATTCATATGCAGGTTGATAATATCATAATTCTCGGGGTAAACCATAAAACCGCGCCGGTCGCGATCAGGGAGCAGCTCGCTTTTTCGGGCGATAGCGGTCTGCCCTTTTCCGATCTGATGGCCATGGAAGGGGTTACCGAGTGCTGTATCCTCTCCACCTGCAACCGGGTCGAGATCATCGTGGTCAGCCGCGATCCCGCCAGGACCACCCAATTGCTGCGCCCTTTTCTGTTTGGAAAAAGCGCGGTTAACGATCAGGAGTTTGAAAAATACAGCTATCTTTATCAGGGCGAGGAGGCAATCACCCATCTGTTCCGGGTCGGGGCCAGCCTGGATTCAATGATCGTCGGCGAGCCTCAGATCCTCGGACAGTTGAAGCAGGCCTATAAAGCCTCCGCCGATAACAACTGCACGGGCGCGATTTTGAACCGCTTTCTGCATAAATCCTTTTCAGTGGCCAAAAGGATCAGGACCGAGACCAATATCGGCGGTAGCGCGGTCTCGATCAGCTATGCGGCGGTTGAGCTGGCCAAAAAGATTTTCGGAGAACTGCAGGACAAAACGGTCATGCTGGTTGGCGCCGGCGAGATGGCGGAACTGGCGGCCGAGCATCTGATCACCCAGGGGATCAGCCAGGTAGTCGTGGTCAACCGCACCTTTGAGAACGCGGTTAAGCTGGCCCGCCGTTTTAACGGCAAGGCGGCCGGCCTTGACGATTTGATTCCCCAGCTCGAGAATGTCGATATCCTGATCAGTTCGACCGGGGCTACCGATCTGGTCCTGAGACATGAGGACGTCAAACCGGTGATGAACCGGCGGATGAACCGTCCCCTTTTTCTGATCGACATCGCCATGCCGCGCGATCTCGACGCGAAATTAAACAAGCTGGATAACGTCTATCTCTACGATATCGACGACCTGACCCAGGTGGTCGATATCAATAAGGCGGAAAGAGACAAGGAGGCGGGGCGCGGTGAGCGCATAGTGGTTGAAGAGACCATGAAGTTCACCCAGTGGCTGGCAGGCATGGAGGTCACCCCCACCATTGTGGCGCTTCGCCGAAAGGCCGAGGGCATCTGCCGGACGGAAATCGAACGCACCGCCGGCAATATCAAGGATCTTTCCCCCAAGCAGGAAAAAGCGATCGAGAAGATGGCCGGCGCCATTGCCAACAAGCTGCTCCATGATCCGATCACTTATCTGAAAGCGGATCAGCCGGGTGACAAAGGCGAAAAGCTGGCCTTGATCAGACAGCTGTTCGGACTCGACGATGATCGTGCGTAGGGTTTTGTTTAGGCGGTTCTTTCCGATCGACTGCTTGTTTAGTTCTCTCCCTGTGCGGTTCCCTTTTTATTTGACATAAGAAAGCCGACTCGGTATGTTACTCTGTTTTTACGGCCGGGACCGATCGCGTTATAATCACCCCGGCGGAATTTTCGTAACGATCCGGACATGTTGGCGGATTTTCAAGGATCGTCTTTTAAGGATCGTCTTTTATCGAGACAGACAGCATAAATTGAAGGAAAAATCATGAGTAAAAGAACTTTCCAGCCCAGTAATTTGAAGCGTCACCGGACCCACGGATTCAGAGGCAGAATGAAAACCAAGGCCGGGCAGGCCGTCATTAATCGTCGGCGGGCCAAGGGCCGGCACCGTTTGGCCGTCTAGGAAGAGACCGTCGCTCGTTTGTGCCAACTTGACCGAGCTTGTCCCATGAAGCCGTTGACACTCCCTAAATCGAGTTTGCTCAGAAAACCCCGGGAGTATAAGCAGGTGTATAACCGCGGCAGAAGGGTCAGGGGGGACAGGTTTACCATTATCCATGCACCGAACGGCAACGAAGGGAGCAGACTGGGAACCAGTGTTCACGGAGAAAAAAGGGCTGTCAGAAGGAACAGGATCAAGCGGATCATTCGCGAATTTTTCCGGTTGAACCGTTCTTTCATAACGCCGGCTTCAGATATTGTTTTCGCCGTTCGCAAGGACTTCACCGCGGACAGCCCTGCCGAGATAAAACAACATGTCGAGCGTATGTTCAGCAACAACAAAGATAGAGACGCTGCTGGTCAGTGTTGATTTTACCGGTTATTGTCACATATCGCCTGAATCGCGAAATTCCCCGTCTGTAGAAGAAAATTAAAACAGCTGAAAACGATATCGCCACCCCTGCGCGACGATATCCTGTTTTTGCGCGGGAACACCGATATTGACTTTTAAAAATTTTTTCATCCTACTGATCCGATTTTATCAGCTGGCGATTTCGCCGCTGATCCCGCCCAGCTGCCGTTTTATTCCCACCTGTTCCCAATATGCCATAGAAGCCGTTGAGCTGTACGGACCGATCCGGGGCTCCGGTCTCGCAATTCGGCGAATTCTCCGCTGCCACCCCTTCCACCGGGGCGGGTACGATCCCGTCAAATAATTGACTCAGGCACCGAATATGTTGCGAAACCACGAAAACCACATGGGGCCAGAGGCCGATAACGATAGGAATCGCGCCAAAACTCGCCAAGGAAACAGATAACATGGATTCAAAAAACGCCTTTCTGGCCATCGTATTGTCTATGGCCGTACTTTTCGGTTATCAACTGCTTTTTCCTCCCCAGCAAGCGCCTCCGTCGCCCCCGGAACAACAGCCGACTGCGCAAAACGGCGACCTCCGGCCTTCGGCCCCCGCCGCTCCCTATACCGCGGAAATAGCAGCCGGCCAGCCGTTTGGCCAAGCCGCGGCGCCTGAACCGGAGCGGCCGGCCCGGGACATCCAGGTCTCCACCGCGCTTTATTCGGCAGTGGTCAGTGAAGAGGGCGGCACCATAAAAAGCTTTCGCCTCAACGAATACCGGCAGGAACTCGATGTCGATTCACCCCCCATGGAGCTTGTCAGCGGTGATGACCGGGGCAAGGCGCTTCCTCTCTTTTTTTCCTGGGGGGCCGACCCGGCGACCGTTGCAGCGGCCCCGATTTATGAAGCGGCTCTGACCAGGATTACCACCCGGCAGGACGGCCGGGCGGCGCTAACCATGACCGGCCGGCTGCCGGGAGACCTGACCGTCATCCGGACCATGACCTTCAATGATGACAGCTATCTGGTCGAACTGGTTGTCGAAGTGGTCAATAACTCCGATACCGCTCTGCAGGGTGCCCCTTATCTGAGTCTGCCCGGCCGGCCTTTCTCCACAGATGCCCAGGATACCAGGTTTCTGTTCAATGGTCCTGCTGTGCTGGTCGACGATACTCTCGAGGAGATCAAGGTCAAGGATCTCCAGGAAGACGGCCCGGTCACCCTGCGCGGCGACGTGACCTGGACGGCTTACGAGGATACCTATTTCATAATGGCCGTGGCCCCGGAAAAGGAAGGCGCTTCGAGTCATAGCGTGCGCCTGGCCGCCGCCGGGGCCGACAGGGTCGAAAATGTCCTGTTTGGCCCCGCCGATGTCATCACCCCGGGTGCCAGCCATCAATACCGCTACACCGCCTATATCGGCCCCAAGAAGATGGCCGGTTTGAAAGCGGCGGGCCACGAGTTCGACCGGGCCGTGAATTTCGGCTGGTTCGGTTTTGTGGCCAAGCCGGTTCTGGTCCTGCTGAACCTGATTTACAAGTACTTTCATAACTACGGGGTTGCCATCATCCTGGTTACAGTGCTGATTAAATTGTTTTTCTGGCCGATCACCCAGAAGGGCATGAAGTCCATGAAGAACATGCAGAAGCTCCAGCCCAAACTGGCCAAGATCCGCGAAAAGTACAAGGGTGACAAGGAGCGTCTGGCCCAGGAGCAGATGAAGATGTACCAGACCAACAAGATTAACCCCCTTGGCGGCTGTTTGCCGATGGTTATTCAGATTCCGGTTTTTTTCGCACTCTACCGGGTGCTGATGCAGGCCATTGAATTGCGGCACGCCCCGTTCATCTTGTGGATCGACGATCTTTCCGCACCGGAGCGGCTCTCCATCGGTTTCGAGCTCCCTTATCTGGGCGGTTTTCCGCTGCTTACCGTGTTGATGGGCGCCTCGATGTTTTTCCAGCAGAAGATGACGCCGATGCCGTCGGCCAACCCGGAAATGGCGAAGATGATGATGTTTATGCCGGTGATTTTCACCTTCATTTTCATTAATTTCGCCTCGGGCCTGGTCCTCTACTTTTTCGTCAACAATTTTCTGCAGATGGCCCAGCAGTATTACGTCAACAAAGACCGCGCATAGCGCTCTGTTACGCTTACATAAAATCAGAGGGAACACGAAATGACCGAAGAAAAACAGTACAGCGGGGCGGATGTCTCCACGGCCATTGCCAATGCCTGTATGGACTTGAACACCAGCCAGGATGAACTGAATATAGAAGTGGTCGCGCCGGGCTCGGCCGGTTTCCTGGGAGTTTTCGGCAAGAAAGCAGCCATGGTAAAAGTTTCGCTCAAAAACCAGGGCCGCCAGTCCGCCGAACCCCAGCACCGGAAAAAGGGACGGAGCGAGCGGCCCGCGAAGGGAGCGGCCCGCGGCCCTTCCGGCGGCCGTGCCCCGGAAAAGGCTCCCGCTGAAATCTCCCAGAGCCACCTCGATGAAGTGAAAAGGGATCTGGAGAAAATCCTTGAACTGATGGGTTTCCCCGCCGCGGTGGAGGTGACCAACGAGGCCAACAAAATCAAGGCCCTGATCGCCGGTGACTTTGACGAGGCTATCATCGGACCGGAGGGGCAGACCCTGGACAGCATCCAGTACCTGATGCGCAAAATCATCAGTCGGCGGGTTGAGGGCAAGGTCATGTTCTCCCTTGATGCCGGCGACTATCGTAACCAGCGCCGGGATGAGCTTGAGGAGAAGGCCTTGAAACTAGCCCAAGAGGTGAAAGAGTCGGGGCGCACCCAGAGCATTCCCGCCCTTAATCCGGCCGAGCGGCGCATCGTCCATATGACCCTGCAGACCGATCGCGCCATCCGCAGCCGCAGCGTCGGCGACGGTCATTTCAAGAAAATTCTCATCTATGTGCCGACCCAGGGCAAAAAGCAGAAAAACCGCTAACCGGGCCATCCCATAACCATGACCGTTGTCCAACCCCGCCATGATCGGGACGGCGCTACCATCGCCGCGATTGCCACGCCGCCGGGTCCCGGCGGGATCGGCATCGTCAGGATCAGCGGCCCGGCCGCCAGGTCGATTCTGACCGAACTTTTCGTCCCCCACCGCCAAAAATCGCTGAGCAGTCACCAGTTGACCTATGGCCGTCTGATCGAGCCCGGCAGCGGCAGGCCCCTTGACGAGGTTATGGCGGTTTTCATGGCCGCTCCCCATTCCTATACCCGTGAAGATGTGGTCGAGATTCAATGCCACAGCAGTTACCTGGTTCTCCAGGAAATTCTCGGCCTAGTTCTCAAGTTCGGTGCGGTGGCCGCCCAACCCGGCGAATTCACCAAACGCGCTTTCCTGAACGGCCGGATCGATCTTACCCAGGCGGAGGCGGTGATCGAGCTGCTCCAGGCTAAAACCGGAGAAGGTCTCCAGATCGCGCTCTCCCAGCTCGAGGGGGGTCTTCATGCACGGATTGTTGCCATCCGCGAAGCCCTGATCGCGATCAGGGCGGTGATCGAGGTGGCCATTGATTTCCCCGATGAGGACGTTGACATCATCAACCCGCGGCAAATGCTCGACGATCTTCAAAATCAGGTGATCACCCCTCTGAACGAACTCGTCAACGCGGCCGAGCGCGGCAAGATCTTCCGGGAGGGGATCTCTGTGGTGATCCTCGGCCGTCCAAACGTCGGCAAATCGAGCCTGCTCAACAGTCTGCTCCGGGAAGACCGGGCGATCGTTACCGAGATCCCCGGCACCACCCGGGATATCATCGAGGAGTATCTCGATATCAAGGGGATCCCGGTGCGGATTATCGACACGGCCGGCATCCGCCAGGGCGCGGAAGCGGTCGAGGAGATCGGGATCAGGAAGGCTCGGCAGAAACTGGAATCGGCCGATCTGGTCCTCTTGGTGGTTGACGGGGCCGGTGAATTGAGCGACGAGGATCGGGCCCTTGCCGAAATTATCGGCGAGCAGCCGGCAATTCTGGTCGTCAACAAGGTGGATCTGGTGCCCGGCAAGGATCTCCACTCCTACCGGGCATCCTTCCCGCGCTTTTCAGCAGTGGAGATCTCGGCAAAGACCAGCCAGGGCCTGGCCCGGCTGGAAGGGGCCATATTTGCCGCGGTAAGCGGCGGCGGCGAGCAGTCGGAGCCGGACCATGCCTGCGTGCCGAACGTGCGCCATGCCGCCTCCCTGGCTGTCTCCCTGGCGGCGGCCAGGGAGCTGGTCGGCGCCCTTCGGGAAAATCTGCCGCCGGACCTGGTGGCCATCGAAGTCCAGGCGGCTCTGGATCATCTGGGTGATATTATCGGGGAAACCACTACCGATGACATCCTGGAGATGATCTTCACCAGATTCTGCTTGGGCAAATAGGCGATTAGCGGGTGGCGGACAGCCATGGAGAAGGAGCTGGTCATATCGAGGGCGGAGATTGCCCGGCGGGTTGATGAACTCGGCCGCCGGATATCCGAGCGATCTCCGGACGGACTCCTGGTCGTCGGGGTTCTGAAGGGCGCTTTTATCTTTACCGGCGATCTGGTCCGGGCGATCTCGACCCCTCTTGAGGTTGATTTTATCCGGGTGGCCAGCTATGGTTCCGACCGCTGTTCCTCCGGGCGGATCAGACTGAGCAAGGATCTTGAAACCGACTTGGCCGGCAGGGAGGTGCTGCTGGTCGAAGATATCGTCGATACCGGCACAACCCTTGCCTGGCTGCTGGCTCATCTGCACGACCGCGGGGCCTGCTCCGTAAAGGTCTGCGCCTTGATCGATAAACGCCGGAGACGACGGGAAAAAGTGAGCATCGACTATTACGGTTTCCGGCGGGAAGGTTTCCTGGTCGGCTACGGTCTCGATTATAACGAGCGCTACCGGGAACTGCCCGATATCTTTGAGCTCAAAGCCTCCTGAACGCTACCGTCTGGATTTTTTCGGGAAAAGAAGTTACGTTGTTGTTTAATTCCCCGTCGGGCGACGCAATCCGGCGGCGGCATCAATAATCGTAAGATCCCAATGCGCTCGTAGCTCAGCTGGATAGAGCATCGGCCTTCGAAGCCGAGAGTCGCAGGTTCGAATCCTGCCGGGCGCACCACTCTTATTCCGCCGGCCATTTTTCCTGGCGTCTCTCCTCGACAAATAAATAGGGCTTGTCGCATTCTATTTCCACTCCGGAAACCGGGCAGCGCAGCCTGATTTTTTTGGGACCGGCCTTGACCACCAGCCAGTCGCCGTGCCGCACGCCGTCGGCAATGTGGATTTCTTGCCCCTCTTTCAGGGGATATTCCCTGAATACCGTGACCTTGTGCTCCGTCATCGCTTGCCTCCCCTTTTGATTTTATCGGGTTCGAGCATGGTCTGCAGAATCTGATCCCTGGCAGTGATAATAATATAGTTATGATCGCCGTTTTCCACCTCTAAATAATCGATCTTCGGGGAGATCCCCGCCAGCTCCCGGCCCATTTCAACCGGGACTATCTTGTCACTGGCCCCGTGGATAATAGCGATTGGCGGAGGCGGTTGCCGCTTGATGATCTTCCGCAGTCGGGAGCGGTTGTCGTAATCAGCGAAAATGGTACGAGCCAGAAACGGGCCGACCAGGCGGGCGGCCATATCTTTAAGGCTGGTAAAAGGTGAAATCAGTACGATGCGTTTCACTTGGTGCTTTTCGGCGAAAAGCAGGGCCACCGCCGCTCCCAGGGAATGGCCCGCCAAGAGGAGTCTTTGTTCCAGGTCGGCCGGAGGGGTGCCAAGCTGCGCGGCCAGGGTTAGCAGGGCCGTTTCGGCCGACTCCAGTATCGCGGCGGGGCCGGGCCGCCCCTCGGATCTGCCGTAGCCGGGATAGTCCACCAGCAAAAAGGCGACCTCCGGGTCGGGAAAGTCCTTGATCAATCCCAACCAATCGAGGGCCAGAGAGGCATTGCCGCCGAACATCAACCATAAGCGTTCGGGAGTATGGCCAGGGTCTTTGGCAGGGGGCAGATAAAAGGCCGCCTGCCGCCCCTGGCCGGTGTTGTATTCCAGGACCTCCCCCCGTTCGGGAAGGGGGGGCTTGCCGACATAGGATCGCGGGTAGTAGATCAGCCGGTGCTGAGCGCTGAGCACTAAGCCCGCGATTAGTAAGATGACCAGCAGCAGAAATATGATCTTCATGGAAAATCCTGTCGCGCTTTTAAATTTAGACTGTTAATCTTTGATGTACTCGAAAAAAAGTCGAGAGGGCCATAATGTTATTTCGATAACGGGAGAAATTTTAATAGTCGTAATGAGTTAACGAACAAGATTTCTCACATGCGTTCGAAATGGCAGCTTTTTCGACTTTATGCGAACTCATCAATCTTGATAAGTTTCGGAAAAACTGATTTGCCACGTCATTGCGAGTAGCGAAGCGACGGGGCAATCCAGTATTACTTGTCTTGATTGCTTCGCTACGCTTGCAATAACTGAATTAGTGCCTTTTCGCGACGCCATCACATTACTCGACCAGGATAAAAACAGGGGAGGTCTGGATTAATATGCCGGTTTATTCGCCCTCTTCCGCCGAGCACCATTATCACAATGGTACCGTTATTTGTTGACCACGCCTTGCAAAAATATGCAAATGAATGAGCAAATCGAAATAAGAGGCGGAACTATCCGGCTCGGCCAGTTTCTTAAAATCGCGATGCTGGTGGAAACCGGCGGCGAAGCGAAGGCCAGGATCCAGGGAGGCGAGGTTCTGGTTAACGGTGAAGTCGAGACCAGGCGCGGCAGGCAGCTCCGCCACCATGATCTCGTGCAGATCGCCGGTCAGACCGCCCAAGTCTGCTATCTCGATCCGCAGCCAATCGACTGAACGATCATGGCCATCAAGCAAGTTCTGCTCTGCACCGACCTTGACCGGACCCTCCTGCCGAACGGTATTCAGCCGGAATCCCCGGCGGCGCGGCCGCTTTTCGGCAAATTAGCCGCCGAACCATTCGTGACCCTGGCCTATGTGAGCGGCCGCGATTTCCATCTTCTCCAACAGGCGATTGAGGAATTCGATCTGCCCCGACCGGATTTCATGGTTGGCGATGTGGGGACCACCATCTATCGGCAAGCGGCGGGGAGCTGGCACTCCTGGCAGGAATGGCAGGAATGGCAGGAGATGATCGGCAAGGATTGGCGAGGGACCACCACCGGTGAACTGGCCGCCCTGCTCGATGGTTTAGCCGAGCTTGAACTTCAGGAGCCGGAAAAGCAGGGCCGCTTCAAATTAAGTTATTATACCGATCCCGGGATCGATTCTGCTATACTGAAAGCCAGGGTGCGGAGCCGTCTGGCCCCTTGCCAGGCTAAGGTCCGGTCTGTTTTCAGCGTTGACGAGGTGAACCGGGTGGGTCTTTTCGATCTGCTCCCGGAATCGGCCAGCAAACTGGAAGCGGTAAGATTCATCGTCGGCCGGACCGGAGTTGCCCCGGAGCGTACCCTTTATGCGGGGGACAGCGGCAACGATCTCGAGGTGTTGACCAGTGAGGTCAGATCGATACTGGTGGCCAACGCGATCGATGAAGTAAAAAGCCAGGCCCGGCAAGGTGCCCCGGCAGGCACCCTGTATATCGCCCGGGGAGATTTCCTTGATATGAACGGCAATTACGCGGCCGGTCTGCTGGAGGGTGCGGTTCATTATCTGCCGGAACTCGCTCCGCTCCTTGAAAACGGGCGGCGCTAAGATTTCGTATAGAGGAAAAAATCGACAACCCGATAGCCTGGATCGTGAGCGTTCGAGAATGGTGGAGATGCAAGGCGGCAAGGAATACTAATGGTATATCAACGAGTTGCCAACGCCGCAGAAGCGCCGTTCTCGGGCGCCCTGCTGGGCGGCAGGGTTAATCGAGGCGACCTAGTGAAAAAACGATTATTGTTACTAACAACAAACGACTAAAACAAAATCTCCCACTAAGCCGTCACGGATTCAGGAGTAATTCAAACAGGGGAACGGACCTGCCATGAAAAATAATTTTAAAGTTGTGGTTTTAACGATTTCGGGCCTTTTCCTGCTGGCAAATGCCAATGCGGCCGCGGCACGGGATCGGCTTGCCAAATTCGATCTGGAGGTTAACGCCGGCCGCCGGGTTGATCAGTTAGACTGGAATATCGCCGGCAACTTCAGCGGCACCGATCCCAATATTCTCTCCGAGCTAAGCTGGGATGAGCTGGAAATCATCGAAATCAACACCAAGGGCAGGGTGCTCATGGTTAATGACCGGGCCCGCTTTGGCGGCACCGCCAAGGTCAGATTTAATTTCGGGGAGATCCAGAGCGGCCAAAATCAGGATTCCGATTACCAGTTCGATAATCGCGGCAATGAATGGTCGCGCTCCAACAATCAGGCGGATGACGGCAGCGTCTACGATTTCACGACCGGCATCGGCCTCGCTTTTTTGAGCGCCAATGGCAGGGTGATGGTTTCGCCCCTGGTCGGTTACTCTTATCATACCCAGGATCTGTCTATTCATGACGGCTACCAGACCCTTTCCCTGGATAACCCCTTCAGTCCGGATCCGGCCGATAATCCGCCGCCGCTGGGGCCGATAGCGGGACTTGACAGCACCTATGAAACCGCCTGGAACAGTGGTTGGGTCGGGGTCGATCTTGAAATCAGACCGACCCGAAATCTCCTGCTGCGCGGTTTTATCGAACTGCACGCGGGCGAATACCGGGCCGAGGCCAACTGGAACCTTCGAACCGATCTTGCCCATCCAACCAGTTTCGAACATCATTCAAATGATGCCTCGGGCTTTGTGACCGGTTTCGGAACCAGATTCGGTAGCGGTCACCTGCTGATCAACCTTGATATGCTTTATCAGAAATGGCAGGCGCAAGAGGGGGTTGACACGATTTATTCTGCCAATGGTTCCATCGGCGTGACTCGATTAAACGAGGTCAACTGGGAATCGTTCAGTGTCACCGCCGGTCTGACCGTCAGCTTTTAATCAGCATTTTTGGAAGGTCATACTTCTGGACCGGGCCGAAGATTGCAGGACCGGGACCGGGTCGGCATAGTCGTAGACCAGGGCTTTTTTGTCGCCAGCCGGTCTTAGAATGCGGCCGACCACTTGGAGGAGCCGGCCGCTGAATTTGATCGGGGTCGTTAAAAATAGGGCCCGCAGACCGGGGCAGTCGAATCCCTCGCCGATCAGCTGCACCGTGGAGATCAGCACCTCAATTTCGCCCTTACGGACCTCACCGATCAGGGTGGTTCGCCGTTCGGAAGGCATCTTGCCGGTGAGCACCGCCACCTTCAGTTCGGGGGCCAGGGCGGTGATCGAACCGGCCAGCGCCTCGCAATGGGCGACCCGGTCGCTTACTACCAGAATGGTTCCTTTCTCCCGCCTCGCCTCGGCGACGATATCCCGGCAGATCAAGCTGTTGCGCTCGGCATTCCCGGTCAGCGCCTTTAAGAGGTTCTGATAATTACCCCGGTAGCCGTAAGTGAAATCGGTGGGTTTCTGGATTAACTCCGGCTTGAGGACCGCGCCGCTGGCGTGGAGATCGTTGGCGGCGACCCGGTGCAGGCATTCGCCGAGATATAAATGGATAAGGTTTGTCAGTCCGTCCCTTCTGAAGGCGGTGGCCGATAAGCCCAGGGCGTATCGGCAGTCGAAGGCGGTGACCACCTCGGTGAACAGGGAGGCGGGCACCCGGTGGCATTCGTCGACGCAGATCTGCCCGAAATGCCCGGGCAGATCCGCCAACCTTTTCTGGGCCGAATTGACAATCGCCACGGTGACCGGCTCCAAACGGTAATGGCCATCGCCGATCAATCCCGCCTCGCAGCCCAGGAAAAGTTCGATCTGGGCCGCCCATTGGTGCAGGAGTTCCTTGCTGTGGACCAGAATCAGGGTGGGCTGGTGCCGATGGGCGATAACGGCCAGGCCGATCACGGTCTTGCCGGAGCCGGTGCCGGACTCGATGACCCCGAAGTCTCTTTTAACCGTATCGGCAAAAGCGGCGAGCTGATAGGGCCGCAACTCGCCGCTAAAAGAAAAATCGATCTCGGCCAGGCTCCGGCGCCGGTCGATAAGGCGCGGTGATTCCTGCCCGTAACGCTGCCGGCAGAGCCGCACGGCCTGATTGGCAAAACCGCGCGGGAATCGGAGACCCCGGCTGGTTTCGCTGTAGAAATAGAGAAAGGGTTTAAGCTTCTTGCCGATCCAGCGCCCGTATTTTCTGGCATCGAGATAGAGGGGGTTGGCCACGGTGAGTTCTTTCTTGATCTCGCTGACCAGATGGGGCGGGCCATTTTCCAGCAGGCAATCGGCGCCGACGGTCAAGCTTATATCAACGGCCATGGCTTTGCTCAGATCCGCTGAGAAGTTGCTTGAGCCGCCCCCCGATCGCTTTAAAATCGGCTTGAAGTTCGTCGAGTTGCCGCTGCTGGCCGGTAATCACCTTGTTTAGTTCCTCGATGGTGTGTTCCTGAAAGGCCAGTCTGGTCTCGAGTTCGACGATTCTTGCCGCCAATGCTTCTCTTTCTGTCACCATGCTTTCTACCTGTTAGTTATAACTGCGTCTTGAAGCGAACATTTTGCGACTCATCAAAGCCGGCTTTCCGGTGCCGTGGATTTCAATTCGCCCTATCCACTCAGCCTTCTGATCAGCATAACTGCTGAAATGGCCGGGCGCACACCTTACTTATAATCAAAAACGGTAACGCCGCGCCAGTCGAGCGGCGGCGGATTTTCGCGCAACTCGGTGATCCGCTCCAGATAAAGTCGGGCCGGACCGTCATTGGGAACACCCTCCAGAACCCGGCGGAACAACTGCTCGGCCCGCTGCCACTCTCGACCCCGAAAGGCAGCGACTCCCTGGTCAAACAGTAAGAAGAGGTCGAGGATGCTTGCCGGCTGCCGATCCTGCCACCCGGCAAGTTCATAGATGGCTATCGCTTCCGTCTTGCCCTTTACCTTGACCATGTCCAGCTCGCGGAGCAGGAACCGCTCATCAAGCTTGCGGGCCGTAAACTCGCTGCAAAGGATACTGGTGCCGTAGACCTTGTTCAACCCCTCCAGGCGGGAGGCAAGGTTTACCGGATCGCCGATTATCGTATAATCCATAAAGACATTACTGCCCAGATTGCCGACCGTGACCTCGCCGGTGTTAAGGCCGATGCCGATCTTAAGCTCCTCGGCACCTTTGACCTCGCCGCTTTGTTTCAGCTCCCACAGCTTCTCGATCATCAAGAGAGCGGTGGAGGCCGCCCGGGCCGGATGAGCGGGCAGCGGCAACGGGGCGCCGAAAAAGGCCATGACCGCATCACCCATCAGTTTGTCGAGGGTGCCCCGCTGTTCGAAGACCAGGGGGATCATCGCGTCGAAATAACGGTTTAAGAGCCGGCCGGTTTCCCGGGCTCCGAGTTTTTCGGAAATGGTGGTGAAATCCCGCAGATCGGAAAAGAGGATGGTCAGGTTCTCCCGGCGTCCCTCAAGGGTGGCGGCGATATCGCCCTTGATCAATTCGTTGACTACCCCGGAGGAGACGTATTTACCGAAGAGTGAAGTAATCAGGGCGGTTTTCTTGCGGTCGAAAGATTTTTGCAGGGTGACTCCCACGATGAACTGGCCGGCCAGAACCGCCAGCAGCGGCGCGATATCGAGACGGACCGCCCTGGCCTGGAAAAACCAGGAGGAGAGGAAGAGCAGGGCGGCCAGGCCGGTCAAAAGCAGGAGTATTTCCAGGCCCATGCTGATCCTGGGTAGATAGAAAAGCAGGCCGAGCAGGCCCAGAAGGACGATCAGTCCGGCCACCGGGGAGCCGCTGAAGTGGCGAATAAAGTTGCCGCCGAGAATGGTTTCCACGGCGTGGGCATGGCAGGCTAAGCCCGGTTCATTGCTGCCCAGCACATTCCGGTCGATGGCCCCGAAGAGATCAGCCAGCTCACCGCTGTCCCTCTGGAAACGGGAAAAGGGAGTGGTGAAGAAGTCCTTCTGGGTGGAGAGGGTCGAGCCGATCAGGACTATCTTGCCGCGCAGATCTTCAGCGGCGACGCGGTTATCGACTGCATCGGCATAGGAGACCGTATTAAAGGCCGTGTAGTTCCCATGGTAGTTGAGCAGCAGATCGGGATAGGGCAGCTGCAACTGTTGTTCGGCGTAGGCGCCCATCAGGAAGTGGTCCGGACCGGAAAAATCAAAATCGAAGGTCAGATCGAGAAAGAGTCGGGAGATTTCCAGGGCGAAAGCGGGCAGTAACTCAATGCCGCTGTCGGCCAGGGGTTTGGCAGTGAAAAAACGGATTTTGCGGAGGACGCCGTCGGGATCGAGGGGGAGATCGATAAAGCCGTCGCCGAGCATCGCCTCCTGGAAAATCTCGAGGGGGGAGACCTCGGCCACCCCTGGGGCGGCCGAGACCCGGGCCATCACGACATTGTTGCACTCCCAGATTGAGCGGGCCAGGCGCAGGTCGGCGGCGGGGTCCGGATCCGGGGCGGACATCACCATATCGAGACCGACCACCGCGGCGCCGGCTTCGCAGATATGATCCAGGGCCGCGGCCAGGTTGTTTCTGGACCATTGGCCGCGATGCCGGTCCAGGCGGAGAGCGCTTTCCTCGTCCATCAGGACGAGGGTGATCCGCTCGGAGGTAGGCAGCGGACCGCGCCAGGAGACATTCAGATCGTAGAGATAATGGTCAACCCGGTTGAAAACCCCGGCCCGATAAGCAAAAATCACCGAAACGGTCACCAGGATCAGACAAAGGGCCGAAAAAAACAGCTGGCGGCGAAAAAGGCTTTTCCCGGTCATGAATCTTCGGGATTATTGACGACTCCGTGATTGAAGGAGGCCAGCCGGGTCGGCAGGGCGCCTTCAATGCCGCCGATCGGGCTGGAGACGATCACCAGGACCCGGCATTTGCGAAGAATTCGGGAAGCGGCATCCTCAGCCTTTAGGGCCATGGCGTCCCGGCTGCTGATCACCAGATTGGTCCTGGCCAGGCCCTGAACCCCGGTGACGTTCTTAACGATATATTGCCCCCGTTTTTCCCTTCTTTGCCGGGGTGGCGTTGCTGGCGCCGGGGCCACCGGGATTTCCAGGGTTTTTTCCACCGTTTCCGCCCAAGCTTCCCCTACCCCTCCCCATACGGGGGCGGCCTTGGCGAGCAGCCGGTCGAGGAGGCGATGATCGGCCCGCAGTTCGGCCGCGCTCTTATCCGAAACCACGTAACGCATCATGCCGCGATTGACCAGGGCGGCCTCCTCGACCCGGCTCAGCTCGTAAACGGGCTCGCCGTTTTCGCCAACGATTTTAGGGAAAATGGCCGGTTCGACCCGGTCGTTATTTGCCAGATCCCGGGCATCCAGGACCAGCCAGGGTTGGTCCTGGTCATCTAGTTCCGCCCGAGGCTTCAGGGTCTGAACGGGAAAATCCCGCCAGCTCGGCTCGTTGTCTAATTGTTTCAGTAACTTGGCGGTCAGCCCGCTGAGCCCCTTCATCTCTGCGACCTTGATCACCTCGTAATAGGGATCGCTGCCGTCATCAACGAACTCGCTTTGATATTCCCGGTCTCTTAGAAAGGCTTCCAGCTTGATGGTAACCCGGTCGCCGCCGAGGGATTCAAGGGTCCTGGCCTCATCCAGATGGATTCCCGAGGCCAGCTTGACAATGTTGCCCGAGGCCAGCACCCCGGCGACCCCTTGGGATAAAGGGCGGTTATTGCGATTTTTGGCGAGATAGCCCCGGCCGATCCCGTAAATCAAGCCCTTGTCCCAGTCGATCCAGCCGTTCGCGTGTTTCTCAATGAAAGAATCGAAACGCTTCTGGTCAACACTGGCCGAAATAGCAGGTAAACAAAGGGTGCAGAACAGGACCAGGGCAAGGAGCCGGCTCAATCCGCAAGGGGTTTTCGGGCGTTTAGTCATGGGCATGGCGCTCTCCGGTCCGGGCCTGGGCGGTTGGATCAGCTTAAACGGGCAGCGAAGTTGCCTGGTCGTAAAAATCGGTTACCTTGTCCTTGTCATCGGACTCCATCTGGGCAATGGCCGCTCTGGGGTGCTGGTTCAGAGTGCCGGTCACCATGTAGGGGATCGAGTAGCCCCACTCGATCTTTTTGCTCCAGGGCAACACTTCCCGTTCGATAACCTCGATAAGCGGGCGCACGTCGAATTTGGGGTTTTTCAGAAAGGAGACCAGCAGCTCCAGGGGACAGTTGCCCGCCCCGCGGCCGATCCCGTAAAGGGTGGCATCGAGATAATTTATGCCGTTGATGATCGCCGAGATCGTATTGGCAAAGGCGAGCTGCTGGTTGTTGTGGCCGTGGATACCGATGGACTTGCCCGGCAGGGATTCGATATACTTCCTGGCCAGAGCGTCGATATGTTCCGAATAAAAGAAACCGAAGCTGTCGACCAGATAGATGATCGGCACCCGGCTCCTGGCCAGGTCGTCGAGGGCCTCCTCGAGATCCCGCTGATTGACGGTGGAGACCGCCATCAGGTTGATCGTCACTTCATAGCCCTTGTCCATGCAGTGCTCGGCCAGGTAGATGGCCTTATCGACCTGGTGGACGTAGCAGGCGACCCTGATCATGTCCAGAGAGCTCTCGGTGCAGGGGGGGATGTCGTCGTAGCTGATCCGGCCGATATCGGCCATGGCCGAAAACTTGATGGTCTTTTCGGCGTCGCCGATGATCCGCTTGAGATCGTCTTCGGCGCAGAACTTCCACGGCCCCATTTCATCCCGGGAAAACATGCCCTCCGAGGAAAGGTAGCCGACTTCCATGTAGTCCACGCCCGATTTGGACAAGGCCTGGTAAACGTGGCGGACGAAGGCGTCGTCGAACTGCCACTTGTTCATCAGGCCGCCGTCCCTGACGGTGCAGTCAATAACCTTTATCTGGGGTCTGTACATTACTCTCTCCTGTCTGTCTTAAATGGTTTTTTTTATGATTTGACTCGGCTGGTTTGGCGAAATAAGCGGGCTGTTGCGCGGCATCATGATGACCGGGCAACCGAGGCCGCCGCTTCGACAAATCTGCCGACATTTTCGCTGATTTTTACCGGATCTTTTTCCTGGATGGCTTTGGCGCCGAACAGGGCGGAACCGACTCCTACTCCGGCGGCGCCGGCCCTGAAATAGTCGGCAAGATTTTCCAGGCTGACGCCGCCCACCGCCAGCAGGGGGATATCCTCAAAGGGTCCGCGGATTTCCCGGAGGTAAGCGGGCCCGACAACGCCGCAGGGAAAAACCTTGACCATCGTTGCCCCGGCCTGCCAGGCCGTATAAATCTCGGTGGGTGTGAAGGCTCCGGCGATTACCGGAATATTTCTCTTGGCGCCATATTCAATGACCCGGATATCGGTGTTGGGAGTTACCAGGAACATGGCTCCCGCCTCAAGGGCGATCCGGGCCTCTTCCGGATTACGAATCGTGCCGATGCCCAGAAGTTTCCCGGCCGGGACTCGTGACCGGCAGCTTTGCACAATCCCGGCCGCGTTTTCGGTGTTCATGGTTATTTCGAGGGCCTGCAAACCTGCCCCAAAAGAGGCGGTCATCACTTCACGGAAGAAGCCGCCGTCAATTCCGCGCAGGATGCCGATCACCGGCATGTCCAGCTTCATATTTCCACCTCACGCCTCTCCCGGCCCTTCGCGCTGCAACGGCCCGATCAGCGGTTCTGTTCGTTGACTTTGAGCATTTTAATGAAACGTTCCGCTTCGACAATGGATTTTTCGGGTAAAATTTCACTGAACCGCAAATGTACCGAATATCTTTCCTTGGTTTCAAAAGCCGCGGCGTGGCGACGGACCCCCAGAACCGTGCCTATCTGGGCGATCTCGTTCATGTCGGGGGGCATATTGAAACGTAAATGGAGATTATGGCCCAAAAGCATCAGGGCCTGTTCCCGGGTCGGGGTCTGAATGAAAACCGAAACCCCCCCAATCGAAACATCGGCGAGATCTCCCCTGATGGTATTGCCGACCAAGGTTCCTCCGGCGTCGATGGCCTTGAGCAGA
Organism: Desulfobacterales bacterium; assembly: GCA_024637225.1. Taxonomy (GTDB): domain Bacteria; phylum Desulfobacterota; class Desulfobulbia; order Desulfobulbales; family JAGXFP01; genus JAGXFP01. The sequence goes on from JAGXFP010000021.1 coordinate 54,734, forward strand.
ATTCGGCCGGGCAGGGAAATTCTCCTCTGGATCCGCCGGTCCAGGGAATTTTTTTTCAGCAGTTCGGGGATCTTGACGTCGCGGCCACATAAATCGCGCAATTTCGATTCCAGGGCCGGCAGATACCCTTCCCAGCTGAGCAGGGTGATGGCGGGCAGAAAATGGACCGTGACCTGATTGATGGCCACCAGCGAGGTGGTGCTTAAAGCGGCATCGAAAAAGGAGGTTTCATTGGCAGTATTGCCGGCGGAAATCTTGCTGATAAAAATCTCCCTGTTTTCCTGGTGATAAAGATGCTTGGCCTGACCGGCGTCGATAAAATAGAGATTTGAATTATTCTGGCCTTGGGCGAAGATGGTCTGGCCCGGCTCAAAGGTGGCCTCGCGCAGTTCGTTTTGCAGGGCCCGGGACTCTTCGTCGGTCAAGATGTCATACAGTTCCGCCCACACTTTCCGGTGACTTTCGGCGACCGGTTTCGAACGGGCCGAATCGATTAGCTGCTGGGCCAGAATAACCTCGCTCAGGGCAGAGGGGTTGACCTCGGTTATCCGTTCCCGCAACTCTTCGGCCTTGGCAAAATCCTTGTTTTGGGCGTAGAGTTTGATCAGGGCAAGCAGGCCCTTAACGGCTTTTTGGTGGTCGCCCTGCCGGAGGTAATGCTCAATGGTTTTTTCATATTTGATCAAGTCGTTCATCCACATCTCCGTGCCGGAACTTTTATCTTTGATGGCGTCGCAAAAAAATCCGATCTCCTGCGTCGTTGCGCACCCCAAGGGCACTTCCTGTGGGGCGTTTAGCGGACTTTTTGCTTAGCCATCCAGCGACTTATTGCGAGTTTGTCATTTTGGACCGGGGAAAATTATTTGGTTGAAGAGTAAAGCTAAAATTAATCTAAGACAATTGTTTTCATGGATTTATACGGTTAAAGTCAGGGGATTATGCAACTTTTAGCATAACAAGTCTTTCGAAAACGGCAGCTTCTGCCAATTAGTGAGGGCTTTTACGCTGTCCCCAGGTAACACTTTGAATTTATGTCATATCCGAAACTTGCCCGGCATGCTAGAATGGCTGTCGGCCTGAGTGGGTATCCGTTTTAGCTTTCCGAGGGGCCGCTGCTTCAGGCTTTTCAAAAAATGGGCGAATCACCCGGCCGCCCTTTCGGGCATGATAAACAAACGTAAAATCACTGACAAGATGGCCGGGTTTTTAATATCTCTCCGGCAATCCGCCCCTGCGGCGGCTCGTTAAACGAAAACAGCTAAAACAATATTTTAAGGGAAAACCATGGCAAACGAAGACAACAAGATCATCTATTCGATGATCAAGGTCAGTAAATTTTTCAATAAAAAACCGGTTCTGGAGAATATTTCGCTCTCTTATTTTTACGGAGCCAAGATCGGCGTCCTGGGCCTGAACGGATCCGGCAAGAGTTCCCTGCTGCGGATCCTGGCCGGCGAGGATCAGGAGTTCAACGGCGAAATTCATCTCTCGCCCGGCTATACGATCGGCTTTCTGGAGCAGGAACCCCTGATTGACGGCGAGAAGAGCGTCCGGCAGGTGGTCGAGGAGGGGGTTCAGGAGACCGTCGATCTGCTTAATGAGTTCAACTTGATCAACGAAAAATTTTCCGAACCGATGTCCGATGACGAGATGAACGATCTGATCGAACGGCAGGGCAAGGTCCAGGATAAACTCGATGTCCTCGACGCCTGGAACCTCGATTCCCGCCTGGAGATGGCTATGGACGCCCTGCGCTGCCCGCCTCCCGAGACTAAAATCGGGATTCTGTCCGGCGGCGAGAAACGCAGGGTGGCCCTCTGCCGGCTGCTCCTCCGCAAGCCCGATATCCTTCTCCTCGACGAGCCGACCAACCATCTCGATGCCGAGACGGTGGCCTGGCTGGAGCAGCATTTGCAGCGCTACGAGGGAACGGTTATCGCCGTTACCCATGACCGCTATTTTCTGGATAATGTTGCTGGCTGGATTCTGGAGCTGGACCGGGGCCGGGGCATTCCCTGGAAGGGCAATTATTCCTCTTGGCTGGAACAGAAACAAAAAAGGCTGAGCCAGGAGGAAAAGCAGGAAAGCGACCGCCAGAAGACCATGAAACGGGAACTGGAATGGATTCGCATGTCCCCCAAGGGCCGCCACGCCAAGGGTAAGGCCCGGATTACCGCCTATGAAAAACTTCTGGATGACACTACTCCGGACCGCTTGAAGGATATGCAGCTCTTTATCCCGCCCGGTCCCCGGCTCGGCAAGGTGGTGATCGAGGCCGAGAAGGTTAAAAAGGGTTATGGCGACCGGCTTCTGGTTGATGAGATGACCTTCTCCCTGCCCCCCGGTGGTATCGTCGGGGTGATCGGTCCGAACGGCGCCGGCAAGACCACCCTGTTCCGGATGATAACCGGCCAGGAAGCGCCGGACGCCGGCAGTGTTACGGTCGGCGACACGGTCAGGCTCGCCTATGTCGATCAGAGCCGGGAGCTCGATCCCGACAAGACCATCTGGGAGGTGATCTCGGACGGCCGGGACACGATCCAGCTCGGCACCGGCGAGATCAACTCCCGGGCCTATGTGGGCCGCTTTAACTTCTCCGGGACCGAGCAGCAGCAGAAGGTCGGACTCCTGTCCGGCGGACAGCGCAACCGGGTTCATCTGGCCAAGGTCCTCAAGGAGGGGGCCAACGTCATCCTGCTCGACGAGCCCACCAACGATCTCGATATCAATACCCTGCGCGCCCTGGAAGAGGCCCTGGGCAACTTTGGAGGCTGCGCGGTGGTGATCAGCCATGACCGCTGGTTTCTGGACCGGATCGCCACCCACATCCTGGCCTTCGAAGGCGACAGCCGGGTGGTGTGGTTCGACGGCAACTATTCCGAATACGAGGAGGACCGCAAGGCCAGACTAGGCCACGAGGCCGATCAGCCCCACCGCATCAAGTACCGGCATCTGACCAGGGTTTGATTCGATCGGGGGTTATCGGTCTGCTCATCTGCATCAGTACACATCGCAGGCCGATGCCTTGCATCTCCGGCACCCCGTGATCGGTTACGATCGGGGGGATGATTTGTGGCGGTGACGGGTTGCAAACGCAAGCCGAATTTGATGAGTTTGCAAAAAGTTAAAGCTGAGTTGAGTAGCTTGCTTGCTCGTACAAAACTTATGCCCTGTGGGTGCAAAAAGAGGATGGCTAAGCAAAAATCGTCAGATCCAAGGCGCGCAAATTTCGAGGAATGAAGCGTACTTCAGTACGCTGCAATGACGAGACAATTTGCAGCAACGCAGGAGCTGGCGATTTTTTGCGACGCCATTTAAAGCTTTTCCTCACCGGAGGCCAAAGCCTCCAGGCCTTCCCGGTCAACGATCTTGACTCGGGGACCGCTGGATTCGATATATCCCTTGCTGTTCAGCCGGTTGAAGATTCGCGACAGGGTTTCCGGGATGGTGCCGAGCAGGCTGGCCAGCTGGGTTTTGCTGATGTTCAGGGGGAAATCGCTGCTGCCCTGCTGCTCGCTTAACAGCAACAGATGGGAGGCGAGGCGGCCGGGCACCTCTTTCAGGGAAAGGGCCTCGATCATTCCGGCGAATTTTTTCAGGCGCATCGACAGGGCGCCCAGCATGTTCATGGCCAGGGACGGGTTGGCCTCGATCAGTTCCACGAAGGCCTGGCGCGGAAGGAAAAAGGTCTTGCTGTTCTGCATGGCGTCGGCATAGGCCGGGAAAGAGCGCCCGGTAAAGACCGCCGCCTCGGCAAAGGGTTCGCCGGGGCCGAAAATATGGAGAATCTGCTCCTTGCCCTCCACCGATAGTTTATAGATCTTGACCTGCCCCTCCGCCAGAATATAGAAGCCGACGCCATCGTCGCCCTCGGCGAAGATATTCTCGCCCTTTTTAAAATTTCGCTCGGCAATTATCCTGGCCAGATCAGTGAGTTGCTGCTCGGTCAGGCCGTTAAAGAGGGGGATCGTTTTCAAAACTTCAGTTGATTGCATCGGTAGGGTTCCTTAAGGTTTTGGGAGCAGGCAAATGGCCGTGGCGAAATCTTTATGAAAGAAAGTCAGAATCCGGTAAGTATCGTCAGCGGCCCGCATTGTCAGGAGCCAGCTCTCGGGGCTTGCCTCCACGGCTCCGGTCAGCCGCATCGCGGTAAAGCCGGTCAGGGGATGCCCGCCCCGGGCCTTGCGCAGGGCCTCTTTGCCGCTCCACAACAGGCTTAGAGCGGCGGGCGGCGGCATTGACCGATCAAGAGAGCTGATTATCTCTTCCTCCGCCGGAGTGCAGAACTTCTCTTTGACCCGGACGGTGGCTGCGGAGATCTTCTGGATATCCAGTCCGCAAGCTTTATTGCTCACGGCCATGGCTAAAGCAAGGCCTTGACTGTGGGAGATCGACAGTTCGGGCGGCGGCGCCGGGCCTATTAAAAAAGGTTTGCCGTGTTGATCGGCGCTGATCACCGATTCGCGCATGGCTCCGGCGGTCGGCTCCCGGCCGGTCAGGTCGAGGACAGCCAGCTTGGCGGCCAGTCGCCCGCCCAGCCACTCGACTTTTCTTTTCTGATATTTAAAACCCTGAAAAGTTGCAAGTTCCCGCGGATCAAGGTATTCAGCCGGATTAAAAACCTTTGAGGCCAGTTCTTTTTGGAGCCGGTCAAGATCGATCAAAACCGGTTCCGGGAATTGATCCCGGCCGAAGTTGTCCTTGAGGGAATGATTGGCGACTTCCAGTATTAACCTTTCGGCGGGAATCATTCGGTTATGATATCTCTTGAATCCGTGACCGGCATGATCAAGATCGTCGCCTCTTTGTTTCTGAGCTGCTGATTGAGGATCATATCTAGTGCATGTCCATAAATGGTCTTTATGCCCGATAACTTCGTCGCTGCAGAGTCGGAAAGTGCTCACCTACCCAAGTACGCTGCGCTTTTCCGACATCCTTGCTTCTTGTTCTCGGATAAAAATTCTCATTCCTGGACAGGCACTATCTATTTATAATTATTGTAAAAATACGATTTAGCCAAATTTTTAAATGCTTGAGTTTAACCAGAAAAAGTTTAATATTAAAACCCGATGAGTTCAATTGATTCCGCAATAATTCTAATACTTTCTCTGCTCACCGCCCGTGGGGTCTGGACCGGATTTGCCCGGCAATTATCCTTTATCGTCGCCCTGGTACTCGCCTTTATCGTTGCCGGCCGGTTTTATCTCTTTTTTTCCAGCTTTCTGACGAGCTATATTTCGACCCCGCAACTGGCCTTTCTGCTTACCTACTTTCTCCTGTTTTGCCTGGTCTATCTGGCCGTTATCTACCTGGGCTTCGGTCTCCGGAAGTTTCTGAAGATTTCGATGCTCGGCGGTCTGGATCGGGTCATGGGGGGGGTGTTCGGAATGGGCAAGGGGATCTTTGTTGTCATTCTGATCTTCATGGTTCTGGCCGGGCTGATGTCTAATTCGGCGACCTTTCTGAAAAAATCTTATTTCTACCCTTTTCTGAACGGGGGCTCCCTTCTGGTTATGGCCTTTATTAACGACCCGGACCTGCGGGCCGGTTTCAGGCCCAAGGTGCCGGCTATCCCTTCGATTTATGCCGAGAACAGCGAACGTCTGGCTGCCCGGCCCCGGCTGCCGGATCCCAAATATCAGCGGCAACTGGACGAGATTCGGTACCAGCTGGCCAGAGAGGTCGGCGACCGGCCGAGCAGATAGCCGATGACGATGGCCTGGTTGATCAGGGTGGTTCTGACCACCCCCAGTTTCCGCCAGCGCCGACCGGAAGTGGTCGCCGCGGCCGGTAAGGTCTTGATCCGGCCCAGTTGCCGCAGTTTGCCGACCAGGGCGAAATCTTCCATGATCTCTATTTCCGGAAAACCTCCGATTCTCGCGAAATTCCGCCTGGTCATGAACAGGGCCTGATCGCCATAGGGTCGCTGCAGCAGCCTTGATCTCAGATTGGCCATCCTTTCAATGAACCTGATTGCCGGCCCCGCCAGCTCTATTGACAGACTGAAGGCGCCAGCCGCTACGCCATTTTTGCACAGGCAGGCGCGGCTCAGTTCGGCAAAATCGGCGGGCAGACGGGTGTCGGCATGGAGGAATAAGAGTATTTCGCCGGTGGCGGCGGCGGCCCCGGCATTCTGCTGGAAAGCGCGGCCCGGGCGCGAGCTCACCACCCTGGCGCCGCCCTTTTCGGCAATAGCGACCGTTGCATCGCTGCTGCCGCCGTCGGCGACGATGACTTCCAGATTGCGGCCCATCCGAAGAGATTCGAGGGCGGCGTTCAGCCTGCCCGCCTCATTCAGGGTCGGAATGATTACTGAAAGTTTTGAGGTCTTCGGGACGGTCGACATCGGCCAGCTCCTCAAGAAGATGAAAGGTCAGATCAAGTTTTCGGGCAACGTCGATGGTTGCCGACAACAGCGTATCGCTCCCCCAGGGTTGTCCGGCGAAAAGCTCCGGACAGGGACGGCTGAGGCCGATCAGGTAGTAGCCGCCATCCGCGGCCGGTCCGAGGACCAGTTCATGGTCGCGGAGCCCGGCAAAGCCATCGGCCAGAGTTCTAGGGGTTAGGGCAGGGCAGTCGGCCCCGATGATCATGACCTGGTGATAGTGCTCCCGAAAGGCGTCGGCAAAAGCGCGGGCCAGTTTGTCGCCAAGATCGCCGGATCCCTGCCCGCGATAGCTGCGGTGCGGCCCGAGCCATGCCGCCATCTGTTCGGTATTGCTGCCCGCGTGATGAATTTCCAGATCGAGGCCGTTTTCGGCGGCTGCCGCCTCGGCGGTCCGCAGGGTATCTTCGGTCATCCGTTCTTGCAGGTCGGCGGCCCCCTGAGGGCCCAAAGCCGGGATTAATCTGGTTTTAACCCGGCCCACTTCCGGGTACCGGGTGAAGATGATCAGTTTTTTTTTCAAATAACCTTCCTGCCTGTGCGGGATAATTCGATTTTTCTGCTAAAAGCGGCTTTTCGCCGTCGGGTCGCTTCGCGAGATCGACAATCTTGATGGTCTCGCAAAAAGTTAAAGCTGAGTTGAGCAGCTTGTCTGCTCATACGAAACTTATGCCCTATGGGTACAAAAATGGGATGGCTAAGCAAAAATCGTCAGATCCAAGGCGCGCGAATTTCGAGGAATGAAGCGTACTTCAGTAAGTATGCTGCAATGACGAGACAATTTGCAGCAACGCAGGAGTTGGCGATTTTTGCCCTTTAGGGTGCTTTTTGCGACGCCATCAATTTTCAGGATAACCGAGAACTTATGGCCGGCAAACGAAAAAAACTCCCGGAATCATATCGGGAGCGCCGATATCGAAGGATTCCCGATCCTGGCGGCTTGCAATCATTCCAGATCACGGTCCGGGAAACCGATCTGCACATCCTCGCCCCAGTGGACCTTAGGGAAGAGGCCACCAATTTGGTCGTCCAGTACAGGAACCAGCTGGAAAATTATCTAAGCCGCTGTCCCGCCTTCGTCGATGCCCTTACGCCTCTATCAGACGACCCCACCGCCGTGCCGCTGGTTCGGGATATGCTTCAGGCCGGCCAGGCGGCCGGGGTCGGGCCGATGGCAGCGGTTGCCGGTGTCATTGCCGAGTATGTGGGCCGGGGGCTATTAAAGGGCGAAGGTTGTTCCGAGGTGGTGGTGGAAAATGGCGGGGACATCTTTATGAAAAGGGGCAGGGAGAGCATCGTTGCCATTTTCGCCGGCGAATCCCCTTTAAGCTATCGGCTTGGGCTCAAGGTTCCAGCCGGGGATATGCCGGTCGGCATTTGCACATCTTCCGGCACGGTCGGTCATTCCCTCAGCCTGGGACAGGCCGACTCGGTAACGGTTGTAGCCCGATCTACCGCCCTGGCCGATGCCGCCGCGACTCGATTAGGCAATGAAGTCGGCCGGGGCGGCGATCTCGGCCGGGCTCTGGCTTTAGCTCCCGGGATCGGCGGTCTTACGGGGGTGATGATCGTGATCGGCGAAGAGCTGGGGGCGTGGGGGCGGATCGAGCTGGTGGAGCTTTGACGAGATCGCAAAAATTCGAGCGGCCGCGGCCCGGCGGATTTTTATTGCTTGGCATACCAGCGATTACAGAAGCCAGGAGCCAGGAGCCAGGAGCCAGGAGCCAGGAGCCAGGAGCCAGGAGCCCCTCTCTATCGATGCAATGCCCCCTCTATCGCGCTGACAATGGTTGAATTCCGGAGTCAGACCATCTTGTCTTCCGACCAGTCATTGTGCTCGAACTGGCGGTGGTCCGGTTTGGGCGGTTTTTCTTCGAGCAGTCTGGCCTCCAGCCATTTGGCGATTTTATCGCATTCCCCGGCCAGCTCTTTTAAGGCCCGACCGCGGTGGCTGATCTTGTTTTTTTCCTCAAGAGTGCTTTCGGCAAAGGTTTTGCCTAGTTCGGAGGAAAAGAAAACCGGGTCGTAACCGAACCCCCCGCTGCCTTTGGGTTCGGCGGTGATGGTCCCCTCGCATCTTCCTTCGTAGGTCAGGGCCGGTCCGGAGGGAACGGCGAGGGAGATCACGCATTCGAAGGCAGCCCGCCGGTCCTCAATCCCTTCCATCTCCTTGAGGAGTTTGGCGATATTGTCCTTGTCATCGGCCTTGTCGCCGGCATAGCGGGCCGAGTGTACACCCGGAGCGCCGTTCAGGGCTTCCACCACCAGGCCCGAATCGTCGGACATCGCCGGCAGACCCAGGACCTTGGCGGTGAAATGGGCCTTTTTGTGGGCGTTTTCATCAAAGGTTTCGCCGTCTTCGACCGCCTCAGGAATCGGGCCGAAATCGTTCAGACTGCGCAGATCCACGTCGAAATCGCGCAAAATCTCCCTGAACTCCCTGACCTTCCCTTCGTTGCGGGTGGCCAGCACTATGGTATGTTTCATCGATGCTCTCCGTCATTGTAATTGAGATGGTTTTCAAGACATTTAAGGCAATTTGCCGATGACCGCAAGGGGGATCAGCGCTTTTCTATTTGACAGCCGGACCGATAAACTCTTAAATGTAAGGGTTTACAGGTATCTTATTCCTCCCGGTCGCGTACCGGAATACCCTTTCCCGGTCCCGGCATCAGGTCCACGGCCGTGATTATTATATAGTCATTTAAAACAGGCCATGGAGTAAATCGTGCCCGCACAGCTTAAAAAAATCATCCTGACCGGCTATCGGGCGACCGGCAAGAGTTCGGTGGGACGTCTGCTGGCACAGCGATTAAACCTCGATTTTGTCGATATGGATGAAGTTTTGCAGAACCGGCATGGCGAGATCAGCGAGCTGGTCAGGGAGCGGGGCTGGGACTATTTTCGAGCCCGGGAGAAAGAGCTGCTCGAAGAACTGGTGGCTTGCCGGGAAGCGGTAATATCCTCCGGGGGCGGGGCCGTGCTGCACCGGGAGGTTTGGCAGAAACTCAAGGAAACCGGCCTGGTGGTCTGGCTGAACGCCGATCCGGAGACCATCGGCACGAGGCTGGCCGCCGACGCAGTCAGCGACAGCCAGCGCCCCTCCCTGACCGGCAGCGATATAAAGGCCGAGGCTGCCAAAGTCCTGGCGGAAAGGGAACCCCTTTACCGCGAGGGGTCGCATCTGCGAGTCGATGCGACCAGACCTCTGGCCGAAGTGGTGGAAAAAATCGAACAGGTCCTAGGCAGATTGACGGCGGCGGGGGAAAGCTGATGCATAAGGAGCGCGGATCGGCGGCGCCCTCAGCCTCTTGATTTATTGTTGGCCGGCGGAGCGATTTTGACTTTCTGCGACGTTTGTCGAGCCGGTGAATTGATTTTGGACGAAAACAGGTCGATGTTTGTTAAAATTTGTGACTTAATCCAGTTTGATCCGCCAACCGGTAATAAGATTCATTTATCGGCAGGCTAATTAATGATAAGGTGAAAAAATGGCAGGCAGCACCTTTGGCAACATATTCCGGGTGACAACCTGGGGAGAATCCCACGGCACGGCGGTCGGGGCGACGATCGACGGCTGTCCGCCCGGTCTGGCCCTGGCCCTTGACGATATCCAGGATGATCTGGACCGGCGCCGGCCCGGCACCGGCGGTCCGGCCGCCAGTCCCCGCCAGGAACCGGACCGGGTCGAGATCCTCTCCGGGGTCTTCGAGGGCAGGACCACCGGCACCCCCATCTCCCTGGCGATCTTCAACAAGGATGCCCACAGCAAGTCATACGATCATCTGCGGAAAATCTTCCGGCCGGGACACGGCGATATTTCCTATCTGAAAAAATATGGCATTCGCGACCATCGCGGCGGGGGCCGGGCTTCGGCCCGGGAGACCGCGGCCCGGGTGGCGGCGGGGGCGGTGGCCAGAAAAATGCTGATCAGCGCGGGGATCGAGGTCACCGCCTACACCGTGGCCCTGGGCGGCATCGCCGCCGATCGGCGCGACCTGGCGTTGATCGACGGAAATCCACTGCGCTGCCCGGATCCCGAGGCCGCCCTCCGGATGGAAGAGCGGATCGAACAGGTCAGGAAGGAAGGCGATACCCTGGGCGGCATCGTCGAGATTCTGGCCACCGGCTGTCCGGCCGGTCTCGGCGAGCCGGTCTTTGACAAGCTCGACGGGGAACTGGCCCGGGCCCTGATGTCGATCGGGGCGGTCAAGGGGGTCGAGATCGGGGCAGGTTTCGCGGCGGCGGCCATGACCGGCTCGATGAATAACGATCCCATCACCCCGGCAGGCTTCGCGACCAATAACGCCGGCGGCATCCTGGCCGGAATTTCCAGCGGCCAGGATATCGTCGCCCGGGTGGCGGTCAAGCCGATCCCCTCGATCGGCAAGGAGCAGGAGACCATCGACCTTGACGGCAAGCCGGTCAAGATCAAAATCGGCGGCCGCCACGATATCTCGGCGATCCCCCGGATCATACCGGTCTGCGAGGCGATGGTTATTTTAACCCTGGCGGATCATCTCTTAAGGCAGAGAGCCATCCGCTGGTAGTTTGTGCCTGTCCATAAATGGTCTTTTTGCCCGATAACTTCGTCGCCGCGGAGTCGGAAAGTGCTCACGTACCCGAGTACGCGAAGTTTATGCCCTTTAGGGTGCTTTTCCGACATCCTTGCTTCTCGTTCTCGGACAAAAATCCTCATTTCTGGACAGACACCAGTTCACTTTATGGACTAAGACCATGGCCAAGCAACGGATCCAACATATCTTCATGCCGACCAGGGAGTACGACGGTCTGGCCGGCGCCGGTGGGATCAAGGATTTTTCCCGGCAGCTGGCCGAGGCTCTGGTCCGTCGGGGCTTCCGGGTCAGCGTCCTGCTCCCCTTCTACGGTTTTATCGAGCCCGGCCATTTTTCCTTCAAAGAAACCGCCAGCGCCTTCGAGGTGGACATGTCTTATGTGGGGCACTTTCGACGGGAATCGGTGGCCACCTGGACAACCGAGCTCAACGGGGTCAATGTTTACCTGGCCGACGCCGACCGCTACCGGGAAAAACTGGGAGTCTATGCCTATACCGACGAGGACTGCGGCGATGAACCCCATAACCAGAGCGGGATGCCCCATTTCGATTATTTTGCCATGAACGTCCTTCTCCAGAAGGCGGCCATTGCAATGATCATCCGGATGGGTGATAAACCGGAGATCATTCACTGCCAGGATGGTCATACCGCGATCTTGCCGGCCATGATCCGGGAAATCGGGGGCTATCGCCATTATTTTGAAAAAACCGGCTGCGTGGTCACCATCCATAACGCCGGGCGCGGCTATCATCAGGAGATCGGCGATCTGGCCTTCGCCGAGGCGATTACCGGATTGCCTTCCCGGATAATTCTCGACAATCTGCTCGACGGCAAGTTCGACCCCCTGCTGGCCGCTTCGTCTTACAGTCTGATGAATACCGTCAGCGAAAATTATGCCCGGGAGCTGCGGGAAACCGCTGACGATGCCCAAACCGGCTGGCTGGGCCATACGCTCTTGAGCCGCGGTGTGGTTTTAGAGGGGGTGACCAACGGCATCAACCCGGACGATTACGATCCGGCGGCGCCCGAAAAGCTCGGCCTGGCCGCACCGTTTTCGCCACTGAAAAAAAGTTTCACCGGGAAAGGCCGGTGCCGGGCGGCACTGGTCAAGGAACTTGGTGCCGGGGCCATGGAAACGGTCAAGCAGACCGGCTTTCTCGATTCCCGGCCCAGCCAGCCCCTGCTTACCTTTGTCGGCCGCCTGACCCCCCAGAAGGGGGTCGATAAAATGATCAGCGCCCTTGAAGCCCTGTTGCCCCTGGACCGCAAATTTCAGGTACTGATCCAGGGCAGCGGCGACCCGGAGATCGAAAAGAAGCTGTTGGAACTTGCCGGGGATAAGCGATATCGGGGCAGGGTCTGTTTCCTGCGCGGTTACGATCAGGATCTGGCTACCCGGATCTTTGCCGCCGGTGATTTTTTCCTGGTGCCCTCCCGGTATGAACCCTGCGGGCTGACCGATTTTATCGCGCAGCTGTTCGGCAACCTGCCGATCGTCCACCATATCGGCGGTCTGGTTAAGGTGATTGACGGGAAAACCGGCTTCGCCTATCAGGATCATTCCTCGGCGGCCTTGATGGCCGCGATCCTCCGGGCTTTCGAGTTGTTCCGCCGTTCCCCAGAAAAGATTGCGGATATGCGCCAGGCCGCGGTTCGGCATCTCCACGCCCGTTACACTTGGGACATCGTGGTGGAGCGTTATCTCAAAATCTATCTAAGGGCCCTGGAAATAGCCCGTCATTTCCAGTCCGGACCCCCTCCGGATAAATGAATAATTCGCCGTTTTTCAGCCCCTTTCCGGATAAAAAATCGCTTGCTCCCCGCCCCGCTTTTCATGGTAGCCTTTTTGCTGAGGGCCATTTGTTGAAATTGCCAAGCCGGCTTCGGAGGATCATGGTGATTTGATGATGAAGAGCAAAGATAATTGTTGTTTATACGCCGTACTGGCCGCGATCGCGGCCATATCGGCCATCGGCTTGTGGCATGGCTACGGCTTGGGTAAATGGAGCCTGTTCAGCTGGCTGGGCATAGTGATAATTATTGCTGCCGTGATATTCTGTGCGAAATGCAAGGAACCGGACGAAGAGGAAAAATAACCGGGATCAGGACCAAATCTGATATCTTTTTGGGAGAGTGGACAATGACAATTCGGGTAGGGATTAACGGTTTCGGCAGGATCGGCAGGTCTATTTTCCGGGCTTGTCTGGCGGACGAGGTTTTTTCCGACGTGGAGATTATCGCGATCAACGATCTTACCGACAAGGCCACCTTGGCCCATTTGTTGAAATATGACTCGGTCATGGGAGTTTTCGGGCCCGAGGTCAAAGCCGAGGATGACGGGCTTAGGGTCGATGGCCGCTCGGTGAAAATTTTCAACCACCGGCAACCGGCCGATATTCCCTGGGGGGATTTTGGGGTTGATTATGTGATAGAATCGACCGGCCTTTTCACCCATTCCGATCTGGCTGGCGCCCATCTTGACGGCGGTGCCCGGAAAGTGGTGATTTCGGCTCCGGCCAAAGGCGAGGTCAAGACCATCGTCATGGGCGTTAATGAGGATGAATACGATCCCACCCAGCATAATGTGCTGTCGAACGCTTCCTGTACCACCAACTGTCTGGCCCCGGTGGCCAAGGTCATTCTCGACCGGTTCGGGATCAAAAGCGGTCTGATGACTACGGTTCATGCCTATACCAACGACCAGTCGATTCTTGATTTTCCCCATTCCGACCTGCGTCGGGCCCGGGCGGCGGCAATGTCGATGATTCCCACCAAAACCGGGGCGGCGGCGGCCGTTGCCCTGGTTCTCCCCGAGCTCAAGGGCAAATTCGACGGTCTGGCGGTCAGGGTGCCGATTCCCAACGTCTCGGTGGTCGATGTGGTTATGGAACTGGAGCGGGAGACTACGGTCAGCGAGGTCAACCAGGCCCTGCTGGAGGAGAGTAACCGTTATCTGGGCTTTTCGGACGAGCCCCTGGTCTCCATCGATTATCAGGGTAATTCCCATTCTTCGGTGGTCGATGGCATGTCAACCAAGGTTATCGGCTCTTCGGTCAAGATTCTCAGCTGGTACGATAATGAATGGGGCTACTCCAACCGGCTGCTCGATCTCATTCTCCATATGGATTCACGGAAAGTCCTGTAAGCGCGTCGTTAAGAGGGCCGGAGCCGCTGCAATCCCCGCGGAAAGCAAAACTGCCGCTATTTTGCCTTGCGGGAACTGTTCGGTCGTGGCAATCTGAACCGGAGCTTGCCGGCGACTTTTTGCGACGCCATCTTCTTTGATGGTTCATGAAAACTCCCCCGAAGATAATGAAGCTCTGCAAGCTAGATATGAACATTAAATCAGCAAGTTACTTGGTTCGCCCCCGCGCCTGGCGAAGGGCGTAATGGAAAGCAGCTAATCCGGCCATGACCGACGAAACCAAACCCGCCATAGAATCTGATGCCCTGAAAGCCAACCTGATGGAGACTGCGGTAAGCGAGGTCGAGATCGATCCGGCCCTGACCGTGCTGCAGGATATCGTTAAGCCTTACAAGGGCATTGCCCGCAGCCTCCATGAGCTGCTCTACGAGATCAGCCATCCCTTCCGCAACTGGACCTTGATTATTCCCAAACTGCGGGCCTTCGTTTTAAAAAATCATAATCATTACCGCCGTCATGAGAAAGGACCGGAGGCGATGGAAAGGTTTTGCGACCTTTTCCTGAAGGCGATTGCCGAAACCAAGAAGAATGAAGCGCAGCTGGCCATGACCATGGAATCTCTCCTGGCCTATGTTGAGAAAGTCATCGCCACCCTCGACCCGGCCGAGGTTCAGGTATACGAAAAGGCCCTGGCATCCTGTTTCAAAAAACTCCGGCGGCTCGAAGACAACGTCATGCTGTTCATGGTCCAAGGCCACCATCCGATCAAAAACATCGCCATCACGATGCTTGATCTGGTCGATGAAGAGAGCAGCTATGACTTCAGCCCCCTTGCCGCCCTGCTAAAAAAGATTCTCCAACTGAACTACAATTACTGGCTCGCCGAGGAAGATCCCCAGCCCTGGTTTGTCGCCGAATGCGGTAATCTATGCAGCGGCTGGCAGGCGGGACCTCTGTTTAATGCGATCTCCCACCGGCAGATGAAAAGCCACCTGGATTCAGTCAACCGGCTGAAGCTGGATGCGGAGCCCCGCAAGGCCCTGGAAAAGTTGCTGGAATTTCCGGCCCACATGGATATCGTCCGTTTCTACAAGCAGATCCCCGAAAAACTGGTTGAAGAACATAAACCCCTTGAGCCTGAGCCCGCGGACCGGTTCGCCGAGAACCGCAAGCTCCTGTTTCTCTTCCGGATCATGGACACCGCCGGCCTTTACCTGATCCACGAGGAAACCCTGCGGGAGATCAATCGCAGCCTGATCCAGCTGATCCGCCTGCAGACCTTCGAGGAGATAGAATCCTTCCTGTTGACCGCCTTCAAGTTCCTGAAGGCCAATGTCCGCCGCTATCCCCACACCTCCCTCCAGTGCATCCAGGTTCTTGGGGCCGAGGTCTTCCGGCGGGAAAGCAGCCGGCTGGTGGAGACCTTTCTCTGGGAACTGGTCCGTTTCGGCTTTCAGTACGCCAAGGTCAGCGGGGTCGACGAGGAGTGGCAGCCGATCTACAACCCCTCCCATCTGGAAAACATCCGGGTCTGGCTGAGCCTGATCATGCAGGAGCCCAAGTGGTGTTCGACCCTGCTCTCGGCCCTGATCATCAATCTGAAGCTGTCCGGGACCTGCGTCAAGGACACCGACCTTTTCCAGCGCGACATCAGCCGGCTCTTAAACCACCCCATTGCCCCGGTTTATAATCTGATCAAGCAGTTCGCCAAGCTGATGCCGGTCTTCTTCAACGAGATCGGGGCCGAGGGGCTGCTCCGGGACGTCTCCACCGAGATCGACGAGATTCACCTGCGCCGCGATCTGCTCATCCATTTTCTCCGCAAGCAGAGCCATGTCGAGAGCAGCAACCTGATCGTTGATTTCATCACCGCCATCTTTAACTTCTGGCACACCCTGGACAAGAGGGTGCTGACCCACTACCTGCCCGAGGAGGTTCTTTCCCAGATCAAGACCTCCGGGCCGTATGTCGACGATCTCCATATCCTCATGGAACGGGTCATGAAAAGCCTGGGCGGCAATATCGAGGGGCTTCTCGACTGGGATGACCGCCGCCTCGCCGGTTTCCTGAAGCGCCAGTCCGATCTCGCCGCAAGCGAGATCCGCCGCTTCTCGCTGCTGGCCAAGATGTTCAGGCTGGTCAACCAGAAATACAAGCTGGGTTTCCAGGAGCTGCGCCTCCATCTGGAGCAATCGGTCAACAGCGGCTTTCCGGAGATGAAGGAGCTGCTCGCCGTTCTGGAGGAGGGCGATGTCTTCAGCTGCCTCGATATTCTCCTGGACCGGCTGGAGGGTCTCAAGGAGATAATTCTGAGCGAGGAACACTTCGAGGCCCGGGAGGATATTTACCATAAGCGCCATGTCGCCGTGGATATTCCTTCGGTTTACGGGCGCTACCGGGAGCGCAAATTCGACGCCCTCGGCCTCACCTTCCGCCTGGAGAACCTGGCCAACATCTATCTGGAGAAACTGCCCCAGACCGTCAACCTTTCCTTTATCACCAGGGCCACTTTTTTACGGATTATCAAGTGCATCCGCATCTATTTGCGGGCCTTGCGGGTCGACGGCATCATCAGCCGCCGCCTTGAAAACCAGCTCTCCCTTCTATCGAGCTCGATCGGGATCAAGAGGTTTTCCTATACCCAGTATATCGATATCCTGCGGGGATTGTCCGAGGGGATCAAGGATGTCATCTACGCCTACTACACCAACGTCCACGAGAATAATCTGTCGATAATCGTCCCCCAGATTTGCACCGGCGAGGATAATCTGCTGGCCAAGTACCGCCCCCTCTGGGACGACCGGGATCCCACCGGTAGCGTCCACCGTTTGTCGGAATCCTTTCTGCGGGACCTGATCACCGATACCTTCGGTCTCCAGCACTTGGACAACTTTGTTTCCCGGGTCTATCAGACCCTGGAGAAACAGAAGGAGGTTCTCGATGAAAAAACCCTGGATCTCCTCCTGACCTACAATCAGGACAAGGTGATCAGTTCCTTGAACCATCGGAGCCCTTTTAGCAAAAACATGATCCTGCTGGGCAATAAGGGTTACAATCTCACCCAGCTGGTTGCCGATAATCTCCCGGTACCGCCCGGATTCATTATCACCACCGAAATATTCCGGTGCTGGCCGGTAATCAGCAAATTCGACAAGGCCAGGGACGATTTCATGGCCCGGGTCCGCGAGGCGCTCAGCGAGACCGAGAAACTTACCGGCAAACGCTACGGCGATCCGGACCATCCTCTCCTGCTTTCGGTAAGAAGCGGCGGGGCCGTGTCGATGCCGGGCATGATGGCGACCATTCACAATATCGGCCTTAACGAGGAAATCGTCGAAGGTTTCGCGCTGGCCAGCGGTAAAGAGTACTTGGCCTGGGATAACTACCGGCGTTTCCTGCAGTCCTGGGCAATGACCTGCGGCCTGGGCCGGGAAAGCTTTCAGGTCTTGATGAATAAGGCCAAAACCAAACACGGCGTTAAGGTTAAAATGCAGTTTACGTCGGGCCAGATGCGGGAGCTGGCCCTGGATTATCGCCGGAAAATCATCGACAGCGATATCCACATCCCGGACGATCCCTGGCTGCAGCTGATCGGCGCCGTGGAGATGGTGATGCAGTCCTGGGATACCGAAACAACCCGGAACTATCGTTCCCTGATGGATGTTTCCGAATACTGGGGGACCGCGGTTACCGTCCAGGCCATGGTCTTCGGCAATTACGGCAGGGAGTCGGGCAGCGGCGTGGTCTTTACCGCCCACCCCTACCGGAAGGTACGGCGGGTCGCCCTCTGGGGCGATTACGGGGTCGGGGTCCAAGGCGAGGATATTGTCAGCGGCCTGGTCGCCACCTATCCGGTTTCGGTGGAGCAGGCGGAGATCGACGGCCGGGAGGCCGGGATGTCCATGGAAAAAAGATTTCCGGAGATTTACCGCACGCTTCTGGAGATATCCCGGGAACTGGTCTATGAAAAGGGCTGGAACCCCCAGGAGATTGAATTCACTTTTGAAGGACCCCGGGCCGAGGACTTTTACCTGCTCCAGACCCGGGACATGATTACCATCAAAAAGAAGGAGAGTTTCTACGTCTTCGATCAGGATATAACTGATCAAATCCTCGGCTACTGCATCGGGGTCAGCGGCAGCGCCATGTCGGGTCGGGCGGTATTTACGGCGGACAATATCCGCCGGCTTCGCGAGGAAGATCCGGGTACCCCCCTAATCCTGATCCGCCAGGATACGGTCCCCGAAGATATCAAGGATATCGCCCAGGTCGACGGCCTATTGACCGCCCGCGGCGGCCAGACCTCCCATGCCTCCGTGGTTACCCTGCGGCTGGAAAAGACCTGCGCGGTGGGCTGCAACGCTCTCAAGGTCTACGAGAGCGAGGAACGGGCCGAGATTGCCGGCCAGCAGATCAAATTCGGTGACAAAATCAGTATCGACGGCCGCAAGGGCATTCTCCTGAAGGGAACCTATCCGATCCGCAAGGAAGTGCACATCCTGCCGATATAAGCCGATCCCGTCCGCGTCTTTCGCGGCCGGAATGCGTAACACGGGCCGCCTTTTTCACTCGGGATTTTCAATAACGTCTTCCGCCCAGCTCAGGGCGGCCATCATATTCGGAAAACCTATCGTGCTGGTCAGCAGGATCAGGGCGTGGTAGATCTCGTCACCCTCGGCCCCGGCTTCCAAGGCTCGGCGGGTGTGGCTGTGGACCGCCCCTTCGGAGCGAATCGCCGCGGCTCCGGCAAGCTGGATCAGCTGGGCGTGCTTCTCGTCGAGCGGCCCTTCCTTTCTGGCCACGGAACCCAAGGTCTCGACCGCCGCGAGGAAATCGGGGAAGCGGTTTTTCACCCTGAGGTAATGCTTAACCTTGATCTTTGCCATAGCCTTTCTCCCTTTAAGTTGTATTCCGCACCGGGCCGGCTCGACTGGTTGTCGGGCGGCCGTTCAAACCATTGGACGGTAAGCTGACCGTGAAGGGGCCGCAAAAAGTCGCTAGTTCCTGCATTGCCGCTAATTATCTCATCATTGCAAGTACTTAAATGTATTGTCTTCCTCGAAATTAGGCTCTTGGAGCTGACGATTTTCCCTCCGCCAGGGGCTGCTTGTTTGCCATCCCATTTTTGACTTTTGCGGGGGGCGTCACCCTTCAGTGTAGCAGATTTTATTTTGCGGGAACAACTTAGGATTATTTTAAAAAGTTCGGGTGAAGAGTGAGAAGGGTGGCTGGCCGGCCAAAGCAAGGACGGTGTTGAGATAAGGGTTCAGCCCCAGCTGCGAATACCTTCGGCCGCTGAACGGAGGGTGTTGTGAAATTTCGCGGCTGAAGCCGTTCCTACACCGGACTTTGAACAAGCTTGAGCATCAGGCACGTCTTCCGCGATAGGCCGGTGAGTCGCCGTGGTACCCCCTAAACTGCGAAACGAAGTTTTTTCAAGAAGTGTTATCAAGAATTGGCTTTTTCCCTTTGTTTTTTTTCGACAACGCAGTAGATGCCGCCCTCCTTGATTCCCGGCATGAAGCAGGCACTGCAGGAAATACAGGTGGCGGCGCTGCGGTTTCCGGCTCGCCAGCGTTTGGCCAGATCGGGTTCGCGGATAAAGGGGCGCGCCATGGAAACATAGTCCGCGTCGTTTTGTATGGTCCGCTCGGCTATGGCAAAACTGCGGAAACCGCCGACTACCATGACCGGGCAGCTGACCGCCGCCTTGATTTTCCGGCAGAGCGGCAAATTGTAGGCCTCCAGGTCCGGACTGGCTATTTTGTTGCGAATCGGGGCTTTGTCACCGGAAGCCGGAGTGCCGCCGCTTATTTCAATGGCGTCAATCCCTTCCTGGTCGAGGAGTTCCGCCGCGTAAACGGCATCTTCCAGTTCAAGGCCGCCTTCAAGGTGATCGGTGCCGTTAAGCTTGATCATTACCGGATAATCCTTGCCGACCACCTCCCGAACCTTCCAGTAAACCTCGATCATAAACCGGCAGCGGTTGTCGATGCCGCCGCCGTACTCATCGGTCCGCTGGTTGGTGAGGGGCGAAAGGAACTGGTTGATCAGATAACCGTGGGCGCCGTGAAGCTGGACGGCGTCGAAGCCGCATTGCCTGGCCCGGCCGGCGGCCTCGCCGAAGGCCTTGATTATCCGCTGGATCTCCGCGAAAGACATTTCCACGGGGACCTGGGGGAACTGATCGGTCATTACCGCCGAAGGCGCCAGCGGGGTGCGGCCGATGTCTTTTTCCTTGGTCTGACCGCCGACATGGACCAGCTGCACGCAGATTTTACCGACTTCGGCGTGGACCGCCTCCGTGATCATTTTCAGATCGCCGCTGAATTTGTCGGAATCCGCGGCCAGGGTGCAGGGCAGCTGTCTGCCTTCCCCACTGACGTAGGCATAACCGCTGATGATCAGGCCGACGCCGCCCCGGGCCAGGTCGCGGTAGCAGTCGGCCAGCTTGGGGGTGGGCCTGCCGTCCGGCTCGCACATGCCCTCCCAGGTGGCCGATCTGACCAGCCGGTTCCGGAGGGTCAGATTGTTGATCGTGGTTTCCTCGAATATCTTTCGCATGGCGATTCTCCAAAGTGGCAGGTATGGCTAAGCATGCAACACCCTCTTGCGGGGTGAGATCGTCAGCTCTAGGGCGCGCGAATTTTGAGGAATGCAGCGTATTTCATACGCTGCAATGACGAGACAATTTGCAGCAACGCAGGAGCTGGCGATTTATGCCCTTCAGGGTGCTTTTTGCGACGCCATCAATTATAACATGCTCCACGGAGATGGCAACGAAGACGCGGCGATGCCGGAGCGCAGCACTTCATGGGCAAGTTGACCTACCGTGCAGGTCTTCAGCTCCGGGTGCTGGTAGATAGTCACTTTGGCCGGGTCATCTTGCAATTCACAGATCTTTTCAGGCGGCGCTTCATTGAGTCGGGCAAAAGCCCAGACGGCCCGGCCCCGCACTTCCGGGTCGGCGGAGTCGAGGTATTGCGTGAGGTATAAGCCCGCCTTTTTTTCGCGCATTAACTCGGGCCGAGCGCCGGCCAGGCGGCCGATCCCCCAGATCAGGCCGCGCTGCAGCATCGGCAGTTCCAGAAAATTGCCCTCCTCTCGCATATTGGCAACCGTCATATGGGCATATTCATCGGCCAGGCCGCCATGACAGGCCATGACCTCAGCCATCGCCTCCGGCACTCCCCAGCCGATGCCGCCGGACTCGTCGTTTAACATCCACATAAAGCGCCGCATCACGATCCGGGCCGCTTCCATGTCTTCATCGGCGAGGCTGGCAACGAGCTGTCCCAGTGCGGTGACCGTGCGCCATTTCACCATTTCATCGGTCTGGCAGAGGAAGCCGATCAGTAAATTGATCAGCTGGTGGCGGGGATATTCATCCTGGAGGGCCAAAAGCCCGGCCAGGTCGCCGGCGGCAAGCATGGAGATGATGTTTTTCTTGAGAGCTCGGTTTCGCATAATCTGAAGGTTTTACCTTGTTTGACCTTAAGTAATTTCGGCAAAATTACGGCAGCGGTTACACGATATGCCGTGTTTTGAGGATGCTTGGTCAGCTCCGGCATGACGGCTTGCCTGCTTTTTTCCGAGCGACCATGATATTTTGCGAACTCATCAGAGTTGCAGGAATTCGTAAAACCGGATTTACCATCTCATTTTGAGGAGCAAGGCCGTAAACCGAGTTCAGCAAAGCCGGTTTCAGCCCAGCAGGGCAACCAGCCGTTCGGCCAGGCGCTCGCTGGAAAAGAGCAGGGATTCAATATCGAGGTAATCAAGGGCATGGCGGTCATAGAGGACCTTGACCTTTTCCGGAAAACCGTCTTCCGGTTCTGCCGCCCAGAAAAGGACGCGCTGGGGGATCATCGGCAGTACCGCAAACTCCAGGGCCAGCGAGGCCGAACTGCCTCCGAAGGGGCGGCCGCCAGCCTGTTCCGCCCCGGCCAGGACCTCGGCCGGCTCCCTCTTGCCGAAGATTTTGGCGATCGGTCCTTCGGCGTAGGTGGCCAGGGTCCTTACCTTGGAAATGGAATTCGGCATGCTCTCCATGCCGATCCATTCACCTCCCGGCTGCCGGCCGCCGCCGGAATATACGTAATTATAGAGGAGGATCTGGTCCCGGGGATCTTCCGGCTCCTTGCCGTTAAGAAGCAGACCCTCCTTGCGCAGTTCAACGGCCTGGCCCAGATAGTTGAAGAGCAAGGCCGGCTCGCGGTATACGGCCCCGATCCTGGGGGCAAGGCAGCTGAAATCCGCCTTGGCGATTTTCTCCCGCAGATGGGCGGCCAGGCCGAGGTCGCGCTGCCGGGAAGCGTCTTCAAGGGCGACCCCGGCTCCTTCCACCACCAGTCCTTCAAGCCTGATATAGGGGCATTTCCGCGGATCGATCCCGGTGGCGCAGACCGCCGCGGCGAAGGCCAGGCAGGCGGGGTAACCGCATTCCCCGCAGTTATTCTTCGGGGTCCGGGCGACAATCTCCAGGGGGTTCATCAGGTGGTTTTCCGGATCGCCTTGACCATCGCCGCGCCGAGTTCCCGGCAGGCGGCGAAGTCCTCTTCCCGGGGCACATTCTTGACCCTGAGGCCGGGGTGGGCCAAGTCGAGTCCCATCTCTTCCAGGTAGCCGTTGATGTGCTTGACCGCCTCGCCGCTCCAGCCGAAGGAGCCGAAGGCCGCCGCCACCTGATTCTTGGGCCGCAAGCCCTTGAGATAAGTAAGGAAATCGGCCATGGGCGGCAGCATGCCGTTATTCAGGGTGGGGGAGCCGAAGACCAGGGCTCCGGCGTCGAGCACCTCGGTCATCACGTCGCTGCGGTGGTTGACCTTGAGGTTAAGCATTTTCGTCTCGACCCCAGCCGCGGCGATTTCGCTGCAGATCGCCCTGGCCATCAGTTCGGTGCTGTGCCACATGGTGTCGTAGATCACCAGGGCCTTGTTGCACAGGGTATGGCTGCTCCACTTGTCATAGGCCTCGATGATGATGCCGGGATTTTCCCGCCAGATCAGGCCGTGGTCCGGGGCGATCATCTCGATCTCGATGCCCAGCTCGCCGACCTTGGCCAGGAGGCGCTGGACATTGGGCGAAAAGAGCATCAGGATATTGGCGTAGTATTTGGTTGCCTCCTGGAACAGGTCGCACTGGTCGACCTCGTCGGCGAAACGCTCGGCGGTGGCGAGATGTTGGCCGAAGGCGTCTGAGGAGATCAGGAGCTTGTCCTCGTTGATATAGGAGAACATCGAATCCGGCCAGTGCAGCATCGGGGTTTCGATAAAGGTGACGGTTCTCTTGCCGAGGCTGATCGTATCGCCTGTTTTCACCACCTCGAAGGGCCAATCCTCCCGGTGGAAATGGTCGAGCATCGCCTGTTTGCCGTTTTTGGAACAGAAGATCTTTTCGGGTTTGATCAGGTCGATCACCTCGGGCAGCGAGCCGGAGTGGTCCATTTCGACATGGTTGACGATCAGGTAATCGATTTTTTCCGGTTCGGTCAGTTCCTTGATGTGAAAGAGCAGTTCGTCCCGGAAATTACGCTTGACCGTGTCGAACAGGGCGATTTTTTCATCCTTGATAAGATAGGCGTTATAGGTGGTGCCCCGGTTGGTCGAATAGCCGTGGAAGTCACGGATGTTCCAGTCCACCGCGCCTACCCAGAAAATATTCTCCTTAATCTCGCGTACACTCATTTATTTCTCTCCCTGCTTAGCCGCCGCCCACCTTTATCCGGTGACGACGCAATGTTTATAGGTTTGCCGTTACAGAGCGATATGCCCGCAAGCCGATGGTCTCGCGATGACGTGGAAAAACGGTTTTGCTCCGGTTTGGCAACAAACCAATCAACCTTGACTAACTCGCAAAAAGTCACGGGGATGGCCAAGCAAAAAGTTCTATAAACAAGGAGTGGTGCACCAAGGGGCACTTCCTTCGGGGCGTATTTTTGTGCCTGAGGCTTACATGTGTATGCCGAAGGAGCTAAAATACGCCCCGACGCAGTAGCTCGAACTTTTTGCGACGCCATTCAACCCTGGCCGGAGCTCATCCTGCCGGCGGCGGCGTGAACAGCCGCTGGCCCAGCTCCTGATCCAGGATGAAGAGACCGCTCGCGTCCTTCTCGATCAGCTTCAGTTTATCGAGAACGGCGCCGACCCCGGCCTCCTCCTCGACCTGCTCCGAGATGAACCACTGCAGGAAGATATTGGAGGCGTGGTCCCGTTCGTCCAGGGCCAGATTGGTCAGGTCGTTAATCATGCCGGTGACCTTCTGTTCATGGGCCAGGGTGGCCGTGAAGACATCCAGGGCCGACACCCAGTCGGTCGGCGGCTTGGCGATCTCCTCCAGGACAACCCGGCCGCCCCTTTCGCTGATGAAGTGAAAAAACTTCATGGCGTGGAACATCTCCTCCTGGGCCTGCTGCCGCATCCAGTTGGCGAAGCCGGCCAGGCCCGTCTGCTCGCACCAGGCCGACATCGACAGGTACATATATGAGGAATAAATCTCGGCGTTGATCTGGCCGTTTAAGGCCGCGGTCATTTTCTTGCTCAGCATATCAGCTTTTCCACAGTCCGTGTTTATTGCAGTATTCCCGGGCGGTGACCTCGACGGCGTCGATGGCGAAAACCGCCTCGGGGGCGTCGCCTGGTTTCAAAAACTGCCGGTAGGCCTTGTCGCCGGCGATCAATTCGATCCACTCGATATAATGGCTCTCTTCCATGGGATGGGGGTCGGAGCCGATCTTGACCTTGTAGCCGTCCGCGGTCTTCTCAATCACCGGCACGTGCTTTTCCTTGGCGGCGTCTACGGTGTTGGCGGTGTAAAGCTTCATCTCCTCGCCGCAGCAGACCAGACTGCCCTGACCGCCGTGCATTACTTCGACGATGTTGCCACATACCTCACATTTGTATATTTCCAGTCTTTCAGCCATTTTGCTCTCCTTTTAATTTGATTAATTCGTAACTAAGTCAAAAAAATTTCCCTTCGACAGAACTCAGGATGAGCGGACAACGCACGCAATTCAACAAGCCCAGTACGAATTAATTTTTGATGAATTCGCGAAAAGTCGGAAATAGCTGTCATTTCGAACGCATGTGAGAAATCTTACTCTTTAACCAATTGGAACTATTAAGATTTTCCACGGTGGGCGAAATGAGATTATGGCCATCTCGACTTTTTGCGACACTATTAATCTTTGCCGATTTTTTGCAAGACCAGCTTCTTTATACATACAGGGCAATAAGTTTCGTTTGTACACTAAAGGGCATAAAAGCAGGCAAGCTGCTCAACTTAAGCTTTATATTTTCCAGAACTCCTCTTTTTCAGCGCCGCAAACCGGGCAGACCCAGTCGGCGGGGAGATCCGCAAAGGCGGTGCCGGGCTCGATGCCGGTGGATTCGTCGCCTTCGGCCGGGTCGTAGATATAACCGCAGGGGCATTCATACTTGTCCATTTTGCTTCTCCTTCGTTAGTTGGTTTTCGTGAGATATTCGGCCACTCCTTCGGCGGTCGGCTTCATCGCCTCCTCGCCGGGCTTCCAGTTGGCCGGACAAACCTCTCCGTACTTTTCGGTAAACTGCAGGGCGTCCACCACCCGGAGCGCCTCTTCAACACTGCGGCCCAGGGGCAGGTCGTTGACCAGCTGGTGGCGGACAATGCCTTCCCGGTCGATCAGAAAGATACCCCGCAAGGAAATACCGTCCGGTAATAATACATCGTAGGCTTCTGCGATGGATTTATCAAGGTCTGCGATCAGCGGAAATTGAATATTTCCGATGCCGCCGCTATTGACCGGGGTGTTTTTCCAGGCATAGTGCGAGTACTGGGAATCCACCGAAATACCCAAAACCTCGCAGTCCCGTTTCTGGAACTCGTCCAGGGCTCGGTCGAAGGCGATGATCTCCGAGGGGCAGACGAAGGTGAAATCGAGGGGATAGAAGAACATCAGGACATACCTGCCCTTATAAGACTTCAGGCTCAGCTCCTTGATGCTGTTGTCGGGCATCACGGCCTGGGCGGTGAACAGCGGAGCTTCCTTGGTTACCAGCACACTCATTTCAATAATCCTCCATTAAATTTAAGAAATTTCTTCTTTAAGCTCTTCATCCCATCTGCCGGCCCGGGCGTGCGCCTCCTTTTCCTCGTCGGCTTTCCGGCGAAGCTTGTAGGCATAGTCCTGCAGAACCCCGTAAAGGAGGCGGCAGCCATCGTCTTCGGCAACCATCTGGCCCTCATCGGCCAGGATGATCATCTGCCGTGACAGTTCGAGAACTTTCTTGATGCAGTCGTTGTAACTCTTCATGCCTTAAATCATAAGGCAATCGTCATGCCAATGTGAAATAACTTTTGATGAATAATGCAATTAAAATGGAATTACAGTTGGTTGCGATTTTTCCGTAAAAGGAGGGCGACGGGGGGCAGGTAGCAACCCATGTCTCAATAATGAAATCGTGAGACATGGGTTGCTAACTGGCAAAAAAGAATGAGCTTGCTTATCTATCTGAAATAAGTGCAGTTTCAGGGAATAATTTAATTCATGTGTCTCAATAAGAAAAAGTGAAACAATGTGTCTCGGTTGTCTCGTCGTATTGAATTTTGCGATTAAGGGAAAAGCCTGATGGGGAAAATTCTGCTTGCTCCGAAATAATTCGTTAAATCCAGATTCCATGGGAATGCCGGAAAAAAACAAGGTGCGAGGTTTTCTCGAAATAGAATACGGGACAAGCAATATCCCTGATCTGACGATTTTTTATCCCCAAGGGGATTTACATGCTTGGACCATCCCCAATTACCGGTTCGGACGGACTTGTAATCAAGCCCCGCAGTACCTCCAGGTTTTCCCGGTCTTCGTGGAGGTCATCCGACTTGGGGGTTTCGAGGACCATCGGGTGCCTGGCAAAACGCGGGTCGTTGACCAGGTTGCGGAAGCCGGATGTGCCGATCTCGCCTTTGCCGATGTGTTCGTGGCGGTCGATCCGGCTGCCCAGTTTCCGGGTGGCGTCGTTGAGATGGAAGAACCTGAGGCGGTCGAGGCCGATTACGGCGTCGAACTCGGCCATGGTCCGGCGGTAGCTCGCCGGGGTTCTGAGATCGTAGCCGGCGGCGAAGGCGTGGCAGGTGTCGAAACAGACCCCCAGACCTTGGGGAAATCCAGATCGGGCGATGATCTCCGCCAGCTCGGCAAAGTAGGAGCCCAGGTTGGTGCCCTGGCCGGCGGTGTTTTCCAGAAGGATCATCACCTTTCCGCCGCTGGCGGCTTCCTCGACGGCTCGGTCCAGGCTGGCTGTAAAGCGTTCGATCCCCGCCTCGATCCCTTCACCGAGATGGGAGCCGGGATGCATGATCAGATATTCCACGCCGAGATCAGCACAGCGGCGCAGCTCCTTGACCAGGGCAGCCAGCGATTTTTCCCGGGTTTCGATTTTGGGCGAGGCGAGATTGATCAGATATGAATCGTGGGAGGCCACCGGCATGCTTCCCGCCGCGGCCCGCACTTCGCGGAACAGGCGAATCTGCTCCGCGTCGGGTTGTTTGGGATGCCACTGTCTCTGGTTGGCGGTAAAAATCTGCAAAGCCGCGCCATCGATGGAGGCAAGCCGCGCGAAGGCCAGGTGGAGACTGCCGCTGACCGACATATGCGCTCCAAGCAAGGGCATCGCTTAATCGTCCAGGCCGGGGAATTTTTCCAGGCTGCTATCCTTGGTGTTTTCCAGGAGACGGCCGGGATCGTCGATGAAAACCTCGACCCTGCGGGTGGGATCATAACTGCACGCATTGTAGGATGAGATCAGATTCAGGTGCTCCCAGCGGACCATGTAGTATTGGATCATATCCGGTATTTTGCTGTAAACCGTTACCTTGTCACCCAGGGGATCCCGGTAGCTCGAATTAAGCAAACGGGCGGGAGAGAGGGTCTGGTTCTTGTAAAAATTTTCGAGAAACATCAACTCCCCGGGCATTCTTGCCTCCACCCCGATCCGGCTGAACACCTTCACCACCGACTGAATAATTCTCCGCCCGAGTTTGGCCAGGGGATAGGGAAGATAGATCTCCTTGGGAATATGGAGGCCCAGATAACGCTTGATGGCCAGAATCACCCCGGCCAGCTCCACCGGTTCGGGATCGACGAAATTATAGACCCGGCCGCTGAATTCGGCGCGGTGGTCGAGAATATAGTGCACAAAGGGGGGCAGTTTCTTGGCGTGGGTGTAGGAGTGATGGACTCCCTTCCGGGTCAGCATCACCAGCATCGAGCGGTTCATGATCGAAAAGAACAGGCGCTGGAAGCCCTGGATCTTGTGGTCATGCTTGCCGTAAACCACCCCGAGGCGGATCGAGGTGTAATCGAGCCCCCCGGCCTGATGCATATGTTTCAGGGTCTGTTCGACCATGAGCTTCGATTTGGCATAATTTGACAGGTCGGCGGTCAGGGGCAGGACGTCATCCTCATCGAGGTTTTCGCCGTTCGGCATAATCGCCGCCGAGCTGAAATGGATATAGGGTATGCCCAGAGTCACGGCGACCCGGGCCAGATTGGCGGCCCCCAGGTAGTTGACTTCGTAGGCAAGCTGGGCGTCGCTGTCGATGGAGGCGATGGCGGTGTTGATAATGAAATCGGCACGGTTACGCTTGAAATATCTTTTGATATCTTCCGGTTCCCGGAGGCTCAGTTTCTTGCTGTTCGGGGCGAGCACATCGATCTCTTCGCCGACCTGGGTTTTGAAGTAATGCATCAGGGCGCCGCCGATCAGGACGCCGAGTTTTCTTGCTTTGCGATCAGGGTTTTCGTAGGTCATAATATTATCATCGTCATCTTAATTAACGGATCCGGGGTCATATATATTTACACCATAATAATTTCAGCCGCTTTACCGTTTTAAAAAAAACCAAACCGTGTAAATTACCTGAATCCGTGAGTGTTCGAGAACGGTGCAGATGTAAGGCGGCAACGATGTTGATGATACTAATGATATATCAACGAGTTGCCAACGGGGCAGATGCGCCGTTATCAGGCGCCCCGCAGGGCGGCAGGGTGTACCCTGGCAATCCAGGGAAAAACGATTATGTAATATAATTACAGCTGATAAAGTAAAATTCAGCACGAAGTCGTCACTGATTCAGGAATTAATTATGGCTACCTACAAGCGTCAACAACTGCCGGATTTACTGGGGGCAATCGCCAAGGGGGACTCCACCCAGGTTTACCTGATCTTCGGCGAACGATATCTCTGCCGGCAGGCCAGCGAGCAGATTCTGGAGGGGCTGCTGCCCGACGAGAAGCAGCGGGCCGGGGCTCTGGTCCTGATTGATGGTGACCGGGAGGAGCCGGGCAAGACCCTTAACCAGCTTCGCACCTACAGCATGTTCGGGGGACGGCGGGTGATCCGGGTCATGGATTCCCGGCTGCTCCATTCCAAGGTGGTTGCCAAAACCCTCTGGGAAAAGGCGGTCAAGCATTATCGGGATAACGATCCGGCGGCGGCCGGCCGCTATCTCGGCCAGGTCCTTGAGATCGGCGGGATGACCCCGGCCGACCTCGAAGAGCTGCCGGCCGCCGCCTGGAAGAACAAGCTGGGTTTTCCGCGCCCCCAGGAGAACTTGAGCTGGGCCGCCGAGGTTCTGGAGAAAAATGGGGCCGGCGAGGAGACCACCGCGGCCCGGGGCGGCGGGGACATCATCGAGCTTTACGCCCGCGCTTTCGACGAAGGGTTGCCGAGCGGCAACATCCTCGTTTTGGTGGCCGACGCCGCCGACAAGCGCAAGAAGTTCTACAAGTATATCGCCGAGCACGGCTCGATAGTCGATCTGTCGGTCGACAGCGGCACCAATAAGGCGGCCGCCGAGTCCCGGAAAGAGGTGCTCACCGAGATCGTGCGCCGGACCCTGGCCGAATTCAATAAAAAAATTGAGCCCCGGGTCCTGGAGACTTTCCTGGAAAGGGTCGGCTTCCATCCGGTCGCCGCCGCCCTGGAGAGCGAAAAGCTGGCGCTCTATGTCGAGGAGCGAGAACGGATAACGGTCGAAGATCTCAACCAGGTGATCGGCCGGACCAGGGAGGAAGCGGTTTATGAGCTCTCCGAGGCCTTTTCGGACCGCGATCTCCAGAAAACTCTCGCGATCAGCGGCCGCCTTCTCGAAAGTGGTCTTCATCCCCTGGTTATCGTCGCCGCCCTGCGCAATCATCTCAAGAAGATGTTGATCGTCTGTTCGCTGCGCGATCTCGACAATCCCTCTTATGCGCCGGGCCTGTCCTTTCCGGCCTTCAAGGGCGGTTATCTGGATCGGCTCAAACAGGCACAGTCCGAATGGCCCAAGGATCTGCCGGGCCACCCCTACGCCCTCTATATGATGTTTCGCAAGGTGGAAAAATTCCGGACATCCTCTCTGGTCAAGGCCTTGTCCGAACTGCTTGAGGCCGAGTATCGCTTGAAAGGCTCCGGCCTGCCCGAAAAAACCGTGCTGGAGAATATGTTTTTCAGATTGCTGGTTCAGGGCCGGACCGGCTGACCGTTCGCGCTTTCAATATTGACAAACCGTGAATTGATGGAAATATTCAGAAAGTGGTGGCTTGACCGGCACTGATTCAGACCAACCCGTAAACGCGCAACCAGCTGAAAACCGCCGGAATTTTTTAATTTACCGGAAAATATCCAACAGTCGGGCAAATGGAAAATGGGCAACCGCCGCAACGAAAATGAAAATGAAGATCTGGTCATCACCGACAGCCGCCAGAAGACCGAGGAACCGCCGATGTACAAAGTGCTGCTCCTCAATGACGATTATACCACCATGGATTTTGTCATCATGATCCTGGAGGTTGTTTTTCACAAGGACAGTCAGGCGGCGACCAGAATCATGTTGCAGGTCCATCGGCACGGCAGGGGGACCGCGGGGGTTTTCACCAGGGACGTGGCCGAAACCAAGGTGGCCATTGTCCACGACCTGGCCCACAAAAACGAACACCCCCTCAAGTGCTCCATTGAAGAAGCTTGATGGCGTCGCAAAAACTCCGATCTACTGCGTCGTAGCGTATTTTTGCTTAGCCACCCGTGATTTTTTGCGAGTTTGTCAAGTTGAATTGAAGAAGCTGAGAAGAAGCGTGAATAGAAGAGCCTGAACCCAAATAGACGCGGCTGCCTTAACTGTTGACCCAGGTTTACCAGTACCCGCTTTATTCCGGGGCGCTTACCCACTGGGTGGGCTGCCCCGCGAGCATTAACAATAAACTAATTCGGAATATGAAAGATGATTAACCATGAACTTGAAATGGCGCTGTTCAGGGCCATCCGTGAAGCCAAGAAAAGAAAGCACGAACACGTGACCGTGGAACATATCCTCTATGCCCTGCTGCATGAGGATCTGGCCCTCGGCATTATTACCGACTGCGGCGCCAATCCCGACAGCCTCAAGGAAAAGCTCGAGAAGTTCTTTGTGACCAATATGGGCTCGATCAAGGAGGAGCTGGCCGAAGACCCGGTTCAGAGCATCGGGTTTAACCGGGTCCTGCAGAGGGCGATTTCCCATGTCCAGAGCTGCGGCAAGAAAGAGGTAGACTCCTCCGATGTCCTGGTCGCGATATTCGCCGAGCCGGAGTCCTATGCCGTCTACTTCCTTAAATCCGAAGGGCTGCAGCGCTTGACCGTGGTGGAGCATATCTCCAATGAGTACCCGGCCCCCGGTCTCGGCAATATCGAGATCGACGATGATCGGGAGCAGGAAGAGGGGCCGATGTCCGACTTTGATAAATTCACGGTCAACTTTGCCGAACGGGCCGCCAAGGGCTTGATCGATCCGCTGATCGGCCGCTCAGCGGAACTGGAAAGGATCATGCAGATTCTCTGCCGGCGCCGCAAAAACAATCCGCTCCTGGTCGGTGAGCCGGGGGTGGGCAAGACCGCCATTGCCGAAGGGCTCGCTCTGCAGATCCACGAAAAGATGGTTCCGGAGATGCTGGCCGATGTAGAAATCCGCCTGCTCGATCTCGGCGGCCTGATGGCCGGGACCAAATATCGGGGCGACTTCGAGAAAAGAATGAAGGCGGTGATCGAAGGCGTCGAGGAAAAGCCGAATATAATTCTCTTTATCGACGAGATTCACATTATCGTCGGAGCCGGCGCCACCAGCGGCAGCAGCATGGACGCCTCCAACCTGCTTAAACCGGCCCTCCAGGCCGGCACCCTGCGCTGCATCGGCTCGACAACCTACGAGGAGTTCAAGAATCATATCGAGAAGGACCGGGCCCTGGTCCGCCGCTTCCAAAAAATAGACATTGCCGAACCTTCCGAACAGGAAACCTACGCTATTCTGAAAGGGCTAAAATCGCGCTACGAGAAGCATCACGGCGTGCACTATTCGGTTCCGGCCCTGAAGGCCGCCTCCGAATTGGCGTCCCGGTACATAACCGACCGCTTTCTTCCGGACAAGGCTATCGACGTCATGGACGAGGTCGGCGCCGCCTTCCGGCTGGCCAAAAAAAATCGGAAGAGCCCGGTGATCACCGTGCGGGATGTGGAAGGGGTGGTCTCCAGGATGACCCGCTCGCCGGCCCGGCGGGTCCGGGGTTCCGATGTCGAACAGTTGCGCAATCTCGACAAGTCGCTCAAGGCCGTGATCTACGGACAGGACCAGGCGATCGGCGCCCTGGTTACCGCGGTGAAGAGATCCCGGGCCGGCCTCAAACAAGACGACAAACCCACCGGCTCGTTTCTGTTCGCCGGCCCCACCGGGGTGGGCAAGACCGAGGTCGCCCGCCAGCTCTCCAACGTGCTCGGCATCCACTTCGAGCGCTTTGACATGAGCGAGTATATGGAAAAACACGCGGTGGCGCGCCTGATCGGCGCCCCTCCCGGCTATGTCGGTTTCGACCAGGGCGGCCTGCTGACCGAGGCGGTGCGTAAGCATCCCTACAGCGTTCTACTCCTCGACGAAATCGAAAAGGCTCACCCGGACATCTTCTCCATTCTCCTGCAGATCATGGACCACTCTACCCTCACCGACAATACCGGCCGCAAGGCCGATTTCCGCAACGTGATCCTGGCCATGACCACCAACGTCGGGGCCCGGGAGATGAGCGAGCGGGGCATCGGTTTCACCGCCGATAACCGCGGCAAGGAACAGAAGGCGATCAAGGGCATGTTCTCCCCGGAATTCCGGAACCGTCTGGACGCGACCATCACCTTTAACTCTCTCGACCAGAAGGTAATGGTCATGGTGGTCGACAAGATGATCAATGAACTGCAGGAACAGCTGGTCGAAAAAAAGGTGCGAATCGAACTGAGTCCGGTCGCCCGGGAATGGCTGGCTACCAAGGGATTTGATCCGGCTTACGGGGCAAGACCCCTGCGGCGCCTGATCATGCAGGAAATCGGCGACAAACTGGCCGAGGAGATCCTGTTCGGCGATCTGGTCAAAGGCGGCCTGGTCCGAATCGGGGTGCGCGGCAAAAAATTACTATTCAATTATTCCTGAATTGATTAAAAGTATGATTTTGTTTTGTCGATGCGCCATCTTCGAGGAGAATGTTAATGAATGTAAGGCTGAGTAAATGTATCCCCCTGCTGATCCTGTTCGGGCTGGTTCTGATCTTGCCGGGCTGTAGCCGGGACAAAAAGGGAGAGGGTACAGGAAAAAGCGAAACCGGCAGTGCTGAACAACATCTCGCCGATCCCGAGGTGATCTCCATAACGGGTGAGGTCCTCGAAGTTGTCGACTCCGGCAGTTTTGTCTTCCTCCTGCTTGACCGGGGCGACGAGCGGATCTGGGCGACGGTTCCCTCCGTCAAGATCGAAGTCGGCGAGAAGGTCACCCTGTTGGACGCCAACGTTTTCAGCAAATTTCACAGCAAGGAACTGGATCGGACCTTTGAGGAACTTATCTTTTCCACCGGTATCGAGGGCAAAACCGGGGTCAGCAGCGCTGGTTTCGGGCGCGGCATGGCAGGGGATAAAGCGAACCAGCTAACCGGCCGGCGCTAGGCTGGAGGCTTACTTATAAAGCCCATCCGTTCCGAGTCGCCCTCCGCGGCCTGTCCGATATCCGATGGGGTTGCAAAAGGGGGAGGCAATCCGATCTTTCCTGCGTCGCGGCATATTTTTGCTTAGCCATCCCGTTTTTGTACCCATAGGGCATAAGTTTCGTATGAGCAGACAAGCTGCTCAACTCAGCTTTAACTTTTTGCGAGTTTGTCATATCCGACTCATCCGGTATAAATAATGCTTGGAATAGCAACTATTATGTCTGGGCTTATTGTCTCCCCCCGTAAAAAACGCCATTCCGGAGAGCCGCATCCCGGTGAATTCAAGGTTCGTGAGTCCAGCCATTATCCCGACGGCCCCTAAGATGAAAATCGCTGTTATCGGCCCCGGCGCCATGGGCTGTCTGTTGGCCGCTTCCCTTACCGACCACCACGAAGTCTGGTTATTGGACCATAATCCCGAGCGGACCGCCCTGCTGAACCGTCAGGGCCTGCTCCTCGAGAATGACCGGGGCCGGAGCAAACCCCGTTTTGTCAAGGTTGTCACCGATCCCCGCCTGGCCGCGCCGGTAAAGCTGGCCTTCCTCTGTGTCAAATCGGGGCGGGTCCGGGAGGCCCTGCGCACTGCTCGCTTGCTTTGCGATCGCGACTCCCTGCTGGTCGCCCTCCAGAACGGCATCGGCCATCTCTCTCACTTGGCCGAACTGCCCGGTGATATTGCCTGGGCAGTGGGGGTGACTTCCCAGGGGGCAACCCTGGCCGCTCCCGGCCATGTTCTGCACCAGGGGCAGGGCATAACCCGGATCGGCCTGACCCCAGAATTATCCGCCTCGGCGGACCAAACCGGGGAAATGCTGATCCTTGCCGCCCGGACCCTGACCAGGGCAGGTATCGCCACCGAACCGGTCACCGATATCCTTAACCACGTCTGGGCCAAGCTCCTGGTTAATGTCGGCATCAACGCCTTGACCGTGATCCACGACTGTCCGAACGGCGCCCTCCTTGAAATTCCCGAGGCCCGCGCGGTCATGGCGGCGGCGATTGGGGAGGGGTGTGAGGTTGCCGGGGAAAGCGGCATTGTCCTCCCCGGCGATCCGCTCAAGGCAGCCACCGAAGTCTGCCGGGCCACGGCGGCCAATATCTCCTCGATGCTTCAGGATGTCAGGGCACGGCGGGCGACCGAAATTGACGCTATTAACGGCGCCCTGGTCCTAAAAGCGGCCGAAGTCGATGTCCCGGTCCCGGTTAACCGGGAGCTGACCCGCAAGATCAAGGAAATAGAGCGCGCCTATCTGGATTTCCCTTGACAGGAATCCCGGAATCAGTGAAGAAATTATTTTTCTTGAGTTAATCGCTGCGGCGGGTCTAGCCGTTTCGAATTTCATTATCCCATTGTATAGAGGAAAAAATTAATGAGCTCTCATTTTTTTACTTCGGAGTCTGTTTCGGAAGGTCATCCTGACAAAGTGGCGGACCAGATTTCCGATGCGATTCTTGACGCTATTCTGGCCCAGGACAAATCCTCCCGGGTCGCCTGCGAGACCATGGTTACTACCGGCATGGTCATGATTGCCGGGGAAATCACCACCGAGGCCTGGGTGGATCTGCCCAAGGTGGTTCGGCAGACCATCAAGGAGATCGGTTACAACTCTTCCGAGATGGGCTTCGACTGGCAGTCCTGCGCGGTGTTGACCTCTATCGATAAACAGTCAGCCGATATCGCCGTCGGGGTCAACGAGGGGACCGGGATCGATCTGGACCAGGGTGCGGGCGACCAGGGTCTGATGTTCGGTTATGCCTGTGACGAGACCAGGGTGTTGATGCCGATGCCGATCACCTATGCCCATCGGCTGGTCAAGAAACAGGCCGAGGTTCGGAAAAACGGCAAGCTGCCCTGGCTGCGGCCGGATGCCAAGAGCCAGGTGACCATCGAATATGTTGACGGCCAGCCCCAGAGGGTCGAGGCGGTGGTGATTTCCACCCAGCATTCCCCCGATGTCAGTTACGATGATCTCAAGGAAGGGGTCATGGAGGAGATCGTCAAGGCCGTCCTGCCCGAAAAGATGATTGACGCCCGTACCAAATATTTCATCAATCCCACCGGCCGTTTCGTGATCGGCGGGCCGGTTGGCGACTGCGGGGTAACCGGCCGCAAGATCATCGTCGACACCTATGGCGGCATGGGCTCCCACGGCGGCGGCGCCTTCTCCGGCAAGGATCCGTCCAAGGTTGACCGCTCCTCCTCCTATATGGGACGCTACGTCGCCAAGAACCTGGTGGCGGCCGGCATCGCCTCCGAGCTCGAAGTGCAGATCGCTTATGCCATCGGGATTTCCCAGCCGGTTTCGATTAACGTCAACTCGTTCGGTACCGGCAAACTGAGCGATAAGAGGATAATCGAACTGATCAATGAATATTTCGACCTGCGCCCCAAGGCGATAATTGAGGAGCTGGATCTGCTGCGGCCGATTTATCAGAAAACCGCGGCTTACGGCCATTTCGGACGCAACGATCCCGATTTCACCTGGGAGGCCACCCCCAAAGCCGAGGCCCTGAGAGATGCGGCCGGGATCAAATAACCAGCCTTGGGAATTTTTTACTCGTAGAAGAAGAGGCCCTTGCGGCCTCTTTTTTTTTCCGCCTCCGCGGGTTACCGGCATGGAAATTCATATGATTTTTTCGCGGAGCCCGTTACAATTGATGAGATCGCAAGGCTCAGGGTGAGCGAATTAACTCTTTGATCTAACGCTCGTGCCGAGCTTGTCGAAGTGCGCTCCACTAATCTTTGGCGACTTTTTGCGAGTTTATCACAATCGAAGTTTTTCTCCAAAAGTCGAGATCGCCATAATGCCATTTCGACCAACCGGAGAAAGCTTAATAGTTCCAATGGGTGTAAAGAAAAAGATTTCTCACCTGCCTTCGAAATGACAATTTTTTCCGACTTCCTGCGGCCCCGGCGCAAGTCCACGCCGGTTTCCGTTGTTCGTCAACTTGACGGGCTACCAGCAAAGGAGCAGATTATGGCCGAGCGATATATCTCTAAACCGATCATCTTCCTGTTCGCCTTTGCCTCGCTCGTTATTGTAATCGCCGGCATGAAGGCCGCCAAAGACATTCTGGTGCCTTTCCTGCTCTCGGGGTTTATTGCGATCATGTGCGGGCCCCTGCTGCTTTGGTTGAAGAAGAAAGGTTTGGCCGATATGCTTGCGATCCTGGTGGTCATGACGGTCATTTCTTTGATCGGTTTGCTGGTAGTGGCCCTGGTGGGTAATTCGGTTAATGATTTTGCCGGGGATGTGCAGTTTTATCAGAGCAAACTGGATGGCTTGATCGACGAATTGGCCGCGAAGCTGCGCGAGGTCGGGATCACCATCGAAAAAAGTGCCTTGTCGGAGTACATTAATCCAGGCGCGGTCATGAGTTTCGCCTCCGAGGTGTTCAGCGGGTTCGGCAATGTCTTGAGCAATGCCCTGGTCATTATCCTGACGGTCATATTTATGTTGCTGGAGTCCGCCGTGTTCAGGCCTAAACTTAAAAAGGCCTTCCATCAGCCGGATTTTTCCATGACCGGTTTCGATAATTTCATCAAGAGTATCAACAAGTACATGGCCATCAAAACCTGGATCAGTCTGGCGACCGGGATTTTCGTGACCATCATGCTGATCGCCCTGGACATTGAATATCCTTATCTATGGGGGCTACTGGCCTTCCTGCTCAACTATGTGCCGAACATTGGTTCGCTGATCGCCGCCATTCCGCCGACCCTGCTGGCTCTGATCCAGTTCGGCATGCTCAAGGCCCTGCTGGTCGCGGGCGGGTTCGCCCTTGTCAATCTCATTATCGGCAATCTTCTGGAGCCCCGTTTCCTCGGCAGAGGCCTGGGGCTGTCTACCCTGGTGGTATTCTCCTCCCTGGTCTTTTGGGGGTGGGTGCTGGGGCCGGTGGGGATGTTTCTTTCGGTGCCGTTGACCATGACCGTCAAAATTGCCCTGGCGGCCAGTGATGAAACCAGGTGGATCAGCATCATGATGGGTGACCGGGTCAGGTAAACTCCTGAATCCGTGACGGCTTAGTGTATTGATTCGCGATATGTGATTTTTTTTTAAGTCAAATAGAGACAGTGATCCGTGGTGACCGGAATGCACCCGCCGCCCTGCGGGGCGCGCGATAACGGCGCATGCGGCGTTAGCTGCCGCGCATGGATCCAAAAATTTGAGAAAATAATCCTGAACCCGGGCGCGTTTAAGACCGGGTTGGAAGCAAGAAGGAAAATGAATAGAAATCTCCCTTGGCGTTCCGAAAATGATTGCCCCCTGATGCTTGCCCCCATGCAGGGTCTGACCAACCGGGCCCTGCGCGGCCTGTTCGGCGAATGGGCCCGGCCCGATATCATGTTCACCGAGTTTATCCGGGTTCGGCCCGGTTCCCGCCAGGCGATCTCCATGGTGGACCGGTTGGAGGCGACTAACGACGGCGAAAATATTCCCCTGGTTGTGCAGCTGATCGGCCGGGATACCGCCGCCCTGGTGGCCGCCGCCGAGGCGGCCCGGGAGAGTGGCGCCATCCATCTCAATCTCAATCTCGGCTGCCCGTTCGGGCGGATGAACAGCGGCTCGGCCGGTGGAGCCCTGCTCAAGGATCCGCGCGATCTTGACCGGCGCCTCACCCTTTTGCGGCAATGTTCGGCCGCTTCCCTTTCGGTCAAGGTGCGATCCGGTTATGACGACCCCGAGCAGATCTTCTCCCTGCTCCCTCTCTTCGAGAACACCGGAGTGGACTTTATCGTGCTCCATCCCCGCACGGTGGTGCAGAAGTATAAGGGCGCGGCCGATCACGAGCTGACCGCCCGGGTCGTGGCCGCTACCGCGCTGCCGGTCATTGCCAACGGCGACGTGACCACCGGCGAGGAGGGGCTTCAGGTGCTTGCCGCGACCGGGGCGGCCGGGCTGATGATCGGACGCGGCGCCATCCGGGACCCCTTGATATTCCAAAGGCTTCGGGGGCACGCGGTTGCCCTGCCTTCCCGGGACGCACGAGCTGCCGAATTGCAGTATTATATCGCCGAATTGACCGAGCGCTACCAAGGCATTTTTCAAGGCGACACCCAGGTTTTGAACAAGCTTAAAACGGTTCTGAATATGCTGGCGGACGATCCGGGTTTCGGCCGGCAGATCAGGAAAATGCTGCGGGCCGGGGGAGTGGCTGAAATTGCCGCCCTGGCCGGAAAACTCTCTGTTTATCAGTGAGTAAGGAGTGTTTTTAAGGAATGACAATATGGCTTTGTCTGTGTTATAGAGCTCTCCTGATTATTGGAATCACTGATGATCATGGGGGGGAGGAATATGGCGGATACAACCAATCTTGAGCTCAGGAAAAATAAGGATGCCCTGATTTTTGCCCTCGAGAAGATCGCTTTTTTTGACGATCTGACCCGGGGTGAACTGAATATTCTCATGAATTTTATGAGTCTCTATGAGCTTAACAGCGGCGAGTTTTTGTTTAGCGAAGGAGAGATGGGCCAGTATGTCTGTTTCGTGGTCGAGGGCAGGCTCGAGGTCTTGAAAAGATCGATTACCGGCTCGGAAGTTGTGATAACCACGGTAACCAAGGGTATTTCAATCGGGGATATGTCCTTGATTGACCAGGCCCCGCGCTCGGCAAGCATAAGGGCCCGGAGCAGATCCATCCTGGCCATTCTTCCCCGCAGCGCCTTCAAGATAATTCTGCAGAAACACCCGGGCATCGGCATAAAAATTCTTATCGGCTTTGCCAGATTTCAGACCGAAAATCTCCGGAAAACTTCCAATCAGTTAAACGCCTATACCCACCTGCTCGCCACGGTCTGCAAGCAGAAAGGCTCGGTTTTGCCGGAGGATCTCGAGAAATTTCTGGTCAAGGACGGGGCGAAGCTGGTCAAGGCGACTCGTTCCATCAGCCCCCTGAGCAGCTCAAGTTCCTTCCTGCAGAAGATCAAAAAGATTTTGACCACGCAAATCATCTGAAGCAGACGGTGGATTGGAGTTCCCCCACCTCAATACCGGGTTCCCGATCATGAATAAAGATGACCTGATTATCCTTCTGCTGGTTATTGGCTTGCTGCTCGCCGCCATATTGACGATCATCCGGGGCGGTGAGCAGAGCAAGCATGGTTATGGGGAACTGTCCGTTCCTCACTCCGCAAGCCTTTGTGCAGCTTTTGCAGTTTCGCTTCGATAAGTTGCCGGAAAGTTGACTCGAAGCGGCATAGGGTTTAGTCTTAACAGACGCGAAATCGCCTAAGTCACGAATTATCTTAATCCTGTGTTTTTTCCGAATAAAATTCAAATCGGAGCGATATTATGGGACTTATTTTTGCCAGACGGCTCAGAATCTTTCTGGTCGGGGTTTTGCTCGGCCTGCTGGCCGGTCTCTGGGTCGGGAACAATCTCGGTCAGGGAAAAGCGCTTTTCAGCAATCCTTTTACCAGGGAAACCATTCAGGATAAGCTCAAAAAGGGCGGGGACCAGGCCATGGAGAAGAGCGGCCGGATCATCGAAGAAAGCGGCAGGGCCCTGCGCAATGCCGTCAACGGGGATGAGGGACAATAATGTTGCCTTATCCTCAAATAGATCCGGTAATTTTCAGCCTGGGTCCTTTGCAGGTCCGCTGGTACGGACTTATGTACATCCTCGGTTTTGCGGCGGTTTATCTGCTGGTGAGCCGGCAGGTCAGAAAATACCGGCTTAAATTCCTCGGGGATCATTTCGAGGACCTTAATTTTGTGCTGATTATCGGCCTGATCCTGGGAGCCCGGCTCGGCTATGTAATCTTTTACAATACCGGCTACTACCTGGCTAATCCCGGCGAGATCCTGGCTATCTGGCAGGGGGGCATGTCCTTTCACGGGGCTCTTCTCGGGCTGGTGACGGCGGCCTGGCTCTTTTGCCGGAAGAAAGGGATCCCTTTTCTGAAAACCGCCGACCTCTACACCGTTACCGTCCCGATCGGGCTGGGACTCGGCAGGATCGGCAATTTCATTAACGGCGAACTGTATGGCAGGCCTTCCGAGGTTCCCTGGAGCATGATCTTTCCGGCCGGCGGCCCGGTGCCCCGCCATCCTTCCCAGCTCTATGAATTTTTACTTGAGGGAGTGCTGCTCTTTATCATCCTCTGGTCGATGAAAAGCGTTCATTACCGCCGGGGCTGGCCGGCCGGCACCCTCTTTGCCGCCTTTCTAATCGGTTATGGCCTGCTGCGCTCCTTCGCCGAACTGTTCCGGGAGCCGGATATCCAGCTCGGCTTTCTGATCGGGCCGCTGACCATGGGGCAGACCCTGAGCAGCCTGATGGTCCTGGCCGGGCTCGCCATTATCATCGTCAACCGGCAGAGAAAGTTGCTGGGCGAGGAAAGGGATCTGCCGGCCGAGTAACTGTTTCCGTGATTATACCCCCAGGGCACCCCAAGGGCATTTGCTTCGCGGCATATAAGTTTCGTTTGCACCCTAAAGGGGCATAAAAGCAGACGGGCTGCTTAACTCAGCTTTACCGACAATTTTTTTCCCGGTCGCGGCCGGAATAATTCGTCGTTCGGTTTGCCAAGTCGCCGCGGAAATCATAAAATTACTGAAAGCTTTACGTTTTTGTTTGAAGCGTTCCACCACAAGCGGAATTGAAAAGGAGTTATCCCAAATGTCATTAAAGACCCAGCCGGGGACCGGGGAAAAGGTAAAAAACCCCGCCCTGCAAAGATCTCGACCCCGCAACTATGTCATGAGGCCCGTCTTCTGTTCGGGAAGAGGTAAAAGCCTCGGTCTGCTTATCCTTCTCTTAATCTCTACCTGGTTGGCACCTATCATGAATTCCGCAGAAGCAGTCGAACTGGCCCCGGAACTTTACAAAACCACCCTGGATAACGGCCTGACCGTCCTGGTCAAGGAAGTTCCCTCGATCAAGGTGGCGACCGTGCAGATCTGGGTCAAGGCCGGCAGTGTCTACGAAAAAGCCGACGAGAGGGGGATCACCCATCTGATCGAGCATATGATTTTCAAGGGCACACCCACCCGGGGTGCGGGTGGGGTCGCGGCGGCCATTGAAGAGGCCGGCGGCCAGATCAATGCCTATACCTCCTATGAGTATACGGTCTATCACGCCACTCTTTCGGCTCAGCATTGGGGATTGGCCCTGGAGGTTCTTTCCGACGCGGTGCTGAACTCCACCTTCGATGCCCGGGAGCTTGAGCGGGAAAAAAAGGTGGTGCTCGAAGAAATCGCCATGCGGGAAGACCGGCCCCAGTTCAAGCTTTTCGAGGAGCTGATGGCCGAGTCCTATCAGGTCCACCCTTACAGGCTGCCGGTCATCGGGACCAGGCAAAGCGTTTCATCGTTCAGCCGCGAGGACATCATCGATTATGTCCGCCAGCACTACCATCCCGAAAACTTCACGGTGGTGGTAGTCGGCGATGTCAAGTTCGGGGAGATCGAGAATCGGGTCCAGGAGCTGCTGGGCGATCTGCCCAAAGGCGGCACCCCACCCCTGGAGCTCCCCCAGGAACCGGCCCAGACCGAAACGCGTTTTTTCAAGATAGCCGATCAGATCAGGCAAACCCACCTGGCCATGTCTTTTCCGATCACCCCTTTCAGCCATCCCGATTCGCCGGTCCTCGATGTGATCGCCGGACTGCTGGGTGATGGCGAAACTTCCCGTTTATACAACCGGCTCCGCAACGAGGAGGGGCTGGTCTACCAGATCAGAGCCAGCGCCTTCACCCCGCGCGATGCCGGCCTTTTGGAAATATTCGCCACTCTGGACAGCGACAAGCTGAAGCCGGCCCTGGAATCTGCCTTGACCGAGATCTTCAAACTCAAATACATCCCGGTTGACGCGGAGGCCCTGGCCCGGGTCAAGCGCAACCTGGAGAGCGATTTTGTTTTCGGGCTGGAAAGGGTCGAGGGCCAGGCGAGGATTATCGGTTCTTTTGAATTTCAGGTCGGCGATCCCCGTGAAGACAAATACCTCTCCCGGATCCGCTCGGTGACCAGGGAGGATGTGATGCGGGTCGCCGCCGCCTATTTTGAACCAGCCAAACTGACCGCCGGCTATATCGCTCCCGTAAGCGACGCGCCGGGCCTGGTCCGGGAAGATATCGAAAAAATTGCCGAAAAGGCCGAGAGTCTGGCCCGGGACGGGGTGCCGGCTTCCCTGGTCGCCGACTCCTTCCTCTCCGATGTCTACCAGTATCGCCTGGCCAACGGCATCCGGCTGGTGGTTCGGGAAGATAAGCGGGTCCCCACCGTGGCGATCAGGGCCATCTTCCCCGGCGGCCTGCGGGGCGAGACCGAAGCGACCAGCGGCGCCTTTGCCTTTATCAGCGAACTGCTTCCCAAGGGTACCGCCGATCTTCCCTCCCGGCAACTGGCGATCAAGATTGCCGATATGGCCGGCAATATCGACGGTTTCAATGGCAAAAACACCTTCGGTCTCCAGGGCGATTTTCTGGCCAGGTTCTTTGAACCCGGCCTCGGGCTGGTTCACGATATACTCACCGAACCGGCCTTTTCCGAGGAAGAGGCCGAGAAGATCCGCCCGGAACTGCTGGCTCGCCTTGAGCATCAGGAAGACTCTCTGCCGACTCTGGCCTTTCTTAACTTCAATAAAACCCTTTTCCAGGGTCATCCCTATGCGCTAAACACCGCGGGCCGCGAGGAGACCATCCGGGAGTTCAGCGTCGAGCAGCTTAAAGAGATTTACAACCGGGAGGCCCGGCCGGACAAACTGGTTCTGGCCGTAACCGGGGCGGTTGCGGCCGAGGAGGTTCGCGCCCTGGTCGAAAAGACCTTCGGCGACTGGCAGGTCCCGGCCCAACCAGAAACGACTTCGGTGCTGGCCGAGGAATCGATCCTGCCGCCGGAACCGCCGGGTCGGCCCGATCTGGTCCGGATCGTCAAGGAGCGGGAGCAGCTTCATATCCTGGTCGGTTTTCTGGGTGCTGCCATGGACAGTCCCGACCGGTTTGCCCTGGAAATTCTCGATACGGTTTTGAGCGGCCAGAGCGGCCGGCTTTTCGTCAGCCTCCGCGATAAACAGAGCCTGGCCTACAGTTTGTCGTCATTTTCCCAGTTCGGCGTGGATACCGGCTCTTTCGGAATATATATCGGCACCAGTCCCGATAAGAAGGACCAGGTCATCAAGGCGGTCTGGAAGGAATTGTTCAAGGCCCGCCAGGAACCGATTAGCGAGGCGGAACTGGAAAAGGCCGTAAATCTGCTGATCAGCCACTACGAGCTGAATCTGCAAACCCACGGTTCCCAGGCCATGGAGATGGGGCTCAACAAGATCTACGGTCTGGGGCTCGATTTCGGTACCCGTTACGTCGAGGAACTTCAGAAGGTTACCCCCCAGGAGGTTCTCGAGGTCGCCAGGAAATATATTCAGCCCGATCAGTACGTGATGGTCCTGGTTGGCGCCAAGGCCGAAGAGCAGGCGGAGGCCCCGGCCCCGGAGCCGGCCGCTGTTCCTAGCCAGTAAACCCCTATGGAGAATAGTTTAATGCAGAGATTCATGATTGCCCCGTCGATTCTTTCCGCCGATTTTGCCAGACTCGGGGAGGAGATCGGCGATGTCCTCAAGGCCGGCGCCGACGTGGTCCATATCGATGTGATGGACGGCCATTTCGTTCCCAATATCACGATCGGCCCCCTGATCGTCAAAGCCGCCCGCGCCGTAACCGACGCCCCTCTTGACGTCCATCTGATGATCGAGAATCCCGACCGCTACCTGGATGATTTCGCCGCCGCCGGGGCCGACTGGATCACGGTCCACGTCGAGACCGGCTATCACCTGCACCGCACCATCAGCCGGATCAAGGAGTTGGGCAAGAAAGCGGGAATCGTTCTCAACCCCGCTACCCCGCTGGAG
Organism: Desulfobacterales bacterium; assembly: GCA_024637225.1. Lineage (GTDB taxonomy): Bacteria > Desulfobacterota > Desulfobulbia > Desulfobulbales > JAGXFP01 > JAGXFP01. The sequence goes on from JAGXFP010000021.1 coordinate 99,696, forward strand.
TCGATCGATTGGCTGCTTGACGAAGTCGATCTGGTCATGCTGATGAGCGTCAATCCCGGTTTCGGCGGGCAATCGTTCATTCCCGCCACCCTGGACAAGATTCACCGCCTGCGCAAGCTGATCGATCAGCGCAACCTGGAGGTCGGAATTGAAATAGACGGCGGCATCGGGGTGGGCAACATCGCCGAGGTGGCCGCCGCGGGAGCCAATATCTTTGTGGCCGGCTCCGCCATTTTCGGCCAGCCCGACTATCGTGGCGTCATTGCCGCGATGAAGGCCGGTCTTGCCGGCGCTGCAAGCGGGCAGGTAGCAATATGACATTGAGCCATAAAAAATATATCCTGCTTGGAGCCGCCTGCTGTTTGCTGCTGCCCCTTTTGGGCTGCCGGGCGCGGGCTCCCCTGCCGCCCCATCCATATTTGGGACCCGGAGAGCCTCCCTATGGGCGGCCCCATTACCGCTCCGGATATCGCTACCGTTATTACCCCGGCACCCAGGTCTACTACGATACCTCCCGAAACCTCTATTTCTACAGCAGCGGCGGGGTCTGGTTATCGGCCCCGGTCCTGCCCGGCTCCATCCGCATTGTTCCGGACCATTTCGTGACTATCGAACTGGACAGCCCCAAACCCTATGAGCATCACCGCAAAGTATTAAATAGACATCCTCCCGGTCCGAACAGGCAAAAAAACTCCAAGGCGATCGAAAAGCGCCGCCCGAGAGCCGAACCCTACGAAAATCCGCGTGAAGAGCGGTCTCGCCCGCAGGTTAAACGCGACGGGAAAAGAGAAGAGAGCCGGGCGTCCGGCAAAGATGACCGGAAGGGCCGCGAGGAAGAAAGCCGCAAAGAGAAGGACAGCAGGGGCAAGCGAGCCCTTGCCCCCGAGGGCGGGAAAAGTCAAAAGGAAAAAAAAGAGGAAGTAGAAGAGGAAGAACAATCGCAAAACAAGAAGCGCCCCAAGGCGTTCTGGAGATAAAGCCAGACATGATCAGTCAAGCCGATCGCGCCAGGTTGCGAAAGCATATCCTTGCAGAGCAGGAAAAAGTCAGGGCTGATATCGTCTATCTCGGCGCCCAGAGCGGCCCGGTCGCCCCCGATAACGCGATCGGCCGCCTGTCGCGCATGGAAGCTATCAGCTCCAGGGGCATAAATGAGGCCAAGCTGGGTGACGCCAAGAGCCGCCTGGTTTTGCTGGACTACGCCCTGACCAGGATCGATCATCCCGATTTCGGCCTCTGTACCAGTTGCGGCGACCCGATCTCTCTGGCCCGCCTGCAATTTATGCCCGAATCGAGATTTTGTGTGGATTGCGCCGGGTAGTGATTTGCGATGACCGAAGAAAAACCTTTCCAGAACCTCAGCGAAGAAGAACGACATCGGCGCCTCTGGTTAGAGCACGTCCTGCAAACCCCTCCACCCCGGCCGCCTTCCAGCCGCCCCCGGAAAAAACAATAAGTTCCTAACGGACCCGGATCTGCCGGGGTAGCGGCCATGCCGTTAAATCCGGTTAATGGATATTTTCATGGATCAGGCCGATTGTAAAAACCCCCATCTTGTCGACGAGTTGCTGATTGTCAGGGATTCTGGAGAGATTCCGGAAGTGGCCCTGCACGGCTCGATTTTCTTTTTGAGCCACGATCCGGACGGCCCCGGCCTGGAGCTGGCCCGGGATGAACTTGGGCTCCTCAAAGAGATGGCCGCGGCCCGCTACCGAGAAATGGTCCGGCGCGATCTGGAACCGCGCAACCGAGGTAAAAGCCACTATCGGGGCGTGGTCCGCTGTATTGCCAACTGGCGGAGGATGCAGCGCTTCTGCCGCCGGGAACGGATCGCCATCAATGCCTTTCGGGAAGAGGTGGCCGGGGCCCTGATTTTCCTGCTGAAAAAGGAGTTGGCGGAGACCGCCGCCGGGCTGGAGTGTTCCTCAATCAACTGTTCCGCCGACGAACTCTACCTGTTCAGCCGGGAACTGGGGCTTGACTCGGGCCGGCTGCCGGAAGGGTGGCGACAGATCTGTCGGCGCACTGGTGGGGAAAAAACTGCCTAGTACCACGTAACCCCCTAAACCATCCATCTTGCTCGTTATTTTATGTGCCAGCTGCGTTACGACTTCCGTTACAGAGCGGTGCTATGCGCGGAAAGTCTCGCCTAGCTGGCCCGCAAAATCCTTTCGTAATCTCGTAAAACTTTTATGGTTAACGTGGTACTAGCCGTCGCCGCCCCGCCTGATCCGGTCAATAAGTGAGGTGGTCGAAAAATTTTCGACCACCGGGATGTTCAGCACTTCGCCGCCCGCGGCCATGACCTCTTCGGCGCCGACGATCTTTTCCACCGGCCAGTCGCCTCCCTTCACCAGGATATCCGGGCTCAGTTCGCTTATCAGTCCGAGGGGCGTCTCTTCTTCAAACAAGACCACGTGATCGACGCAACCGAGGGCGGCGAGGACCCGGGCTCGGGACTCCTCGTCGTTCAAGGGGCGTTCCTCCCCCTTCAGGGCACGCACCGAGGCGTCGCTGTTCAGGCCGACGATCAGGCAGTCGCCGAGACGGCGGGCCTCCTCAAGATAGGTGACATGGCCCCGGTGGAGGATATCGAAACAGCCGTTCGTGAAGACGACCCGGCGGGTAAGGCCACGGTAGTTTTCGACTATTTTCTTTAAGACCGGCAAGGGAACGATCTTGTCCCGGTCGGGAAAACGATAGGGGGCCGAAGCGACCGCGGTGAAGAGCTTGCGGCATTGACTGAGCAGGGCGGGGTCGACCATCTCTTTGGCCTGGCCGGGTTCGCCGCCGGCTTCGGCCAGGACCAAGCCGTCCGGAGCGACTATCATGGAGTGGCCGCCAAATTCGGTATCGTCGCTTATCCCACAGCGATTACAGCCGATCACGAAGATCTGGTTTTCGATGGCCCGGGCCTTGAGCAGGGTGCGCCAGTGTGCCAGGCGGGCAGTGGGCCACTGGGCGCTGACCACCAGGAGCCGGCCGCCCTTCGCCGCCTGACTTCTGATCAGATCCGGGAAGCGCAGGTCGTAACAGACAACCCCGGCAAGGATGCCGAGTTCCGTTGCCACCGGCTGGGGATTGCGGCCGGCGGTAAAAAAAAGATCCTCTTCCATGGGGGCAAAAAGCTGCTGTTTGCGGATCTTGCCGAGCACCCCTTCCGGCCCCACGAAATAGAGGGTATTGAAAATCAGGCTCCTTCCGGCCTCGATTATTATTTCCGGCAGGGAGCCGGCAATATAGATCTCGTAGCGCTCCGCTTCTTCTCTCAGGGCGTCAAGCATTTCCTCCCTGCGCCCCGCATGTTCCGCCATTCGCGGATAATCAAAGCCGGCCGCCCATAGTTCGGGAAGCACGGCCAGGCCGGGGGATTGCATCGCCAGCGCGGTCAGTCCGTTGCGGACTTCGGCTAGATTGCGGGCGGTTTCGCCGAGCTTGACATCGAACTGGATAAACCCGACGGTAAAAAGCGGCAGGTTGCTCGAGTTGCGGTTGTTTTGAACCATTATCCGGCACTCCTTTATTTTATCTTTAACCCGAATTCGTCCCGGCTTTCGGCTTTCTTGTTCTTGTCAGCCGGTAGCGACTGCTTATACCCACAGGGCATAAGTTTCGTACGAGCAGACCAGCTGCTTAACCTCAGCTTTATTTGTCCGCGCGACGGTGGAGAAATTGCCGTCGCCATCTTTCAGGGTCACCGGTCGCGAAATCCAAGTTTATAGGTTATTTATAAACAAATACCCTTCCCGCGTAAAGGCTTTGGAGTGGGGAGTGTGGATCTGAGAGTTAGAAAGCCCGTTGAAAAACCTCATTTGCACTGGATGGGGAAGCCCGGGCGAGATCTTGTCGATTTCCTGACGGGCTGGCAGGTGGATTTGTTCTCCCTGGATATTTTCTCTGAGGCGGCAGTTCACCCTAAATCCTCGAGCATTGTCGTCCCGACCTTATTTCTACTGCTCCGAGCTTTGCTTCTTTTCGGGGAAGGGCAATTATGTTAGTTTATGGGCTTAAAGATGTGACGGCGCGAACGATTGCCGGCGGCGGTTCAGGCGCCGGCTGCCTTTTATTGAGCCGTTTGAAAATTTCGTGAATTTTTTATAGAGGTCTGCTGGATGACCAAAGAAGTCCATTTTCTGCCGGATGATGTCAAAATAACCGTTGATGACAACGAAAACCTGCTGGCCGCGGCGGCCGCGGCCGGGGTTTACATTCACGCCTATTGCGGCGGCGACGGGGTTTGCGGTAAATGCAAGTGTAAAATCGAGCAGGGGGAGGCGGGCGTCTCGGGTCCCCCGGCCGACAAGGACGGTTTCCGGCTGGCCTGCCAGACCACGGTCAAAGGCGATCTGGTGGTGTCGGTTCCGGAAGTGGTCTCCAAGGACGGCCGGGCTCTGAAGAGAAAACCCAAGACAACCCGGGCTATTTCGGCCCGCTCCATGTCGGAACTGGTCGGCAGCTGGCAGCTTGACCCGCCGGTTGAAAAAAGATTCGTCAAGCTTACCCCCCCGTCAATCGATGATAACACCCCCGATCTGCAGAGGCTGCTGGGAGAGATAAGCAAAGGCTGCCGCGACTGCGCCGAACCGACCTACGATCACCCCCAGCTGCTCCAGGAGCTGCCGGCCACCCTGCGCGAAGCCGACTGGCAGGTGACGGTGATCATGCTGCGCGGTAAAAGGAGCGAAGAGCCCGACCGGATTATCGCGGTTGAGTCCGGCGACACCAGCGACCGTCTTTACGGTCTGGCGGTTGATATCGGCACCACCACGATCAGCGGTCTGCTCCTCGATCTGAATAGCGGCAAGGTCATGGCCGAGGCTTCCGCTTATAACGAACAGATCAGGTTCGGTGAGGATGTTATCTCGCGGATCATCTATGCCCAGAAGCCGGGCGGTCTGGAAGATCTCCAGGAGCAGGTGGTGCGCACCATCAACAAGGTGATCGAAAACGTCTGCCAGCAGGTGATCATCAGCCCCAGCGATATCAGCTATATCATGGCGGCGGGTAACACCGTGATGAGCCAGCTCCTCCTGGCGATAAATCCCAAATACCTGCGCGAAGCCCCATATGTGCCGACCTGCAGCCAGATGCCCCTGACCAGGGCGGCCGCCATCGGCGTGTACGCCCATCCCTCGGTGCGGCTCTTCCTCTATCCCTCCATTGCCAGCTATATTGGCGGCGATATCGTGGCCGGCGTCCATGCCTGCCAGATGCACAAGAGCCCGGCCCTGACCCTGTTCATTGATATCGGTACCAACGGTGAGATCGTTGTCGGCAACCGGGACTGGATGGCCTGCGCCGCCTGTTCGGCCGGACCGGCCTTCGAGGGCGGCGGCATCCGGCACGGCATGCGGGCCAACACCGGCGCCATCGAAAACTTTCATATCCATCCGGAAACCCTCGATCCGATGATCGTCACCATCGACCGGACCAAGCCGGCCGGGATCTGCGGCTCCGGCTTGATCAGCATTGTCTCCGAACTGCTCGAGGCAGGAGTCATTGATCAGCAGGGCAAGTTCAACCGCAGGCTCGACCATCCCCGGATCCGGGAAGGTTACGACGGTTACGAATATGTGCTGGCCTGGGCCGGCGACTCGCTGATCGGCGAGGATATCGTCATCACCGAGGTCGATCTCGACAACCTGACCAGGGCCAAGGGTGCCATGTACGCCGGCTACCAGACCCTGCTCGAATCGGTGGGCATGACCTTCAACGATCTGGAGCGGGTGATCCTGGCCGGCAACTTCGGGGCCTATATCGATCTGGAACGGGCGATCTGCATCGGCCTGCTGCCCGATATCGACCGGGAAAAATTCTACTATCTCGGCAACGCCTCCCTGACCGGCTGCCAGATCAGCCTCAACGATATCAACCGCTTCCGCGACCGGGTCGAAGTCAGGAAACTGATGACCAATATGGAACTAAGCGAAAATCCGCAGTTCATGAATCATTACATGGCCGCCCTTTTTCTGCCCCATACCGATATGGACCAGTTCCCGACCGTCCGGGAAAAACTGCCGTCGTAACCGCGCCGGTCAACATCATTATTGACAACCATCTGTATTGACGCTAATTTCAGGGTTTGTCTGTCGTCCCGGACAATTAAACGCAGGTTAAACCGGTTCGTAAGAATCTTAAAAATATTAAAGTCATATTAAGGAGAAGAACATGTCAAATCTCGTCCTAGGGATCGCCGAAAGCATCAACATCATGGGAACCAGAAGCGGTACCGCCATGAAAGAGAGAAACCCCGGCCCGATCCAGGAGATGGCCCGGGAAGAGACCGCCGCCGGCGCATCCTTTCTCGATATCAATATCGGCCCGGCCCGCAAGGACGGCACCGAGCTGATGCCCTGGGTGGTGGAGACCGTCGAGGCCGCCACCCCGCTGCCCCTCTGCCTGGACACCACCAATGCCGATGCGATGGCCGCCGGGTTCAAGACCATTAAAAACAAGAAAAACGCCATCATGAACTCCATTTCCGCCCAGCCGGAAAGGATGGAGAAGCTGATCCCGGTCGCCGCCGAGGCGGGCTGCAACGTGATCGCCCTGCTCTGGGGACCCGACGGCATGCCCCGGGATTCGAACGAACGGGCCGCCATGTCGGTCGACCTGATGATGGCCTTGAACGAGGCCGGCATCTCCAACGAGAAGATGATCTTTGATCCGATCGCCACTCCGATCACCCTGGGAGCCGACCAGCTCATGTCGGGCCTCGAGTTCCTGAGCATGCTGCCGGAGATCGCGCCCGGCTCCCGGACCACCGTCGGCCTGTCCAACGTTTCGAACGGAGTGGACGAGAAACTGCGGGGCTATCTGGACCGGACCTATCTGATCATGCTGATGAAATACGGCCTGACCACCGCGATCGTCAACTCCTACGATCCCGAACTGATCGCCCTCTGCAAGGGCGAGCGCCAGGTTCTGGTTGATATGGTCCACGGCATGATGGACGGCAACGATCCCGATCCGAGCACCCTCGACCAGCGCTCCTTGGAGCATTACAAGACCTATAAGGTGCTGTCCGGCCAGAATGTCTTTTCCGAGTCCTGGCTGAATCTGTAATAAAAACCGGGATGGCTGTGGTTAAGGGGGGCCGCCGGTCGGCTCCCCTTTTTATTTTAAAGATTTTCCAGGTTTTTTCGAGAAGCCGCGATCCAATAGACCAACCGACGAAGGTCTTGTAATTTCCGACCCGATCAGGAGATATGGCCGAGATCAAATCGCACCATATGATTCACGGTACCCTTACCGATTATGTTACCGGTGAGAGGATCGTCGATACCGATGATGAAAGATACCGCCAGAAACTCTGCCGCTATCTGGTCGAGGCAAAGGGTTACTCGAAAAGCGATCTGGCGGTCGGCGGCAAGATCGAGACCCTGTTCAACGGCCGCTTTGTCGTGTCGCGGATTGATATTGTGGTTATAATTAATAATCAGCGGCTGATGATGATCAGATATGGTCCCGGCTCGTTGGTCACCCGGGAGCGCCCGGCCCTGGCCGCGGCCCGGGTTTTTGACCCGGAATACCTCATTCCCGTGGTTGTGGTCAGTAACGGCGAGGATTGCGAAGTTCTCGATACGAGCACCGGCAAGGTTTCCGGGCAGGGACTGGACAGCATTCCGGCGCGGCGCCGCTTACTGGAACTGCTTGAAGAGCCGCCGATTGCCGGGCCTGTCGGCGACCGGCGGGAAAAGGAGCTGCGGATCCTGAACGCCTATGATCTGGAGCTCTGTTGCCTCGGCGAGCCTTGTCCCTTGCCGAATGCCCCGGAGGGGTGAAAGGGTTTTAGGAGCCAGGAGCCAGGAGCCAGGAGCCAGGAGCCAGGAGCCAGGAGCCAGGAGCCAGGAGCCAGGAGTTAGGGGTGGGGAGTGAGGAGTCAGTGGTTAGGAATCGGAGTGGTTTTTGGGGGTTTACTTCTGGAAGGCGCTTTTTGAATGCTGAATACGTAACAGGTTGGCAAAAAATCAAAAGTGGGATGGCTAAGCAAAAATCGTCAGATCCAAGGCGCGCGAATTTCGAGGAATGAAGCGTACTTCAGTACGGTGCAATGACGAGACAATTTGCAGCAACGCAGGAGCTGGCGATTTTGGCGACGCCATCTTATTGATATGGAGAATAAAGCACATGAATGATCCGAGCTGGACAAAATCGAGCTGGCAAAATTTCCAGGCCCTGCAGCAACCGAACTGGCCTGATATGGACCAGTGCCAAACGGTTCTGGGGGAGATCTCCTCCCTGCCGCCCCTGGTCTTTGCCGGGGAGATCCGCACTTTGAAAAAACAGCTGGCGATGGTCGCCGAAGGGGAGGCCTTTCTCCTTCAAGGCGGTGACTGCGCCGAAGAGTTCGCCATGTGCAATGCCCCCACCATCCGCGAGATGCTGAAGGTTATTCTGCAGATGGCGGTGATTATCAGCTATGGCGGAGGGAAGCCGGTGGTCAAGGTCGGGCGGATCGCCGGCCAGTACGCCAAGCCCCGCTCCTCCGACACCGAGATGGTTAACGGCGTGGAGATGCCCAGCTATCGGGGTGACATGGTCAACCGGATCGAGCCCACTCCGGAAGCGCGGCGGCCGGATCCCCGGCGGATGCTGGAAGGCTACTTCCGGGCCTGTTCGACCATGAATATCGTTCGGGCCTTCACCCGCGGCGGTTTCGCCTCCCTGGACCGGGTCCACGCCTGGAACAACGAGTTTGTTAAAAGATCGCCCCAGGGCCAGTCTTATGAAAAACTGGCCGCCAGTATCGATCAGGCCTTGAAATTCATGGCCCTGATCGGCATCGATACGGAGATCCCCCAGATCAAGCAGGCCGCCTTTTTCACCTCCCACGAAGCCCTGCTCCTGGGCTACGAAGAGGCTCTGACCCGGGAGGACTCAACCAATCCGGGCAACTGGTACGATTGCAGCGGGCATATGCTGTGGATCGGCGATCGGACCCGCCAGCTTGACGGCGCCCATATCGAGTTCCTGCGCGGTGTCAAAAACCCGGTGGGCATGAAGGTCGGACCGAAGCACGATATCGACGAATTGAAGAAGATCATCAACAAGCTGAATCCCGAAAATGAAGCGGGCCGGCTTACCCTGATCACCCGCTTCGGGGCCGAAACCATCGAGAATTATCTGCCAGGACTCTGCCGGGAGATGAAGAAAGAGGGCTTCAAGCTGGTTTGGAGCTGCGATCCGATGCACGGCAACACCTACACCACGGCGGGCGGTTACAAGACCAGGAATTTTGACAACATTTTAAAGGAAATCCAGGCCTTTTTCCAGATCCATTGGGATGCGGGGACGGTGCCGGGCGGGGTCCATTTCGAGCTGACCGGTGAAAACGTAACCGAGTGTACCGGCGGCGGCCGCGATATCAAGGATGATCAACTGGTCAAAAACTATCTGACCAACTGCGATCCGCGCCTGAATGCCGAACAGAGTCTGGAGCTAGCCTTCCAGATTGCGGAAATGGTGCGATAACCACCCGGTCCGCCTGCCGCTTTCCCTGGGGGTATATTGGTCGGCCGCGGTTAATCAGGGAAAAAAGCCGATAACCCGGGTCGGAAAGTGGAATTCTTCATGGAACATTATCTGCCGATTCTGGTTATTTTCTTCTGCGGCGCCTTCACCCAGGGTCTGACCGGCTTCGGCTTCGCCCTGGTTTCCATTCCGCTGCTGGTCCTCTTTGTCGATATCAAGACGGCGGTGCCGCTCTGTATGTTGAGCGGCCTCGTGATTACCGCTTTTCTCTCCCTGCAGCTAAGGGCCCACCTCGACTGGCGAAAGATCATGCCCCTGCTGATCGGCTGCCTGCCCGGAATTCTGGTCGGGACCTTTTTGCTGATCAAGGTCAATGAACCTCTTTTCAAGATTTTGCTGGGGACGATGCTGATCGCTTACGCCCTGTACCGCTTGTTTCTGGTAGCCACACCGAGAGCCATCCACAGGGCCTGGGGCTGGGCGGCGGGCTTTGCCACCGGGGCGATCAGCGCCGCCTTCAGCGCTGGCGGACCGCCGACCATTATTTATACCACCCTGACCGGCTGGAAGAAGGATGAGATCAAGTCCACCCTGTCGATCTTCTTCTTCATGAGCGGCGTGGCTACCGCCGCAGCCCATGCGTTGAGCGGCCTTACCACCGCGGAAGTCGTCGGCTTGTCGGCCGCGACTCTGCCCGGCGTGCTGGCCGGGGTCTGGACGGGATCCCTATTGTACGGTAAATTCAAAACGGATGGATATATCAAGCTGGTGCTGCTCGGATTGATCCTGATGGGTTTGCTGATGTATAAATCGGCGCTCGGCTGAACGGGCCGGGCAGACAACCCCCATAAAAAAGGCGGGGCGCCCAATCCGGACGCCCCGCCTTTACAGCGGGAAATTCTGGTGCTTATCCGAAATCAGGAAGCGGACCAGCATCCCCCCCTGGGGCCGTAACCGCGGTTGCCGCGGAAATTCCGGTTCTGGCGGTCTCCTTCATAGTCGCCATCGGGACCAAGACAGTATCCGGGTCCGCCCAGGGCTATATCCTGCTCGGCCGCGATTTTGTCGATCTCTTTCTGCAAATCGAAAATCTCGCTCCACAGTTCCTGGGCTCGTTTTTTGTCGGCCGGTTCGGTCCTCATGACCTCTGCGTATTGGCTGCGTTTTTCGAAGAGCCGGCTGCGGATTTCCCTGGTATCTTCGTAGAACTTTTCGCGGGCCGCGAAGTCTTCAGGGTTGGCGCCTGCGCCGCCGAAACCATTGCCGTTGCAGCCATAACCGTAACCGCCGCCCCGACCGTAGGGACCGGCATCGACAAGCTGGTACGAAAAGACACCTGCGGCCATAATTGCCGCCATAACCAAAATTAATTTCTTCATCGCAATAGTCCTCCTGTTCTGTAGTTTTTCGGGAAAGGGAAAGTTGTGTGTTGCCTGTTTGAATTATCAACATTCGTGCCAGCCAGGGGTTATTTTAGTAACTTCTTGATTATCCGAAGTTGTGGTGGAGATTGCGCAGGGTGACGGGCTGGTGCCGGAGCCTGCTATTAAAGACTATTCTTAACCAGCCGGGCGGTGATTAGATAATATTGTCTAAACTCCTGCGGCGGCCTCGCCCAGAGGTTTCCGCCCAATGATGGACAGATCAGGGGCCGACAGGTTATCTTGATGGAGTCGGACTGGACGGTGCCTTCGGACTCCGCTCCGGGGCGCCTATTGCGAAAGATTGTTGAAAGGGGAGTCCAGAGTAATGCTCACATATTTTCAGCAGATCCATCCGGTGACCCAGGCCTTTCTGGCCAACCTCTTTACCTGGGGAGTAACGGCGGCCGGGGCGGGGTTGGTTTTTTTTACCAGCAACATTAACCGGAAGGTAATGGATTCGATGCTCGGCTTCGCCGGCGGGGTGATGATCGCCGCCAGCTTCTGGTCCCTGCTGGGGCCGGGGATAGAGATGGCTGAGCAGATGCGGTTCAACCCCTGGCTGACCGCGGCCCTGGGATTTCTGGGCGGCGGCATTTTCATGCGCGTCGCCGATCTGATCCTGCCCCATCTTCATCCCGGTCTCGATATCCGGCATAGCGAAGGGATCAAGACCTCATGGCAGCGCAGCACCCTGCTGGTTCTGGCCATAACCCTCCACAATATCCCGGAAGGCCTTGCGGTCGGGGTGGCCTTCGGGGCGGTGGCGGCGGGGCTGCCCTCGGCCACCATCGGCGGCGCCGTGGCTCTGGCGATCGGCATTGCGATTCAGAATTTTCCGGAAGGGACGGCGGTGGCGATGCCCCTCCGGCGTGAGGGGATGAGCAAGGGTAAATGCTTTCTGCTGGGGCAGGCCTCGGGGATGGTTGAGCCCATAGCCGGAGTCCTGGGGGCACTGTTTGTCCTCCAGATGCAGGGCGTGCTGCCCTATGCCCTCTGTTTTGCGGCCGGGGCGATGATCTTTGTCGTGGTCGAGGAGCTGATCCCCGAATCCCAGCGGATTCCGGCCAATATCGATCTGGTGACCCTGGCGACCATGGTCGGTTTTACGGTAATGATGGTCCTTGATGTCGCCCTTGGTTGAGGGGTATAATTATAAGCCAGAAGCCAGAAGCCAGAAGCCAGAAGCC
>JAGXFP010000022.1 GCA_024637225.1 Desulfobacterales bacterium
ACAACACTTGACCAGAAAACTAAAACTGTTACTGAATAATAAAACACTCCTCGCGACCTCACAAATAATCGGTCGGCTTTGCACCGGAACACCGGTCGCCATCACGTCAGTTCAACCGGTCGGCTTCATCGGAATACGCACCATGCCCAGGCTACCGGAAGATCTCCAGAAAATCCTCAACAACCCCAGCCGATTTCACTACGGGGAGGTATTCAGCGTCGTTACTCAAAATGGTTCATACCGGGGGGTTACCATCCCTCTTTCCGAGGCCGGCATCAAAAAAATCGGCGCCATTATCGTCCTCAGGGATTTCAAGAAAATCTCTTCGGGCAATCAACTTATCATCATGTTAAGCCTCTTCACCTTCATGACAATCATTATTTTAATGCTGCTGCTCTACAATTACCTGGGCAGGATCGCCATGGACCTGACCAATACTCACCACAATCTTCAAAGCGAGATCCGCGAACACGAGCAAACCGAAAAAGAACTGGCTGCGCAACAGGAGCATCTTGATCGGCTGGTTGAGGAAAGGACCGAGGAACTGGAGAAGGCTCTGGCCGAAGTCAAAATCCTGAGCGGTTTTCTGCCGATCTGTGCCTCCTGCAAGGATATCCGCACCGAATCCGGCGAGTGGGAACAGATTGAATCATACATCAGGGACCACTCGGAAGCCGAGTTCAGCCACAGCTACTGTCCAAAATGCGCCGAGAAGCTCTATAAGGATTTGGGCAGGAAAGGGTAAGGACAGGTGAGGGGGTAAAGACTGTGTATTGAGAATTTTCACTCCTCACTCCTCACCGCAGTTAGACCCTCACCGTCGTTAACCCTTCCGCAGGTAGCGGGCCGCTTCCTTGGCAAAATAGGTAAGGATGATATCGGCACCGGCCCGTCTGATGCTGAGCAGGGTCTCGTACATTACCTTATCGCCGTCGATCCAGCCTTTTTCGGCGGCGGCCTTGATCATCGCGTACTCGCCGCTGACATGGTAGGCGGCGATGGGCAGATCGTATTCCTCGCGCAGTTTGGCAATAATATCGAGATAGGCCACCGCCGGCTTGACCATCAGAATATCGGCCCCCTCTTCCACATCGAGATCCGCCTCCCGGAAAGCCTCCCGGACGTTGGCGGGGTCCATCTGATAACCGCGCCGGTCCCCGAACTGGGGAGCGCCGTCGGCGGCATCGCGAAACGGGCCGTAGAAGGAAGAGGCGTACTTGACCGCATAGGACATGATCGGAATATTGTGGAAGTTGTTTTCGTCGAGGGCTCCCCGAATCTCGGCGACCCGGCCATCCATCATATCGGAGGGGGCGACCATGTCGGCACCGGCTTCGGCATGGGAAAGGGCGGTTTTGGCCAGCACTTCAAGAGTGGAATCGTTATCGACCTGCTGGTCGATAATAATGCCGCAGTGGCCGTGATCGGTATACTCGCAAAGGCAGACATCGGTGATCACGTTCAGTTCGGGGGTCTTGTTCTTGAGCTCCCTGATGGCACGCTGGATAATGCCGTCCTTGGCATGGGCGCCGGAGCCGACCGCATCCTTTTTTTCCGGCAGGCCGAAAAGGATGACGTTATTGACCCCTAACTCCATGCACTCCTTGGCTTCGGCGGCAAGCCGGTCCACCGAGATCCGGAAAACCCCGGGCATCGAACTGATTTCGTCGTTGATATTCTTGCCGTGCTGGACAAAGAGCGGATAGATAAGATGGTCGGCGGACAGAGTGGTCTCCCTGATCAGCGACCTGAAAATTTCATTCTGCCTCATGCGCCGGGGCCGATATTCCGGAAAGATCATTGATGCATCTCCTGATAGATTTTCTCATTTGCGACCGAGGGCAAAGGCAACCTTCACGTCGGTCATTACCGTATAAAGCTTCAGTGAGCAGCCTGTCTGCCCGCACGAAACTTATGCCCTGTGGGAATAAAGCTGAGTTGAACAACTTGCCTGGTCAAACGAAACTTATGCCCTGTGGGTGTAAACGGTAATCTTTTTACACTATAAAGCTGGTTTGGACCAGTTTGTTGATAAACTTTTCCGGATCGATGATCGCCTCAGCGGTAAAAACCGCCTCTCGAATCCCCTTCTTCCCTCCCATCAGACGCAAGCCCGGTTCACAAATCCGGAACACCTTTTCGCAGATTGCGACAACCTCCGTCCTGCCGGCGGGCAAAGAGGCTAGAATCTCATCCTCGGCGGTCTGATCAAATTCGACCCGCAGATCCTCCGAACTGAATTCGGCTTCGCATTCCCTGATATAGCCGAGTATTTCCACCATGGCCAGGCAGGCCTCATTCGATTCAAGATTATCGGCCTGGCAGATCCTGGCCATAAGCCGCAGGCGGTTCGGCGAACCGGCAATCTCCTCCCGCAGGAAGCAGTCGGCTCGGGAGTTCCGCAGAAACTCGACGATCTGATCCTGCTCTTCACCCTCCAGAACCTCGAACCGGCGGCGATGGAACTCGGCCCGGGCGGGATCGGCCAGCAGTCCGGCCAGTTCGGCCTCGGGCTCGACAACCATCGCCTTGGAAACCACCAGACAATCCAGATCAAGGGATGGGAGTTTTTTCTCAAAGGGCAGCAGGAATCTCTCCATGACGCTTACCAGGCCGCGGGCTCCGGTCTTTTCCTGGACGGCCCGGGCCGCAATCTCGCGCAAGGCATCGTCCTCGAAAATCAGCTTGATCCCGTAAGCCCGAAAATCCTGCTTTTTCCCAAGCACTACCGAATTGTTGGGATTACACATGATCCGATAAAGATCTTCCTCGGATAATTCATCCAATACGCTTATGACCGGTAAACGGCCGACGAACTCGCTTTCGAAACCGTAGCGGATCAGATCCTCGGCCTTGGCCTGTTTCAGATAGAGGGTTGTCTTGTTTTTCGAGGTCACCGTGCTTTCAAAGCCGATGGACTGGCGGCCCACCCTTTTCTGGACAATCTCATCCATGCCGGTAAAAGCGCCGCTCATGATGAAGAGGATATTTCTGGTGTTGACCATCCTGCCTTCCCGCTTGCCGTGGGTCCGATAATATTCGATGGCCTCAAGCTGGGAAATGGGATCGTTGGGAACCTTCAACTCTACTTCGGTCTCTTCCATCGGTTTAAGGAGGGCGCGCTGAACCCCGGTCCTGGATACATCGTGGGTAAGACGGTCCTCCGAACCGGCGATCTTGTCGATCTCATCGACATAGATGATCCCGAATTCCGCCCGATCGATGGCGCCGCCGGCCTCCTTGACCAGATCCCGGACCAGATCCTCAACATCCCTGCCGACATAGCCGGTCTCACTGAATTTGGTGGCGTCGCCCTTTACGAAAGGGACGCCGAGCCTGCGGGCGATCAATTTAATCAGGAAGGTTTTGCCGACCCCGGTCGGCCCGATGAGCAGCACATTACTTTTTACCTGTCCCGGACTGCGGCGGTCCAGCCACCCTTTCTCGGCGGCATAGCGAATCCTGTTGAAGTGGGTACAGATTTTAGTGGCAAGGACTGCCTTGGCCCTATCCTGGCGGATTACATATTCATCGAGATAGGCGACCAGTTCTTCCGGTTTAAGCTGGAAGTTGAAGATTTCAGGAGTGGCCGAAGGGGGGGCGACTTTTTCCCCGCTTTTGTCTGCTTCCGATTCCGCCGCGGGGAAGTCGGACATAACCTTGATCTGTTCCCCGTACTTATCGGCAAGATACTTGCTTATCTCTTTTTCCAGCTCCCTGCGGCTGGGCAAGGCGCTGCTAGGTAAGTGATCCCCGGCTGGGAGATTGGCCAATCCCGGGTGGCTTATCCCGTGATCGGAGACGCTGCTGTGCCTGGCCATATTGACTCCCCGGCAAAGTATTCTTCGGCTCGGTTCACGTTCAGGTTCACTTGTCGGTTTCGACTCCCAGAGTTTTAACCTTTTTGTGGAGATGACTCCGCTCAAGACCGATCTCTTCGGCGGTCTGACTTATGTTACCATGATTTTCCATTAACTTTACTCTTAGAAATTCCCTTTCGAAAATTTTTTTCGCTTCCTTGAAGTCATTAACCATAAACGGCGTCTGCCATGTTTCGGAAACCGGGGAAGCCGTGAGGCCCTGGCCGACCGGGAGAAGCACAGCCAGGTCATCTTCGCTGATCGTGTCGCCGGGCGCCATGATTACCGCGCGCTCTACCAGATTACGGAGCTCCCGGACATTTCCCGGCCAGCTGTGCTCCATCAGGGCCTTGATCCCGGCTTCATCAAAACTCTTTCCGCCGAGACCCTTGCGGGCCATATCGCCTAGGAACTCCTCCACCAGCAAGGGGATATCATCAAGCCGGTCCCGCAACGGCGGCACGTTGATCGGCACCACGTTCAAGCGGTAAAAAAGATCGGCCCGGAAATTGCCGGCCTCTATCTCGCGCTCCAGATCCTTATTGGTGGCCGCCAGCACCCTGACGTTAACCGAGATGGTCTTGCCGCCGCCGACCCTTTCGAATTTTTGTTCCTGCAGGATGCGGAGGATCTTGGCCTGGGTCTTGAGACTCATATCACCGATTTCATCGAGGAAAAGCATCCCGCCGTCGGCCTGATCGAACTTGCCGCGGCGATTGGCCGCCGCACCGGTAAAAGAACCTTTTTCATGACCGAACAGTTCACTCTCGATCAGCTCTTCGGGTATGGCCGCACAGTTGAGTTCGATCATCGGTTTGGCGTTGAATCCCGACAACCGGTGGATGGACTGGGCGACCACCTCCTTGCCGGTGCCGTGCTCGCCCCGGATCAACACCCAGGCCGAGGTGGGCGCCACCCGTTCGATCTGGCCGCAGAGGTTCCGGATTTCCTTGGAGTTGCCGGTCAGCACCGTTTTCTTTTTGGCCGAGGTTCGCAGGATCTCGTTCTCCTTGACCAGTTTCGACATCGCCAGACCGTTGGTTACCGCCACCACGATCTTGTCATAGGAAGGCGGTTTTTCGATAAAATCAAAGGCGCCCTTCTTGGTTGCCTTAACGGCAGTTTCGATATTACCGTGGCCCGAGATCATGATCACCGGGAGGATCGGATCACGTTTTTTAATCTCTTCCAACGCCTCCAGACCGTCCATCCCCGGCATCCAGATATCCAGCAATACCAGGTCGATTTCCTCCTCGTCGATCAGCTTCAGCCCCTCTTCGGCGGAACCTGCGCAAACCGGCACAAAACCCTCGTCGGAGAGGATACCCGCCAAGGAATCAAGGATGCTCTTTTCGTCATCAACAACCAGAATTCTTTTCGCCATAACAGTAAGTCGTCATCCTTTTTTTGATTAGTTCGCAAAAAGTCCGAAATGGGGTGACTAAGCGTGCAATACCCTTTGCAGGGTGAAAATCTTCAGATCCAAAAACAGAAAGTTGATATCCTAAGCGGCTCTATATGAAACCAAGGCTTCTACTTATGGATTCCCGCTAAAAACGTGCGGGAATGACAGCCCCCGGCTTATTGAATGTCATTTAGCTGAATCTGATTCGTAGCCATATTCCTAATTATTATTACGAGAGGGCTACCGGCATCTCAATCACGAATCTGGCGCCGCTCGGTTCATTGTCCCTGACCCGGATATAGCCGTCATGATCGGCGACTATGGTGCTGGCGATGGCCAGGCCCAGGCCGGTGCCGGTTTTTTTGGTGGAAAAGTATGGTTCGAACAGCCTCAGCTTATCGTTATCATGCACCCCGGGCCCGTTATCCCAGACCTCCAGGAAAGCCGCCTTCTCCCGGCTGTCAAAATAGACTTCAATCCCTATTTTGCCGTGATCGGCCGGCACTACCGCCACCGCATTGTCCATAAGGTTAATCAATACCCTTTTTAACTGCTTCTGGTCAAAAGGAAACTCGGGAACCTCCGGCCCATGATTAAAATCGAACTCGATATTTTTATGGGCCTCCCGGTAAAAGACCAGAACCTCCCGAGCCATTTCGGAAAGATCGTTGATCGATTTGCGCACCGCCGGCATCCGGGCGAAACTGGAAAATTCACTGACCAGCCTCTTTAGTTCATCGACCTGGTTGATGATCATCCGGGTACAGCTGTCGAAGACCTCGTCGTCATCGGCCAATCTGGCCATATATCTCTTGCGGAGACGCTGGGCCGACAGCTGGATCGGAGTGAGCGGGTTTTTAACCTCGTGGGCGATCCTCCTAGCCACTTCGCGCCAGGCCGCCATACGCTGGGCTTTTTCCAATTCGGTCAGGTTATCGAAAACCAGCACCACCCCGAGGGAATCATGGTTCTCGTCCCTCAGCTGGGTAAAGCTAACCCGCAGCGAAAAAGTTTCATCGCCGAGACTGAGCCGCACCAGATGCTGAATCGAACTCTTGCCGGATCTGGCCAGATCATCAAAAAAGCCGTCCATGATTCTCATATGGGCCGGTTGCAGAATCTCCCGATAGTCCCGGCCAAGCATCTTCTTTCGATCGATCCTGAGAAGCTCCTCGGCAAAATGATTGATCGTGGTGATCCGGCCCGATTCATCCATGGAAATGACCCCGGCCGCCACATTCTGGAGGATGGTTTCGGTGTACTGCTGTCTCTTTTCCAGTTCCCCATAACTGTCCTGCAAGGCCAGGTTGACCATTTCCAGCTGCTGTTTGCCGGTCAGCAGGTCCCGGGTCATCCGGTTAAATGAATCGACCAGGGTGCCCATCTCGTCACCCGACTCCTTCTCCAGGACAAAATCAAGTTCGCCGTCGGCCACCCTGCCGGTCGCGTCGGCCAGCTTGGCGATGGGACCCGTCAGTCCCCGGGCCACGTAAAATCCGAACCAGATCGCGCAGAAAACGATCAACAGAGTAACAATCAGCAGCATTACCAACAGGCTGGTCTTGATCGGATTCTTGAGGATCATCAACTGACGGTATCCCTCAAGCCCGCTGGAAATCACCTCCATGGACTGCAATTGCTCCCGGGGGATCAACAGGGATGTAATCAGGACATTAGTCCGGCGATCATTTTCCGAACCGAGTTTGACCGGCATCAGGCCCCGGATCAATTCGCCTTCGTCGACACCCTGGATGGCAACCTGATCGATCTCGCCGGCCAGGGCTCTGCGTAAGAGATCGGGAGGAATTTCCGGGATCGCGCGGCTGTCTATCTTTTGATCGTAAACCTTGACCAGCGCGACCCGCTGATCGGAAAGAAGTTCGAGTCCGGCCAGACCGCGGCTTTCCGCAATATCGGTGAGGAAGACATCGAGATGTCGGGCTATCAACTGCTGATAGAGTTCGGATTCGAGACGGGTGGCAATGGACTCGCCCTGGGCGCGCACCTGGCCGCGCGCATCGTCATAAACATTCTTGGCTATGTTGAGAGATTCCTGGAGAGACTGCTCAACCCGGATATTGAACCAGTAATCCATGCTGGTCGAGACAAACTGCAGGGAGATGAAGAATAGCAGCCCCGTAGGCACCAGGGCCATGGAGACGAAGGAAATAACCATCTTGCTGCGCAGCTTGGTGCCCAGAAACCCCCGGCGGCGGTCAAAGATCAGCTGCACCAGATTACGAAGGACCAGGAAGACCACCAGCAACAGCAGCAGGACGTTGATATTAATGACCGTAAAAACCAGGACATTGCCGCTGACCGGAAAAGGAATGGTGCCGAGATCAAATATTCTGCTCTCGATATAAGTCAGTATGGGCAGGAAACAGATGCAGACAAAGATAATCAGCCATATCCGCCGGCGCTTGCGCTTGTCCCGCTCGGCCAGGTACTCGGTGCTGTTCAAACTAATATCTGAATTTGACATATTGCCAGTCCGTTTCCTCGTCCTTCAGCTGCCAGAACGGGATCAGGTATTTGAAAAAAAGCGGCAGGTTCTCGCGCTCCATCCTGACCTTGACACTCAAAAAATAGGTATTCCCCGGTCGCAGCCGGGCCAGCTCGACAACCTTGACCCCGTTGACTTCGGTCAACAGGGTTTTGGCTTTTTCAAAGTCGTCGACGGCGATAGCGGTGTTGTCCTCGGAGAAACGGAGATTGAATACCTCTTTCAGGGAGTCATAGGAAAGGGCACGCTCAAATTCCATCCCGGTCACCTGGCTGCCGGGGCGCCCCTCCGGATCGACCTCGCGCAGGGAAACAAAGAAGGTGTATAAAACGGGAATTCCGTTGAAAATTCCTTCCTCGATCTCAGCCCGAAACGCCTTGTCGACCTGAAGATAAAGCAATAGATCCTGCCGGGAATTACTGACCACGACATCCCTGATCTCGGCCTGGGCGGAGGCTTTGCCTTCAAGACCGAAAAAGAAACCGGGCAACAGCAGCAGAAGCAACAGCAGCGGAACCAGCAGGAACAGAAAGGCACTCTTCGCGGTCAGCGGATATTTCTTACGATCAGCGGGAACAGACATTGATCAACTCAAGATATTTTATATTTTTTTATTTGAAGTCAGGTTAAGGGATCAGCAGAGGTTTTTGCTTAACCATCCCGTGATTTTTTGGGCGTTTGTCAATCATCGAAAGGCCGGCGAAGCGCGCTTCCCACCCTGGCAAGGCGACACAAACAAAAGCGGCGGGCTGGGCAATTACGATAATTTTTTGGCGATCATCCGCTGAGCCTTTTCGAAAAAAAGATCGAAGGTTTCAGGCTTAAGCGCGCTCAACGGTAGGGCGTCATACTGCCTGGCCAGGTTTTTCGCCTCCTCGTCGTTTATCAGGTCTATCTTGTTAAACACCTTCAGGCAAGGAATTTTATCAAGTTTCAGCTCTTTGAGCAAAGCCTCCACCACCTTGATATGCTGGGGGAAAGCAGGATTTGCGATATCGATAACATGGACCAGAAGATCGGCTTCGTCAAGTTCCTCAAGGGTAGACTTGAAGGCCTGAAGAAGTTCGGCCGGCAGATTCCTGATAAATCCCACGGTATCGGTGATGATTACCTCCATATCGCGGGGGAAGCGGAGACGGCGGCTGGTCGGGTCCAGGGTGGCGAAAAGTTTATCGGCGGCGACTATATCACTGTGGGTCAGGCTGTTTAAGAGGGTCGATTTGCCCGCGTTGGTGTAGCCGACCAGGGAGATCACCGGCAGATCGCGTTTGCGCCGCCGGCTCCGCCGGTGATGGCGTTCCTTGCCGACCTTTTTCAACTTGGCGGCCAGTTTGGCAAGACGGTCCTGGATCCGCCGCCGGTCGATCTCCAGCTTGGTCTCGCCGGGACCGCGGGCGCCGATCCCGCCGGTTAACCTGGACAGGGCGTCATCCCTGGTCCCCAGTCTGGGCAGCAGGTATTTGAGCTGGGCCATTTCGATCTGCAGCTTGCCTTCCCTGCTCAGAGCCCGGCTGGCGAAAATATCGAGGATCAGCTGGGTCCGGTCAATGACCCGCATCTCGGTATGGTCGGTGATTGAACGAATCTGGGAGGGGTTGAGCTCCTGATCGAAGATCAGCAGATTGGCATCGAGGGTCAGGGCCCGGAGCATAATCTCGGCAAGTTTTCCCTTGCCCATGATAAGTTTCGGATTAAGCTTGGGACGCCTCTGGATCACGGTATCCAGCACCGTTACCACGGCGGATTCGGCCAGTTCTTCCAGTTCCAGCATCGATTCGACGGCCAGGGCCCGGGAAACGGTAGTGACGCTGACCAGAATGGCCCGGTCCCGGTTCCGGTCGACCTTGCCGCTGGACCCGATCCGGGCGAATTCATCCTCCAGGGCCTTGATCAGACTACGGAAATCGTGCTCCTGGCGGCTGGGCGCAACCGGCGGCAGGATAACCCAGTTGAGTCCGTCGATCGGTTGGGGCACCAGATGCGCCCTGAGTAACATGGCGGGCAGACCATCCTCCCCGACCTTGATCGCGGCCATCATATCCAGGCGCAGAAAGAGCAGGTCCATGAGATCGTCTTCGCTCAGATCCTCACCGGCCAGATGGGTATGAACCAGGCGCAGCCCCTTGAGGCGCCCGGCCGCCCCCCGCGCCTGATCCAGTGCCGAAATTACGATCCGGCGCGGGTCACCCACGATGACGGAATCGACCCGGCCGGCCCGGTCGACAAGCAGGCCAATCTGCCGGCCGATTTCCCGAGAGATCCCGGCAAGTTCGCGGGCGACTTCGGGACTGATCACCAGGTCCGGCGTCATCCGCCGGTTGGCCAGTTTATCAAGGCGTCGGGACTGATCGGTTTTCAGTCCGACCGTATTACCAAAGATTCTTGCTATGACCTGCTCCTTGTAAAATTGTAAAGATGGTAACCCGTTTATAAATTTGCATGTTTTGGGATGGCTGAGCCGTCAAGGAGGGGAACTGGACAAGGTTTCATTTTCGCCGTTCACGCAGCACCCTTTTATCGCCGATCCGCAGGGTAACCTTGCTTCTGTCGAAATACTCCAGCAGGGGGATGGAGAACTTTCTGGAAAGGCCGGTTAGTTCCTTGAAACCCTGGGCGTCTATCTCACCCTTTTCACCGAGACGTTTAACCAGATTATCCTTCAGCAGAGCAAGGGAGCGGGCATGAAAGTAGAGATCCTCCTTTACTTTAACCATTTCTCCCTCCCGGACCATCACTTCGAGAATTTCCCGAACCAGTTCCGGAGAATTGGTGCTGAACCGGGCATAAAGTTCCTTGATGGTCGGCACCGCCAAGCCCGCCTCGCGGTAAAAAGTCTCGATCTCACCCCGCAACTTGTCGCTGTCCTCGGCCAGGGCCACTTTATGACCGGGAATCCTGACCATCGATTCATCCTGCTCCAGCCGTTCCCGCTTGACCAGATCGTTGATCATGAACTGAAAAAGTTTCTGGCTTTTGACCGGGACCAGCTGGCTCCGCAACTCCTCCCTGGAAATTCCCGGTTTCAGTGGGTAGTCCTGATGATAGCGGGTCACGGCGGCAACGAGCCAATCCTGCAAGCCGCCGAACACCTCGGCGGAAAGGAGCCACTGTCGGTCGGAATCGACCACGATCACTTTCCGGGCCGAAATCGGGCCATCGAGAACTTTCTTCAGTTTTTTGCCGAAAACCCCCATCCGCACGGCCAGTTCATCGCCGGTCAGTCCGGCGGGACCGGCCTCTCTCAAGTGCTGAAGGAGACGTTCTTCGGCGGAACCATTCTTATAAATGTCAAAGACCTGCTCGTTGGTTTCACGGAACCTTTTTTTCTTGGCCGCCCCGCCGTTCAAGATTCTGCCGCCGCCGATGGTGATCACCGGTGAATAGCTTCTGATCACGTAACGATCGCCGGGCCAGGCACAGGCCGGTTCCTCGAACAGCAGCTGGACGTTGACCGTCGCTCCCGGCTTGATTTCATTGTCGTCGAGGAGAACCACCCGGCCCATGATCTCGGCGGTGCCCAGATGGATTCTGACCCGGCTCCGGTTCTTGAACTTTTTCTCATTGGCGGAAAGGTAGATAAACTCGGCATCCATGATATAGGAGGGTTTGAGACTGCCCGGAGTGGCGACAATCTCGCCGCGACTGATTTTTTCCTTGTCGACGCCCTGGATGTTGATGGCGGTCCGGTGCCCGGCCTCGACCACCCTGACCTCATCAGCATGGACCTGTATTCCCCTGATTCTGCCGTGCTGTCCGCCGGGATAGACAAAAACCTCTTCGCCCAAGGCAATCCGGCCGGACATGGAGGTGCCGGTGACCACCGCCCCGAACCCCTTGATCGTAAAAATCCGGTCGACCGGCAGACGGAACGGCCCGTGCGCCTCGCTGAAGTCGCTGTCCGCCACCATCCGGTCCAGGGTTGCTTTAACTTGATCGATCCCCTCACCGCTTATGGAAGAGACCGGGATCAGCGGCGCCCCTTCCAGAAAACTGCCGGTGAAGTAGTCACGCACATCCTCCGCGACCATTTCCAGCCATTCCGGCTCGACCATGTCCTTCTTGGTAATCACGATGATGCCCCGCTCAACTCCGAGCAGGCGGCAGATCTCGAAATGCTCGCGGGTCTGGGGCATGATCCCCTCATCGGCAGCGATCACAAAGGCGAGGATATCGATGCCGGCCGCGCCGGCGACCATGTTCCTGACGAATTTTTCGTGGCCTGGAACGTCGACGATGCCGAGCCGATGCCCGCAGGGCAGATCGAGAAAGGCAAAGCCGAGCTCGATGGTGATCCCCCGCTTTTTCTCTTCCTTGAGACGGTCGGTATCGATGCCGGTCAGGGCCTTGACCAGTGAGGTTTTACCGTGATCGACATGGCCGGCGGTGCCGAGAACTATTTCCCGCATCTTCAGTTCACCGTGTCCAGGAGGTGTCGGTCAGAAAAGGATTGGAGCGCCTCTCCTCGCCGATCGTGGAATTAGCGCCGCCGTAGCCATGGCCGGGCCAGACCACGGTCCGATCGGGCAGGATCAGGAGTCTCTCCTGAATCGAACGGTACAAAACCCTGCCGTCGCCGCCGGGAAAATCGCTGCGCCCCACCCCGCCGACAAACAGTGTATCGCCGGTGAAGAGATCGGGAGCGTTGTAGAGACACATGCCGCCGGGGCTGTGTCCCGGGGTATGAATAACCTTGAGGCTTTCCCGGCCGAAATCGATAGTTTCACCATCTTTGACCGTTTTATCGACGGGCGGAGAAGGCTTGAGACCAAGGGAAGAAAAGTACTGCTCGACCTCCTTCTTGCCGAAGAAGGCGGCATCGTCCGCATGCATGACGATCTCGGCGCCGGTGGCCGCCTTGATTGGGCCATTGCCGCAAACGTGATCCGGATGGCCGTGGGTATTGACAATATATTTAACCGTGGCCTTCTCTTGTTCGCAGAGGGCCAGGATCTTGTCCTCATCGCCGCCGGGATCGATAATCACCGCCTCCCGGGTCTCCTCGCAGACCGCCAGGTAGCAGCAACACGCCATGTTGCCTACAGTCATTGCTTTAATCAGCATTTTATCACCTCTGTTCGTAACCGATCTTAAGATAAGCCGCTCAGGATTGGCCAATTTTCAAGCCCTTAAGCGATTATAGGATGCCGGAAATGCAAGGCATCACCCTGCAATGTGTACTGATTGTACATGAGCAGGCCGATAACACAGCAGATTCGGCGCCCTGTGATCGCTTACCTATTTCAGGTTCAATTTATCTTAGCAATCGCAAGTATCGGGATTACACTTACCGCCGCAGCCGCAATCGGTGCCGAGGTTATCCAGCGACACCTTGCCCCGCATGGCCTCCTCTACGGAGTCGATCAAAGCGGAGAAGGCCTGCACCGCCGGACTGTCAGAATCGGAAACCAGATAGGGCTGGCCGGCATCGCCGCCGATGGTGACCTTGGGATCAACCGGGATGCCGCCGAGGAATTTGACCGAGAACTCGGCCGCCGTCCTGCTGCCGCCGCCGCTTTTGAAGATGTCGATGGTCTCGCTGCAGTGCGGACAGACCAGACCGCTCATGTTCTCGACCAGGCCGAGAACCTCCATATTGACATGTTTGCAGAAATTCAGGGACTTTCTGACATCGGCCAGGGCGATCTCCTGGGGCGTGGTAACCACCAGCGCCACGGCATCCTTGATTGTCGAGGCCACGGTCAGCGGCTCATCGCCGGTGCCGGGAGGTGCATCGATGATCAGGTAATCGAGTTCACCCCAGTCGATATCGGAGAGAAACTGCCTGATCGCCTGAATCTTAAGGGGGCCGCGCCAGATGATAGGATCGTCGCGATTCTCCATCATGTACTCAAGGGAAATGACCTTGAGGTTATCGCCGTAGGGCATCGGCGGCACCAGATCATTCTCCTTCTTGATATCGCCGATGGTCATATTGAGATCGAGCATCCGGCAGATATCGGGCCCATGCAGGTCGACATCCATCAAGCCTACCTTGTAGCCCCTTTTGGCCAGGCCCAGGGCTAGATTGGTGGAGACCGTGCTTTTGCCGACCCCGCCCTTGCCGCTCATGACCAGGAGTTTGTTCTTGATCTTGCCCAACGATCTTTTTATCGATGTATCCTGCTGGGCGACTTTGGCATTCGCCGAACCGCAACCGGCCTTGCTGGCGCCGCCGCAGGAACTTCCACATGAATCACTCATTTACAGCCTCCAAAAAATACTCCTGTTAATAATTGACAAACTCGCTAAAAGTCACGGAATGGCAAAGCAAAAATTCTCAAACGACAACTCGATTACGACCGGCCTTCTTGGCTTTGTACAAGGCCTGGTCCGCTTTTTTTAAGACCTGGCCGGGGTTCTGGCGCCGCTCATCCCGCGAGGCGGCGCCAATGCTTATTGCAACCCCCACCCTGTTCCGCGAGGACTGTTTCGAGCGCCCCCTCCCCTTGCGGCCGTTCGCCGGGCTTTTTGGTCGAGTGCTGTTCCGCAAAGTGAACCCGGCCTCCGCCACCGCTTCTCTGACCCTTTCCAGGTGACCGGCAACTTCGTCAATCGCGTTGCCCGGAAAAACTACGGTGAATTCTTCGCCTCCGTAGCGGAAAGGGCGGCCTCCGCCTTTTACCCCGGCGATATGCGTGGCAACCATCTTCAGGACCTGGTCGCCTACATCATGTCCATATCTGTCATTGAATTTCTTGAAGAAATCAATATCAAGCATTGCCACAACATAGTCGCCCCGCAGCCTTGCAAGCAGTTCATCGAGGGCGCGGCGCCCCGGCAGGCCGGTAAGTTCATCACGAAAGGCCATGGTGTGAGCGGCTTCGATAACCGAGGTCACCAGGATCAGACCGCCCAGCATTATGCAGATGGTGGAAAGCAACCCGGTATAAACAACGAGCCCGAGATAGCCGGCCAGCAGGGCCCAGATAAACCCGGCGTCAATCACTCCCCGCTTCCGGGAAAAGTTAAGAGCCAACAAGGCCAAAACCAGAATATAAGCAGCAATCGCAGGCTGGGCAAGGGGGAGCTGCCAGGCAAAGTTCCAGGACAAAAAATCCTTACTCAGATAAGAAAGAAGCTCAGGCCGATAAAGGTATAAGGCGCCGATCAGCGGAGGCTGGGAAATGATCAACAATAACCTGGTCAATCCCGCGGGATTGACCAGCCCTTTTTCACGGCTCAAAGCAAGCCAGGCGAGGTTGAGCGGCATCAGAACAGCTACGGCATCACGGACCGGCAGGGCAAGTTCAGGGTGGAGCCCGGCGCCGCGATAGAAACTGTTGAGAGCACACTCGGCAAGAAAGAGGATCAGTATTCCGAAGACCGGTTTGAACCTGTTAAAACGCCAGCAGACCAGAAACCCTATGGCGGGTACTCCGAGAAACAAGAGTTTAGCCGTAACCGGCCGCCAGTGGACGACCTCCGCCGAGTGGCCAAACAGAACAGCGGCCAGCAGCAAAACTCCGCCGGGCATAAAAAAATAAAAAAGTCTTCCGGCCAAAGCAGCGATCATGACTTAAAATCCGCGTCGACAACGGCATTTCAAATACCGTTGCCGACGTAATCTGATAGAGACCTGGATCAGTGAGCGTTCGACAACGGGTCAGGCAGGGAGGCGGCGATGTTGATCTACAGACAGTATATCAACGAACAGCCGACACCGCAGATGGCTCGTTATCGGGTGCCTGAAAGACGGCGGGGAATCCCCTTGCCGGACAGATCAACTGGCAATCACGGAATGACAGGACAAACCATCCGGCAGCCGTCACTGATTCAGAGAGATTCTGTTACTCGATGCCGACCAGTTCCACATCAAAAATCAGGGTTGAATTCGGTCCGATCTCCTGGCTGACCTGCCTTTCGCCATAAGCCAGGTCAGGCGGGATGAAAAGCTTATACTTGCTGCCCACCTTCATTAATTGCAAAGCCTCCGTCCAACCGGGAATAACTGAATCGACTTTGAAGACCGCTGCCTCACCGCGCTCATATGAGCTGTCGAATTCGGTTCCGTCTATCAGGGTGCCGCGATAATGGACTTTGACTGTATCGGTTTTCTCAGGCACCGGGCCGTCTCCCTCAACCAGGACTTCATACTGGAGGCCGCTTTCGGTGGTCTCCACCCCTTCCCTGGTCTTGTTTTCGGCCAGAAACGCCTCTCCTTCGGCAAGATTATTGCCGGCGGCTTCCTCAGCCCTGGCAGCTAATTCCTGCTGAAGCTTCTTGGTGAATTCCTGTTTCAGCGCTTCGGTCTGCTCTGGTCCGATCCGCGATTCACGATCATTAAGACTGTCATCAATACCGGCAAATAAAGCGTCGGGATTGATCTCGCTTTGGATCTCCTTCAGGGAAGAGCCGATATCCTGTCCAACCACATAACTGATCTCGTCGGTAAATGTTTCGAGTTCTACCTTTTTTTCCTCCGGGGCTTTTGAGCAGGCGAATGGTCCGGCCATGAACAGACAAAGTGACAACGTAACAATAATTTTCTTTTTCACGACGACTCCCTTTCATAAAGTTAAAGCGGATAAACCGCGTTCGTTATCCGCGTTTTCGATTCGACGCCAACCTGCAAAACCGACGGTCAACGCACATTAATCACAAAACTCTAAAATCGATTCGACAAAAGAATAATACTCCAAATAACACTTCTTAACCACCGTAATTAGACTGAAAATCTTTTAATTTTATTGAAAAACCAGGATATCCGTGATGGCTTTCAGCGAGAGTGTGGACAAAAATTTCAGTATATTCATTCAGTCCTCTGCCGCCATACATAAGGATTTCTATTCTGATTACAAAATCAGTGGGGATCACAAAGCGCAAATTATAGAGATATGTGGACAAACATTTTTTGAAATGACACAGACATTGTGCCTAAGTTAAGTCCATTGAGAGCAAAGCCAAGCAATCACAAATATAATTTCCGGGGGTTTAGCAGGGAACATTAAAAGTTTAAGCCAAAATAAAAAACGCCGCTGGCAAGCAGATACCGTCTTTATAAAAGAGAGTATCCCCTGGTTGCGGCGCTTTTGTTAAGTCAAAGAAATGTCGCTCGGATAATCTCGCAAAAAGTCTCGGATGGCTAAACAAAAAAGCACCCAAAGGGCCTCTAATCCGATAAACCAGAAGTGGAGTATTTTTGACGAGGCCGGTCATGATGAAGTCTGCGAAAAAACTGACTTGCGATGCCTCACACTTCAGTGACGGTTATCGCCCCTTCCGGACACACCTCGACGCAGGTTTCGCAACCAAGACATTCGTCCATATTAACGGGATCGGATTTCCCTTCCACCATCTCGAAAACCTGGACCGGACAGGCATTTACACATTCCTCGTCGCCGTTGCATTTGTCCTTGTCAACATCCACTTGCCAC
The DNA here is from genome assembly GCA_024637225.1 of Desulfobacterales bacterium. Lineage (GTDB taxonomy): Bacteria > Desulfobacterota > Desulfobulbia > Desulfobulbales > JAGXFP01 > JAGXFP01. Next base: position 17,146 of record JAGXFP010000022.1, read on the forward strand.
ATATCCGTTCTCCGTATGAAGTGGTTTGATTTGTTGAATTTCCTTGCATTCTTTCCGGTTAATTCCAAATATCAGGTCATTGCGAACGCAACGAAGCAATCTGAAATGTGTAACTATTTGAAAATAATGGATTGCTCCGTCGCTTCGCCTCGCACTGACGGCTGCCATTTTTTCCTGATTGGCAAGTCAGGGAAAAAACGAACCTCGTTTATTTTTAAACGAGCAGGAGTAAAATCAGAGAATCTCGATGCCAGCCGCCGTTTGCCCCGAAATCACTACATAATTAAGCCTTTATGTTCCGATATCGATTATAAATATCATGGACCCGCCGCCTGAGTTCGCGGATCTTTTTGGAATCATCCTCGGTAAGCCAGCGCGGCTCACTTATTGAGTAGATACTCTTATGTAAATCGTCCACTACATGCTCGGTGGCATTGCACCACTCATCAGTGCAGACCTGGGTCATCTCCGCTGCTTCGGAAATATCATTATCCAGAATGTCTATCGCTTTTTCCAGATTCTGCATGAATCCTCGATGAGCCATCAGCATGGTTTCTTCCATCTTAATCTGCCTTTGCATTACCAACTCCTTTTCTCGGTGGTTTTTACCGGTACTGATTCCAGTTTCCCGGTTCCCGGCCCCAAACCGGTGAAGTTTATTCAAAAGAATACCCCGGTCTGTCCGATCTTAACCGCCGACCCCGTAGTCAAAAAGGGCTTTTTCAGCCTCTTCGTATTTATCACCCAGATCGGTAATTTTGCCCTTCATCTCTTCACGAGTGGGCTGCCACTCAGTCGGGCAGGATTTTCGTAAACTTTCGATCCTCTCATCAAGTTCAGTCATTATGATATTCAAGCCGTTGACCTTCTCGTACATACGCTGCTTCTCACCGGTAGGCAAGTTTTCCATCTGACGCATGATGTTATAGAGTTTGGCCTTCCAACTGGTGAGTTCAATATCCACGTTCTTACAATAATCGTTTACATCCATGGTGTCCTCCTTGGTGTTTGGTGTTTTGGCGTTATTCGCCTTGATCCCAATCAATGCGCAAAGCACCGGTCGGGAAAAAGTTGGTACCGCGATAATCCGCCTCATCATGATGCGAAAAATCAAAAATCACCTTTAGTATCATCTTGGATGAGCAAGGAAAAGAATGTCAAATCAAAAATGATGGCATCGCAAAAACTGATCTGATGACATCCTTGCGAGGAGCGGAGTGACTAAGCAATCCAGAATTTCCAACTGGCTACGTTTCGGATTGCTTCGCTTAGCCGGCAATGACTGGTCTTTGATTTTTTTTGAATTCACCAGAAACAGGTCAGGACTTTATTTCTTTCGGGAAGGATGGCAAAAGGGGGAATCAGGAGCGCTTAGCAAACATCAGAAGTCAGGCATTTCCGGCGAGACGGTGGATAGCACGGGGACATTCCGGAATGGAATATTCAACCTTCTCACCACGGTCGTAAACGGGCCACCATTTCCAGACGATCCGGAGAATTATCGATGTACTCCACGGAACAGCCGTCATCCAGGCCACCGGGTGTTCGCCCCAGTAGAACAGCCAAGCCTTTCTGGACGGCTACAAAATGCTTCAAAGCCAGGAAGTGCTTAAGGTCGTCTTCCTGGATAATTATCTGCTCGAAATCGGCAAGATCGATATCCAGGATGGCGGCGGCCGTCTTACCGAAGAGCCAGCGGCCGATCAGATCCTCATCACCGATTACCCTGCCGCATGACTCTTTCTGGAAAGAGTAGTCAACCAGACGTTCATCCTGATCGAGAACAATTTTTATAAGTTCGGAGGTATCGCGGCATACCATCTTTACAGCTCCGGCTTGGGATTAGAGGGAAACAGTGAATTGGTGTTTAAGTATTTTCTGAGTTGTACGTCTCGCTTCCTGGATTATTCCAGGGTGCGTAATTCGGCCAGGACCGGCAAAGCCAAACTATGATGAAGTCGCCATCCCCTGAATTTGTGCGGGTAATTCAACTATATGATAATCTCGCAAAAAGTTAAAGCTGATTTGAGCAGCTTGCCTGCTCCTAGGAAAATTATGCCCTGTTAGTTCAAAAACAAGATGGCTAAGATGGCAAAACCTTTGGGGAGTTAAAATCGTCAGATCCAAGGCACGCTAATTTCAAAGAATGAAGCGTACTTCAGTAAGCTGCAATGACGAGACAATTTGCAGCAACGCGGGAGCTGGCGACTTTTTGCGACGCCATCAACTATCACCGACATACTTCCAGTGCCACGGTTCCCAAGTGAAACCACGGTCTGATTTTTGGGGATAACTCTGGATAAAGGCAAAATCCGGCCCGTTTTCACGCATCCATTTATCAGCCGCCGTATCGCTGAAGGTCCATTTACTGGGAACCAGATCGACAACCGTTCCCAGCATATGCTCCGAATAACCGGGGGGGGCAACTCCCCTGGCGACATCATAAAAGTCGTCGCCCTCCGCCAGCTTTTTCCGGTAAATACTCTGCTGATATTCAACGCTGCGGTAACCGGAATCGACCAGTAAATCCACGCCGTCAAGGGCGGCGACCATAGCCATCCTGACAAAAGCGTCCCTGGTCGCTTCGGTGACATATATCTCCCTGCCCTCGTGGACCAGCTCCGTCGGCAGCTTGGCAAACTTGAGATCGTATCGATCAATTACGCCCTCGATCCGATGGCCGCGCCATGGCGGCAATACTTCAAAGCGCTGGCCGCCGATCTGGACATATTCCTTTTCCCTGATTGACAGCGGCGAAAGGATCTTGCCCTTGACATCTATGACGAGAGTTTTGGGGGAAGCCGCCTCGAGATGAACGTGGACCGGCTCGATTGGGGAAAAGGTCGGCGGACCATAAGCCCGGAGATATCCGCTGCCAAGCAGGATAACGACAATTATCGCCGCCATGATAAATTTTCCGCTTGCCGCAATCTTCATGTTAAGAAATCACCCTACTGAACAAACCAAGTATGACCATTATCATCGTGGAGCCCGGTCGCTATATCTTATTCTTTCGCTGGGTCAATATTTGAAAAAAAGGACCATCGGTGGACAGTTAACTTATCCTTTCACATATTATAACCATGCAATTTCGTCAATGATAATCTATTATCAGGAGTGGCGAAGCAAACTACCCAATAGGAGTCTCCTCGATTTCATGATATTAACCGATTGAGTTCAAATTGATAACCGACAAAAGCCCACTAACAGATTTTCTGTCACTAAACCCCGAAACCATTCTCACTTTGGCTGAAAAAGCTTTGTCAAAGAAGTTCAGCGGCATCTGCCGCCCTTTGAACAGCTACATCAACAGGGTATATGAACTTGAAACCAGGGATGGCAGCGGGATAATCATTAAATTTTACCGGCCAACCCGCTGGAAACGGCAGGCGTTGCTGGACGAACATCAATTCCTCCTGGAACTGAGCGAGGCGGAGGTCCCGGTCATTCCCCCTTTGAAACTCAATAATGCCGGTACCCTTGGTTCTTTCAGAAACATAAACTATGCCCTTTTTCCCAAAAAAGGGGGCCGGTTCGTCAGCGAGTACAATGAGGAGCAATGGCTGGAACTGGGCCGTCTACTGGCCCGGACCCATGCGGTCGGCGCTTTGAAAACTCCCCGCGGCCGGGTAAAAATCCATCCCCGCGCTATAACCGCCGGCCAACTCGATTTTCTTGAGGCTAATAATTTCGTCCCAGTGGAACTGGCTGAAGCTTTTTTCGAGACCGGGCGAACTCTGGTTGAAGAGATCGCGCCGCTGTTCGACCACACGGAATCAATCAGGATTCACGGCGACTGCCACTTCTCCAATATCATTTACCGGCCGGACGAATCCTTTTACCTGATCGATTTCGATGACTTCGGCGCGGGGCCGCCGGTTCAGGATCTGTGGATGCTGCTGCCGGACCGTCCCAACCGGTCGCTTTACGAAATCGAGCTTTTCATGGAGGGGTACGAAACATTCCGGCCCTTCCCCCGCCGGAGCCTGACCTTGATCGAACCCCTGCGGGCCATGCGCTACATCCACTTTATCGCCTGGTGCGCCCATCAGGTAATGGACGGCGGCGAGCCACCCACCCCGGACTGGGGATCATTCTCATACTGGACCACCGAAACCCGAGATCTCAAAGAACAATTGACCCGGATCAAAGAAGATGTGAGAGGTGAATAAGGGTGAGAGGTGAGGGGGCTGGATTACCCCATTGCCCCCATTGCCCCTTGCCCCTTGAAACCTGATTCTCCTAACTATTTATAAGGATTTTTTTTCCTAACGGACTTGACAAAGACACACATTTAGAGATTTATTGTAAATCGAAATAAATAAAATGGTTATCACCGCTTCAGCAAATCAATGTCAGGAGAATCGCAAATGAGAAAAATACAGCTTTTGAAAACCGTCCTACTGACCCTCGTTCTTCTGCTGCCCGCCTTATCCAGCGCAGTGGAACCGGAGGAGACGATGGAACCGGCCCAACAGGAAACCATGAAGCCGGCCCAGGAGTCAATGGAATCGGCCCAGGAGTCCATGGAATCGGCCCAAATGACCGTCGAGCGTTTTGTTGCCAGCCGAAACGTTGAAAACCACGAACCGGTCGGGGTTACCGAGACTTTTTCCGCAGATACCGAAAAGGCATATGCCTTTCTGGAGGCAACCAATATCAGTGCCGATGTAAAGGTTGATTTTGTCTGGTACCACGGCGATACTGAAATGGCCCGGGTGCCCCTGTCTATCCGAAAGGGTTACCGGTGGAGAACTTATTCCAGCAAGAAACTGGCCGGACGCACCGGCAACTGGCGGGTAGAGATCCAGGATCAGAGCGGCAAATCCCTCGCCTCGCTTGAATTTACCGTGGAATAACCATCAACCGGGGCGGGATGGATAAACCGCAAACTCACTCCCCCCGCCCCCCCCCACGCTAAAGCTCACTCACTCAAACTGACTTCTGAAGTCCATAAATTGCTGACGCAGGCTCTGCAATTCCTCCTTGAGGGAGGCCACTTCAGCCGCCAGCTCTTCCAACCGGCCGATGGCCGGTTTCTCCCGCTGTCCACTGTTTCCGGCATCTGCCGACTCCGAGACGGCGGCGATTTCTGATTTTCCGCCCAGCAGTTGGGTAAATCTCGATTCCTTGCGGCCCGGTTGTCTGGGTAATTTTTCAGCCAGGCCCATTTCAATCAGATCGTCCAGAGTCTTGCTTACCGCGGCAAGATACTCAAAACCGTAAAGACGCTCGGAACGACCGCGCAACTCCCCGACGGTCTGGGGGCCGCGCAACAGCAACAGGCAAAGCACAGCAGCTTCCCGGATAAGCAGCTTGGCGTTCCCGACAAAACACTCGGCATATTTGGTTACCCTTCCGACATCACTTCGCACCACCAGCTGTTTGCCGAGAAGACCGGCGACGGCATCGGCCACGGTCGTTTCGTCATAGGCAACAACTGGGTTGCGGTTCGATTTCTGATTGCAGGCAATAGTCAGGGAGTTAAGGGTCAGGGGATAGTATTCCGGAGTCGCCAGGGACTTTTCCAGTAATGCCCCGAGAACCCGTGCCTCTTTATCGTTCAAGATGAAATCAACCATGATCGATCCTCCGCGATGTTTCCTTGCCTGAAATCAGCAGAGAAAATCGTTCTGGCCAAAATCGTTTTCCACTTCGGAGATTATCTGATTGATGGTTTCCTTAACGTAACTGCTTTCATATTGAAAGGAGACCCCATAACAGGGGCGACGGGTTTCTTCGTCCAGATAAGAGCGAACAATCCGGCCCTGGCCGATCAACGGCAGAACTTTGCGAATACTACCCTCTGAATGTCCCCTGCCGCCGGGCGGGATGGAAACCACAATATCATTGATGATCGAATCCTTGCTGTATTCACCTTCGGCGGGATCGTTGAACATCAACATCCCGGCTGCGCTGAGGTCCTGGACAAAAACCGTCGCCATGTCACGGTTGCCGTTTTTGACCAGAGCCCGGGTCCCGATCGGCAGCTTGACCCGATGACAGGCCCTGCGCTGTAAATAGTGCAATTCTTCCGGCATCGCCACCGAGAGAGCAAAAGGGGAATAAGAAACAGCGCTGGCTGGAAAGTAATTCCAGTTCCGGTGGTGATCCCTGAAGAAAATCCTGAAAAAGTCCGGCTCGCCATCCCATTCCAGTGGTCGGTCGATCCGCAGGGAACCTTCGTTGATGCTGACCAGCAAACTCTCCTGGCGCATCCCGCCGCCGGCGTCAACCAAGGTCAGCGGCGCATGATTCTCCTTAAGAAAGCGGATGGCCCGGGAAATCCGAACCGAATCTTCCGATTTAGAAAAACTGCTCTCCTCAGCCAGCCAAGGCCTTTCGTCCCCGGCCTGAAGATCTCCAAACATCTTATTACTCATTAGAAACGACCTCTTTATCTTTTGATGAAATCAATCAGTCGCGCCATAACAGCGAAGTCAGCTTAAAAAGAGATGCCGTTGAGGTTAAATCAGCTTCCTGGTCCGCAAAAGAGAAGCAAAACCCGGTAAGATTGCTGAAAAGCTGATGAGTTCGCAAAAAGTCTAAAATCAAGTCATTGCCAGCATAGTGAAGCAGTCCGGAAATATATAACTAGCTAAAAATAATGGATTACTTCGTCGCTTTACTCCTCGCAACGACGTGGCAAATCACATTTTTGCGAGTTATCAAACTTGATAGCGTTGTTGGTCAGAAAAACTAAGCCTGATCAAGAAAAAAGAAAGATATCCTATTAATTTTCAAATTACCAGAAAGATCTGACCAGGCTGCTTATCCATGAGAAACGCCCATGACGGCTACGAGCGTCTCCCCTTGCAAACCATGCTCGCCCTGGATAAATTGCCTGGTCGCACCATCCGTAATGCCTGCAACTTGCCGATATTATCAGTACGATAAACCAATCTCCTCCAGGCAGTTGACCCGTTCTCATCCCCTCATGGATTCAAATCTTGGTCAAACGACCGGATGTCTTTAGCCCCGGCCTTGCCCTCAAACCCAATCCGGCGAAGATAGGCATAGACAAAGCCCGCATAAAGCAGGACGGAGAAAAGATATCCGAACAAGATCACCAGGGTTACCCGGTGGGCAGCGGTTTTCAAGGTGTTGAAATCCTTGATCAGAATGATTTCACCGATATCCTTGTTCGAGGCATCGAGTAATGGCGCAAAACCGGCAAGATGCAGACGGCCGCCTTCCCTGAACTCAAGGATCAGATTCTCGTGGAAATGATGCGGCCTGGCAAGATCGACGCGGATAACCGGCGGCATCTCCTCCCGGCTCATCGCGAAAACCACAAAGTCGGGGAACTGGTTCCAATCGCCACCCTCGACGGGGGGACCATGTTTCCCTTTTCCCCAGCTGGCCTTATTCAGGTGATCCTTGTTGACAATCAACACAAAATCGACTTCCAGGATTTTTTTCATCTCGGCAAGAACCTGATCGATTTCCTTGCCCAGCTCCAGATATCCGATAATCCGGTCATCCACCCGCCAGGGCATGACGACCCGAAGGGTAAGAGTACCCATTGGCCCAAGCTCAAGACCATAACTTACCGAACCGGTTGCCTCGGCTTCCTTCAAGGTGAATCGATCGATCCGATCGCCATGCATCTCGGGATAATGGACCCTGAGGAAGGTATTTCTTTCGAGGGTATGGAAATAGAAATGGGTTACGTCATAGTCGGCCCGGAGGTTCTGGAAGAAGGGCCGCGCGACCTCGTTCAGCCGTTCTCTTTCCTTGTCCAGGAAGGCGCCCCGCACGTCCCGATTCTCGGCCAGTTGCTCCGCCAGAACGTTAAGCATGGCGGCTTCCTTATATAATTCGCCATAAAAAAGATGATAGGACGAGTTCAGATCGGACTGGACCGCGTTGGACATATGAATATTCTGCACCCAGGTAAAAGAGAGGACGGCAAGGGTTATAAAAATTACCGAGGGAACTATTCCCAGGAATAAAAAGTGCTTCAATGTGTTAAACGGCCGATTTGCTTTCATGGTCAATACCTTTCCTTGTTCTACGAATTATATACTCTACTTCCAGACCCCGGTCTTCCTGGCTCCTGTCAATTTAATCGCCGAACGGCTTCTCGACCCTGAGTTTGCGCGGTTCCATTCTCCGGCGGATCTGCTGGAGATGCAAACGCGCCTCATTGTAGTCAGGTTTTAAGCGCAGGGCCTCCGTACAGTGTTTGACCGCTTCCGGAACCCGCCCGGTATGCGCCAGGATTTGCGATATGTAAAGGTGAACATACTCGTCATCGGGTGCAAGTTGCAGGGAGCGGTAATAGTTATCCAATGCCTCTTCAAATCTGTTCTGATTGGCCAGGGCCAGGGCCAGTATATTCAAGGCAGCGGGATCGTCCTGGCTCTGATCCAGAAATTCCCTGGCGTGCCTTTCGGCCCGGCTGTAATCCCCCCGGCGATAATCGCCCCTGGCTACCAGGCTCAGAGCCAGGTTGTATCGGGGTTTTTTGTAATCCGGTTTAAGTTTGACCGCCCGGTCCAGAAAAAAAATCGACTCGTCGAACCGGTCGAGCCCACCGTAGGCGATCCCCAAATTAACATAAGGCCGGGCCTTTTGCGGCGATTTTTTCATACTGTCGCTCCAGAGGGAGATATTTTCGGCCCAGATGATATTGCGGTCATGGGTCCAAACCGTGCCCACAACCATCATCAGCGCCAGGACAGCTCTTCGGAGCCAGATGTTCGCCACCGAACGATAGAGAATCGTCACCATTACCATACTTACCAGAACCATGGGCAGATAAGTACGGTGCTCGAAAACCATCTCCAGCCCAATCACCGAGGATTCAATGAGCAGATTCCCCAGAAACCACAAGATGCAGAAAGAAAGCAGCCTCTCCCGGCGGGCACATAGCAACGAAGTTACCAACAAAGCAAAGATCATGAGAATCGACAACAGGGTCGTCGGAGGATCGAGCAGGGAAGTGGAAACCGGGAAATAGTGGTCGAGGTTAAGTCTGGACGGATGGGGAAAGATAAAGAGAAAGATATAGAAGATAACGACCCGGGCCTGGGTCATCACCCTCTCGGCCAGGGTGAAATCACGAGATTGATAACCGGAGAGAATATTGGCGACCGGACTGAAGTCCAGATAAACCAGGGCCATCACCACCCAGAAGAGCATGATGGCCAGGGGCCAGTAGAAGTTTTTTTTCAGCCATTGATAATTCAGGTCGCGGAAAAAGTACCACTCATAAAGAAAGATGAAGAAAGGCAGGGTGATGGAATTCTCCTTAGAGCCCGCGGCCAGGAGAAAGGCCAGAACGCTTCCGGCTGATAAAAACCGGCGGCTCCGGCGGTTTGCGGCCAAACGCGCGTATATGTACAAGAGGAAGGTTAAAAGGCAGAAGAAGGCGGCCATTAGGTTCATCCGCTGAACGATATATGAAACCGACTGGGTATGGATGGGATTGACGAGCCAGACGGCCACCGCCGCGTAGGGCATGAAACGATGCATCCCGCCATAAAGCTTCTTTAACGGCGGGGTTCGCAAGGTCGCTTTAAAGAGCAGGAGAAGAAGCAAGCCGTTGCCGAGATGGATGAGGACATTTATCAGCCTGAAACCCTTCGGCTCAAGCTGATTGAAGTAATAGTTAACGGCGAAGCTGATGTTGGCGATCGGCCGGGTCGGAAGCGGGCTTTCAAAGGCCGCCCGCTTTAGGGATTGCCAGTCAAGACGGGTCGCCTGAATATGAGGGTTTTCGACGATATTGTGGATATCGTCGAAAACAAAGGGACCGTCCTTGCTTTTGGCATAGACGTGAAAGACCAGGACAACCAGAAGCAGGAAGAGCAGACACTCCCTGATCATGTTCCAATAGCGATTTTCGGCGCTTGCAAAGCCGGAAACCGCGGCGGGAAACCTTGTTATTTTTGATGGTCGCCAAAGCATGGATAAGTTAAACTAAACTCCTCGGTTAAAAACCATCCGACAACAATGTGTGGATTTCAACAAATGCCGACTGCCCCCAACCACGAAACATATAACCGGAACAATCCGACGATAGCGGCGGTAATCCCCTGCTATCAGGTCAAACACCGGATTATGGATGTCCTCGCCGACCTGCCAGAACTGATTGACCGCATTTACGTTATCGATGACGGCTGCCCCCGGCAAACCGGCGCCCACGTCGACCGTCACAACTCGGACCCAAGGCTGCGGATCATTTACCACGAAAAAAACCGGGGGGTCGGCGGCGCGGTGGTCAGCGGCTATCGACAGGCCCTCGCGGACGGCTATGACATCGTGGTCAAGATCGATGGTGACGGCCAGATGGATCCGAAATATCTGCCCTCCCTTCTGGCCCCGATTATAAGCGGCCAGGCCGATTACACCAAGGGAAACCGTTTCTTTCAACTCGGCGATCTCAAGGGGATGCCCTGGCCGCGGATGATCGGCAACTCGTCGCTTTCGCTGATAACCAAGATCAGCTCCGGGTACTGGAATATCATGGACCCGACCAACGGTTACACCGCCATCCACCGCGCCGCCCTGCGCCTCCTGCCCCTGGAAAAACTCGATAAGCGCTATTTCTTCGAAAGCGACATGCTGTTTCGCCTTAACACGATCCGCGCGGTGGTAGAAGACATCCCGATGGTTGCCAGATATAACGACCACCGGAGCGGTCTCAGCCTGTTTTCGGCCTTGCTGGGTTTTCCCGGCCGCCATCTGAGCCGGGTCTGCAAGCGGATTTTCTACACCTATCTGTTACGAGATTTCTCCGCCGCTACTATTCTCTTGCTCAGCGGCGGTTTCCTGCTGCCGGCGGGCATGCTTTTCGGGGGCTATCACTGGCACCGGAGCATCGTGACCGGGACGCCGGCGACCAGCGGAACCGTAATGATCACCGCGCTCCTCCTGCTGACCGCCCTCCATTTACTGATCGGCGCCCTTAACCTCGATATAGCCAACTCCCCCTCCACCAGCTTGCAAAGGCTAATGGCCCACGGCCCGGAGAGGCCGGACTCCCCCGGCGACCGAAAAAGCTGAAAACGGTCCGGCTTGGCTTAGGATCTCCAGAGCCCTGTAACCGCTTTTCGGATGGAAGATTGGCCAATTCCGGGTGGCTGCTATCTCCTGATCGGTTCCATATGCACCGCAATAATGGCAAACAATCAGCGGCGAGCACCAGCCTCCGGGCCAAACGGTCTGTATATCAACGGCTTACGCGGTTCCATCCGCTGCCGGATTTCCTGGAGATGCAGCCGCGCCGCCCGGTAATCGGGTTGAATCCTAAGCGCCTCCAGGCAATGTTCTTCCGCTTCGATGAACCGCCCAAGGTTGGCCAGAACCAGGGACAGATTGAAGCTGGCGGCGAGATCATCGGGTTTCAAATTCCGGGCCTGCCGGAAGTTCTCCAGGGCCTCCTCCTCCTTACCCTGCATGGCCAGGGATTTGCCCACGGTATTATGGGCCATGACCAGCAGATTCAGAGACTCCCCGTCGACCGGCTTCATGGGCAGGATCGCCCTGGCATGGTGTTCGGCCCGGCGGTAATCGCCCTTTACATAAAGAGAATTGGCAAGGTTTATCCGGGGGTGGACATAATCGGGCTGCAGTTTTACCGCCTGTTCCAGATAGCGGATCCCCTTTTCGAACCGGCCGATCTCGCTGTAGGCAATGCCCGCGTTAATATTGGGCCGGGCCTTTTCCGGGGATTTATTAGCGGCATCCGCCCAGAGGGTGGCCTTGTCGGCCCAGACCAGGTTGCGGTCATGGGTCCATACCGCTCCGACCGCCACGAATATCAACAAGACGGCTCTCCTGACCCAGATATGGCTAACAAACTGATAAAGGAACATGACCAGGATCATACTGATCAGAATGGAAGGCAGATAGGTGCGATGTTCAAAGACCATGTCCAGCCCCGGCACCGAGGCTTCGATTACGAGATTCCCCATAAACCAAAAGATACCGAAGGATAGGAAGCGGTAGCGGCGGGCGATGACCGCTGCGGATGCAAGTATGGCGAAGACGGCGAGGATCGACAAGAGGGTCGTCGGCGGGTCGAGCAGGGAGAGGGAGACCGGGAAATGATGGTCCAGGTTGAGCCTGGCCGGGTGCGGAAACAGAAAGAGAAAGAGGTAGAAGATGACAATCCGGAACTGGGTCATGAACCGTTGGGCCAAAGTCAGGCTGGCGGCCTGATATTCGGAGAGGGCCTTGACCAAGGGAGTAAATTCAAGATAAAGAAAGGCCACCCCGGCCAAGACAAGCGCCATGCCCAGGGGCCACCATGAATTTTTTTTCAGCCATTGCAGGTCCAGGTCACGGAAGAAATACCACTCGAAGAGGAAAACAAAGAACGGCAGGGTAATCGTATTCTCCTTGGAGCCGAGCGCCAGCAGAAAGGCCGAAAGCCCCCCGGCCAGGAGGAGACGGCGCCTGGTCCGGTTGCGGCTCAGACGCGCGTGGATGTAAAGGAGAAAAGCGAGAAGAGAGAACAACACCGCCATCGAGTTCATCCGCTGGACGATATAGGAGACCGATTGAGTATGGACCGGATTGACGATCCAGACGGTCGCCGCCGCGTAGGGCATGAAGCGATTCAGCTTTTTTTCGGCCAGGCCGGCGAGGGCCGGGGTCCGCAAGGTTGCCTTCAGGAAAAAGAGGAGCAGGAGGCCGTTGCCCAGATGGATCAGAACGTTTACCAGCCTGAAACTCTTCGGATCGAGCTGGGTGAAATAATAATTCAGGGCGAAACTGATGTTGGCGACCGGCCGGGTCGGGATCGGGCTTTCAAAGGCCGCCTGCCCTAGGGACTGCCAGTCGAGGCTGCTTATCCGGATATGGGGATTGTTCGCGATGTTGGGCAGGTCGTCGAAGACAAAGGGGCCGTCCTTGCTGTGGGCATAGACATGGAAGACCAGCAGGGTCAGGAATAAAAAAACCAGACACTCCCTGATGACTGGCCAGGTGGTGGATGCCGTGATTGCCTCGCCGGAGACAAAGGAATATCGCGTGGTAATCTCTCGCAATCTCCCCCTGACCGTCATCCTGGCGCCTCTCCCCCGTCTCGGTCCCACTGGAACTGCACGTTACATCCTGTTTACCCGACAAGATTAATTACTAACTTTAATCAGCGAAAAAGACAAGGCATATGGCGCCGACATGCCCCCCTCTCGCTCCTCACCCCCTTATTGATGGACTCGTAAAAAGCTGCCATTTCGACCAATAGAAGAAATCTAGTTGTTTAACAAATTGGATTATTAAGATTTATCCCATTAGTCAAAAATGTCATTGTGGCAATCCCGACTTTTTGCGATTCATCACTTTTAAGTCGTCAATTTATTTGAATTATCGGCTTATTGATTATCTATTCGTCATTTTTGCCGTATTATTGAATGGTTTTCTTATAGGTCTTGCAATTCGTATAATTTGTCGATAAAATAGCATAATTACCACTTATATCGCCAATACAGACGACTATGAGCATTTCAAATTTACTGACAGACGAAGCGGTCATGGTCGAAGTCGGCCATCGGGTTGCCCGGAAACGTATCGACCGGGGGATCACTCAGGCGGAAATGGCGGAACAGGCCGGCGTTTCCAAGCGTACCGTTGAGCGAATCGAAGCCGGTTCTTCGGTCCAGTTTACAACGATTATCCGAATTCTGCGGGTTCTCGATCTTTTGTCGGGTCTTGATCTCCTGTTTCCGAAGTCGACCGCCAGACCCATGGACCTTTTGAAACGGAAAGGAAAAGTCCGGCAAAGGGCATCCGGAACCAAAAAGATGATGCCAACCGATAAAAAATGGTCCTGGGACGACGAGGCATGACCACGGTTGCCGAAGTCAAACTCTGGGGGCGTACTATCGGGGCGGTATCCATGGCAAAGGATGCGGATACGGCCTCCTACGAATACGATCCGGCATTTGCCGGCAGCGGCATGGAACTCTCACCGCTGGTCATGCCCCTATCAAACAAGGTTTATACCTTCCCGGAGTTGTCACAAAGGTCTTTTCACGGACTGCCCGGTCTTCTGGCCGACTCCCTGCCAGACCGGTTTGGCAACGCACTGATCAACGCCTGGCTGGCCTCCCGAGGACGGCAGCCGGATTCCTTCAACGGGGTTGAGCGCCTCTGTTATATGGGAATAAGGGGAATGGGCGCCCTGGAGTACGCGCCGGCCATGGGGCCTAGGGCCAGACAGGCCGGTGAAATTCAAATTGGCCAACTGGTTGAACTCGCCTCCGAGATCCTTACCAATCGAACCGATCTGCAAGTTTCATTCGGCGACAAAAACAGGGAACAGGCTCTGCGGGATATTCTGCGGGTCGGCACCTCGGCCGGAGGAGCCAGAGCCAAGGCGGTTGTCGCCTGGAACCCTTCCGGCAACGAAGTCCGGTCAGGCCAAATACCGGCTGGGGAAGGTTTTGAGTATTGGATACTGAAATTTGACGGGGTGAGCGGCAACAGGGACAAAGAGCTGGAGGATCCCAAAGGGTACGGGCTTATCGAATACGCCTATTACAAAATGGCCATCGATGCGGGAATTACCATGAGCGAGTGCCGACTCTTCGAGGAAAACGGCAGACACCATTTCATGACCCGCCGCTTTGACCGGCTTGCCGGCGGCAAAAAGGTACACATGCAGTCTCTCGGCGCCCTGGCCCACTTTGATTTCAACCTGGCGGGGGCCTATTCTTACGAGCAGGCCCTGCTCGTGATCAAGCAGCTGGGTCTGCCGATGGGTTCGGTCGAGGAGATGTTTCGCCGGATGGTCTTTAACATCGTCGCCCGTAACCAGGATGACCATGTAAAAAACATTGCTTTTCTGATGGACAAGTCCGGCGTTTGGTCTTTGGCCCCGGCCTACGATATGATATACAGCTACAATCCCGCGGGAACCTGGACCGCCGATCACCAGATGACCATGAACGGCAAGCGGGACAACTTTACCCTGGAAGATTTCAGGGCCTGCGCCAGGACCGCCTCGATGAAGCGCGGCCGAGCCGAGACTATTATCGCGGATGTACGGGAGAAAGTTCTCCACTGGCGTGATTACGCCGAAGAAGTCGGCGTGCCCGCCGGCTGGCGTGACCAAATCCAGAGCGCCCTCCGCTTGGAGGAATTTGCATGAAACAACCTCCGGCAAATCGGGGGGCTCTCGACAAGATTAATTACTACTTTAATCAGCGAAAAAAACAAAGTGTATGGCGCCGATTCGCCACCTCGCTGCTTATTTTAAATACTAGAAAGGAATGAGTTGATCATGAAGAACTTCAGTTCCAGCTCACGGCCGTCCAGAACCAGCCCCCTACCCCGGTCGTAATCGAGTCAAAAAGTAGTCAAGAAGGGGACGTCCCCTCCTTACTACTGCAAAGAAATTATTTTGACAGGTCCTTTGATGTGGATTATTATAGCTATAAAACCACATCATGGAGGTGCGATATGAGAACTATTCAGATGACCCTTGATGACAATCTTGTCAAAGCGGTCGACCGTGTTTCAAAAGAACTCCATACAAGCCGTTCCGCATTCACGAGAAAGGCGCTGCAAGACGCCCTCGTTCGTTACAAAATTGAGCAACAAGAAGACCAGCACCGTCAGGGGTACAAACATAACCCGGTTGCCACTAATGAGTTTTCGGTTTGGGAAACAGAGCAGACCTGGGGTGACGAATGAAACATGGCGAAATACGATGGTATAAATTCGTGTCACCAGATAAAAAACGGCCAGTACTCATACTGACACGGAATTCCGTGTTGGAATATCTGGGTGAGGTTACCATCGCGCCCATTACGACTACCGTGCGTAATATACCTTCCGAAGTGCTCCTCTTGACAGCTGACGGTATGCCGCGGGATTGTGCTGTAAATTGCGACCATTTGCAGACTGTTTCAAAGGGGAAAATCGGACCTTTGATCACATTCTTGCCCCGTACAAAGATGTTGGAGGTTGCACGGGCAATCCGCTTTGCCCTCAATATTTAAGGAATAGAAATGCTCGGGGTGAGGTAGGAATACCAGTCACCCGGTATCCCCCGCGGGGTATAGGGGGTATAAGGGACGAGTTGGTACAAATACAACTTACATTGGAAAAACGCCGCGGAACACAATTATACCCACAGGGCATAAGTTTCGTTTAAGCAGAAAACCTGCTCAACTCAGTTTTATCCCGCGTAATGAACACACTCGCACAATTCTTCTTGGCCGGCCAGCCGATTGACCGCCGAGGTGGAAATACCCAAAAAGCGCGCCACTGCCGCACCGGTATAGCCAAATTTACGGACGGCAACCTGGCTCAATAATTTTCTGGCCCGCACGACATCCCTTTTCCTGACACCGGAACGAATTTCCGAGGCATCAAGGCCCTCCCCTATGGCAATTTCAGCTAAAAGTGCCGGCAAGCTCCTCTTGCCTATTGATAACCGTAACGTCTCCTTTTCGATACTTTCCGCTTCGGAAATAATCCGATCAACAAAATCGCTACCGCCCAATACACGGGCATCAAAACTGACCGCCGCTCCTTGGCTGCGCAAGGATACCACCTGAGACCAGTCGCCAAGGCTGCGGACAAGTCCTCCACCCACTAACTCCGGACGCCGCCCAAGGGCAATACCATCCCCGACAAAACGCCCATAGGCTTTTCTTGCCTTCTCGGCCGTCGCGCCGAAACGACTAAGAATCATCTGCTGTTCCTGCCAATCCCTGCTCACCTCCCCCATTAAGGCGGAATGTCCGGACCAGGGATAGTTGTTCAACGCAGTCAAGCCCTCAACAAGGCTGGCACGCAATGGGTTCAAATGGATATAGCGGGTTAATTCCAACAGGTAGGGATCATTTTCACACACAATCGACTTGTAACGATTCTGGAAAAGATGGCCGTCACGACGATGCCGTTTGTTGAAATTGACTACATAGCCGGTGAGCAGGCGACGCATGCATCGTGACAGTGGGTTTCGTCCGGTCCGGGCAAGGATATGGAAGTGGTTGGACATAAGTGCCCAGGCATAAACAATCAGCTCTTCCTCTCGGCAGATACCAGCCAGCCGAAAGAGAAAATCCTCGCGGTCCCGTTGGGTTCGGAATATTTTGGTTCGCTCAATGCCCCGCCCCATGATGTGATGGAGAGTACCCGGCGCATCCATTCGTGGTTGTCTCGGCATATTCCCGGTTATAACCCCAATAACAACAGGAAACAAGTTGTATTTGTACCAACGTTATATATACGTAACAACAAAAGGTTAAGCCACCGCATTGTAAAGAAGATAAAAATTATTCATAAGCTACCAAAAAAAGAAACCTCCTGTTAAGAATTAGGCGCCAACCAAAATATCAAAACAGGAGGTTTCTATGA
>JAGXFP010000002.1 GCA_024637225.1 Desulfobacterales bacterium
AGGAGTATCTGGCTCATCACTTTGAGAAAGCTCCAAACGACGGATTTGACGTAGAATAAACCAACCGGCAGCAGCCGGTATTGCTGGACTTTCAGTCCGCGAATTTAAACCCACCGACTTTAGTCGGTGGTTGTTTAGTTACCTTTTTTGCTCGGGCCGGCCCAGTTCTCCGAGAGAAGATCGACATACTTGGCGGCGATAACATCGAGGCTGAAATTTTTTACGAATTCCAGCCGGTTCTTTTTCTTGATTTCAGGCCAATCCTCTTTCTGATCGATAATTTCCAGGATTTTCGCGGCAATGGCGGCGGGGTTCTTCTCCTCGACCAGAAATCCCGTCTTGCCGTCCTTGATAATATCCGGGATACCTCCGACCCTGCTGCCGATCAGGATGCAGCCGGACATTCCGGCCTCGACAAAGGTCAGGCCGAAGCCCTCGGTATCGCCGTCCCTGGCGTGAATGGAAGGGCCGATAAAAATGTCCGCCGCACCGTAGAAGCGCGGTAAGTCGCGGTTGGCAATCGAACCGGTGAAAACCACGTTGCCTTCGAGTTCCAGTGAAGCGCTCAACCGCTTAAGATCCTCTTCTTCCTCGCCTGATCCGACAATCATCAGCTTGACGGCCGGCGCCTTGTTGATCACCTCGGGCATGGCCTCCAGAAGAAAGCGGACCCCCTTTTTTTCGGTCAGTCTGCCGACAAACAATAAGAGAGGGCCGGTCGCGCCGTACTTTTTCCGAATATCGTCATCTTCGGCCAGCGCGAATTTACTGGAATCCACCCCCATCGGCAGAATTACCGGTTCGACAATTGAACTGCTGGTCCGAGTGACCACTTCCTTGAGAACACTGCTTACCACGGTTATTTTATCGGCGTTTTTTAAGGAAAAGCGCTTGAAAAGACCGAACAGACCGCCCTGGAGGCCGAACACATCACCACCGTGCGCGGTAACGACATAGGGGGTGCCGGTTATCTTTTTTACCATGGCCGCCACAAAGCCCTGGGGGACCAACCAGTGCGCATGGATGATATCGGGCTTTATCTGCCGGACAAGTTTCCACAGGGCAAAAAACTCCGCGGCGACGAAAAAGGGAACGAGCAGGAGATAGAGTTTGTTTTTTCTTATGGTGGGCAGGATGCCGGAAGAACCCGCGAGCTTCTCGAAGCGTTTGATGAAGTAGCGGAAACGGTATACCGTCAGACCGTCGAGAATCTCGCTGCCGAGGGCGCCCGGATAGTTGGGCGCCAGGACATGGACATCCAGGTCCAAAGCCAGACGCCTGGACAATTCGTAAACAAAAGGAGGGTCGGTATCGTCCTTCCAGCGGGGAAAGGTGGAAGTCAGCACGATTATCTTTTTAGAACCCATCTGTTTTGCCTTTTAGCCAGTTAATGTTTTGGTCAGGAAAATCCGGATCGGCGTGGCGGTGTTAGAGGGGTGAGGAGTTAGGAGTGAGGGGTGAGGAGAAGCAAGAGGAAACTTAACTATTAATCCACCCCTTTTTTCGTTTCATAATTTACGTCTCAACCGCACTACTCACGTTTCTACATCTGCATCTGAATTTAAACAATCTTTTAACCTTTGGCATCTCAAAAAGTCGCAAACTGTCATTTCGACCGTTTGCTTAGCCATCCGGTTTTTGTACCACAGGGCACCCCAAGGGTTCTGTTCAATCCTCCCTTGAGGAGGGCATTTGCTTCGCGGCACATAAGTTTCGTACGGCCAGGCAAGCTGCTCAACTCAGCTTTGCACCCTGGGCATAAATTTCTTACCGGGCAGCCAAGCTGCTCAACTCTGCTTTGATTTTTGGCAGTTTATCAACCTTGAACCTTAGATCTTGGATCTGCCGTTAACCGTGCAGCTGCTATAAGTTGCAGCTTTGCAGTTCTGGTCAGTTTCTTCAGTTGGCATTCGCGGCTGGAGGCCGCGCTTCGGGAGGGGTGTGCTTCTCGGTAAACCAGTTTGACCGGGCGGCGCGACCGGGTGTATCTCGCCCCGGTCTTGCCGTGGTTGTGGTCGTGGACTCGCTTTTGCGGATCCCTGGCGATGCCGGTGTAGATGGTCTTGTCATTGCAGACCACCATATAGACATACCAGGGATTGTCCGAGTCCTTCACGAAACCGGGCCGCTCAGTCGATGGCGACCAGCTCGATGTCGAAATTAAGGTCCTTGCCGGCCAGGGGGGGATTGGCGTCGAGCTTGATATGGGTGTCGGTCACCTCGGTAACCTCGACCACCACGACCTCTTCATTGGGCCCGGCCATCTGCAGTTTCAGGCCTACTTCGGGATTGATCTCCGGGGGCACCTGATCCCGGGGCGCTTCGATAACCATCTCTTCGTTGCGCGGTCCGTAAGCCTTTTCGGCCGGGATGTTGACGCTTTTATTTTCGCCCACTGCCATGCCCTCCACCGCTTCCTCGAAACCGGGAATAACCTGGCCGCCGCCGAGGGTGAAGCTCAAGGGTTCGCGTCCTTCCGAAGAATCGAATACGGTCCCGTCGTCAAGGCTGCCTTTGTAGTTGATTTTAACGGTATCGCCGTTTTTTGCCTGACTCATGATACTCTCCTGATATATTGTTTTTTGGTCCGGAATCTAGTACCTCGTAACCCCTAAACCATCACATCTTGCTTGTTATTTTACGTGCCGACTACGTTGCGACTTCCGTTACAGAGCGCTGCTATGCGCTGGAAGTCGCGTCTTGCCGGCCCGCAAAATCTCTTCGCAATCTCGCGAAACTTTATGGTTTACGGGGTACCGGAGGTTCCTCGCGATTAAAAAACCATAACACAGATTGATGGCAAATGATACCGTCTGGTGGAAATAAGTTTGCAACTGGGCGGAGTTAGGTTGAAAATCCGGCGGTTGTGGTTCTCTGGCGACCGCTCGGTGAACGGTTAAAAAATCCCTACCATTTACCGGCGGCCCGGCTGATTTTTTCCCGGGGCAGGAGGGTGATCGCTTCCCCGGGGCAGACCGCCCGGCAGATTCCGCATCCGTAACAACTGCCGGGCTCGACCAGGCATTTTTTATCGGCCGGGTCATAGCGGATTGCCTCAAATACGCACTGTTTGCGGCAGAACCGGCAGCCGTTGCACTTTTCCACCTCGATTTCGGCAACGTATTCACTCTTCCACATCACCGTGGCCAGTTTTGACTTGTACTGGACCCGGTAGGCCATGCAGTCCTGATCGCAGTTGCAGATCGCCCCGATATAAGGGGTGTTGAAGGTCCAGACGCTGTGGGTCATGCCTTGCCGGTCGAGCCAGCCGATCTCCTCCTTGGCGATGGCGGCGGATATCTTGTCGAAATCGCGGAAGTCGGGCAGATCCTCGATGATATGACTGGTATCCATCCCCACCGCGTAACACCAGCGTTTCTCGACCCCGGTGGCGACCCGGCGGCAGATGCAGGGGAGGCGGATTACCGTATCGACGCGGTCGAGGACCTTTTCGATCCCTTCGAGGGGGACGATCTGGCCGAAATGGCTTTTCTTCTGATGTCTGGTCAGCCAGGGGTAGACCAGGAAATCATAAATGCGGGGCAGCCGGTTTTTCCATTTTTCGGCCAAGGGGACGGTGTCGTGCATCGATTGGCCGAACCGGCCGAGAAAATCCTTCAGGCCGGCATCGGAATTGACCTTCAGAAAGAGCTCCCGAGAGTAATTGGTCATGTTCTCGTACCACTTTTTGCCCTCGCCATGGCTTATGCAAAACTCACACATCGTCGGTACCCCACGGAAATTACCCCGGCATCCCCCGCTTCAGTTTGAAGCCCGTTCAGGGCTTTTGCAAGCATATCCAACGAGTTGCCAACGTCGCAGATGCACAGTTATCGGGCCCCCCGCAGGGCGGCGGGTGAATTCCATCCACCGCGGATTACTTGTATTTGACGTAAAAACAATCTCATATTGTTAATCAATACACTAAGCCGTCACGGATTCAGGATTATGGTAATCCCGACTTTGTTGCGGTCCTTTTATAGTTTAGCGAATTTACGGGAAAATATGAACTTTCACGTAAATACTAATATATACCGCTAACCGTTCTCGAACGCTCCCGGATTCAGGTTACAGAGTTTCCAGGGGGTTTATTGGAGGCGCGAATCAAAAAAGGGGCATGGTTTGAGGTGAAAAAAGGCGGATCGCGGCGGATAATCGGAGCGATGGCCGGATGGCGCTTGAATTCCCGGTCGAGAAATCGTCTGATTTCGCGGCGATTCCAGCCCCGGGGATGTTCGAAGTCGGTATAGAGGGAAAGATCGCCCTCATAAAAAGCGGTTTTGGCCAGGCGCGGGGCATCAGGGGCGAAGCGCGGCATATTGAAGATCGCCAGGTTGAGAAAGGTGATGGCGGAGGCGTGTTTGACCGTGAAATCAAGAGTCCGGCGCGCCTCGGTCAGCGATTCTGTCGGAGTCCCGAACAGCAGATAGACATAGGTGGCGATCCCGGCATTTTCGAGATTGGCCAGGGTTTGGGCGACCATTCCCAGATCGATTCCCTTGTCCATTGCGTCCAGCACGCCCTGGTCCCCCGATTCTAGACCCAGTTTCAGCATGACGCAGCCGGAGCGCCGCAGGGCCCGGCAGAAATCGGGATCGGTCAGTTCGGGCTCGGCCCGGGCGAAGGAGTACCAGGCCGGGCCGGGCGGATTGGCGATCAGGGCGCACATCAGGGCGGGACTGATCGCGTTGTCGAGGAAATGGATCAGGCTCGGCTTGGTGGCGGCGGTGAGCTTTGCAAGTTGGCCCGATAACAGCTCGGCGGGCAGGGCGCGGTAGGGATTGGTTTCGGCCTTTTCCGGGCAGAACGAGCATTTCCGCCAGTAGCAGCCCGTAGAGGCGGCGTAGGGCAGGATCGGACCCGGGGCCAGATAATCGGCCAGGGGCAGCCCCGTTAAATCCGGGTGGATTTTTTCGCGCTCCCTATGATCTATTTGCCGGCCCGATATCTTGAGCAGGGGAATTTCTCCCGGACCGGCGACCAGGTGATCGATCAGTTCATCGAAGGGGTTACGCCACTCCGGGCTGCTGAGCCAGGAGGTGATCAGGCCGCCGCCGGCCGCGATCGGTAGGGTGGGGTGGCGTTTTCTGAGATAACCGATCATCGCAAAGGCGGTCAGGGCCTGACTGAGGTAATTAATCGAAAAGCCGACCAGGGCAGGCCGTTTTTCCGCCACCAGGCAGTCAAGCCTGGCCGCGAAATAATCGTAAAAGATGTTTCCGGCCGGATCCTCGGCGGCCCGGAGAAGATCACCGCTCTTTACCGGCGACAGCTTGTGGTCCTGGTAGTTGGCCGGGTTGATCGTCAGGTCGTCGCGGCCTGTAGCGCCAAGAATCCGGCTCAGATCGCTGACCGCCCGCTGGTAACGGGCCGGTTCCGCGTATAAAGCGGGATCGCGCAGGGCCGCAAGATTTTCGGCCAGATGGCGGCGGGCCCGGCGGCTCCAGGTATCGCGGCGGGGCGGGTTATTGGCCAGGAGATGGAGCTGGCCTTCCAGGTTGGCGTCGAGCATGGTGCAGGGAAGACAGTGGCCGCGCAGGGCGCCGGCCAGCAGGGTAAGACCGGCCGGTGGTTCGCTGGCCTTGGCCAGGGGGGGATAAATCAGCAGCACAATTTTCCGCTCGCTTTCATCTTGTTTGATTTCTTCCTTTCATAAACGGGATTGGCGATTTGCCTTGTCAAACTGTAATTATCGTGCTCGCAAGGGCAGAAATTGTCCGCACCTTCCCCAACCTCACCGGTTCAGGTTCTTGCCACTAATTGCTTGATTTCGATATGGTTCCCTGATCAGAAATTCATGAACCGGGCCGCAAGCGGGCAATCACCGGCTGTGAGTCCGTTATTAGCGCTTGGCCGGCATGCCAGTCAACGGGCTGTTCGTCTACTGAAGGGTAAGGCGGGCCTCTTATTTAGTCAACTTTCTGACTTTATTGATCAGTTCGTTTTACCTTGTTTTTCGATGCTGGAGCCATGTGCCTCATCTATCGGCCGGTGAGGAGTAATGAGTAAATAGTGAGGAGTAGAAAAAAAGAGCATATTAAAGCTGAGTTTAGCATTGGACTGCTTTTATATGTCCTTTAGGGTGCAAACGAAACTTATGCACCTGTGGGTGCATAAGCCTTTTCTCCTCACCGCTTTACACCTTACTCTTCACTCACCGGGCAATCAAAACGTAGCGGAAAAAAATTATATCGCCATTACAGGCAGGCCAATACTACAACCAGGAATGTTGAGTTATTTATGTTGACGGACATAAAAAAAGGACCGGCATGGCCGGTCCTTTTTTAGGGCAAATAACCAATCACCCTTTTAAGTGTCTTTGGTCCGATGACAATAAAAACAGCCGGTGGTGGACTCGACCCCATCATGGGCTATTGTTTGAGTATAATCCCAGCGCAGGGCGTCGGGGTATTGGGAGCCGTGGGCCATATGGCAGCTGAGACACATTACCTGGTCGGTGGTGCCGATCGCAGCTGTCCTGTTTTGCCACAGCGTTCGGGCGAGGGGTAAGCCTTCGCCGTATGCCAAGGAACTGTTGATTAGTTCATCAAAATCATTACTGCTGCCGATGTTTACGTTGGTCGGGTGCCGCAACCAAGGGGTCGAATCCGTGGTATCACGGGAGCCCTTATTGTCCTCGCCCAGCATTTCATCTATCCCGCCCACCGCATGGAATTTGTGGTGACAGCCCGCGCAAAAGCGTCCTATGACAAGTGTGGTGGGGGCTGCGTAGTCAGCACCCTGTCCCAAGTAGACGTTTGTCTCGGTCAATCCCCAGTCGAAGCTTTCCAGAGCTCCGTCCACGTTGTCAACCGGCATATTAAACCCCTCGGTTCCGCCATGGCCTCCGAGAAAACGGTATGTATTACCGGGGCCGCTCCCGCCAACGACCATGGGATCATGATGGCCGGTCCAGAGGTGACAGCCCTTACAGCCGTTTTCATCGGCTCCGGATTCGGGAATTCCCCCTTCCGCAACAGGGATGGCCAGACTCTCATGGCAGCTCCCCAAGCAACCTTTGCCGGCTGAGAAGCCGGGCGCCGGGGTGGTTAAAAAATTGCCGTCCCTACCGCTTATGCCCAGAACGTTATGGCCATATTCATCCCCAAGGGTTGCAACATAGGAGAAATTACCCCCGGCCAGGTCGCTGGCAGAATTACCTGTATCTCCGATATTCCAGACAATCGGCACCTTGAAACTGGCGTTGCCACCCATGTCGATGATTCTTGTGTTGGGACCACTAGAGGGAGAGGAATGGCAGCCGACGCAGTCGGTTTTCAGAAGATAGTCCTGGGCCGTGACGTCCACGGCGGTTCCTTGAAATGCCCCCCCCGGCGTCCAGCCCACATCTATGGACGTGTTGTCGCCGATTATAACCTGCTCGGCGTTGTTCTGGCTGTTGTGCATGGTATGGCAGTTGGCACAGGGGCCAGCGACCCTGGCGTAAACCAGAGTCGGAACCGCCAGCAGGATTGCGGGTATTAGCAGAAAACGTAGAAGCACGTTCTGGTTTATGCCGGTTATTCGCATGTTTCCCCCCACGCAAATTTTTTGAAAGATGATATGAATGATATGATTTTTTGAATCCCCTTCTAATAAAGATAACATATCTTCTGTCAGGGTCAACTTTAATTTCGAGTTTCAGGGCTAAATTTGTAAGTTATTTTGACAGACATGCAAAGCCGATCAGCAAAATCAGCCCGCCGATTTCGCCAAATAAAGCGGCGCCCCTAACTGCGCTCCTGATTGACGGCGCTTGCTTAATTAATTGGTTATCCACCCTCGGGGCGGGGTCTTAGCCGGCGGGCAGGTCGTCGACCAGATAGCCTTTGCCGGCCGTCTTCCAGGCGAGGAGTCCGGCGCCCAGATGATAGGCCGCCACCGGGATTATGGCGACGCCGATGCCGCCCGGCACCTGAAAAATCAGGAGGCCTACGGCAAGCAGCCAGCTTAGCAGGTAGCCGCTCATTTCCATAAGGCCGAGAGGATAATAACCCAGATAGATAGAGCCCAGCCCCGGCAGGATCAGGGAGCGGACCAGGGCCTCCTGGGGATTTTTAAATGCGGCGCCGCAGTGGGGACAGCCTGCGAGTCCGGCGGGAACGGGGGTGTGGCAGGAGGGGCAGAGCTGGGGCAGAGAGACCTTGCCGGCCGGGGCCGCCGGGGCTTGTTCAACTCTTGCGGCAATAAAGTCTTTTACCGAGCCAGCGAGATCGCGGTTGACCGTGGTGAAATTCCACTTGCCCGCCGAACCGTGCCTGATAATCAGCGATGACAGGAAAAGACCGCGGCCGATTCCTTCTATTTCGTCATAGGGAATCTGGAAAATGTAGCGGGTTGGACGATCAAGGCGGCGGTTGACGTTGATCAACAGCAGGCGCCTGTCGGTGCAGACGATGGCGAAATAGTTTGACAGCATGGTCAAAAGGCCGTTGGCGTAAGGAATCTCGAAAGGATGGTAGCTGATTCCCCTGGCGATCCTCAAGACCTTTTCGCCCTCGGCAAGGAGTCCGCCGATCAGCAGATCGTGCACTGTCGCGACTGTTTTCAGGATCCGCCGGTTTTGCCTGGTCCTGAACCCATGCTTTCCCGGCCCGGTAAATATTTCGCGGTAGGCGAATTTGTCGGGGGAAAGTTTCCGCAGTTCCGGCAAGGCGGTGAAGAGCTCGGCATCGGCGCCGCTCTTTTCGCTTGCGGCAGGGTTAACCGGCGGCGCCCAGGAGTGGTCCTCCCTCAAAACGGCCGGTGGTTCAGGGTTTTCTTCGTGGTGGTCGGTCAAGAGGATGTCGAATTCTTCCACCGTTGTTTTTTGGGATTTTCCAGGGATCAGCGTTGCTCCGGCGCTTTCTCCGGTTTCAGCGCTCCCGGCAGGGGGCGCAACCGGGTCAATAATCATCCTGGCCCCACATTGTTTGCAGTTCGCCGTAAATTTCCGGGCGGGTAGCCGGTCGCTGACCAGTTTGTGTGTCTTGCCGCATTCCGGACAGATGATATCCATGGTTTTTTTTAAGCTTTCAACTTGGGGCATTTTCTTCTGTTTCCTGTGATGATCTCCACCCTGCAAAGAGGGATTGAATGCTTAGCCATCCCTCGGTCACATCTTAAATAGCCCGAGAATTTTTTGGAGGGGAAGGTTTTTTGCTTCTTATCCTAAAGGGAAGATTTTTACCTGAAATCGGCATATAGTCAATATCGATTTGCCGATAAGCAACAAGCGCGGACCGCGCGGGATTATTGATCGCTCCTGTCGCGCAGTAACGGCGAGATTATCCGAAACGGCATCCGCAGGGTGTTTTGGACCAGGTTCAGCAAGCCTTCGCCGATGGCCTCCGGCGGCAGGATGGTGACTCTGGGGTCGCGCAGCTTTCCTTTTAGGCCCACCGGAATCGAGATCACCGCGTCGTCGGCGCCGCCGACGATCCTGCCAAGCAGGGGTATTTTGGTGATCAGGGCATCCACGGTTTTTAAGGGGGCGACCATAATCGTCAGATCAGTCGACCAGTCATCCATGTTTACCACGCCCTGACCGAAGATATTCAACCCCGCCCCATCTATAAAGGCTTTGTCTACATGAAGGTGGTTGTCCGCCACCCGGCCGTCGATCTCGATTTTCGAATAGGCGAAGCCCTCGCCGGTGTAATCGGGTAGATCCGTTCCCGACAAAATATCCCTCAGGTTGACAACCCGGAAGACCTTGGAGAGAAAGGAGAGCCGGTGGATATAACCGCCGTTCGAATAGAGATCGGCGTTGCCGCTTTGCCAGCGGTTATCGACCCCTTTCAGATTTACATCGAGATGAATGTCTCCCGTGACCAGGGTTTGTTCAAAACCCAGGCAGGGGAGGACATCCTCAAAGAGCGGTGGGGAGGCACTGTCCGTAAAGACATTCAGGTAGGTCTCCTCTTTGCTTTCCATCAGGTTAAGGGTGGCCGAGATCTCAAGATTGCAGAGGCTCGAATTCCTGAGGTCCAGGGTATAGAGGTTGGTGCCGGAATCTACTGTGACAAAGCCCTGGGCCGGAGACAGAACATAACTGTCTGGAGCCGCTTTTTCATCCGGACCGGCTTCGGGATTCGATCGGAAAGTGGCGGCATTGAAATGGAGGACCCCTTCAAGCTCTTTGCCGTTGCGGCCGGCCAGGAGGTCCTGATCCGAGGCGCCATCGCCGGCGGCTTCCCCTCTGAGGTCCGCGAGGATATGCCTGCCGGTCCGGCTGCCGACCTCTTCGGCGGCAAGGCCGAGGTCGAAGGTGGTCTTCTCCGAACCGAAAGTGATCTGGCCGTTCAGGGCCACTTCCTCGTCGTTCGCGGAGAGAACGGCCTGATTTATCCGGAGTGAACCGCTTTCGGCCCCGATAATATCGAGTTTTTTAATCAGAAAGTTTTCCCGGGATTTATTGAATAACCAGGCTAGATCGGTGACCTTCGCCCAGCCGGTGAAATCGGTTTTTGCCGG
The DNA here is from genome assembly GCA_024637225.1 of Desulfobacterales bacterium. GTDB lineage: Bacteria > Desulfobacterota > Desulfobulbia > Desulfobulbales > JAGXFP01 > JAGXFP01. The sequence continues at coordinate 10,456 of JAGXFP010000002.1, forward strand.
TCCGTCCGAATATTCCACGGAGAAGTCTCCTTCAAGCCTTTTTGCCGGCAGGATATTTTCCCGCATGAGGGCGAGGATGGTTTCGGAATCTATGAAACCCTGCCAGTTCGCCTTGAAATCTTGAGGATCTTTTTTCCGATAGTCAAGGCTAAGCACGCCCCGCTCCTCTGGGGAAGAAATGATTAACTTGTCGATCTTGAGCCGGTCCCGGTCCGATTGCAGTTCCAGGCGCACGGAAGGGGAGGTGACTTCGCCCATGCCGGCGGCGATCCCACCCGAAAGCTTGATTTTGTCATCATCCCACTCCACCTTGAATTTATCCAGGGTGCAGGGGATTACCGGGAAATATTGCTCGGGCAGCCAACCTTTTTTTCCGATCCACTCCGCCAGCGGTTCGCGAATGGTGCCGGACAGCATGATCCAGGCCCGCCAATCGGTTAAATTATTGTGGAAAAAACTCCCCTCGACAAGCAGGGGCTGTTCGAGAAGCCAGACTTTTCCGGAATCGAGATCAAGCCGACCGCGGCTGACTCTGGCCCTGATCCTTTCCGCCAGAAGCGGATGGGGAAGGAGGGGAGTGCTCCATTTCGATCCCGATGTGGAGATATCAAGCGAGTATTGCCATTTTCCGGGTTCTTTAAACAACCCCGATACCGAGGCCCGGTTTAATTCGACGACTCCTTCCGCCTTGGAGATTGCCTGGGAAATCTTGTCGGGCAGGATCGCCGCTTTTTTTAATTCGGCAAGCAGGGTGGCTGAATCGAAAGTTGCCTGGGCAGATTTTATCTCGATAAATGGATTGTCGTCTAAGGAGGTTCCTCCGGAAAACTCCCTGATCAAGTGAGGACCGACCACTCCTTTGATTCCCCGCCATTCGACCCGGTCCGGGAAAACATTGATGCCCCCCGATCTGATTGTGAACGGATGGGGGATCGGTTCATACGTGGCGCCGCCGTTGATGGTATTTACCTGCACCGTCACCCGGGGATCATCGAGGCTTTCGCCGATATGCAGATGACCCGCCGCCCGGCCTTCGATATTGCTGAAACGCTCGACTTCGCGCCGAAAACCCTGGTGGGGGACGATTTCCGGCAATACTTTCCCCAGGTCGGCCAGATCGGCGGCAATATCAAGATCGAGCTCGAAGTCCTTTTCCCTTTGGGCCAGATCGAGGAACAGGGAACAGTTATCGCCTCGGTTACCGTCCAGCCTGGCACTCAGTCCCTCGCCCGATAGATAACCGTTGTCGATTTTGATCGGGCCGCGGGCCATTTCCAGAAACAGAGGCGTGAAAGGGGGATGAATCCTCGCTTCTTGCACATCGACATTGATTGTCATTTCGGTTATGTCCCTGAAACCGGACAGCGGCGCCTCGAAGTAATAGCTTGCCCGGGAAGCCTTGCCGCCGAGGACTATATCGCTTACGGTTTTGGCGATTTTGTTATCTCCCCATAAGGCCAGGACCCCTTTGCGGAGGGCGGTAAGATCCAGGTCCCTACCGGTCAAATCGACCAGCCAGACCGGTTCCCGGTTTTCCGCGGGCTTCTCACCGGTCCGACGGGCGATTTCGCCGCTGAGGATCATGCCGGGGTTTTTAAGCTGTAATTCCCTGATCTCAATCGACAGATCACCGCCGTTTTTGTTGATCTTGAGATCAATGCTGCCGCAATCGAGCAGAAAAGATTCAGTGGCGGATGGCGCCACAAAACAGGGGAAATCGCCGGTCATGGACCCCTGAATTCTTTCCGTGCCGGTGCCGTCAATCCTGCCTTGCAGGGAAATTGCGGATTTTACCGGCAGCAGCCTTTGATCTTCCAGGGCGGGGAGCAGATTGTAAAAGTTAAGGCCGTTTAATTCGTATTCCACTTGATAATCGAGATTGCCGGGGCTGAAAACGCCTTCCAGGTTCATTAAATTGAACTGGCTGGATTCGCTTGCCAGTTGGAATCGGCTTTGCTCCGGATCCAGGTTGATCTCGCCCTCGATTTTATCGATGCTAAGAGGAAAAAGATGGCTCTGGCCGGCAAAGGGACTTTCGGTGAATATAACGGTTCCGTCGGTCACGCTGATTCTGGCATGGGGGATAAAGATTTCGGAGAGGTCGATCTCTGTGGATACGGGACCAATGGTCATTTCCGGGCTGATCAGGTTTATTCTTCTTAATTCAAGTTTTTGCTTTAACAGTGAGCGCCAGAGAGGAAATATTCTGGTTTCGGGCAGGTGGACTAGAATGGCGTTTTTACTTATCGTTGTGTCATGCAGGGAAAAATGAGGGACCGGCAGCCAGTGCCAGTCGAGCTGGGCCGCGTCGATCCGCCAGCCCGATTTTGCCGAAAGCATCGCGGCGACCTTGGATCGGACCGTATCGACATCCAGCAGTCTGGGGCCCAGAAAGATCAGGGCCCCGAATGAGATGATTATTAATGATGTTATGTAGACTCTTTTTGACATATCCGGTCTGTTTGAGACAATTGGCCGAGATCAGTGATAATTGAGTGGCGTCGCATATAACCCTTCCTTCGACAGGCTCAGGATGAGCGGAATAACTAATTGATTCAACCTTCGTACCGGACTTGTCGAAGTGCGCTCCATTAAGTCTTTGGCGACTTGTTGCGAACTCATCGATAAATTAAAGTAATTGAAATTATACCACAGGGCATAAGTTTCGTTTGCACCCAAAAGGGCATATAAAAGCAGACAAAGCTGCTCAGCTTTAAAATAAAAAAGGTGCGATTCTCAAGGTCCTTCACCCCGTGTCTTGATTTTCGTCGCGGGATGGCTAAACAGCATCCCCTCAATCAAACCAGAAGGTCATCCTCACCGGCATGATGCCGGCGCTTCAATTTTTCCGGCTTCCAGGCAAAGGCGTTCAGGATGAAGGCTGCCGCCAGGCACAGTACCAGCCAGCCGACCCCGTAGAGCAGGAGCTGGGAGGATTTGTAACCTTCGTAATTACGGGTCAGGTCGCCCACGGCGGAAAGATAAAGCAGATAGAGCAGAATTGCCGGGGTGGTGTATTTGATAAAAAATACCCAGGTCCGGTGGATTCCGATGCCGGTCCGATTTATATGGTTGCGCAGGACCGTGGCCTTCAGTATCCAGCCGATGACAACGCATTCGAGGAGGCCGCCGAGGACCAGGGCGTAATTGGTAATGAAGTGGTCAGCAATGTCCAGGATGTAAAGGCCGCCCCGGGTAGTAAAGATAATACTGCCCAGGAAACCGGTAAGGCAGATGCCGGTTGCCACTTGGCGGCGGGGCCATTCGAATTTATCGGTGAGCGAACAGGTGAAGGCCTCGATCAGGGAAACTCCGGAAGTAAGACCCGCGATCACCAGCATCGTAAAGAAGATAACCCCGAAAAGCACATTAAAACCGGGCAGGAGCGAGATCGCTTTCGGATAGACAACAAAGGCGAGCTGGGGGCCTCCCTTGATGGCCTCCTCGAAGCCGACTCCCTGGCTCTGGGCCATGAAGCCGACGATCCCGAAAACGGCGAAACCGGCGATCAGGGAATAGAGGCAGTTCACCGAGCAGGTAATGAAGGCGTTTTTGGCTATATCGGTCTTTTCGGGCAGGTAGCTGGCATAGGTGATCATGATGCCGAAGCCGAGGGAGAGGGTGAAGAATATCTGGCCGAAGGCCGCGGCCCAGACGTTGCCGGCGGCGGCGCGCACCTCCGGGTCGGCGGCGAACAGATTGATCTTCTCCCAGTCGGCATGGAGATACTGACCGAAAATTGCCTCGGCGGCGCCGTCCAGAGAGAGGGTCCAGCCCACCATAATAATGGTCAGCAGGAAAAGGACCGGCATGAAGATCAGACTGGCTTTTTCGATGCCGTGATGGATCTCGCGGAAGCAGATGAACCAGCAGGTCAGCCAGACCAGCATGGTGGCGAACAGGATGGGAAGCCGGATGCCGCCAAGGGTTGCGGCCGAATCGGAAAGCTGCAGGAAATCCTCGAAGAAAAATGTCTGGGTATCCGGACCCCAGGCCAGGGTAAAGGAATGGATCAGATAATTGACGCACCAGCCGATAATTACCGAATAATAGAGCATGATGCCGAACATGGCTACCACCGGCATCCACCAGCCGAGCCATTCGAAACGGCGGCTGATCCGGACAAAGCTTAACGGCGAAGATCCTTTCTGGTGATGACCGACGCCATACTCGAGAATCATGATGGGAATTCCGGCGACCAGCAGGGCCGCCAGGTAAGGAACCAGGAAGGCGCCGCCGCCGTGCTCATGGGCCATGTAACTGAAACGCCAGATATTGCCGAGGCCGATGGCCGAGCCGATCGAGGCCAGTAGAAAACCCAGATTTGTATTCCAGCTGCTTCTTGCTTGGGACATTGGTTCCTCCAGGATGGTCCTTGCTTCTTGTAACGGATCTTGGTTTCGGAGTAAAAAGCTCGAATTATCCGGTCAACCCGCCCGGGCGAATTTGCGAAAAATGATCTTAGCATGACAATAATATTGTGCAACAAACTTTACCTGCCCGGGCTGCCGCCCTTTTTAATCGTCTGAGAACGGCAATTGACGAGCATAGTTTATGTTATTTACTAAATATATGTTGTTCCTTCCGCTTTTTTTGCGTAATTTCAGAGATTCTTTGCCGGGCTGTTTTGGTGTTGTGACCAAGGCCACGCCATGCCGAAGAAGCAAAAAAGGACCATGCCCCCGGAGATCGGATTGCATGCCCCCTTTTGGGTGCTTTTTGCGCCGCCATCAAATTTGGAGCCATAAATAAGATGTCAAGAATCAGAATAGGCGTTGTCGGAACCGGTTACCTCGGCAAATTTCATGCCCAGAAATATGCTGCCATGGATGAAGTCGAGCTGGTCGGGGTTGCCGATCCGGACCAAGCGGTTGCGCAAGAGGTGGCCGCCGCCAACAAGACCAGGGCTTTTACCGATTATCATGATCTCCTCCCCCTGGTTGACGCGGTAAGCATAGTCGCGCCGACCAGTCTCCATCACCGGATCGGCCTGGACTGTCTGCATGGCGGTGTCGATATCATGATGGAAAAACCGATGACGACCACGGTCGAAGAGGCCGATGAACTAATTGTTCTGGCCCGCGCTGAAAAACGGATCATTCAGGTCGGTCATCTCGAACAGTTCAATCCCGCCATCATGGCCATGGAAGAGCATCTGACCACGCCGATCTTTATCGAATCGCACCGGATCCATACCTTCAAGAACCGGGCCCTCGATGTGGATGTGGTTCTCGATCTGATGATTCATGACATCGATATCATTTTAAGTATCGTCAAGGCGCCGCTGCAAACTGTGCATACCGTCGGTCTGCCGGTGGTGACCGAGACCACCGATATTGCCAATGCCAGGCTGATCTTCGAAAACGGCTGTACCGCCAACGTTACTGTCAGCAGGATTTCCCTGGATAACATCAGGCGGTTGCGAATCTTTCAACCCAAGTCGTTCATCTCGGTTGATTATGGCAAGAAGGAGTTGACCGTGATCAGTCAGGAGGAGGGGTTTGACGAGGCAGGCCAGCCCCGGCGCACCTTCCATAATTCCTGCTATATGGAGATCGACGCCCTGGAGATGGAGTTGCGCGATTTTGTCGCCAACGTCGGAAAGCGAACCAGGCCGAAAATCGCCGGCGAGGAAGGGCGGCGGGCCTTGAAAGTCGCCACCGAAATTATCGGCCAGATCCAAGGCCATCTGGATAAACACCGGAAGCAGCTCGGGCTGTAATCAGGAGACGGGAGAAAGAGACAGGAGCCAGGAGACAGGGAGCCGGGAGACAGAAGCTGGAATCCGGGTCCAGAAACCGGGAACCGGGAGTCAGAAGCCGGCAATCAGAAGTCGGGAGTCAGGAGAAAAATTTACGTTGAGAGCATATTTAATGGTAACCAATCGCGGGATAAGGCGCCATGGTTTGGCCCATCTCCCATCCGGTAAGCGATTGCAGGGTGCCGGAGATGCAAGGCATCGGCCTGCGATGTGTACTGGTGTACATGAGCAAGCCGATAACACAGCGGATTCGGTGCCCTGTGACCGCTTACATTTAATGAAGGCCGATAGCGCTTCCTGGTTTAAAGATCATGACTGAGAAAAAGGTGATGATTGTAACCGGCGAGGCTTCCGGCGATATGCATGGCGCCAATCTGATCAAGGCGATGAGAGCCATTCAGCCTGATTTGACCGTCTTCGGCATGGGCGGCGATGCCTTGATCGAGCAAGGCATGGAGCCATTGTATGACGCGGCGAAGCTTTCCGTGGTAGGGCTTTCGGAGGTGTTCGGCCACTTGCACGATATTGTCGCCGCCCAACGCCTGCTCGGCCGAAAACTGCAAACCGCGCGCCCCGGAGTATTGATTCTTATCGATCTGCCCGACTTTAACCTGATGCTGGCCGCCAAGGCCAAAAAACTTTCGATTCCGGTTTTTTATTATGTAAGCCCCCAGGTATGGGCCTGGCGCGGCGGCCGGGTAAAAAAGATCAAGCGCCTGGTTGACCGGATGGCGGTGATCATGCCCTTCGAAAGGGATTTCTACCGGAGCCGCGGTATGGAAGTGGATTTCGTCGGACATCCCCTTCTTGATGAAGTAAGGGTCTGCAAATCCCGGGAACAATTTCTGGCCGAACACGATATCCGTCCGGAAGGGCAGAGGATTGTCGGCATTCTGCCCGGCAGCCGCCGCCGGGAAGTATCGACCATGCTGCCGATTTTTATTGAGGCGGGCAGGCTGATGCGGGATAAACTGGGGCCGCTGACCTTTCTGCTGCCGGTGGCGCCGAGTCTTACCGAAGGGGATCTGGCCGGTTGCGGGCTTGAAGAGAGCGGTCTCGATATCAGGTTGATCAGGGCCGAGCGCTACGATCTGATGGCCGCCTGCGACGCGGTGATGGCCGCTTCCGGCACAGTAACCCTGGAGTTGGCTATTCTGAATGTACCGATGGTCGTTTCCTACCGGGTTTCGCCCCTGACCTATTTTCTGGGCCGGAGATTTATCAAAGTCGCTTTCGCCTCGTTGATTAATCTGATTGCCGGTCGGAAGGTAGTTGCCGAATTGCTTCAGGAAGACGCCACCCCGGAAAATATAAGCGCCGAGTTAGCGAGGCTGCTTGGCGACCATCGGGTCGCGACAGTAATGAAGGAGGAGCTCGCCGGGGTGGTTGCTGGTCTCGGCAGTCCCGGCGCCTCCCGACGTGCCGCCGAATTGGCTTTGGGTCTAACCTCATGGGATTGATTGGCCCGGTTCAGCGGGCTGTCTCTTGTGCGGAAAACTTATTGAGCTACATCTAATGATATTTCGCAAAAACTCTGGGACCAACTGGGTAAATCTAATAATATCGGTTGTTAAGGGGCAAGACTTCTCGCAATGCGTTCGAAAATGACAGCTTTTTCCGACTTTTTGCGAGCTTGTCATCACCAGGATCATGCCTCCCCCGCATCTGATTTTTTCTCGAATGCTTACGGATTTCGGTGACTAATAGCTGTTTCCGAATTGTCTTTTGCAGTAATGATTATTAGGTTGTATAAATCTGAAGAACATGCAAAATATCCAGGGGATGGCTGGGATTTATACCCTCTTCCGGGGTAAATAGTCATCCACCATGTAGCCTGCGGTCTTTTTGCTTAGCCATCAAATAAGGAAATTCGGAGAAAAAATAAAGACTATGAGAAAAATCAGCTGTTCTTTACTCCTCTTTTTTGTCGGCCTGGCAGTTGCCGCGGCGACCCAGGCTGCCCCGCCCGATTTTATGCTCAAGAAAATGGGCACGATCAATGGTCGGATTTATATTGACGGTCACCCCGCGCCCGATGCCCTGATCTCATTTTTCCTTAAGGATAAAGGTTTGCCTCCCATAGGCGACGGGTTGCGCCGGGTTCCGGAATTCCTTACCCGCACCGACAAGAAAGGCAAGTTTACGATCAAGGTGCTGGCCGGCAACTATTATGCCGGAGTGCTGCTGAGAAGACCCGGTGCGGCCCCCGGTCCCCCCCGGCAGGATGAGGAATATTATTTTGTCAAAGGGGCAAAGAGCGATCTCGGGGTGTTGATCGTTAAGGAGCAGGAAGTAATCGATCTGGGCCGGCTTGACGCGGAAGCCTCAGATTCGTTTAAGTCCCTGGAGAAATCCTTTATTGCCGAAGGGGTTGTTCGTGACAAGAACGGCAATCCCGTCAGGGGTGTGGTTGTCCTGGCTAAATCCCAGCTCAATATCCCCAGGCCCGAGTTCATCTCCGAGCGCACCGACGAAAACGGTTTCTACCGAATACAACTTCCCCCCGGGATGCCATTTTATCTGATGGCCCGCGAGACCGTGGCCGGGGCCCGGCCTACCCCCGGCAGCCATATTGGAACCTACGGGATTGAATCCGAGAGCGGTCTGGCGACTCCGTCTATATTCGGCGCCGGCAGTCCGCCGCCGGGAGTGGTTAGCGAAGGCAATGGCAGCAAGGCCCTGACCGTCAGCGGTGGGGCCGGCGAAGTAAGCGGCAATGTCGATATCTTCATGTACACGGTACCTGATCCGGAAGGGATCCGGTCTTCCATCCAGGGGACCATAAATTCTCCCAAGTACGAGAAGGGCGCCGAACTCGAAAATATCACTTTTGCCCCGGCCCGTTACAAACTCGCGGAGAGTTCCTTCGCCGAATTGGACCACTGGCTTGCATTCCTGAATAACCGCGCCGAGATCAAAGTCGAGCTGCGGGGACACACCGATAGTCTCGGCAGTCCGGAATACAATAAGGAACTCTCCAGGAAAAGAGCCGGGGCGGTGGCCGCATATCTGGTCGGCAAGGGTATCGATCCAGAGCGCTTGCTAGTCAAGGGATTCGGCCCCGAGCAACCGATCGCGACCAACGATACCATGGATGGACGGGAGCTTAACCGCAGAGTGGAGATAAAATTCGTCGATTGATCGGTTATTAACTGGTCTTTGTCCGGGAAAGAGGGTTTTTGTCCAAGAATGAGAAGCAAGGATGTCGGAAAAGCGCAACTTACTTGGGTAGGTGAGCACTTTCCGACTCTGCAGCGACGAAGTTATCGGGCAAAAAGACATTGCTGGACAGGCACTAACTGGCTCAACTACTTCTCGTGCTTCCTGGCTGGTGGAAATCTTCCGGTCCAGAAAGAGTTATGCAAATTCTCCCCATTCATAAAAGAACTCTTCCCGAAATAGATGACAAAAACTCTCTCGTCAATCATTTGCCTGTTGTTTCTCCTGCTCCTGTCGGGCCCGGCTTACGGGAAGGTGCTGGCTGAAGATGCCCAATGGCGGGGAGTGGTCGAACTTCGCGAGGACATCCTGATTCCGGCCGGGATTACCCTCACCATCGCCGCCGGCACCGTCGTCAAGATCCTGCCTTCGGAAACCACCCAGATCGATCCTGAATACCTCTCCCACCGAACCGAAATTCTGGTCCGCGGCAGCCTGCTGATCGACGGGACCGTCGAGCAGCCCGTGGTTTTATCCTCAAGTTCCGAAAAGAGTGAGGATTATTGGGCCGGCATAATCGTTGACGGCGGCAAGGTTACCCTCAGCCATGCCGATTTAAGCGGGGCCGAGACAGCCGTTACCGTGCTGGCGGGCAGGGGTGATCTGGATCACGTCGTTATCGCGAAAAATCGCTATGGCCTGGTGGTTCAGGGCGGGAATGCTGCAGTCGATCTTATCGACAGCTTAATCGAGAAAAACGATTATGGGGTCATGGTTCTGAATGGAGCAGGGTTCGCTGCCGACAAACTGAGCCGGATCAGGGATAACAGCCGGAACGATCTGTTCAAGGCGGTTGCCTCCGGAGCCCGCCTCGCCGGATCAGGAGATCAAGCCGCCCAGCCACCCCTGACGGTGACTTACGGCGACGAAGCCCTGCCGAACTACACGGTCTGGAAGGGCAGGGTGCTGATTGACGGGCAGCTGCGGCTTCCCGCTGAGAGTAGACTGGTCATTATGCCCGGCACCATCGTCGAATTCACCCGAAAGGATACCAACCGTGACGGGATCGGTGAAAACGGTCTGCAGATCCAGGGCTTGATCGTCGCCAAGGGCACCCCGGAAAACCAGATTGTCTTCCGTTCCGCCGAAAAATCGCCCCGGATGGGGGATTGGGACGCCATCAATATCCTGGGCAGCGACCTGGCCCAGAACATTATCGAATACTGCCGGATCGAGAATGCCTACCGGGGGCTGCACTTCCACTTTGCCAATGTGGCGGTCAATCACGCCGTTCTCCGTGATAATTACCGGGGCGCCCAGTTTCAGGAATCGCTGGTCTCGATCTCCAGCAGCCGCTTTTATGAAAACAAGAGCGGACTTCAGACCCGTGATTCGGAAGTGGTTTTCAATAAAAACGAAGTATTCGCTAATATAAACGGCGCCAATTTCTTCCGGCTTAATCTCAAGGCCGCCGGTAATGTTTTTGCCGACAATAACGGAGAAGGTTTGAGGATCAGGGAAGGCGCATCCCTGCTCGAGCGGAACCTGTTCGCCGGTAACCGGATGGGGCTTCTGGTTTCGGACGCCGTGTACGGCAGTTTCACCGGCAATGTGATGAGCGGCAATCTTGAGTCGGGAATGCTGGTCAGAAACAGCGATCATATCGAGATTTCCGGCAACGCCATCCAGGCCAATTCCCGAAACGGCATCAGCATCATGGACAGCCGGGCCGCCATCAGGGGCAACCTGATCAATGCCAATGGGGAACGGGGCTTGGGGATCATCTCTTTCGACGGGGTGATTACCGATAACAATATTGTCGATAACCGGCTCTATGCCATGGGACTGGAAGGGCCCGGCGATATCGATGCCACCGGGAACTGGTGGGGCGACGGCGATCTCGATAAAGAGATTTACGATGTCAATGATGAGCCGGAGCTGGGCAGGGTCGTTTATGATGAAAGGAGGGCGGCGGCGCTGCCTTTTGCCTGGCCTCTGGCCCGGATCAAAAACGATTCCGTCTGGGCCGGGGAGATCCGGGTTGACGACCTGCTCACCGTTGATAAAGGGGCGACCCTGACCGCCAGGCCGGGCACGGTTGTCGGTTTTGCCGGGCCGCAATCCGGCCTGCTGGTCAACGGCGCCCTGAAGGCGTTGGGCAAGGCCGATCAAAGAATTGTCTTTACCGCGGCGTCCGGCGGCAAAGCATCGGACTGGCTCGGTATCCAGTTGGAAAGGGCAGCCGGCAGCGTACTGCGCAACTGTGATTTCAGCTATGCCGACTACGGTCTCCATATCCATTTTGTCCCCATGGAGATCAGGGGCTGCCGTTTCCTGAATAATAATCTGGGGATCAGGTTCCGGAGCGGCCCCGTCAAGCTGAGCGGCTCGCTGTTCGCCGGCAACCGCATCGGAGTCCGCGCCTTTCGCGGCAATATGGAGATCTTCGAAAACGAGTTCCGTGATAACGAGATCGCGGTCTTTATTCGCGAGGGGGGCAGCGGGGTGAAGATCCAGCGCAATAATTTCAGGAACAGTGAACGTTACCACCTGCGGCTTGGCGATTTCAACAAGGAGGATGTCGAGGCTCCCCATAACTGGTGGGGAAGCGCGAACCCGGGCGAGATGATCTTCGACGGCCGCCGGGAGCCTTATATCGGTATGGTCGGCTTTGAACCGTTTCTTGACGCACCTCTGGAATTTAAAAACGATCTCTCCGCTCAATCGAAGGGAGAAAGCCAATGACCGCCAAGCGTCTGAGTGCGATATCATTGGCCGTGTTCCTCTTCCTCCTCGCCGGCGCGGCTGCGCTCCGGGCCGGCGAGAATTTTGTTTTCAGGGGCCGGATCGTCGATACCGCCAATGAACCGGTTAGTGGTGCGGAGGTTTATGTCTTCGACTCGGCCAACGTCAAGCGGCCCGCCGATTTTATTTCAAACCGCACCGGCAATGATGGCTATTACCGGGTCGAACTGCCTGCCGGCCATTACCGGACCATGGCGATCAAGCGGATCAGCGCCGCGAAATTCGGACCTCTGGGCAAGGACGATAAACATTCCGGGGATCCGTTCGAGATCGATTCCGCCGGGACGAAGGAGGTTATCAAGGATTTCACCGTGATGGACCTCCGGGAAGCGGCCCGTGCCGCGCAAAAGCGCAGCGATTCCGTGGTCCGGATCAGCGGCCGGGTTGTAGACGATAGCGGCCGGCCCCTCGGGATGGCTTACGGAATGGCCGATCCCCTCCGGAAGTTCAGCGGAATGCCCCATTATTTTTCGATATGGACCGAGGAGGACGGCAGCTACGTCCTTTTTCTGCCCAAGGGAAAACTTTTTATCGGCGCCGCCCGAGATTTTCCGCCGGAAAGAGCTTATATTGATTTGCAGGAAGTTGAATTCACGGAAGATACGGAAGGGGTTGACCTGATTGTCCGAGGGGACTGATCCAGGGTTAGGGCAAGGGTGAGGAGAGGGGGAGATAGAGGCAGGCATGGAAACTTCCCTACTCCTCGCTTTTCACTGCAAGCCTTCCATACAATAATAATTGCGGAATTAGTGAACGTGACTAGCGAGGACGATAAACATACTCTGGAATCATGCCGGATCGGCATGGCAGGTCATTCCGATGAAGAGCGGTTTTCCCTGGAAAATCTCGATCGCTTCGATAAGCTGGTGATCATCGCCGTGACCGTAATCGCCCTTGCCGGTTCGCTGCTTCTTTTCAGTTATACCGGTCAGGATCAATCGCTCCGCGGCGGCAATAGCCTTTCCCGGCGGGCGGTGGTGATTATCAGTCCCGAATTCGACAACAAGCTTAAAGTCGCCAAGACCCTTTTAAACGGCGGTAATCTCACCAAGGCCCGGGAGCTGATCAGCTCGATGATCGAGGATTATCCCTACGACGGCAGGCCCTATATGTTGCTGGGCGATATGTATGTCAGAAATCAGCAACCGGTTGCGGCCATGCTGGAATATCGCAAGGGAGTCGATCTCAACCCCGATTTTCTCGATAAAAAAGCGGCCCTCTTTCGGGGCAAACAGATCAAGAATATTCTCGAAGAGGCCCGTCTGGCGATTGGCGGAGATCTGGAAAAAAGATCGGAAGATCCGGAGTTTGAAGACCATCTGGAAATTTATTATTACATGCTGCGCCGGGTGGCGGGCAGTTGCGGGTAGGAGGGGCTGAACATGCATAAAGCTGAGTTGAGCAGCTCGTCTGCTCAAACGAAACTTATGTCCTTGCGGTATAAAGGCTGGTTTATCCTAATGGGCGCGGTCCTCGGCGTTGGCGCCCTGATTCTTTCCTACTACGGCAATCCGGCTAATACCGGCCTGTGCGTCTCCTGTTTCATGGAGAATATCGCCGGGTCCATGGGCCTCCACGACAATATCCGCATGCAGTACCTGCGCCCGGAAATCATCGGTCTTGTCCTGGGCGCTTTTTTCATGGCCCTGGCCCGGCGCGAATTTGTCCCTTCCGGGGGCAGTTCGCCGCTTCTTCGTTTCGTGATTGGTTTTTTTCTGATCGTCGGCTGCACTATCTTCATCGGCTGTCCGATCAAGATGGTCCTGCGCATAACCTCCGGCGATATCGGCGCCCTGGTCGGGCTGGCCGGACTGATCTCCGGGATCTATCTGGGCCTCGGCTTTATCGAAAACGGTTTCCGGCTCGGAATTCCGTCATCCCAGCCGAAATCGAACAGCCTGATAATCCCCCTGTTCATGCTGTTCCTGCTGGTTCTGATCTTCGTCGATCCCTCCTTTGTCTATAAAAGCACCAAGGGTTCCGGCGCCTTGCGGGCCCCGATTATGCTCTCCCTGGGGATCGGCCTGCTGATCGGCGCCCTGGCCCAGTTTACCCGGTTCTGTATCACCGGCGGCATTGCCCGCATTTTTCTCTGGGGACCGCGCGAAGTGCTTAATTGCCCCCGTTCCACCGGCCTTTTGATCAGTCTCGGTTCCTTTTTTAGTTTCGCCCTGGTCGCAAGCCTCCTCACTGGACAGTTTAATTTCGGCCTCCATGGCCAGCCCAGTTCAAACGCCAGTTACGGCTGGGCTTTCCTGGGCATGATGATGGTCGGCCTCGGCTCGGTGCTGATCAGGGGCTGTCCCTTAAGGCAGCTGATCGCCTCCGCCCAGGGTGATAACGATGCCGGCGCGGCGGTGCTCGGCATGCTGGTCGGCGCGGCCCTTGCCCAGAGCTGGGATCTGGCCGGAACCCCGGCCGGAACCCCGATCGGCGGCCAGATCGCCGTTCTGGCCGGGCTGGCCATCATGCTCGCGGTCGGGGTTCTCAATCGTCGCCGGGGATACGGAATTGCCCCCGAATATCAGGCCGGGCTCGATTGACCCGATTCCCCCTTCCGATTTATCCTTCCCGAAACCGCTTAACTTCGATGGGTTCACCACGGGATTTATGGAATGGGCCCGCTAAAGCTCAGCTGCAGTGGCCGGACAAAATGACACCGGGAGCTGGCGATTTTTTCTGAATTCTTCTATAAAGGGGCTTGCCTTTTTTCCCGAATTGGGAAATCTTAACCACTCACCTTGCGGACCCCCGCTGTTTCAAGGTTTTTCACTTACCAATGGGTCAAGTTTAATAATCAGTTGTTTCGAGAGCATAAGAATGGAAAGGATCAATTTCAGCAAATGCATTATCACGACCGCCCTGGCGCTCTTCCTGTTATTGCCGGCGGCTTGTAATCGCCAACCGCCGCTGGAACTCAAGATGAGCACCCTTCAGGGCGACACGGTCTGGAGCGGTGAGGTTATCGTCAAGGGCGATATCTATATCCCCGAAGGGGTAACCCTGACCATCAGGCCCGGCACCACCGTCAAGTTCAAGCGGATCGACGAGGAAAGCGATCAGAACATGTTCGATATCGACTCGCCCTACTATCCCCAGGCGGAACTGATCGTTCGCGGCAGACTCCTGGCCATAGGAACCCCGAAGGAGCCCATTGTTTTCAGGTCGGCCGAAGTCAATGCCCGGCCTGCCGACTGGGGCGCCATCAACTTTCTGGGCAGCGACGGCAATATTATCGAGCATGCCCGGATCATCAACGGTTACAACGGCGTCCACGCCCACGGTTCGGCGGTGCGGATCGCCCATAGCCAGTTTATCCGGAACGGGGTGGGGGTCAGTTTCAAGGCCGAGGAGGAGACTCCCGGGGTGCCGTGGTTCGGAAAGCGTTCCCGGTTGACCATCAACGATAACTTGTTCGCCAACAACAAGGGCGGTATCGGTTTCCGCAACTCCGACGCCGAGATCACCCATAACGAGATCATCGACAATAAATTTTTCGGAATCTGGCCCAAGGAGAACAACAAGGCCCGAGTCACCTTTAACGAGATCACCGGCAACAAGAAGGGCATTTATCTCTATCAGTCCCAGGGTGTGGTTTTCGAATTCAATAATATTTACGACAACCGCGATTACAATATCGCCATGGCCGAGGCCCAGGATTTTCCTGTCGAGGCGCCCAACAACTGGTTCGGCACCCGAAACCGCAACAAGATCGATGAGCTGATCTTCGACCGCAGGGAAGACGCCGCCCTCGGCGAGGTCAGAATCGAGCCCCTCCTGGAAAAACCCGTGGTCTGGGAGGCCGAATAACCTTGCAGCCCCAAGAACGCAAACTGACCTGGCTGGCCAGTTTCTCCCATTTCATCACCCATGGATACATGACTCTGTTGCCGGCGGTGCTGATCGTCATTACCGCCGAGCATTCCCTGAGCTTCACCGAGATCGGCATCATCGCCAATATCGGCTATTTCCTCTACGGCCTCGGTTCCTTCCCGGCCGGCTACCTCTCCGATAAATTCGGCTCCAAGCGGATGCTGACCATCGGGGTCGGCGGCATGGCGGTTTCCTCGATCCTGGTCGGCCTGACCCCCGGCGCGGCGGCTTTTGCCGTTACCTATGCCATGCTGGGCATTTTCGCAAGTATCCACCATCCGGCCGGGTTGTCGCTAATCGCCAGAAGGGTAAATACCAGGCGCGGCAAGGCATTAGGGCTGCACGGCGTCATGGGTAATGTCGGACTTTTCATGACCCCGCTGGTGGCAAGTTACGGCGTCAAGCTCTTCGGGACCTGGCGGGCCGCCTATATCATCTATGGCCTGCTCGGCCTTGTTTTTGCCGTGGTTATTCATATGACCAAACTTGAAGATGAGGCCGATCTGAACTGGCGTAAATTGTTTAAAAGGGCGGCTTCGCGGCCGACCATTCCCGAAGGTGATGAAACCCCGGCATCTCCTGCCGTCGCCGGGGCCGCGTCCGGAAAATCCTTCGCTCTGATCATGGTCCCCGTTTCCCTGCTGCTTCTCTATCTGGGCAGTGTTCTTTCCGGTTTCATTTTCAGAGGTTCGCTGACATTTTTCCCGACCCTGCTGCAACGGGAGGTTTACTTCATCAATATCCATGACGAACCAGTTTATATGGCAGGGGTTGTCACTACCGCGGTACTTTCCCTTGGTCTGTTCGGGGCCTGGTTCGGGGGATATATTAATGACAAGATTAAAAAGCCGGAATTGCTGCCGTTCTATGTTTTTCTGATTGTCGCTCCGGCCCTCTATCTGATCAGCACCCTGGTAGACGCCAAACTGCTGCTGTTCAGCTGTCTGTTCAGTCTGGTTTATTACGCCTGGCAGCCGGCCCAGAATTATCTGGTCGCCAAGTACACCAGGAAGGCCTCTCACGGCATGGGCTTCGGGATTAATTTTTTCCTGATCTTCGGGGTCGGTTCGATCGCCACCGCCACCGGCGGCTATGTTACCGATGAATATGGGGTCGACCGCTTCTACAGGCTGATGAGTTATATCGGCGGCGTGGCGGGACTGACCGCTCTGGGAGTCTATCTGGCCAGAAGATATCTGCTTAAATTCAACTGGCAACTGGTCAGGGAAGATAAAAACGAGTAAGAGGATCTCCAGACTAGAATAGATCGTCGAAATATCCGGGAAAACCCCAGTTCGATCCGGTTTTTTCGAATACTCGCTGAACATTGATGCATTCGCAAAAGGACAAAAAGGTTGTCATTTCGAACGAATGTGAGAAATCTTGTTCTTTACACCCACAGGGCACCCCAAGGGCATTTGCTTCGCGGCACATAAGTTTCGTTTGCACCCTGAAGGGCATAAAAGCAGACCAGCTGCTCAACTCAGCTTTAACTTATTGTGGATGCTATTAAGATTTCTCCCTGTGGTCGAAATGACATTATGGTACCCCAGAGTTTTTGCGAATTATAAATCAGCCCCCAAATAAACGAGGTATTTGAAGATGAGCGTTTGTCCCTGTAATTCACTAAAAAAACTTGAAGAATGCTGCGGTCCGTTTCTGGCCGGAGAGCAATTGCCTCCGACCGCCGAGGCCCTGATGAGATCGCGTTACACCGCCTATGTCTTCGAGGACTATCCCTATGTCCTTAAGACCTGCCATCAATCGACCCGCCCCTCCGAGGAAGAGTTCGACGACGGTCAGGCCGTCAAATGGTGCGGGCTCGAAATCATGGAGACCGAGGCGGGCGGGGTTGGCGACGATGAGGGCATTGTTGAATTCATCGCCAGTTATCGGGCCAAGGGCGGGATTCTCGGTCTGCACGAGAGGGCCGAATTCGTCAAGGAGGAAGGGCAGTGGTTCTATGTCGACGGTGACATGGTCAAACCGCCCCAGGCCGTTTCGGATAAAGTCGGCCGCAATGAGCCGTGTCCGTGCGGCAGCGGCAAAAAATTCAAGAAATGTTGCAGATGAATGCGAGCCGGCAGCCGCCCCGTCACTTTTTTCGGATATTAATATGCTGAAGTTAAAAGTCATGTTTTATTCCGGGAAAATGTATTAGATAGGATTTTATTAACTTAACTTTCCGACTTGCTTGATCCTGTTGGATTACCATCCTGAATTCTCGTTTTGTTTTTCCTGTCGGATAGTAACGTTAACCCGGAAGGGTAAGTTGTTAAGGTAAAAGACTTAGGGTAGATAAATCTGGTTCAGCGGGGACAGCATGGAGATCTTTTGCGAAAAATGTCAGAAGCAGGTAGGGCGGATTGCCGATGAAAAAATTCCCCGGGGCAAAAAGCTGAGTGTTGCCTGTCCGAAATGCGGCGAGAAAATTTATTTTGAAAAACCGGAGGAATTTTCCGGTGAACTTGACTTTGACGATGATTCCATGATCGCGGCGACTCCGGTTGGCGAAGCGGGGGAGTCCTATTCACCAAGGGTTGCCGGTGCAGGCCCTGATTACGATTTCAGAATTATGGGAATTATCGGCGAGGCCTGGGCCAGAACTTCGGGCACTAAGGGGCCGGTCTGGGCGGCTATTTTGCTGGCTTTTCTGGCGGCTATCGCTTTCAGTATTGGTGTCGCCTCGATTTCGGCAATAATCGGCGGAGGCCCCCTTGCCGCCGGCTTGGAAGGGGCCGCCCGTTTGACAATTTCAATTGCCGGTTATCCATTCATGGCCGGTCTGCTCCTCCTTGCGATCCGCAGGTCGGTAGGTCTTTCGATAAATTACAAGTTGGCCTTTAGCTGTTTTCGCGCCATGCTACCCATTGTTATCGCCTATATTCTGACCTCGATTTTAACATTTATCGGGTTTTTCCTTCTGGTCATTCCGGGAATATATCTGAGCGTTGCCTATGCTCTGGTCATTCCCTTGATCATCGATAAGGAGATGAGTCCCTGGCAGGCCATGGAGGCCTCGCGTAAAGGCGTCCAACGGCACTGGTTCAAGGTTTTCGGGCTCTATATCGTGATGTCGATCATCTGTTTTATAAGCGCGATCCCCATGGGATTGGGTCTGATCTGGACTGTCCCGATGTTTTTCATGGTCAACGGGATTCTTTACCGGGAGGTTTTTGGGGTAACCCAGGAGGTCTAGCCCTTGATTTTTTCCGGCAGATGATTGAATTTTTTCCATTGAATATCTTCTTTGTTTTCCGATGATTTTACCGTCGCCAGCCCAGAGATTGCCGCCCGCCACCAGTATTGAACCGCCCACTTTTCTCCTTTTTTATTTAGCAGGAAAATGAATTTATGTTACGATATCCACTTAAAAATATATGATACTTATAACTTGGAGAATGATAATGAAACTCGAACAATCCGCAGAATACCATCCTTTATGTTTCCGCTCCTCGCGGCATAGCGGGTTCTGACCTACTGTGTAGCCGACCGGCTTCGCGAGGGTGCGTTTCGCGCCCGACCGATGGGCTTGAGCTGATTGCCGGGTTGCTCCCTGGCGGCGCAATATCCGGGAACAACCATCCCGCTTCACCATAGCTTTAAAAGCTCGGTTCAGTTAAAAATCCCCCTGTTTTTTCTGCTCTAAACCCCATTGTGTTCGGCGTACTTACCGGTGTTCCCGCCTTAAGCCCGCATGATCGCTTTCTCCTGTTGAACCAGCCATGAATCCGCGCTGTTCAGCGTCTGCCGAGATGGTTCTCCTGACTGGAGGCAACGAGAGGATCACGGGCGGAACAATCAAGACAGAGAAATATAACAACACAGCTTTGCGGCACAACGGGGCAGAATAAATTTCCTGTTTTTCGCCGCTTAACACACTTTAACGGAGGTATGATTATGAATTCATCGAATCAAGTTCAGTCATTTGGCTCGGATCCAATTGCTGTAAGGAAAACAGGGCATTATAAGGAAGAGTATGTGAAATCGTTTGTTGAGAAGTGGGACGATCTCATCGACTGGGAGCGCCGCTGGGAAAGTGAAGGAGACTTTTTTGTCGAGCAGTTGCGCTCCCGGGGCATTAAGCGGGTTCTTGATGTGGCGACTGGCACCGGCTTTCATTCCGTGCGGCTGCTGAGTGCCGGCTTCGACGTTGTAAGCGCTGACGGCAGCCCCGAAATGCTGGCCCAGGCATTCAAAAACGCCCGGGACCGCGGTTACATCCTCAGGACGGCCCACGCCGACTGGCGCTGGCTGAACCGGACAATTCATACCCAGTTCGACGCGGTGATCTGCCTCGGTAATTCCTTTACACATCTCTTCAACGAGCATGACCGCCGGAGAACCCTGGCCGAATACTATGCCACTCTCGATCACGACGGCATACTCATCCTTGATCAGCGCAATTACGATTCAATTCTGGATAACGGATTCAGTTCCAAACACCAGTACTACTATTGCGGTGAAGATGTGGTTGCCGAGCCCGAGCATATTGACGAGGGTCTGGCGCGGTTCCGTTATTCATTCCCCGATGGTTCCAAGTACCACCTGAACATGTATCCTCTGCGCAAGAAGTATACCCGCCGACTCATGCACGAAGTGGGGTTTCAGCATATTGAGACTTACGGAGATTTCATGGAAACCTTCAAGGCGGACGAACCGGATTTCCTGGTCCACGTTGCGGAAAAAACATACCGGAAAAATGACGAGGTGGAGTGATATGGGTACCAATTATTCTGAAGCGGTAAACATCGCCCGGGACTATTACAACAGTGAAGATGCCGATAATTTCTATGCCCTGATCTGGGGAGGCGAAGATATCCATATCGGTCTCTATGAGACTCCCGGAGAGCCTGTAGTCGAGGCAAGCCGGCGCACCGTGGAACGGATGGCCGAACGTCTCGAGCTCGGACCGGGGCACCGGGTGCTTGATATCGGTTCCGGTTATGGCGGCGCTGCCCGCTATCTCGCCTCCAGATTCGGATGCAGGGTTACCGCCCTGAATCTCAGCGAGAAAGAAAACGAACGCGCCCGGAAGCTCAATGCCGAGCAGGGCATGGCAGACAAAATTGAGGTTATCGACGGCAGTTTCGAGGAAATCCCCTCCGCCGAAAACTCTTTTGATGTGGTCTGGTCCCAGGACGCAATTCTGCACAGCCCCAGGCGACAGCAGGTGGTAGGTGAAGTTGCCCGGGTTTTAAAGCCGGGTGGAGACTTTCTCTTTACCGACCCCATGCAGGCCGATGAATGCCAGCCGGAACTTCTCCAGCCGGTTCTCGATCGGATCCACCTGGAATCCCTCGGGTCGTTCGCTTTTTACCGCAAGGCCGCCTCTGAAGCCGGGCTTCGTGAAGTGGCGATCGAAGACCTCAGCCATCAGCTGCCCCGTCACTACAGCAGTGTGCGCAGCAACCTGGAGAGCGAGCGGGAGGCCCTGTCCGGCAAGGTTTCGGAAGAGTATATCGATAGAATGCTGGTCGGATTGGGTCACTGGGTGGAAGCCGGGGAAGCAGGCCGGCTTTCCTGGGGGATCATGCACTTTCGCACGGCTCAATAATCGTGATGCTCCAGGAAGAAGGTTCTTCGTGATCAGTTGAGGAATTCGTAGAAAGTCAAAAAACACTTCGACATGCGGTGCTGGGTAACTTGTCGATTTAACGTTTTAGTGCGCTCAGCTTAACGGCTTTTAGCGAGTTCATCGAGATTGATTCATTTATGAAAACTGATTTGCCAGGTCATTGCGAGGAGCAAAGCGACGAAGCAATCCAGTATTTTCAACTACTATATGTTTCCGGATTGCTTTGCCGCGCTCGCAAGACTTGATTTTTAACTTTTGGCGAACTCATCAAAGATTTGTTGGAAAAACCTCTGGTCCGATCAGCTCATTTGATCGCCCGGACAACGACAAAGGCCCCTTCTCCATATCCTTCCTTGATTGGCTCCCTGGCGGTGATTTCAGCGAGGGGCCTGAATATGGTTTCAACCACTTTGAAATCTCGAAATCCCGCTTTTTTAAGGGAGCCCAGGATCTCTTGTACCGAATAAAAATTAGCCTCCTGATAAAACAGGCTGTCTCTTTTTTGCTTTTCATACTTCCCGCCCAGGAAACTGTTGTTATCAATAAAACCGACCAAAATTGCACCTTCGGTCCGCACTACCCGAAAAGCCTCTTTGAATGCCCGGTCAACTGAATCCAGAAAACAGACCGAGGTTACGAACAAAACCTTATTAAACCGGCCATTTGCGAAAGGCAGCGCCTCGCCAACAGCCCTGACAATCTGGAGGTTTTTGGCCCGGGCTCGTACTGCCATGGCTTTGGCCGGTTCCACTCCGAACTCTATCCCCAGGGGCAAAGCAAAACGTCCGGTGCCCATCCCGACTTCCAGACCCGCTCCCCCTTCCGGCAGCAACAACTTCAGTGCTTCAAGTTCAGATTCGTAAACGCAGGGATAATCATCAAACCATTCCTCATATTCCGCGGCGTGTCTTTCAAATGCGTTGCTTTTGACCATGAATATTCAACCTCGGCTTGGGCAAAGGGACTGGATGAAGAAATATGGTTTGCAGACTGTGCCGCGCATCCACGGGGCCTTT
Source organism: Desulfobacterales bacterium (assembly GCA_024637225.1). GTDB lineage: Bacteria > Desulfobacterota > Desulfobulbia > Desulfobulbales > JAGXFP01 > JAGXFP01. The sequence goes on from JAGXFP010000002.1 coordinate 32,648, forward strand.
CGATTTTAACTGAAGTTTTGATGATAATTGGGGCTGTTGGGCAACCAATCACGGAATGACCAGCCAAGTTCAGCTCATCCCCCATCCAGTAAGCGATTGCAGGGTGCCGGAGATGCGAGGCATCGTCCTGCGATGTGTACTGGTTGTATGTGAGCAGGCGATAACACAGCAGATCGATACCCTGTAATCGCCTCCCTGGTGGGGGTCCTTACATTTTAGCAATAAATAAGATTAAAAATAACTTATAATTCTGCCTTTATAAGGATTAAGCTGTCTATGTGATCTTGGGATTCCTTTAAATGACGTACCGGATTAGTAAGACATGAATATGGCTAGGCAAAATGTTTGATATGTAGGGAGTGATGTTCTTTTGGGGGATGACGAAGGAACTGAAATGCTCTACGTCACGATAATTCGGATTGTATGCCCCTTTTGGGTGCTTTTCGCGACGCCAACAATATTTAACGCCTGACGGCAAAGGAGGGAGAGATGCTGGAATTTATGGCAGGCTATTGGAGCAGCCATTCCCGGGTTATTCTGAGTATCGCTTATAGTGTTCTTCTGGTTATCATCGTTTTTATCGCCAGCGTCATTATCGCCAAGGCGGTTCGGCGGATGATCCTTCGGGCCAATGAACGTCGGCAGCGGCTTGATGAAACTGTTTTACCCATTATCTCCGTAACGGCGATGTCCTTAGTCTATATTGTCGGGGCGGTGATTATTCTTGATATTTTCGGGGTGAATACGGCAAGTATCATCGCCCTGCTCGGCGCTGCCGGTCTTGCTGTCGGTTTCGCTCTGAAGGACACTTTGAGCAATATCGCTGCCGGCATCATGCTGCTGGTCCTGCGGCCGTTTCGCTCCGGGGACTTCGTCGAATTCGGTTCCGACATGGGAACGGTTAAGGAGATCAGCCTGTTCCTCACTATCCTGGAAACCTTCGACGGCCTCTATGTCGCCGTTCCCAACGGGGCAGTCTGGAGCAATTCCATCAAAAATTTCAGCCGCAACGGTAAACGGCGCCTGGATGTGGTGGTCGGTATTTCCTATGGCGACTCGATCGACGCCGGCCTGGATGTCTTGCGAAAAATCATGGAAAGCGAGTCGAGATTCCTTCAAGAGCCGCCGCCCCAGACCATGGTGACAGCCCTGGCTGACAGTTCGGTCAATCTGCAGCTCAGGGGCTGGGCCATCACGGACGATTACTGGCAGACCTTATGGGATCTTAACAAACGGGTCAAGGAGGAGATCGAACAGGCCGGTCTGACCATTCCATTTCCCCAGCGGGATGTCCATCTTATCGCCGCACCGGAACCAGGTCCGGTCAAGTGACCTGGCTTAAGATTGGCTTTGAGCCGATTCTCCGGCCTTTTATGCCGTTTTGCCCCTTTGGAAATTTTTTTACGCCGGTAACCGGGCAAACGGTTAAATCCACTCCTGGAAATCATCCGGGCAAGGCAGATTTTTTGTTTCTGTGGTATTTTATATTGAGCGGCTGGAGATTTAGCCGGGATAACTTCGAAAAAGAAGCGGCCGTCCAAGGTTTTAACCCATGGGGCGGCGATTTCAAGCCTCCCGAGGAAAAAAATGAAAAACGAAGAATACCGCAATAAGGCCCTGAAGATCCACCCCTGGGTCTGCGCCAAATGCGGCCGGGAGTTTGCCGGTAAAAAGCTTTCCGAACTGACGGTTCATCACAAAGACCATAATTACAAGAATAACCCGCCCGACGGCAGCAATTGGGAACTGTTATGCATCTACTGCCATGACAATGAACACTCCCGCTCCCTGGAAGCGGAATGGCAGAGCACCGGCGACTCGGCTCCTACCCAAAAAACGGATGTAACCTACAACCCTTTTGCCGATCTCAAAAAGCGGCTGGGTTAACCGAGTTGACCTGGCCTTCCATTGGTAACGCAAGTTCGCTGCCTTGCCGATAAGCCCTCATTTTTTCAGGATTATCCTGGCATCTGCGGCCACGCATCTCTCTTTCGCGCACATCACGGGATTGAGGTCGATTGATTCAAAATGCTCGGCCATATCCATGACCAGCGCGGAGAAGGCGAGAAGGGTGCGGCTCAGTTTGCCCATATCGACGGCTTCGGCATTTCGATATCCTTCCAGGAGGCGGCGCCCCTTCAGCCGGTTGAACATGGCGCAGACATCATTTTCGCTAAGGGGCGCCAGCCGGATCGTCACATCCTGGTAAATCTCGGTTCCGGTGCCGCCCATGCCGAGGAGGATCACCGGGCCGAACTGATAATCCATCTTGGCGCCGATAATCAGTTCAACGCCCTTGACCATCTCCTCGACCACCACGCCGGCAAAATCCGGCAGCCGGCTGAACCGTTCGTAGACGGAAATCAAGCTCTCTTCATCCCTGATACCCACCGCGACGCCTCCGGCGTCGGACTTATGGACAACGGAGGGCGAAACCACCTTGACCGCGACCGGGTAACCGTTGTCGCGGCAGAAGGCAACCGCTTCGTCAACGCTTTTCGCCCAGCGATATCGCGGCACATCGATGCCGCCAAGGGCCAGAATCCGCTTGGCTCCAGGCTCCATCACCCAGCCGTGAGGCCGGGCCGCCTCGATTATCTCGACAATTTCATTTAACATGGCTGCCTCCTGTGTAAGGCCTCGACCATCAGCACCGCCCCTTCGATGGAGGACGATACCGGTACCCGGTTCATCTCGAAGCCTTCGAACAGCATCCGGTATTTTTCGACATGGGGCACGTAGGCGAACAATGGTTTTCCCGAACCCATGCGGACCTGGCTGAGGCGGGCGCCGAGGTCGGAGGAAATTCCGGGCAGATAGGGGAGAAGCAGGATGAGCAGGCAATCGATGGAATCCATATCGGCGAGAACCGAGGCACTGTTCACGAAATCCTCCTCCAGAGCGCTTCCGGTCAGGTCCACCGGATTACTGATGGTGGCAATATCCCTGATGTTGTCCGAAAGCACTTCCTTGAGCCTGCCCTGCTCCTCTTCCGAAAAAGCCGCCACCTCGAGGCCGTAGGACTGGCAGCTGTCCACGGCCATGGCGCCGTGGCCGCCGCTGCTGGTGATGATGCCTATCCGGGACGCGGTTTGAGTTGGATAAAAGCTCAACGATTCGCAGAAGGAGAGGAGCTCCTGCTCGTTTCTGGCCTCGGCGATGCCGTGTTGGGCCATGACATCGGAAAAGACCTTGTAGTCTCCGGCCATGGAGGCGGTATGGCTCGACACGGCCCGGCTGCCGTTCGCGGTCCGGCCCGCCTTCATGATCACCACCGGTTTCGGACATTGCTCCGCCGCCTTTACGAACCGGCGCCCTTCATCGCCGGCAAAGCCTTCCACATAAAAGGCGATCACCCCGGTGGCGGGATCGGAAGCGAGATAATGAAGCATCTCCTCTTCCCGGATCAGGGCCTTGTTGCCGATGCTGGTGGCGCTTGAAAGGCCGATGCCCTCTTCAAAGAATTTGATGAGCAGATCAACCAGAATACCGCCGCTCTGGCTGACAAAGGCGACATTGCCGCGGCCGGGGTGGACCATTCTTTCACTGGGCAGAAAAAAGGTATCGACCCGGTGCGGCGCATAGATCCCGAGACAGTTTGGGCCGATAAAGGGAAAATCCGCTTCTTTAGCGAGATCGCGCAGTTCATCCTGCATTTCCGTATGGCCGGTTTCCGCGAAACCGCCGGAAATCACCACCGCCCCGCCGACCCCGGAATCGATGCATTCGCCCAGGACCTTGACCGCAAATTCGGCCCGGACGGCGATAATGGCAAGGTCGATCTTCGCATCGATTTCGGCGAGGGAAGCAAAAACCCGTTGCCCCTGGAGCTGCCCGCCCTTGGGATTGACCCCGAAGACCCGCACGGGATAGCGCAGCAGATTCTTATTGAAGATCACATTGGCCGGATGCCGGTCGTTGGAGAGGGACACTCCGATAACGGCCATCGTCTTCGGCTCGTACAGCGGCTTTAGATTCATTTCATTCACCATTCAGATTTTGATGGCGTCGCAAAAATCGCCAGCTCCGGCGTTGCTGCAAATTGTCTCGTCATTGCAGCGTACTGAAGTACGCTTCATTCCTCGAAATTCGCGCGCCTTGGATCTGACGATTTTAGCTTAGCCATCCCCATCGAGATCGATGGCGTCGCAAAAAGTAGCCAGCTCACGCGTTGCTGAAAATTGTCTCATCATTGCAGCGTACCGAAGTACGCTTCATTCCCCGAAATTCGCGTGCCTTGGAGCTGGCGACTTTTTGCGACGCCATCATTGTTGATTGTACGTATTTAGGTTAGATTACTCAACAAATTCTTAAAAGTACGATGGTTTGAGGTCTATGTTTAAATTTCTCCATACAGCAGACATACATCTTGACAGTCCCCTGAAAGGACTCGAAGCCCATGAGGATGCTCCGGTTGCCGAGATCCGCAGCGCGACTCGACGCGCTTTTGATAATCTGATCGATCTGGCGGTCGAGGAAGAGGTGGACTTTGTCCTGATTAGCGGGGATTTGTATGACGGTGACTGGAAGGACTATAATACCGGTCTTTTCTTCGCCGGCAGAGTAGGGCAGCTCGATAAAGCCGGGATAAAGGTCTTTATGGTCTCCGGGAACCACGATGCCGCCAGCCAGATCACCAGGGCCATGCCCCTGTCGGCTAATGTTACCCACTTTTCACACAAAAAAACCCAATCCGTCAAACTGGATGATCTTGGCGTTATCATCCATGGGCGGAGCTACTCTTCCCGGGCTGTAACGGAAAATCTTGCCTCGCAATATCCCCGGTATGATTCCGGCTATATTAATATCGGTCTGCTCCATACTTCCCTGAACGGCAGGGCAGGGCATGAAAATTATGCCCCCTGTACCGCGGCTGAACTGAAAGCCAAGGGCTATGACTACTGGGCCCTGGGGCATGTCCATCAGCGGGAAATCGTTTCCGAGGATCCCTGGATCGTGTTCCCCGGCAATGTCCAGGGGCGCCATATCAAGGAAACAGGAGCCAAGAGCGCCACCCTGGTGACCGTTGAGGATGGCAGGATCAGCAGGGTTGACGAGCGGGAACTGGATGTGCTGCGCTGGGCGATCTGTGATGTCGATCTGTCCGAATGCGCGACCAGCGGCGATGTCCATGCCAAGGTTCGTTCCGCCATGGAAAAAGCCCAGGCCGGGGCTGATGGCAAGACCCTGGCTCTCAGGTTGCGTTTGCTGGGCAGCTGTTCCCTGCATTCTGAATTGCATGCCCGTTCAATCCATTGGGGTGAAGAGTTTCGCTGTATTGCCGCAAGTCTGGGAGAGGTATGGCTGGAGAAAGTGAAGTTCAGGACCACCAGAAAAACCAGTCTGCAGGCCCTTATCGATGAAGACTCTCCTTTTGCGGGACTCTTGAAGGCTGTCGAGGCCTTGAACTTTAATGAAGAAGAGCTCTCAAGTTTGGTGCCGGATCTTTCCAGCCTCAAAAGCAAGTTGCCGGCGGAGCTTTTGAAGGATGAGCTTCTCTTTACAAGTCAACCGGATGATTTGATGGAGTTGCGGGAAGAGATCAGGGAGCTTCTGGTCGCCAAGCTCCTTCAACACGGGGATGGGGCATGAAGCTTATCCGCCTTGACTTAAGGGCTTTCGGACCTTTCTCGGAGCGAAGCCTGGATTTTGCTTCCCAAAAGCCGGGCCTGCACATTGTTTTCGGCCCCAATGAAGCGGGGAAAAGCAGTTCGCTCCGGGCACTCAAGGCCCTGTTGTATGGCTTTGATGAACGGACTTCCGATAATTTTCAGTATGCCAGCGACCAGCTCCTGGTCGCCGGCGCCCTCCAGGGCAGTGATGGTCAGGAACTCGTCTTTTCCCGCCGCAAGAAACGCAAGGCGGATCTCCTCGATTCCGAGGGGAATCCAATGGATCCAGGCAGACTCGCCGCTTTTTTACATGGCATTGAATTAGACCTTTTTAAATCCCTTTACGGAATAGATCATCAGATCCTGGTCCAGGGCGGGGAGGATATCCTGGCTCAGAAAGGGGAGATGGGGCAAGCTCTTTTTGCCGCCGGGGCCGGGATATCTTCGCTCAAGAAAATTCTGGAAGCCCTGGATGCCGAAGCGGATGAACTGTTTAAAAGCCGTGGCACCAAACAGCAGATTAACCAGGCCATCAGTGCTTATAAGGATTTGAAAAAGACGCTCAGGGAGGCAAGTCTGCTTCCCGGTAAATGGAAAGAGCATAAAAAGCGCTTGAAAGATGTTGAGGCTGAACGGGACAGGCTTGAGGAGGAGAAAGGAGAGAAGAGTGCCGAGGTGCGGCGGCTTGCTCGCCTGCAACGGGCAATTCCCGAGTTGGCGAAGCTTGACAACCTTGATCAACAATTGCGGAAACTGGGAGAGGTGGTGGTCTTGCCTCCGGAGTTCTCGGAAAACTTGCGGCAATTGAAGCAGGAAATCCGTGAAGCGGAGCTGCAGCTCAATAGCAGCGGGGCGCGCTTGCAAAAGTTGCAGGAGAAACAGAAGGGCATCTCCCTGAATCAACCCCTTCTCGATCATGCCGAGGCGATAGAGGATCTCCATCAACGGATCGGCGGCTATCGGAAGGGGACACAGGACCGGGAGAAGCTGGAGGGCATGCGGATCGCCCACCGCAAAGAGGCGGGGACGCTTATAGAAGGGATCCGGCCCGAGTTGACCCTTCAGGATGCCGATGGATTGCGGCCGGTCCTGGCCAGGAAGAGAACTATTCAAGCTTTAAGCTCTCAATATGAAGCTCTCACCCAACAACAACAGCAGGTGCGCAAGCAGAAAGAAAAAGCGCGAAAAAACCTTGAAGAAATAAATAACTCTTTATCCGGCCAATCCCCTTCGCAAAACGGCGGCGAGCTCCAAAAAGTGATGAAACCGGCGCGGAATGCCGGCGACCTGGATGGGCTGATCGATCAACTTTCCCGGGAGATTGAATCGGCTAAGGAAGCGTGCCGGCTTGACCTGAAGAGGCTTGGCTTGTGGTCCGGAGAGATCGATCAACTTATGGAATTATCCTTGCCCCTGCCTGAAACGGTGCGGCGATATGAAGCTGATTTCAGTGAGCTTGATAATGACGAAAAACAGCTGCGAAAGGATCGCAAATCAGTGGAAGTCGACTTGAAGGAGGCCGACAGGCAAATCAGGGAAATAGCATATGGCGGCGAGGTCCCGAGCGAAGATGATCTGACCGCATCCCGGGATAAGCGGCAGGATGGCTGGAATCTCTTGCGCCGCCAGTGGCTTGCCGGAGAAGACGTTTCAAGAGAGGCCGAGGAGTATGACCCCGGGCGGAGCGTGGTTGAGGCCTATGAAAAATATGTGGCGGAGGCGGATCATATCGCGGATCGCTTGCGGCGTGAAGCGGGCCGGGTCAGCAAGGCCGCTGATTTAAGGGCCAGGATTGAAACGCTTGAGGAAATCATCCGGGAGATTGCCCAACACCGGCAAAATCTGCAGAAAAGCAAAGAGCGTCTTGTCGACGAATGGCAGGCTGAATGGAAATCCGCCCGGATTAAACCCCTGTCGCCCAAGGAAATGCTCAATTGGATCTCCGAGATTGACAGCCTGCGCCACAGGGTGACCGAGATATTCAACAAGGAAGCGGCGCTTAACGAAAAGGATACGGTGCGGAAAAAGCTGATCAACGCCCTGGTGGAAGAGCTGGAAAAACTGGGTGAAAGCGTGGAGCATACCGGCAGGGACTTGGCGCCGGTTCTGGTCTTCGCTGATTCAGTGGCAGAGAAAATCAGCAGTCATAAGAGTGGCTTGGAGAAGCTTCAGGATAAAGAGGCGCAGTTCAAGACAGCACTGGACCATGCCCTGAATGAACTGGCTGAAGCTGAAGCGGCCAGGGCCGCCTGGAAGGGAAAATGGGATAAAGCCCTCTCCGGCCTGGGACTGGCGGAAGAAATATTGCCCGGTGATGCTCTCGACCTGCTGGAAAAGCTTGACGCTTGTTTTGACAAACTTGAGAAGGCAAAGGAATTCCAAAGCCGTATCAAGGGTATCGATCATGATGTCAAAAAATTCGGTGACGATGTTCGGGCGCTCCTGGAAAAAACAGCCCCGGAATTAAGGGATTTATCCCCGGATCAGGCGGCTTTACAACTGCATACCATGCTTGGCAATACCAGGCATGGGAAAGATCTGCTGGAAAAGAATAGCGAGGAAATAGAAACCCTGACCGCGGAAATAGGCACGGCGGAAAAGAGTCGGCAGAGCTTTGCCGAACAGATGGCGGAGCTGCTCGAAACGGCAAAATGCGCCAAAGAGGCGGATTTAACCGAGGCAATCTGGAAATCTTCGGAATATCAGCGCCTGACCGAGAAAGTTTCCGAGGTGGAAGCTTACTTGGCTGAAATAAGCGAGGGCATTCCTCCCGAGGTAATCAAGGGGCAGGCCATGGCCGTGGTTGTCGATGAGTTGCCGGGACAGGTCGCCTCCCTGCAAAGGCGGATCGATGAGGATCTCTATCCCGGAATCAAGGAGGTCTCCCAGCGCATCGGTGAAGAGAAGAGGGAACTGCAGCATATGGACGGCGGCGGCAAGGCGGCGGAAGCAGCCGAGGAAATGGAACAGGTGGCGGCCAGGATAAGGGGGCTTGTTGACCATTACACCCGGATAAAGCTGGCTGCCAAGGTTCTGCACAGCGAAATTGAACGTTACCGGGAGGCACACCAGGATCCGATTTTAAAGGTTGCGTCAAGAATTTTTTCCGAGCTGACCATAGCCTCGTTTGCCGGTCTTCGTGCGGATGTGGACGATAACGGCAAGGCCATTTTGATTGGTATGCGACCCGATGACAGCCGGGTGCCGGTAGAGGGGATGAGTGACGGCACCCGTGACCAGCTTTACCTTGCCCTCCGCCTTGCCACCCTCGAATGGCGTCTTGAATACAGCGAAGCCATGCCCTTCATAGTCGATGATATATTGATCAATTTTGACGATGAACGATCCAGGGCAACCTTGCAGGCCCTGGCCGATTTATCGGAAAAGAATCAGGTGATTCTTTTCACCCACCACCAGCAGATAGTGGAAACGGCAATGAAGCTGGATGGTGGTGAGGTGCTTGTGCATGAGCTTTGATTTTTAGAGCTTCGACTTGGCAGCGAAGCAATCTTGCAATGTGTAACTAGCTGAAAAATACCGGCGTGCTTCGTCGCCTTGCACTTCCCAACGACTTTCTCCCCCCTCCTCACCCGAACCTATTTTTCTTCCCGATCCTCTACCATCTCCGAAGGAATGCGCTTTCCGGTATCGGTATATTCCGCGTTAACGGAAGATCTGCCGATCAGCCCGGGCACATTTATCGTTTCAGCTTTCTCCCGCATAAGTCCCTGCAGGGCATTTTCCAGGGTGGCCATCTCGGTGATGTTCATCTCCCGCATGATCTCCCGGGCTGATTTTCCCTGTTTAGCCAATTCCCATAATCTCTTCATATTGATCGCTATATGCTGTTCCATGCCATCTCCTTTGATTTAGAGGTTTTGTCATATTCAGTGCAATATAGATGCCGATGGTCTCCGGTCAGTCGATTCTTGAATTTTCATGGTTAAAGCGGCGATGGTATGAACCTTGCTCTCAATATGAAATAAGCGGAACTAACCGGGTGTTGAAATGTCTGCTGGAATTTCAAGACGGTCAGTGTTGGCTGGAAAGGCTTGTCGATAAACGGTTAGCGGATCGTCTTAACGGTTTTAGGGTTTTGAGGGTGTTGGCCGGCCAGTCCCGGCGAAGAGGGAATTGTCCACTAATAAAGGATGATGCCCGCCCGGAAGGAAGGAATGAATTCAATTTAAAAAGAGGTTGACGGAAATGACAGAGAAAGAAGCGTATCAAAAAAAAAGAAGTGCCCAGCGCCGCGAATGGCAGGCGAAAATCGAGGGGCTGAAAGCCAGGGCCGATAGGGTCGCCGCCGAGCAGCAAATCAAATTTTATAAAGAAATCGAGTCCCTGCGCAAGAAGCAGAAATATGCCATGAAAAAACTTGATGAACTCGAATCTGCCGGGGAAGTGACCTGGAAAGGGATCAAGTGGAAAGTTGAAATCGCCCGGAATGATCTGAAAACCGCGGTTGACCAGGCCCTGGTTAAATTCAAGCACTGATTTTGCTGATGGCCCGCAAAAACTCCGATCTCCTGGGTCGCGGCGCATTTTAGCTTCTGGGGCATACCATATGTAACGCTCGGCCAGAAATACACCAATTCCGTTTTCGGGAAGCCGGGCATTTGTCCTGAAAAAGAGGATTCTGTCTCTTCGGGCAGGACTGAAAAGCCGTTTTTTATCTCTTTAAGCCGGGGTGAATTTCAAGAATCAGCTGCTGGTCGTTAATTTGCAGGCGCTGGTTAAAAAAAGTTTGCCGCTGATTTTCAGTATTCGCGCAAAGTCAAAAAACAAGTCATTGCGAGCGTAGCGAAGCAATCCAGAAACTCGTAACTACTTAAAAATACTGGATTGCTTCGTCGCTCCGCTCCTCGCAAAGACGTGGCAAATCTGTTTTTGCGAACTCATCAACATTGACAAACCGCAAAAAGTCTCGGGATGGCGTCGCAAAAAAGCACCCAAAAAGGGCATGTCAATCCGATCTGCGGCAGTGGCATATAATTTGCTGATTTCAATTAATCACCTTATCCGACAATTCCGCCGCCAATGCCGTTTCCCTTTTTTCCAGGCAGTCGGTTTGGCTTCCAGGGTGGACTATTGCAGATGACCTTCTTTAATCCGGAGGAAATATGAGTAAAGACGACCAGGATAACAGACATTGTGAGGGATACACCCGGCGGGGATTCATCCAGTTTATCGGAGTCGGCGCCGGGGTGGTGGGCGCTTCCCTGATATCGCAACCTTTCAACGGCCCGGTTCTTGCCAATGAAGACGATCAGGTTCTGCCGGCAGCATCCATGGTCAAGGTCCGGCTGAAGATCAACGGCAACCGCTACGAGGTGCTGGCGGAACCGCGCTGGTCTCTGCTTTATGTACTGCGTGAAATAATCGGCCAGACCGGCACCAAGCTTGGCTGCGACCGGGGGGAATGCGGAGCCTGCACGGTCCTGATCGATGATCTGCCGCGCTATGCCTGCCTGACTTTGGCCGTGGAGGTTGAAAACCGGGAAATTACCACGGTCGAAGGGTTGATGAATGGTGAGGAACTCGGCCCGGTCCAGACCGCTTTCGCGGAAAATGACGCCTTTCAGTGCGGTTACTGTACACCCGGCCAGGTCATGGCGGTCGAAGGACTTCTTCGTAAAGTGGAGTCTCCTTCCGCCGACGAAATCCGGAGCGGCTGTTCCGGCAATCTCTGCCGCTGCGGAGCATACCAGAATATCTTTGCCGCCGCGGACCAGGCGGCCCGGCTGAAAAAATCCTAAGGGAGTGGAACCATGACCACTAAAGACAAAATCTACTACCGAGAAGGCCTCCCGGTTCCCGAAACCCCGGATCCGGAAAACTCCCCGGAGTTCTGGCGGCAAACCGATGTCGTCGGTAAACCGCTGCCCAGGGTGGACGCCTATGAACGGGTCAGCGGCACGGCGGTTTATCCTTCCGACATTCTACTGCCCAATATGATTTACGGGGCGATGCTTCGCTCTCCCCACCCCAATGCCAAAGTTAAAGGAATTGATACTTCCGCAGCCGAAAAAATGGACGGGGTCCGGGCCATTATCACCGGGCAATCCGCGGAGGCGAAGAACGTCAAATGGAAATACCGCGACCAGCAGGTCCCTCTCTTTGCTTCCCATTGCCGCTTCGAAGGGGAAGCGGTCGCCGCGGTTGCCGCGGATACCCGGTATCAGGCGGCGGACGCGGCCAGGGCCATCAAAGTTGATTACGAGATCCTCGATTTTGCCGTCGATTATGAGCATGCCCTTGATGCCTCCGCCGCCAAGGTCGGCGGCAAAGGTAATCTTCTCAATGAAGAAAGATATGGCCGCGGGGATCTGGACAAGGGTTTCGCCGAGGCGGACGTGGTTCTGGAAGAGACTTATCGTACCCCGTGCGAACTGCACACCCCCATGGAACCGCACGGCTGTGTGGCCAACTGGGAGAGGGACCGGCTCACGGTCTGGGAGTCAAGCCAGGGTGTATACGCAGTCCAGTCGCGAATTGCCGAAGCCCTCGATCTGCCCCTGTCCAAAGTCCGGGCTGTTGGCCACTACATGGGCGGCGGTTTCGGCTCTAAACTCTGGCCGGGTAAATACACGGTGCTCTGCTGCCTGCTGGCCAAAAAAACGGCCAGACCGGTAAAAATGATGCTCTCCCGGGAAGAGACCTATCTCTGTGTGGGGAACCGCCCGGCCAGTACCATGCGCATCAAGGCCGGCGTAAAAAAAGACGGCACCCTGACCGCCCTGGAATTTGACTGCAGCGGCCCCAGCGGTGCCTACCCGGCCGGAGGCGTGCAGTTGGTGGACTGGCTGGTCCGCGATCTATACCGGTGCGCCAATGTCCGGACCAGTTCAAAAGATATCCTGATTAACGCCGGCCCGGCCCGGCCTTTCCGGGCGCCGGGCCATCCCCAGGGAGCCTGGGCCCTTGAGCAGATGGTCGATGCCCTCGCCGAAAAAATAGATATGGATCCGGTGGCGCTGCGTCTGAAAAACATTCCACTTGAAAGCCAGGCAAGGGAAGGCGCTCCGCCTTATACAACCACGGGGCTAAGGCAGTGTCTTGAGCGCGGCGCCGAACAATTCGACTGGCGGGAGTCAATCAAAAGAATCAACGGTCATAACGGCCGGGACAATCATCTGAAGCGCGGCATCGGCGTAGGCGCCTGTCTCTGGATTGCCGGCGATGGCGGGCCGCCCTCCACGGTGATCATCAAGCTTTACAAGGACGGCTCGGTCAATCTCAACATGGGGGCGAGCGATATCGGCACCGGCACTAAAACGGTGATGGCCCAGGTGGCGGCCGAGGAGCTGGGCGTCCATCCTTCGGTTATTCAGATCGAACACGCGGATACCGCTACCACCCAGTTCGCCACCCCGAGCGGCGGCAGCAAAACCGTGCCAACCGAAGCGCCCACCGTTCGAAATGCCGCGATCTCCCTCAAGCAGGCTTTGATCACCATGGCCGCCGAAGATCTTAAGGTTGACAGGGACGAACTGAATTATATCGGCGATGAGATTGTCTGGAGCGGGGATGATTCCAAAAAAATCAGGATCACCGAGCTTTCAACCCTCCAGAAAAGGGGGGAGGTGATCGGAGTGGGGTATCGCGGCCCGAATCCGGAAGACAAGGTGGTCAATCCCTTTGCCGCGCAATTCTGCGAACTGGAAGTCAATACTCTGTCCGGAGAAATCCGGATTCTCCGTTTTCTGGGCGCCCATGACAGCGGCCGGGTCCTGAACCGGCTGACCTTCGACAATCAGGTTTATGGCGGGATCGTCATGGGCGTTGGCCTGGGGCTCACGGAAAACCGTCAGCTCGATGAAAACCAGACCGGCAAGTTATGCAACAGGAACTGGCATGATTACAAACTGCCGACCGCCCTCGACGTGCCCTTGGTCATGAGCAGCCTGCCGATAGAGCTTGACGATCCTGAAAGCAATAATACAGGCGCCAAGGGGCTTGGCGAACCGGTGACGATTCCCACCGCCGCCGCGATTGCCAATGCCCTCTATATGGCAACCGGGGTTCGCTTTACCAGGGCGCCGGTCACACCCATGGCGGTTATCCGCGAACTCTCAAAGAAAGAAAAGGGGTAAGATCATGTTGCCGAAATTCTCCTATGTGCGGCCCGACAAGCTTGCCCAGGCCGTAAAACACCTCGAAACGGATAAGGCCGTGATCCATGCGGGCGGTACCGATCTCCTGGGATGTCTGCGCGAAAGGATCATGGACGGCGATCTGCTGGTCAGCCTCGGCGGCCTGAAGGGTCTCGCCGGGATCAAGGAAACCGCCGACGGCGGTCTGAGCATCGGCGCTCTGACCACGATTACCGAAGTCAGTGAAAACCGGTTGGTCAGGGATAAATATCCGGGTCTGGCCCAGGGAGCGGCCGAGGTTGCCAGCCCCCAGTTGCGCAACCAGGGTACTCTGGGCGGTAATCTCTGTCAGAAACCGCGCTGCTGGTACTTTCGCGGCGAATTCCACTGCCTGCGCAAAGGAGGCGGTCTCTGCTTTGCGATCAAGGGGGAGAATCAGTTCCATGCCATTTTCGGCCATGACAAGATCTGCGCCATAACTCACCCGTCCGATACGGCTCCGGTCCTGGTCGCCCTTAACGCTTCGGTAGACGTGGTCGGACCGGCCGTCAATAGAAGCATAGCGGTTGAGGATCTGCATGTTCCCCCGGCTGAAGATGTGCGGGCCGAAACCGTTCTCAAGCGGGGTGAAATCATCACCCGGATTACCATTCCTGCCCCTGCCCCCAATCTTTACTCTTCTTATCGCAAAATCAGAGCCCGCCGCTCCTGGGACTTTGCCCTTGCTGGAGCGGCCCTGGCCTTTGCCATGGATGGCGACCGGGTATCCCGGGCCAACGTCGTACTCTCCGGCGCGGCTCCGGTGCCTTGGCGCAGCACCGCTATGGAAGAGGTCCTGAGCGGCAGCACCCTGACTGCCGAGACCATCTTCAGGGCGGCCCGGGCGGCGGTGGCCGAAGCCAGGCCGCTGGCCGGCAACCAGTACAAGGTCGAGATGTTCCGGGGCATGCTGGAAGAAGAATTGCGTAAAGTCGGAAAGGGTGGGGAGGTATGAGCAGGGAATCGGTCGGGGGGGAGCGGGTTTACACGGAACTTGCGTTAAGGCAAGAGCGCCGGGAGCCGTGCGCCCTGGTCCTCCTCGTGGAAAGCCGGGGTTCGGTGCCGGCTAAAACCGGCGCCAAAATGCTGGTTTCCGGGAGCGGCGAGATTATCGGGACCATCGGCGGCGGCACCATGGAAAAAGACGCCATCGAGCGCGCCCTGCAGGCCATGGCTACCGGCAAACCCGAAACCATGCAAATTGACCTGTCGGCGGCCCCGACCTACGTCTGCGGCGGCAGCGCCACCCTTTATATAGAACCGGTGCTGCCTTCCTGCGGCCTGATTATTGCCGGAGCCGGGCATGTGGGCCAGACCTTATGCAAGGTGGCGGCTTATGCCGGTTTTTCGGTCACGGTTGTCGATGATCGGGACGAATTCGTCGATCCGGCCATTCTTCCCGATGCCGACCGGGTTCTGGCCACTGATTTCGCCACCATGTTCAAACGTCTGGAGGTTAATTCCTCCACCTATATCGTCTGTGCCACCAGGGGCCACACCCATGATTACACGGTGGTCCGGGATGCGCTTGCCACCGCGGCGCCTTATGTAGGTCTGGTCGGCAGCCGCAGCAAACGGAGCGGTTTTCTGAAGCGGTTGGAGGATGAAGACGGCTTCAGCCGGAAGGAGTTGACCAGGCTGTACACTCCGGTCGGACTCAATATCGGCGCGGTTTCCCCCTCTGAAATAGCAGTCAGCATCACAGCTGAACTTATTCGGGTAAGGAGCAATAACGGCCATGAAAACGGCTATGATTCTGCTCGCGGCTGGGGCATCCCGGCGGATGGGCGCCATAAAACAACTGCTGCCGATCCGGGGTGAACCGAGCCTGGTTTTCTGCCTCAGGCGCATCCTGAAGGCTTCCTTTGCCCAGGTAGTGGTGGTGGTCGGACATCATCGCAACCTTATCCTGCCTGTCCTGCGGGATCTGCCGGTAGCGATCGCGGTAAATCCCGAACCTGACAGCCAGATGGCCGATTCGATCCGGATTGGCCTCGGTACCCTGAGATCCGACATTTCCGGAGTTATGATCGGCCTGGCCGATCACCCCCTTATTTTATCCTCAACCTATAAACTGCTGCGCATACAGCACGAGCAGCAAACCGACAGAATTTTCCTGCCGACCTACCTGCGGCGCGGCGGCCATCCCCCCCTGTTCCCGGCAGCCCTGCTGGGCGCCGGTAAAAAAGCAAAACCCCTGAAGGAAATTATCGCCGCAAATCTGGACAAAGTGGAGCGGGTGCCCCTTGCCGACCCCGGAATCTTCAATGATATGGATTACCCCGCCGATTACCACAGGTTGCTTTCCCTGGCCGCGGCGGAGCGGAACGAAGATGGGGGCGGCTGAAGCAGAATTGTCCCCCTCGGACCTGGAAAAATTAATTGCGAAAAACAAGATAGGGAATGACTCCAACAATAAATTAAAGAGCTGCAGGAGTGTATTGATGAAACGTGATAAAACCTGGTCTTTTGTTGGTTGCGGCCTGCTTACACTCGCCTTGATCCTGTCCCTGCCAGCCTTCGCCCTCGCTCTGGATCATGACAAACAGTCCCACGTAGTAGCCGGAGCCGCTATCGGATATTTCGGCACCATGTCGGGGGGCAGCAAAACAGGGGCCCTTCTCGGTTGCGGAGCAGGAGCGGCCAAGGAGCTTTATGATTCAACCAGCAATGGCACAGTAGAATTTGCCGATTTCGCCGCCAGTTGCGGTATGGGCTTTTTAATGTCGGTCGGGGTTGACTGGTTGTTTTTTGATGTAATCGAGACGGAGCCTATTCTAGGGTTTCGGTTCAGTTTTTAAAAGCAAAGGGGGAAAGCACGCGCTCAAAATTGTGCTTCTTGTTTGATGGATAACTATGTCCATCTACTCACTGTACCGTGTGCGGAAACAGCCTTGGCGCACGGCATCGGCTTGACCAATCAGGTTTACACTCAATATCTCAATCGCAAGTTGAGCCAGTCCGGGAGAATCTCACAGGCCAGAAGGGCATGGCCGAGCGGTTCTCTTGTCTCTCCAAGCCATCCAGCCGGATCCGAGCGGATCGAAAAGGCGCGATCGGCCGATAACCAGGAGAATGGGACGGGGCCAATCAGAAAATAATCACCCCCATAATTCCCAGGACCGCGATGCCGATATCGAGAATTCCGAGAATTATCGAGATGATGCTGATCAGTCCGCCGCCCACTTTCGGGGATGCGGCGATCACCACCCCGACGATGCCAAGGACCACCGCCAACAGGGCTGTGAAAATTCCCCAGAATGGATTGGCGGTGAAGGTCAGGAGGAAACTGCCCACGGCCGAGATGATGGCCAATGTCGCGACGGTGCCGGCTTTCTGGTCTGCCATTGTAAGCTCCTTTCGAATGAACTTTACGTAAAGATAATCTATTGAAGCCCATCGGCTCCTATGTTTTTAATTTGCAATACTCGTGCCTTTCATTACTTCAGGACGCTACAGACTCTACCCCCGAATACCGCATTCCCCGAATACCGCACCGGGCGGCCATTCAGCTCTGAAAGGGCTTTATAAATAAGTTGGAATTCCGGCTGAAACGGGCACAAAAACCAAAGAGGGTAGGGTGGCCATCAAAGAAAACTGGGGAGTGTCCAGAATTTCCTTGCGACTCAACGGGCCCATACCATGCGCCGTCCGGCAACCTTCCTTTTTTTAAGTCGTGGAGCAATATTTGACATATTCAAACGCAGACTTATACATTTAATGTAGGCTGTCCAGTTTAGTGACTGATATTACGGTAACAGGGAGATATGAAATGACAAGCGCGGCAATTCCCCCGTTCGACCGGCAGGTGCCGGAAAGATTCGAGCTTGCAACTTTCGCCCTGGGATGATTCTGGGGACCTGACTCCCGGTTCGGGAGTATATCGGGGGGTATCCGCACTCGGGTCGGATACGCCGGCGGTGGCAAAGAGAACCCCACCTATCACGACCTGGGGGACCATTCCGAAAAGGTCCAGATCGATTTCGATACGCGGCTGATCGCCATGAGGAACTGCTGGATATCTTCTGGCAGAGCCATAATCCGACCAGCCCCGCCTGGTCGACCCAGTACAAGCCGCGGTTTTCTGCCATAACGACGCCCAGAAAGAGCCGGCCCTTGTAAGCAGGCAACGGCTAGAAGAGCATTTGAACCGGAAGATCCTTACCGAGATCATCCCCTATACCGGCTTCTACCGGGCCGAGGATTATCATCAGAAGTACAAACTGTGTCACGCGCCGGAGTTGATGGCGGAATTCAAGAAAATGTATCCCAATTATGAAGATTTCGTCGATTCGACCGCCGCCGCCAGGGTAAACGGCTACCTGTACGGTTATGGCTCTCTGGAGAATCTGCAAGCCGAAGTGAATGCTTTTGGATTGTCCGTCTCCGCCAGGGAGAGGCTTTTGGATCTGGTACAGAAAAGGGATCAGCGAATGAGGGAGTTTTCCGGGGTATCGTGAGAAAATCAGGGAGAAACACTCCCCATATTCCCAAGAAATAGGAAGTGCCTCTAGTTGTTCCAACCTGATCTTTCTGCCGGGCGGCTTAAGGAGTCGTTGTTTAAATGTTCAACCAATTGGTTAGACAATTTTTATTGTTTGGTATATTTGTGAATTTTTATCTTTTCCTTAGAAGGGTCATTAATGTCAAAATGGGTCATTCATGACGCCAGTAATTCATCTCCTTTCCCGGAAGTCCCGCACGAATCAACTGTGAGAATGCCGGGTCCTTGTCAGCAGCCTGGGCCTTTGGGTTAATGTAACTCCGCTTTTTCAACTCTTCGAAGGGCAGGGATGTGTCAATCGTCTTGCTTTCATAGAGCATATCGTCGATGTAGCCGTTGACGATCAACCGCCAGTCAAGCCGGGCATTAGGGTTATAAGGTTTGGTATGCTGACGAATGCTTGTGGTGCAGTTATCGGTCAGGGCATTGAACCACTGGGGCTGCTCTTTGAGCCGGTTAACCTCCCCCAGGTAACTGAGAAACACCTTGCGGGCAACCTCCTGTGTTGCATTCAGCCGATAGAGGTAAACGTCCTCTCCCTTGCCGTTCTCACGGTAGTTTGTCCGCAGGCGGACCAGATCACGTTCGTCAGCCGCGACATAGATGATCTCGTACTTGCGAAAGAACCCTTTGATGGTGGAATAATCCTCCCCCTTTTCCATGCGGGTCTCAATGGAGAAACAGAGGTTTCCTTGTCCCTCGAAGTCAAAGCTCATCATGATATGGGCTATCTTCGGTGATCCCCAATAGATCAGAAACAAGTCGATACCCTGCAGTTTAGACAGATTGAATGTTTTGTCGTAGTGACGGACAATAAAGTCGGTCTCGGTCCGGTAATCGTTATTGCGGATGTTGTGGACCGTGACCTTGTCTCCGGCAATATCTGCCCAGGCAAGAGTAGCTAGATCTGGTTGCCAGTCACGATTATTGCTTGGCGGCATGAGCAGCCACCAGATGAGTACCAGTGCAAACGCTGCCAAAAAGCCCAGTCGTGTCCGTTTCGTGCTGTACTTGCCAGCCAGAATCAGGAGAGTGGTAACTGCAAAAAGGGTGGCAACCCATGGCCGGATAAGAACAGGCAGGTTTGAATAGAAAATGGCAACCGAGGCCCATCCCCCCATAGCCAGCAGGCAAAATAGAATAAAAGCTTTTCCCAAACCATTAACCAGACGTTTCATAAATTTTCTCGCATATTCTCTTCCTCAATGAACTGTTGTTTTGTTTTTGTCTAACAATTTTTTAGCTTGGTACGGATCGGTTTTCAGGATTAGCTCGTTGCTTTCTCTTCTCCTGCGCAGTTGTTCCTGGAAACACGCTCAGAGGGATTCTGCTGGTAGTATTCCTGTAAAGAGTCGGGAAGGTTGTTTAATTGTTCAACCAAGCCATTTTGCAACTTCTTGGGGGCGGACCAAAGCAACATACTGAAAACACGAATTATTCGTTCCACAAATAGGCGTTTTCAGGGCTAAGAGCATCGTTTTTGCGGTCAAAAACAGCATTATAAGAGGATGATGGTTCCCGGAGGGTGCTGATTCTCTGCCACAGTAAGCAGAAATCACAATATACAGCCTTTGTCCAAAATGATTACGCGGCGGGATAACGAGGCAACTGCGTAAACCAGGATTAAGTGGGATAAAGTAAGACAGGTAGATTCAAGTTCAAAGTGCAAGTGCAAAGTGTTTGTTCGCACTGTTTCCCTGTTTCTCCTGTCTATTTGGAATCTACTGACAAAGACTCCTAGTTTCGGGAGCACTGCCGGTCTCGCCATTTGCCCCGAGAAAGGTGAATTCCACCGCCGTCTTGTCGATTTCGATTTTTATACCCAGCTCAGGAAGCAAGCAGGATGAGATGATTACGACAAAATCCCGCAGGGAGTGATTTTTTGCATTACCGTTGTCGCGAATATTTACCAACCTTGCCAGGTTCTCCGTATCCATGCCCGGCTGCTTCAGGGAAATCTTGATTTTCTCCTTGTCAATTCTTTTGGCGGCGACTGTAATGGGCATTTTATTGTCCTGGGTCAGTTTTTGCACCATGCGGTGGATCGCCTTTACGGTTTTTCTCCTGTCCGTCAGCAGGGCGAATTCAGCCTGGGGGGTCTCCAGGGCAATTAAAAAATCATTGCCCGGACCTTCAGCCTGAATATCGCTAATCAAGCTGGTCAAGAGAATGGTTTCCAGATTGATGACGGTGGCCTTCTTTATATCGGCTAGAGCATGGTCAAATTGCTTCAGGATTTGTTCAATCTCCCTCGCTTCCCTCACGACATTTTTGGATTTTTCCGCGCATCTTTCGCAATCGCCGCCATGGCCGTTATTGCCGGCCATGGCGATCTTATCGATTCTTCTGCACAACCCGCCCATCGCGGTGACCTTGTTGCGGAAAAGATGCGACAGGAGATTAAGCAGGTAATCAATGGTTCCTATCTGGGTCGCAATGATTTCCCTGCCGATGATTTCCTTGCCGATTCGGGCCAGAATCTCATTTAGCGCGAATTCAATTTTTTTAATTTTATGGCAGAGTACCGCCAGAAAGGCCTTTTTGCCTGCATCGATCTTGCGCGGAATGATGCCGTCAACCACTATCAGCCAAACACCGGAGAGGGTTTCAACCTTGGTGAAATAGATATCGTTTATGCTGGCGTCTTTGACAAGTTCGGCCATATAGTTTGTGCGGGGATCAAGCGAAGCATTTTCTATATAGAGATCATTTTTGGCGTTTTCAACCAGCTCCCGGAAAGGTTCGGGCATTTCTTCCCGGTGAAATACCCTTGCCTCCGGGTGGCGTGCCGATATCGCCTCAGCTATCCTTTCAAGTTTGGTCTCGGTAATTTTAAAGATGGCCGAGCGATAATGAGCACTGTCAAAGGCTAAGATGATCGCCAGCGGCAATTTTTTTATAATTTCCTCAAAAGAAGAAATTTCCGCCTGTTCCTGGGCTTGTTTTATTTTTTGTTCTATCCAAATGATAACTTCCCACTCGTGCAGGGATTCATGGTTAGAAATTTTTCTTTCAACATTGGTTGCCAGCTCTTCCATATCCTCCTTCCCCCAACTTTCCCTTACTTCTGCTTTCTAAACAACCCTGTTGGCCAGGTGATATCTAAGTTATAGGTCTTCTCACTGCTGTCCCAACGTTTAACGAAGGACTTGGTGTAAGTTGTTAATTTTTCGTAATAATATGCCAAAAATGTCTGTTATCGACTTGAAATTTGATTATCCTCAAAATCCAAAAAATTTGGAGCGGGGATATTCTAATGTTTATAGGCAGACTCATGTTTTCTCAGGTTATGGACTACTTGCCGAAACACACCTTCCAGCAATGCGTCAATCGATATCATGGCAACCGGAAAATCAAAAACTTTACATGCCTCGACCAATTTCTATGCATGGCTTTTGCTCAACTCACATACAGAGAAAGCCTTCGAGACATCGAAGTATGTTTGCGAGCTCAGAAAACGAAATTATACCACATGGGTATTCGTGGTGGAATAGCCAGAAATACCCTCGCAAATGCAAACAAAATTCGGGACTGGCGAATCTATGCAGACTTGGCTCAATCTCTCATCACTACCGCCAGAGAACTCTATCGCAACGAAGATCTGGGGATAGAATTCGACAACACCGTCTACGCTCTGGACGCATCAACAATAGACTTGTGCTTGTCAGTATTTCCATGGGCAACATTCCGGCAAACCAAAGCTGCGATCAAGTTGCACACTTTACTGGATCTTCGCGGCAACATACCGACCTTTATCCACATCTCCGATGGCAAATTGCACGATGTCAACGTCCTCGACATATTAATTCCGGAGCCTGGTGCGTTTTATGTCATGGACAGAGGATACCTCGATTTCAAGCGCCTTTATGCTATGAACATGGCCGGAGCATTTTTTCTCATCCGAGCCAAAAGCAATACCAAGTTCAAGCGAAGGTATTCTCACAGAGCAGACACTTCAGGTGGTGTTATCTGCGATCAAACCATAGTACTGACGGGCGTGAACTCTTCTGTGGATTATCCCCAAGCCTTACGCCGCGTGAAGTATCACGACTCCGCCACCGGAAAAACGTTCAACTTTTTAACCAACAATTTCATATTGCCAGCACAAGCGGTGGCAGATTTATACCGGCAGCGGTGGCAAGTAGAATTGTTTTTCAAATGGATCAAGCAGCACCTCAGGATCAAAGCATTCTATGGGACATCGGAGAATGCAGTGAAGACACAAATTTGGATAGCTGTTTCCGTGTATGTGCTGATAGCAATTATCAAAAAGCAGCTTAGGATTAAAGAAAATCTCTACACAATTTTACAGGTATTGAGTGTTACTGTTTTCGAAAAAATACCGTTAGTTCAAGCTGTTACAGGCTCAGGATACAGCAGCAGAAAACCCCATACAGCTAAGCAGTTGAAATTATTCAATTAATCGTTGGGACACTAGTGAG
>JAGXFP010000023.1 GCA_024637225.1 Desulfobacterales bacterium
CATCACCCGGTGGGAGAGGTCGCCGTACAGGGCGTAGTTGGAGGAGAATACCCGGATATCGCGGCCGCGGATCAGCGCCTTGTTCTTGAAGTAGGGCGCCCCCATCGGGATGCCGAGGGTTTTAGCCTCGTTGGAGCGGGCGATGATGCAGCCGTCGTTGTTGGACAGCACCACGATCGGCTTCTCCCGGAGTTCCGGCCGGAAGAGACGCTCGCAGGAGGCATAGAAGTTATTGCAGTCGACCAGGGCGAATACTTTCTGCATCGGCGTAGGAATCAGAACTGGTGGATCGAACCGGTCACCACCCCCCAGATCTCGCAGGATGATGCGCCGCTGAGCTCGATCGGCGGGTAGGCGGGGTTCTCGGCCACCAAGCGGCGGGAAGCGCCGCTGCCCACCAACCTCTTCACCGTGAATTCGCCGTCGATAACGGCGATGACGATCTTGCCGCCGGCCGGTTCGACCGAGCGGTCGACGATCAGGATATCGCCATGGTTGATCCCGGCCCCGTTCATCGAATCGCCGTTGACCCGGACGAAAAAGGTCGCGGCCGGCCGCCGGATCAGGAGTTCGTTCAGGTCGAGGTGCTGCTCGATATAGTCTTCGGCCGGGGAGGGGAACCCCGCCGACACCCCGCTGGAAAATAAGGGCCGGATTACCTGGCTCGTCCGGGCGAAGCCGTAGATTGCGGCGACGGCGGAGTCTGTTCTTAGTGGGATCATTTCCTTCCTTATTACCAGGGGGTGCGGCGGCCCGCTTCTCAGGATTCGCCTAGATAAGCGGCGACCCTTTCGGCGGCGTTGCGGTTTAAAGTTTGGGCGCAGTAGGTCCCCCCCCTCGTGGAGGCCTGGGTGTCGTCCCAGCTTAAGACCGTCCGGCTGTTTGCATCGACCAGGTCATAATGGGCTTCGAGGCGGTCGGCGCCGGCCATCATCCCGCCCAGCATTCGCGCCCCCTTGGGGATCATTTTATGGTCGGTAATGGCGATTTTCAGTAAATAACCGTTTCCGGCGAAATCATTATCGGCTTCGATCCGGCTCGGCTGAAAACCGGTGCGCTTCAGGATTTGGAGTATATCGCGATCCATCCAGTTCAGGGTCTGATTCAGGAGGGCGATCTGATCCTGATTCAAATTTGAGGTGTCGGCGCCAAGGGAGAGCACGGCGATATCCCCGGAAATCCCTGCCGGCAGGTTGACTGTTTTGGCGGAACCGCCGCAGCCGGCGAAAAAGCCGGTTGTTAAAATGGCTGTCAGCACGATTAGAAAACGTTTCATGAATTTCCTCCCCTTGAGTTTTTCGGGATGCGGAACCTTTATGACGCCAGGTTCCGCTGCTCCCGGCGGTTGAGTCGGTGAACATTAAAGGCCGAATCAGGGCCTCTTTCCGGCTCAGCTTAATTACTTGCAGGTTATGAAAGATTGCGCCGTCTATCATACTCCCTGTCGGGCCATCTTGCCACCGGATTTGTCCCGCTGCCGGTGGTGATCATGCGATGCGGCGGGAGAGTGCGTGGTAGGGATTTCTTACGGGATTTCGCGTTGGCCGGCAATCATTCGGAATTCAGCTTTCCGGATTTACGCGGCGGCAGCGGTTCCTTTCTTCCTTCTTTGTCGACATGGACCAGGGTAACGGTGGTGGAGAAGATCAGTTTGTCGTACTCGTTGATGTCTCCCAAGTAGACATAAACGCTGTACTGGAGCGAGGTCCGGCCCCGTTTGCTCTGTTCGACGAGAAACCTCAGAATGGTGCCCTGGCGGACGCTTTTTCTGAACTCGACCTTGTCCATGGCGATGGTGACGAAGTTGCTGTCCGGATATTCAATGGTGGCGGCGATATAGGCATACTCGTCGACCCATTTCAGCAGATGGCCGCCGAACAGGAAGCCGTAATGGTTGAGGTCCTTCGGCATGACCAGTTTGTGATTTTCCATGGCTACAGTTTTTCTCCGCAATATTGACAGTAAACGGCGGCCGGGTCATGATCGCGGGAGCCGCAGTCGGGGCAGGGACGGGTGCGGATCCTGCGGTTGGAGCGCTGGCTGATTTCGGCGCTGACAATGCCGGTGGGAACCGCGATGATACTATAGCCGCTGATCATTACCAGGGCGGCCAGGGTCTGGCCCAGATTGGTCTTCGGAGAGATATCGCCGTAGCCGACCGTGGTCATGGTGACGATGGCCCAGTAGATGCTGCGGGGAATGCTGGTGAAACCGTTCGCCTCGCCTTCGATGATGTAAATCAGCGAGCCGAAAATGATTATCAGAGTCAGGACAGTGAACAGAAAGATCGTGATCTTGCGGCTGCTGGCCCGGAGTGCCTGGAGCAGCAGGTTGGCCTCACCGATATAATGGGCCAGTTTCAATATCCTGAAGATCCGCAACACTCGGATGATCCGGATCACCAGCAGGTACTGGGCGCCGGGCAGAATCAGGCTGAGATAGGTGGGGATGATGGCGAGGAGATCGATTATCCCGAAAAAACTTGCGGCGTACTTCAGGGGACGGGCGATGCAGAGCAGCCGCAGGAGGTATTCGCAGGTGAAGAGCAGGGTAAAGAACCACTCGACCTTATAAAAAAAGCTGCCGTATTGGGCGTTGAGCGACCGGACGCTGTCCAGCATTACCACCAGGACGCTGATGACGATGCTGGCGATCAGCAGTACATCGAACGCCTTGCCGGCGGGGGTTTCGGCCCCGAAAATGATCTCATGCAGCCGACCTCGCCAGCCGGCCAACGAAATCTGCCTATGACTATGGTTCACAAGTGTTATCCATGTTCATTCGTCTTGAGGGATTTATCATGGCGGCGCGGACAACTCAGAAGGTCGGCATCGGCATCGAACCCCACTTATGCCGCCTTGAGGTCCTGATTACCGAAAGGATCTCATGATCGTAATAGTCGAGATCGACGACCATTACCGGCCTTCTTTGCTTGCCCAGATCGAACAGTTCCTCGGGGGAACTCAAGTTTCCCGCGGAATCGGTAACCCTGACCAGGACGACCCTCTCCACATCGTAATTGGTCTCGACCGAACCCAATCTGCTGAAATAATTGTAAAAAATTCTGAAAAACTTGCCGATCCCGCCCCGAAACTTGTGCTGATGCCATTCAAGCACTTCCGGAAAGCGCTCGATGATATCGTCCGAGAAGCGCCGGTCCTCGTCGGTGACTATGGCGGTGAGAAAATAATCTCCGGGGAAGATATAGGCAAGATTAGGCTCAAGTTCCCGGAGATCGGCGGCAATCTCCGGCGACGCTGACAGTTTGCGGTATAGTTCTCTTACCTCCCGGTCGGGACGCGGGAAGACCGAGAGCAGCGTAGTCGACTCCGCTTTTACAATCGGAAGCTGGCTGACGGTATAGCTCCTGATTCCCATGGCAACAATCGTGCTTCCGGCAACCGCCAGCAGGTAAACGATCAGGAGGCCCAGCCATTTCGGCTTGATCCGGCCGAACAGCAACCGATATATCCTGCCGCCCGGTTCGCCCGGCAGGAACATCGGGGTGTTTTTCATGTAGCTTTCGTAAATATCCGGCGCTTCCTGCTGCATGCGCCATTCTTCGTTTCGGGCCAGCAGATAATAGACGAACAGCATGGTGATATACATGATCAGAATGATAAAGCGCGGCCAGTAGAGGAGCAGGCCAAAGCCGGAAATGGCCAGAAACAGATACTGGGGATGGCGGATTCTGGAGTAGAAGCTGATCCGGACCACGCCCTTATTGCCGAATCTGCCATAATAGAGGGGGATGGCCGCCGAGAAGAACAGGATCAGGCCGATGACCATGAGGACTTGCAGATAGGAGAGCCCCAGGATCAGCGGATCGTCGAGAAAGACCATATGGGGCAGAAAGAATTCCGCGGCCCAGCTCAGATGCGGCGAGGAGGAAAAGAATTTGAGGATCGGGCCGTAAACCGAATAAAAATAAATGGCGAACGGCGAGATCATGATGATGATCTCAATGCCGATCAGGATGTAGGCGAGAGTCGCGCTGATGATGAGCAATCTCTGCTTTTTGCTTTCAGCCATGCGATATCCTCTAGGTCTTAGCGGTAATCGGGTAACAAAAGATTTTATAGTTATAAATCAGACTCAGCTTAAAATTCGATTTTCTCCAGTGCTCCGTTGATGGGTACCGGATTCCGGCTTATAACATGCCGGAATGACATTTAATATGTCGGGGCCGTCATTCCCGCACGTTTTTAGCGGGAATCCAGGTTGAGTTTCGTATAGAGCCACATAAACATTATACAGACTCCAGGTTTCGGAAAGCAATGCAAGTCGACCGGATGACACGTTGCCGGTCTTCCGGTTTCGGTTGAGATGGTTTAAGACTTGATGGCGTTTCGCAAAGACGCCAAAGATTGATGGAGCGTACTTCGACAAGCTCAGCACTAGTGTTAAATCAATGAGTTATTCCGCTCACCCTGAGCCTGTCGAAGGATTTTTCGACTTTTTACGAAACCATCATACTTGCCGAACTGATAAAAAAGCCTCGGGATGGCTAAATAAAAAAAGCGCGGCCGGAATAATTAGTCCCGGCCGCGCTCCCATCAAGCTTTATGCCCCTTGAAATCAGATCAAGGAGCTCTTTTACATCCCTGCTTTATTTCTTTTTGGCACCCTTCTTCTTGCCGGCGCAGCTGCCGCCCTTGCAAGGCTCCAGGGCGGCGGCCCGGCCTTCCAGAAACCGCCAGCCTTTGTCGACGTCATTCTGGCTCAGCGCCATCAGCTCGTCGGCGTGCTCGGGATTCATCATCTTCAGCATCCGGTAGCGGTTCTCGTTCAGGGCGTATTCGGCAAACGAAATCGACGGCGCCTTGGAGTCGATGTGCAGCGGATTCTTGCCCTCGTCTTCAAGGGTGGGGTTGTAGCGGTACAGGGGCCAGTGCCCGCAGTTTACCGCCAGCTTCTGCTGCTCCAGGCCCTCGGCCAGGTTGAAGCCCTGGTTGATGCAGTGCGAGTAGGCAATGATCAGGGACGGCCCGTCGTAGGCCTCGGCCTCGGCCATCGCCTTGACCACCTGTCCGGGGTTGGCGCCCAGGGCGACTTTCGCCACATAGACGTTGCCGTAGGTCGAGAAGATCATGCCGATATCCTTCTTGGGCATCTTCTTGCCGCCGGCGGCAAACTGGGCGGTGGCCGCCCGGGGGGTCGATTTGGACATCTGCCCGCCGGTATTGGAGTAGACCTCGGTGTCGAGAATCATGACATTGACGTTCTCACCGGAGGCCAGAACGTGGTCGAGACCGCCATAGCCGATGTCGTAGGCCCAGCCGTCCCCGCCGATGATCCACACCGACTTCTTGACCAGATAGTCGGCTAGAGATAGAAGCCGTCGGGCAACGGCGCTGCTGTTGCCGGCAAGCTTTTCCTTCAGGTCGGCGACGCGGGCCCGCTGGGACTCGATCTCGTCCTGGCTGTTCTGGGCCGCGGTGGTCAGCTCGCCGGCCACCTTTTTGGTAATCAGTTTCTCGGCGACGGCTTCTTCGAGCAGCTCGATTGCCTGGGAGGCCATTTTGTTGACGGTATTGCGCATTCCGAGACCGAATTCGGCGTTGTCCTCGAACAGGGAGTTGGACCAGATCGGGCCGCGTCCGTCAGCCCGCTTGGCGTAAGGGGTGGTCGGCAGGTTGCCGCCGTAGATCGAGGAACAGCCGGTGGCGTTGGCGATCATCATCCGGTCGCCAAACAGCTGGGTGGCCAGTTTGATGTACGGGGTTTCCCCGCAGCCGCCGCAGGCCCCGGAAAACTCGAACAGGGGCCGGATCAGCTGACTGCCCTTGATCGTGGAAGGATCGATTTCCTTGTTGTCCATTTCCGGCAGATCCAGAAAATACCGGACGTTTTCAGCTTCCTGCTTGCGGACCTTGTCGTTATTGTCGATCATCCTGAGAGCCTTGGTCTTGGCGGGACAGACCTTGACGCAAAGGGTGCAGCCGGTGCAGTCCTCGGTGAAAACCTGCAGAACCATCTGCCGGCCGGTGAACTGCTTGCCGACGGCCTTGATCTGCTTTAAGCACTTGGGCGTCTTCTTCAAATCGGCATCCTTGACGATCTTCATCCGGATAGTGCCGTGAGGGCAGACCAGGGAGCAGCGTCCGCACTGGATGCAGTTTTCCGGCAGCCACTCGGGGACATGCACGGCAATATTGCGTTTTTCGTACTGGGTAGTGGCGGTCGGCCAGGTGCCGTCGGCGGGCATCTGGGAAACCGTGATCTCGTCGCCCTTGCCCTCGATCATCTTGGCGGTGACCTCTTTAACGAAGTCGGGGGCGTGGTCCGGCACGACCGGCGGTTTCTGATGGCCGCCGGTGGATTTCGGCACCTTGACCTGGACGATGTTGTTCACCGCCGCGTCAACCGCGTCGTAGTTCATATTGACGACCTTGTCGCCTTTCTTGCCGTAGGTCTTCTTGATCGCGTCCTTGATCGCCTTGATCGCCTCTTTCTTGGTGAGGATGCCGGAGATCAGGAAGAAGGCGGTCTGCATGATCATGTTGATCCGGGCGCCAAGGCCCAGGGCCTCGGCCAGCGAGATCGCGTCGATGATATAGAACTTGGCCTTCTTCTCGATCAGATCCTGCTGAACCGAGGAGGGTAGTTCTTTCCAGACCTGATCCTTGTTGAAGGTGGTGGTCAGCAGAAAGGTGCCGCCTTCCTCCAGGTTGGCAAGCATGTCGTACTTGTCGAGGAAGGTGAAGTTGTGGCAGGCGATGAAGTTCGCCTTGCTGATCAGGTAGGGGGCGACCACCTGGTTCTTGCCGAAGCGCAGATGGCTGGTGGTGATCGAACCGGACTTCTTGGAATCGTAAACGAAATAGCCCTGGGCGCTGTTGTCGGTTTCGGTGCCGATGATCTTGATGGTGTTCTTGTTGGCGCCGACGGTGCCATCGGAACCGAGACCGTAGAACATGGCCCGGTAGACGTCGTCGCCCTCGATATTGAAGGACTTGTCGTAATCGAGGCTGGTGAAGGCCACGTCATCCTTGGGGCCGACGCAGAAGTGGTTTTTCGGGGACCAAGAGGCCATGTTATCGAAAACGGCCTTGATCATCGCCGGGGTGAATTCGGCGGAACCGAGCCCGTAGCGGCCGGAAAGGATCATGGGCTGGCGGTTGATGCAGGAGCACTCGACCGCTTCGCCGACGGCGGCGCGGACGTCGAGGTAAAGGGGTTCGCCGGGAGCGCCGGACTCCTTGGTGCGGTCGAGAACGGTGATCTTTTTAACCGTGCCGGGCAGGGCGTTGACCATCGCCTTCGTATCGAACGGCCTGAAAAGGCGGACGATGACCAGGCCGATTTTCCGGCCCTGGGAGATCAGGTAGTCGATGGTGGCGACAACCGCTTCCGAGCCGGAACCCATCATGACGATGACTTCCTCGGCATCGGGGGCGCCGTGATAATCGAACAGGCGGTACTGGCGTCCGGTCAGCTTGGCGAATTTGTCCATGGTTTCCTGGACGATGCCCGGAATCGCGTCGTAGTACTTGTTGACGGTCTCGCGGCCGGTGAAGTAGACGTCGGGATTCTGGGCAGTGCCGCGCATCATCGGCCGGTCCGGGGAAAGGCCGCGCGCGCGGTGGGCGAGGATCAGATCCTCGTCGACGATGGACCGCATATCGTCCTCGGTGAGCTGCTCGACCTTTTGAATCTCGTGAGAGGTCCGGAAACCGTCGAAAAAATGCATGAAGGGAATGCGGCTTTTCAGGGTGGCCTGGGTGGAGATCAGGGCCATGTCCTGGCACTCCTGAACGTTCTGGGAGCAGAGCATCGCCCAGCCGGTCTGTCGGGCGGACATGACATCGCTGTGATCGCCGAAAATCGACAGTCCCTGGTAGGCCAGGGAGCGGGCGGTAATATGAAAGACACAAGGGGTCAGTTCGCCGGCGATCTTGTACATATTGGGGAGCATCAGCATGAGACCCTGGGAGGCGGTAAAGGTCGTGCACAATGCGCCGGTGGTCAGCGAGCCGTGCAGGGAGCCGGCCACGCCGCCTTCCGACTGCATCTGGGTAACGGCCGGGACCGAACCCCAGAGGTTCTTCTGGCCGGCGGTCGACTTGGCGTCGGCCTCGGCGGCCATGGGAGAAGAGGGGGTGATCGGATAGATGGTGATCACCTCGCTGGTTGCATAGGCAACGTGGGTACAGGCCTGGTTGCCGTCGATGGTTACCATTTTTCGGGACATTGGTATCTCCTTATGGTGCTTGTTGACTGTTAATGTGTTTTATATCTGTAAATGTATAATTACTGAACAGTGATAATGGGAATAAAGGCCTGGATGGACCAAGCCTAGATATTTACAAGCTACTCTAAACAGGTCGGAATATCAATACCGGATGACCAAAAAAACCGCGTCCGGAAGCTTCTTTAAAAAGGGTGGGAAAGCCATCCGGATGGAGGATGTCAAAATACTGAATTGCCGCAGCATCAATCTTCAGGGATCGACTGATTCTTGTCAAGAAAGGAGGTTATATCCGGGGCGGACAGCTTGAAACCCGTCAGGATTCTTGGTCCGCAACGGATCGCCGGGATCATCCGGATCCCTTCCTCCCAGGTTCGGACCGGACTGGCTGCGACCTCGACTGTTTCGATGCGCAGCTCCGGCCGGAGCGCCGCGATTTTTTTCAAAGTCAGACCGACCAGGGCGCAACGGGGTCAGAGGATTGATTTATAAAAGACGATCTTCATTCGGCGGCCTCAATGGCGGCGGCCATCTTAACGGCCTGAACGGTTTTGTCCACGTCATGGACCCTGATTATATCGACATCCTTAAGGCAGCCCAGGGCGGAGATAATCGCGGTGGCCGTATCGCGGTGATCCGGCTCCCGTCCAAGGATTGTGCCGATAAAGGCCTTGCGGGAGTGGCCCAGCAATAACGGGCACCCCAGGCTCTTGAAGCGGTCGAGATGTTTAAGGATAGAGAGGTTGTGGGCCAGGGTTTTGCCGAAACCGATGCCGGGGTCGACGATAATCTTCTCTCGCCTGATGCCGTGGGCCAGGGCCCACTCGATTCTTTCCTGGAGAAAATCGCAGATTTCACCGATCAGGTCATGGTACGCAGGGGATTTCTGCATGTTGCCCGGGGTGCCCTGCATATGCATGAGCACCACGGAAGCGCCGGTTTGTCCGGCAAGTTCGACCATTCCGGGCTCAAACCTCAAGGCGCTGATATCGTTTATAATATCCGCGCCGGCCTCGATGGCTTTGCGGGCTACGGCAACCTTGGTGGTGTCAACCGAGATCGGTATCGAGAATTCCGCGCGGATGGCCTGGATGGTCGGCAGGACCCTGGCGGTTTCCTCTTCGAGAGAAACCGCTTCGGCAAAAGGCCGGCTCGATTCGCCGCCGATATCGATAATATCGACCCCGTCCTCTACCATTTTTCGAACCTGGGCCAGAATGGCGGCCGGCGAGGAAAAGCGGCCGCCGTCAGAAAAGGAGTCGGGAGTGACGTTGAGAATTCCCATCACCCGGACGCGTTTAGGAGGGGTGGTATTCATGGAGGAGCGTGATATTTCCGGTTAAAAAGGCAAAAAAATGAAGGCAGCCACTTAATCTATTTCAGCTTTTTACTTAGCCATCCTGGGACTTTTTTGTGGACTTGTTAATTGTTGAAGAATTCGCAAAAAAAGTCAGAAGTCATTGCGAGCGTAGCGAAGCAATCCAGTAACCTGTAACAACTTGAAAATACTGGATTGCTTTGACGCTTTGTTTCTCGCAATGACGGGGTAAATCAGTTTTTGCAAACACATCAAGTATTGACGTTGACGTTCACGGGTTTTTTTCCGCTATTAAGCGCTTTATCAAGCCGGCGGCGGTTCTCCTCGGGAATTTCACAGCCGGTTTCCTGCAAGACGATGTTGATGTCGTTTTGATCGATAGTCTCTTTTTCCAGTAGAGACTTGGCCAGAGCGATGAGGGTGTCTTGATTGTCCTTCATCAATTGCTTGGCCTTGTCGTTGGCGCCCATCACAATTTTCTTGACCTCGTCATCGATAAGCACGGCGGTATGCTCGCTGAAATCGCGATGCTGGGCGATCTCCCGGCCCAGGAAGATCTGTTCTTCCTTTTTACCATAGGTTAACGGGCCCAGCAATTCGCTCATCCCCCATTCGCAGACCATTTTCCTGGCAAGATCCGTAGCTCGTTCCAAGTCGTTGCCGGCGCCGGTGGTGATCTCGTTGAAGACCAGCTCTTCCGCCAATCTTCCGCCCAGCATGCAGCAGAGAAAATTTTGCAGATAACTTTTGGACTGGGTGTGTTTTTCCTCGGTCGGCAGATACTGGGTCAGGCCCAGGGCCCGGCCCCGGGGAATAATCGAGACCTTGTGGACCGGGTCGGTGCCGGGCAGGAGCAGGGCGATCAGGGTATGGCCGGCCTCATGGTAGGCGGTGGTCTCTTTTTCGTCCTCGGTAATAATCATGCTGCGCCGCTCGGTGCCCATCATTACTTTGTCTTTGGCCATTTCCATATGATTCATGGTAACCTTGTCGGCCTCCTCGCGGGCGGCCAGCAGGGCGGCTTCGTTAACCATGTTCTCAAGGTCGGCACCGGAAAATCCCGGGGTTCCCCTGGCGATAACCGCGAAATCCACGTCGCTTTCCAGGGGGATTTTGCGGCCATGGACGGCCAGGATCATCTCGCGGCCCTTTACGTCCGGACTAGGGACCACGACCTGGCGGTCAAAACGGCCAGGTCGAAGCAGGGCCGGATCGAGGACGTCGGGACGGTTGGTGGCGGCAACGATTATAACCCCTTCGTTGGCCTCGAAGCCGTCCATTTCGACCAGCAGCTGGTTAAGGGTCTGCTCGCGCTCGTCGTGGCCGCCGCCGAGACCGGCTCCGCGATGTCGGCCTACCGCGTCGATCTCATCGATGAAGATGATGCAGGGCGCGTTTTTCTTGCCCTGGATAAAGAGATCCCGAACCCGGGAAGCTCCGACCCCGACGAACATCTCGACAAAATCGGAGCCGCTGATCGTGAAGAACGGTACTTCCGCCTCGCCGGCGATGGCCTTGGCCAGCAAGGTCTTGCCGGTGCCGGGGGTGCCCATCAGCAGAACCCCTTTGGGAATCCGGCCGCCCAGCCGGGTGAATTTTTTCGGATCCTTGAGAAAGTCAATAATTTCGGAGAGCTCCTCCTTGGCCTCGTCGATCCCGGCCACATCGGCGAAGGTTACCTTGCTCTCCTCCTTGTTCATCAGCCTGGCCTTGCTCTTACCGAAGGACATGGCCTTGCCGCCGCCGCCCTGCATCTGGCGCATGAAAAAGATCCAGACCCCGATCAGCAGCAGCATCGGGAACCAGGAGACCAGCACGGTGATATACCAGGGCGTTTCCTCCTGGGGCTTGACCTTGATGTTGACTCCGTTATTCCTGAGAACCGGGATCAGCTCGTTGTCGGTGGCGGGGGTCGTCGATTTGAAGGTGCTGCCGTCCCGGGTGGTGCCGGTGACCTGATTCCCTTCGATGGTAACCCCGGAAACCTCGCCGGCCTCGACACTGGTCATGAATTCGCTGTAATTCATTTCCCTGGAAATCGGTTGCTGCTGATTAAAGAGATTAAAAAGCAGAATCATGGTCAGGCCGATAATCAGCCACATGGATAGATTTTTGTAAAAAGTGTTCAAAGGTTCCCCTCGAAGGTTATGGGCAATTTAGGTTCTCTGTCATTTTCCCGGCGCCTTGAAATCATGATTTAGTCAAACGCGCCTCTTAATTATTAAGTACTGGAGGTAATAAAGTCCAGCAGCTTTGCAAAAATGTCGAGCAGGGAGTCGCGTTCAATTGAAATATTCCTGAACGGACTTGACCTCCAGGTCGGCTTCCCGGACGGCGGCAATCGCCATGGTCATGGCCTGGGCTCCGGCAATGGTCGTTGTGTAGGGCAGGTGGAAATCAAGGGCGGCCCGCCTGATAATGTACGAGTCTTCGGTGGTTCTGGTTCCCATCGAGGTATTGACGATCCACTGGATTTCCTTGTCGTGGATTTTATCATGGATGTGGGGCCGGCCCTCGGATATCTTGTTGATCCTGGCGCACTCGAGATTCTGCTCGGCCAGATAGGTCGCCGTGCCGCCGGTGGCCACCACGCTGAAGCCCATTTCGATAAGCTCCCTGGCAATCGGTACGATGGCTGGTTTGTCCATGTCCCGGACGCTGATGAATACCGTGCCCTGTTCGGGGATTTTCTGACCGGCGGCCAGCTGTGATTTGGCAAAGGCGATGCCGACCGAATCATCGAGCCCCATGACCTCGCCGGTCGATTTCATCTCCGGGCCGAGGAGAGTGTCGACATTGTTGAAGCGGTCGAAGGGGAATACCGCTTCCTTGACGGCATGATGGGAGACCTTGACTTCGGTGGTCAGACCGAGGTCCTTAAGCTTCATGCCCATCATGACCTTGGTCGCCAGTTTGGCCAGCGGCACCCCGGTCGCCTTGCTGACGAAGGGGATGGTCCGGGAGGCGCGGGGGTTGACCTCAAGGACGTAGAGATCCTCATCCTTGATGGCAAACTGGATATTCATCAGACCCATGACCTTCAACTCGATGGCCATCGCCCGGGTCGCCTTCTTGATCGATTCGATAATTTCAGTCGAAAGGGTATGGGGCGGCAGGACGCAGGCCGAGTCGCCCGAATGGATGCCGGCCTCTTCGATATGCTCCATGATGCCGCCGATAACGGTGAGCTCTCCGTCGCAGATCGCGTCGACATCGATCTCCACCGCGTCCTTCAGGAACTTGTCGATCAGGATCGGTTTTTCCGGGGAAACGCTGATCGCCGAAGTCATGTAATCGTTCAGCTCCTTGTCGTTATAGACGATCCGCATGGCCCGGCCGCCCAAGACATAGGAGGGGCGGACTACCACCGGGTAGCCGACCTCGGCGGCGATTCGCAGGGCTGCTTCCTGGGTTCGGGCAATGCCGTTTTCCGGCTGTTTCAGGTTCAGTTTATGGAGAAACTGCTGAAACCTTTCCCGATCTTCGGCCCGGTCGATGGAATCGGGCGAGGTGCCGAGGATCGGCACTCCGGACTCGGCCAGCGGTACGGCAAGATTTAAAGGAGTCTGGCCGCCGAACTGGACAATGACCCCTTCCGGTTTTTCGCTTTCGATGATGTTCAGGACATCCTCGTGGGTCAGCGGCTCGAAATAGAGGCGGTCCGAAGTGTCGTAGTCGGTGCTGACCGTCTCCGGGTTGGAGTTGACCATGATCGATTCGACTCCCAGCTCTTCCAGGGCAAAGGCGGCGTGGACGCAGCAGTAGTCGAACTCAATACCCTGACCGATCCGGTTGGGGCCGCCGCCGAGGATCATGACCTTGCGTTTGTCGGTGGGCCGCGATTCGTCCTCGACTTCATAGGTCGAGTAATAATAGGGGGTGTAGGCCTCGAACTCGGCGGCGCAGGTGTCCACCAGTTTGTAGACGGCCCGGACCGCCAGTTTACCCCGCAGTTCGCGGAGATCTGATTCCGAGGTGCCGGTCAGGTTGGCGAGCTGTCGATCCGAATAGCCGTACTGTTTGGCCTGGTAGAGGAAATCCCGGTCAAGACCGGAAAAGCCGCGTTCTCTGATCTGCCCCTCCAGGTCGACGATCTGTTTGAGATTGTTCAGATACCAGGGGTCGATCGCGGTAATCCGGTAGATCTCGCTGACTTCCATACCCCGCCGCAATCCCTCGTAAAGCTGGAAAAATCTCTGGGAGCTCGGGACGCGCAGGCTGTTTTCCAGATCGGTCTGGTCCAGTTCGGAAAGGTTGAACTTAGGGTCGGCGCCGAAACCGGCAACACCGATCTCCAGGGAGCGCAAGCCCTTCTGGAAGGCTTCCTTGAAGGTGCGGCCGATGGCCATGGTCTCGCCCACCGATTTCATCGCCGTGGTCAGCATGTCTTCGGTTTCGGGAAACTTCTCGAAGGTCCAGCGCGGGATCTTGACCACGCAGTAGTCGATGGTCGGTTCGAAGGCAGCATAGGTTTCCCTGGTGATGTCGTTGGGGATTTCGTCCAGGGTGTAGCCTACCGCCAGTTTGGCGGCGATCTTGGCGATCGGGAAACCAGTGGCCTTTGAAGCGAGGGCCGAACTTCTCGAGACCCGGGGATTCATCTCAATGACCATCAGTTCGCCGTTTTCGGGATTAACCGCGAACTGGACGTTGGAGCCGCCGGTCTCCACCCCGATCTCCCGGATAATGGCGATGGCCGCATCGCGCATCTCCTGGTATTCCCGGTCGGTAAGGGTCTGGGCCGGGGCGACCGTGATCGAGTCGCCGGTATGAACTCCCATGGCGTCCATGTTCTCGATGGAACAGATGATCACCACGTTATCGTTTTTGTCGCGCATCACCTCAAGCTCGTACTCTTTCCAGCCGAGAAGACTTTTCTCCAGCATGATTTCAGTATTCATACTGAGATCGAGGCCGGCCGTGCAGAAATCTACCAGCTCTTGTTTGTTGTAGGCGACCCCGCCGCCGGTGCCGCCCAGGGTGAAGCTCGGCCGGACGATGATCGGGAAGCCGATCTGTTCGATCGCGGCTTGGGCCTCCTCGATGGTGTGAACGATAGCACTCTCCGGAACTTTCAGACCGATCTTGCGCATCGCGGTCCGGAAGGGATCCCGGCTTTCCGCCTTGTTGATCACATCGACATCGGCGCCCAGCATTTCGACATTATACTTTTTGAGGATGCCCATCTCCGCCACTTTTATCGCGGTGTTCAGGGCGGTTTGCCCGCCGAGGGTCGGCAGCAGGGCGTCGGGCCGCTCCTTTTCGATGATCTTGGCAACCATTTCCGGGGTGATCGGCTCGATATAGGTGCGGTCGGCAATTTCCGGATCGGTCATGATGGTGGCGGGGTTCGAGTTGATCAGCACAACCTCGTATCCTTCTTCCTTCAGGGCCTTGACCGCCTGGGTCCCGGAATAATCGAATTCGCAGGCCTGGCTGATGATGATCGGGCCGGAGCCGATGATCAGGATTTTACGGATATCTGTTCTTTTTGGCATGGGATCGCTTTTGTCTCTTGAATTTATTTGGTCTGGTTTACGCCTGAATCCGTGAGCGTTCGAGCAGATGCAAGTCGGCAAATAAGGGTTGATAATACTGATGGTACACCCAAAAGGGCATAAAATTCGTACGAGTAGCCGAGCTGCTCAACTCAGCTTTATATCAACGAGTCCAACGATACAGATGCGCCGTTATCGGGCGCCTCGTAGGGCGGCGGGTGCATTCCAACCACCATGGTTACTGTCTGAAATTTGACGTAAAAAACAATCATGAATCTTGAATCAATGCACAAAACCGTCACGGATTCAGGTTAAGATCCGGATCCGACTGTTATTGCATCATTTCCACGAAGCGTCCGAATAGATATGAGGCATCGTGCGGCCCCGGGCCGTCTTCGGGATGGTACTGAACGGAGAAGGCCGGGTAATCCTTGTGGCGCATGCCCTCAAGACTGCCGTCACTCAGATTGAGATGGGTCACTTCGACCTTGTCCGGATCCAGGGAGTCCGGATCGACACAGAAGCCGTGGTTCTGGGAGGTGATCTCGATGCGGCCGGTCATCAGATCCTTGACCGGCTGGTTGATGCCGCGGTGGCCGAATTTAAGTTTATAGGTCTTGCCGCCGTATGCCAGGCCGAGGATCTGATGGCCCAGGCAGATGCCGAAAATCGGCTTTTTGCCGAGCAGTTCCCGGACCGTATCGACCACGCCCGCGACTCCGGCCGGGTCACCGGGACCGTTGGAAAGGAAGATGCCGTCCGGATTCATGGCCAGAACTTCCTCGGCCGAAGTGGCGGCCGGGACGATCTGCACCCGGCAGCCGTTGGCGGCCAGGCGGCGGGCCTGGTTGAATTTAAGACCGAGATCGAAGACCACCACCTTGAATTTGCCTTCGCCAGCGTTCATGAAATTGTTGCCGTCAACCGGCGCGTTATCCCGCCAGCTATAGGGTTTGGCGCAGGTGACTTCCTTGACCAGATCGCGGCCGATCAGACCTTCCGAGCCTCTGGCTTTGGCGATCAGGGAGTCGGGGTCGAGATCGGTGGTGGAGATCACCCCTTTCATCGAACCCTTGACCCGGAGCAAGCGGGTCAGGGCCCTGGTGTCGACCCCTTCGATCCCTGGGATATCGTGTTCGGCCAGGAAGTCGGCCAGGGTCGAAGTCGCCCGGTAATTGCTGGGAATCGCATTGTACTCTCTGACGATCAAGGCTCCGGGGTGGATCCGGTGGGATTCCATATCCTCAAGGTTGACACCGTAATTGCCGATCAGGGGATAGGTCATGGTGACGATTTGTCCCTTGTAGGAAGGGTCGCCGAGGATTTCCTGGTAGCCGGTCATGCCGGTGTTGAACACGATTTCTCCGCTTACTTCACCACTGCCGGTAAATGTTTTTCCTTCAAAGATAGTGCCGTCTTCGAGAGCGATAAGTGCTTTCATGGCTGGTTCCTGTCTGTCTTGTTCCTGAAATGTCAGGTTGAATTGTTCGCGGCTTTCATTGGAACATATGCCGCGGATCGCGTCAAATAACGGAGGGCGAGACCGGTTCCGGCAGATCGTTATTAATGTAGCCGGTGCCCATGATCTTCTTGCGCTCAACCCGGGGCCGGCGCATTGCTCCCATTATCGGTAACTGCCGATGATTCCGAAGGTGCCGCTCTGCGCGTCTCTTCTTCGGTTTTCTATACTACCGTGGAACCCCGCGTCC
This sequence comes from Desulfobacterales bacterium, assembly GCA_024637225.1. GTDB lineage: Bacteria > Desulfobacterota > Desulfobulbia > Desulfobulbales > JAGXFP01 > JAGXFP01. The sequence goes on from JAGXFP010000023.1 coordinate 16,717, forward strand.
ATTGTAACCGCCGCGATCACGAGGCCTGCCGGTGATCCTGCGTAAACCGGAAAAGCAGCGGGGAAAGGCAGGACTAAAAGCACTCTGATCGGCAGGCGATAAATAAATTGCGTAGGTCAATGAATTGTTTGTTTTGTCGACAATCCAGATGATCTGACGGAAAAAAATCGTGGTATTAGACATTATATCGTCAGATTCGTCAATCAATATTGATGGAGTCTCCAGAAGAACGAGCTATTGCGCCGCGGCCTATTTTTGCTTTACCATCTCGGATTTTTTGCGAGTTTGTCGCAAAATTGCTTGGTGCGGTTGTTTGCAGTCGAGTCCGCGAAGCCTCTGATATAGACCGGGAATATCACGGACTAATTACAGGTTCGAAGGAGGGTAATGCCCAAAGGCGTCCCGGGATTCAGGCTTATTTGTAAATTCCGGCCAGAGCGGTATGGCAGTTCCGGCAGACTCCCGCCTCCAGATTGACCACTTCCGCACTGAAGCCGGTCCGGGTTATCAGTCTCTTGCCACAGGTCGAACAATAGGTGCTTTCTCCTTCGGGATCCAGAAGATTGCCCGTGTAGACATGCTTAAGGCCGGCGGCCAGGCCGATCTCACGAGCCCTTTTTATTGAAGAGGTCGGAGTGGCGGGGCGGTCGGTCATCTTGTAAGTGGGGTGAAAGCGGCTGACATGCCATGGAATATTCGAATCCAGTGACTTTATGAAGTTGGCGATTTCCTCCAGTTCGGCATCGGAGTCGTTCCAGCCGGGAATGATCAGGGTGGTCACTTCCACCCATACCCCCAGCTCCTTCATTAATGTAATGGTGTCAAGTACCGGTTGCAGTCGGGCGCCGCAGACTTCCCGGTAGAATTTGTCAGTAAAGGCTTTCAGGTCTATATTGTTGGCGTCGAGGAAGGGCGCGATTGCCCTGGTCGCCTCGGGAGTGGTGTAACCGTTACTGACAAAGACGTTTCTAATGCCCTGTTCGGCGGCGAGCCGGGCGGTGTCCAGGGCGAATTCCATAAATATTGTCGGCTCGACATACGTGTAGCTGATGCTGGCACACCCTTGCTGAGCCGCGCTTTCCACTATTTCCCGGGGAGTGCGATGTTTGCCGATAATTTCGTTGTTGTGGCGGGAGGGGTATTGGGATATATCGTAGTTCTGGCAGTGGCGACAGTGGAAATTGCAGCCTACCGTGGAAATCGAGTAGGAGTAGGAAGCGGGCAGGAAGTGGAAGAGTGGTTTCTTTTCGATGGGGTCGACGTTTTCGGCAATCAGCCGCCCATAGACCAGACTGCAAAGCGTGCCCCCCTGGTTCTCCCTGACTCGACAGAGGCCCCGGCGTCCGTCCTCGATCCGGCAGTGATGGTTGCACAGGAAGCATTGGACGGCGGATTCCTCTCCTTCAATTCTTTTATAGAACATCGCTTCGTGCATATCTCTTCCTCACTTGAAAGATGGATGTGAATGGCATATTATTATTTATGGCACGACAACTTGGTGAATGGCAACCAAAAATAATTTGTTTAATATCAGGTTGTTACGCAGTGGCCGATTCTTTTTAAAGAAAACCGAAAACAAGTGATTGACAAAAGCTGGAAAGCCTATATATTAGCGGCTCCTCACGGGGACGGCAAAGCGGATCACAAGAGCCGCCGGCAGAGATTTCCCGGAGGAAAGCAAGAAATAAAGCGGTTGACAATAGCCGC
>JAGXFP010000024.1 GCA_024637225.1 Desulfobacterales bacterium
GGCCGGCAGATCTATTTCTCGGGGGCAGGCTCGGCTGCATGCCTTGCAGAGCAGGCATTTTGAAAAAATATCGCGGTACTCTCCGGTCTGCCGGTCTTCCGGTATTTTGTCCAGGAGATGCAAACGTCCCCGTGCGGTCAGGCTTTCCCGGCCGGTAGCCAGGTAAACCGGACAGACTGTCGTGCAGGCTCCGCACTTGGCGCAAGCGTTCCCGGATTGGCGTGGGTGGTTTGTAGCCATGGCTTATGGCCGGTGTTTATTGGGGGATCTTATCGCGTTCATATCTCAGGATGAGGCGGCTGTCGAGGTGTCGGATTTGCGGTCAAGGCTGTCCCTGCCACAGGAGATAGGCGCGGATAAAGGGATCCAGGTTGCCGTCCAGGACGGAGTCGACGTTGCCCATTTCGAAATTGGTGCGGTGGTCCTTGATCATCCGGTAGGGCTGCATCACGTAGGAACGGATCTGGCTGCCCCAGCCGATTTCCAGCTTATCGCCGTGCAGTTCCTGCTGCTCTTCCTTCTGCAGCTCCTCTTCCCTTTTATAGAGCTGGGTCTTGAGCATCTTCATGGCGGTGTCCTTGTTGCGGTGCTGGGAGCGCTCGTTCTGGCACTGGACGACGATGCCGGTGGGCAGATGGGTGATCCGGATGGCCGAGCTGGTCTTGTTGACGTGCTGGCCGCCGGCGCCGCTGGCCCGGTAAGTATCGATCCGCAGATCCTTATCGTTTATATCGACCTTGATATCGTCGTCGAGCTCCGGAAAGATGAAGACCGAAGCGAACGAGGTGTGGCGGCGGCCGCTGGCGTCGAAAGGGGATATGCGGACCAATCGGTGGATCCCCATTTCGGAGCGGAGATAGCCGTAGGCGTGGAGGCCCTTGATCATGACCGTCACGCTTTTGACCCCGGCCTCGTCACCTGGCAAAAGGTCGAGGGTCTCGGTCTTGAAACCGTTGATTTCGGCCCAGCGCAGATACATCCGCAGCAGGATGCTGACCCAGTCCTGGGCCTCGGTGCCGCCCGCCCCGGCATGAATGGTCAGCATGGCGTTATTGGCGTCGTGTTCACCGGAAAACATCCGTTCAAGTTCCGAGACGGCCACCCGTTTGTCAAGGGCGGCCAGGATGGATTCGGCCTCTTTCTCGGTGGCCTGGTCCCGTTCTTCGATGGCGAGATCGAGCAGCAGCTCGGCTTCTTCCAGCCGGGCCCGGCATTCCTCCCAGTTGTCAATCAAGCCCTGGAGACGGCCCTGTTCTTTCTGGATCGCGGTAGCCCTGGCCTGATCGTCCCAGAAACCCGGTTTCATGGTTTCCGCATCGAGCTCCGCCACTTTTTCCTTCATGACATCTAATTCAAAGATGGCTCCGCAAGGCAAGTAAACGGTCGTTAAGGTTCTGGATTTTCTGTTTAAGTTCTGCTGACATGTTTTTCTCCTTGGGAGCGTTAGAGGATAATCCGGGGTAAACCCGATGGACCGTTCTGGCTATCCGGATTAATTTATTTTTTTCGGTAGGTAAATATAGCCATCAATCCGGTAATTGCCAGACAGAATATTCCGGCCAGATGACCGCCGTAGAACGTGAACATCGATTTCATTCCGGTTATCGGCAGATCGTCGTAGGCGATGTAGTCTTCGAAGATCGGAGAGAGCCCGTGCATCCGGCCGAGGGGATCGATAAAGCCGCTTACCCCCGTGTTGGCGGCCCTGGTAAGGCTGCGCCGGTTCTCCACGGCCCGGAAAACCGCCATGGAGAGATGCTGCCAGGGCGCTCCAGTTCTGCCGTACCAGGCATCGTTGGTCAGATTAACCAGCAGTTCCGAACCCGCCGCGGTCTGTTTTCGGGCCAGTTCCGGGAAGATGCTTTCGAAGCAGATTAATACCCCAACTCTGACGTTCTGGCAAGTGATCGGTTTTGGGCCCCGGCCGGGAGTGAAGTCCGCCACCGTTTCCACCAGCGGGGCCAGAAACGGCAGCAATCTTTTCAGGGGGACGTACTCGCCGAAGGGGACCAGGTGTTGTTTGTCGTATCGTGCCGCTCTGATCCCCCCGGAATCGATAAAAAATGCGGAATTGAAATACCTTGTAATGGGGCTGGCCGGAGATCTTTCCCGGTAGGGAGCACCGGTCAGGATCGTCAAATCGCGTCGGCTGGCGGCCAGGTCGACAATATCTTCGAGCAGGGGGGATTCGGCGAGATAGAACGGCAACGCCGTTTCGGGCCAGACCAGCAGTTTCGGCTCAGCGCTTGCCATAATCCGGCTGGACATCTTTATATATTTATCCAGGGTCCGGCGTTGCAGTTCGGGCCGCCATTTCTGGCCCTGTTCAATATTGCCCTGGACCACCGCCACCCCGAAACTCTCCTGGCCGCTGAGCTCGTTTTTAACGATCTGGAATCTGAGCGGATTATAGGAGAGGAGCGCCAGAATCAGGAAAAGAGCGCTTGTAAAGGCAAATTCGGATCTAAATCTAAAGGCCTGCTTTTTCCGGTAAATGTAGAAGGCGTGGAGGATCAGTCCATTTCCCATGACAAGCATGAAGGATACCCCGTGATGACCGGTTAAATCGGCGATTTGAATCAACAGCGGGTGCTCGAACTGGGTGTAGGCGAGATCGAACCAGGGGAAGCCGGTGAAGAGCCGGCCCCGCAGAAAGTCCATTGCCACCCAGGTTATCGGCGCGACCCAGATCAGGGGGTATCTTTTCTGAAGATAGCAGCAGAGCGCGGCAAAACCGGCCAGATAGAGGCTCATGTACGAGGCCAGGAGCAGCAGGGCGGGGATTGACAGCCAGAGAGGCAGCCCGCCGTATTTTCCAAGGACCACGGTTATCCAGGAAATGAGGGCGGGATAATAGGCCAGGCCGCAGATTAAACCAAGGAGTGCACCGGTACGCGATGAAGTGTCCCGGCCGGATATTGCGTAGAGCAGGGGGACCAGGGCCAGCCAGGCGACGGGAGCCAGTCCGGCGAAGCCCGGCGAGGCCGCGAGCAGCAGCAGGCCGGAGATTAAAGCCGCGATAATTTGTTTGCCGGATATTTTATTTCGCAAATGGTAACCAGAATCGTTGGCGGGACTAATAAGCGGTAGACGAACCCCCGGAGACCTGAGCCGGAACCGTTGTCCCGTTTTTTATAAGTTATTTCTTAGCATCTATTCGGAGCGCAATTCGACAAACTCAGCACGAGCGGCAAATTAACAAGCTATGGCGCTCATCCCGAGCTGGCGAAGGATTTCTCCGGCTTTTTGCGGACTCATAAATCCTGGCTTCGGGAGATTTTCACCTGGATGATTCTGCGCTTGGTTGCCGACAGTACTTGAAAATCAAGGCCCCCGACCCGAACAGTGGTGTTTACTCCGGGCAGATAGCCGAGTTGATGGATCATCATCCCCCCGATCGATTCGTACGGACCTTCGGGTAGTTTCAGGGCAAAATGTTTTTCGATTTCTTCCAGGTCGGTCTTGGCATTGGCGAGAATCGTGTTCTGGTCGAGCACCTGCCAGCCGCTGACGGGCTGATCCGACTCATCGGTTATTTCCCCGACGATCTCCTCGAGGACATCTTCCAGGCTGGCCAGCCCCCTGACGCTGCCGAACTCATCGGTAATGATGGCCAGGTGGACCTTCTTGGCCTGGAAATCCCGGAGCAGGAAGATGATTTTTTGATTTTCCAGGGCGAAATAGGCCGGTTTGACCAGGTCGCCCGCCTTGGGGAGCTGCTGGTCGTTGACGTGTTTGAGCAGATCTTTGGCGTAAAGAATGCCGATGATATTGTCCTGGCTGCCGGCAAATACCGGAATCCGGGAATATCCCTTGTCGATAATCAACTGAAGCAGCTCTTGGAAAAGGGTTCCCGCCTCGACCCGGACCATCTCGGAACTTGGGGTCATGATCTCCCTGGCCTCCGTGTCCCGGAATTCGAGAATGGAATTGATCATCTCGCCTTCCCGCGAAGAGATCAATCCCTGTTCTTCACCGTCGTCGATCAACTCCTGAATCTCGTGCTCGAGTTCTTCGGTGCTGTCCGGACCGCGATTGAGTCCCAGGTAGTCCAAAAGGTTATGAAACAGTCGGGATAGCGATGATGGTGATATCGGGGGGTCTTTTTCCATAGATTGGGGTTAAAGCGGCCTTTTAAATTTAAAAGAAAAATCCTTGCCATTATTACATACCAAGACCCCAAGGACAATTAAATAGTGATGTGTTCGCCAGAAGTCACCACTGAAACCATGAGCTGATGCCCTGAACCTGTCTGGATGGGTTCTCTGTGGCGATCACGGAAATTTCCAGGTTGGTAAGGGCAAACTGCCCGATAACCGCCGCTACTTCAAGGTAATGATATGACTTCACATCAAAGGTCAGGCAAGAAAAAAATTGACTGATTTCCTTAAAATCGTTATAAATGCGCCTCATTTCGATAATTAAGCCGCTGGTTATGTACCCCTACGGGAGTGAATAAGGCGGGCGGCGGCAAGCGTTCCGCAATGGATCTTTTTTTTCGGTCCTCCGGATCTTGAGCAAAAAACTCCATTTGCGGAGAGCCACCATTCAAGACAGGCATTTGGAAGTAGTTTTGCCGAGCGAATCAGGGTTTCTTCTGGTAGGATTTAACTTTGAGAATAAGTAATCACAAGACAACCATGCCCATTTCCGGGCAGCTGACGGTGACGTTTTGAAAGAAAAGGTACTGATCGCAAATCGTGGCGAAATCGCCATCAGAATAATGGAAGCCTGTCAGGACCTGGGCCTTGACTATGTCGTGGTCTATACCCAGGCCGACGAAGATTCCAAACATGTCCGCCTCAATATCGACAGTGAGAGCAATCGCAATAACGCCTGGCGGATCTCCAGCTATACCGATCCCAACGATATCCTCGCCGTAGCCGACCATACAGCCTGCACGGCGATCCACCCCGGTTACGGCTTTTTTTCCGAGGATTTTCGCTTTGCCAGAAGGGTGACAATCCGTGACCGGCCCCTGAAATTTATCGGCCCGAACTGGGAGGTTATCCGGGATCTGGGCGACAAGATCAACACCAAACGGGTCGCCAACCGACTGGGCATTCCCACCATTCCCGGCACCGACGGACCGATCTATAACGAGATGGAAGCCGAAGACGTGGCCCGGCAGCTGATGGCCGATCAGCTGGATATGGATATCCGCAACCCCTCCATCCTGGTCAAGGCCGCCGCCGGCGGCGGCGGCATGGGCATCGAGGAGGTTCATCAGGTCGAGCAGTTCCGCCGGGTTTACCGCCAGGTCCAGAATTACGCCAAACGCCAGTTCGGCGACGGCGGGGTCCTGATCGAGCAATGTCTGCGGGACTACAACCATCTCGAAGTGCAGCTGACCTGCAGCCGGCACGGCGAGAGGGTCCATTTCGGCACCCGGAACTGTACGATCCAGAGCAGCGGCCGCCAGAAGCGCCTGGAAGCTGCTCCCGGTTTTGACGACAGCTGTTTCCCCTACGATTTCGATGCCCGGGAAGTACTCGACCAGATCGTCCAATATTCTCTGAAGCTTGCTTCCCACGTCAGATACGATAATGTCGGTACCTGGGAATGGATCGTGGCCCGGGACGGCCGGCCTTACCTCCTGGAAGTCAATACCCGCATCCAGGTCGAAAACGACGTTTCCGGCCGGATCAGTTATGTGAACGGCAAGCAGCCGAACCTGATCAGGGAGCAGATCAGGCTGGGCCTGGGCGAACGGATCGGCTTCAGCCAGGAAGATGTGGAATTTCGCGGCGCCAGTATTGAAATGCGGATCGTCGCCGAAGATACCCGGCGCGGTTTCGCGCCCTGGATCGGGACAATCAACAAGTTTGATTTTCCCCAGTACGACTGGTCCACGGTCTATACCCATGTGCCTTCCGACCGGCCTTATGTGATTCCCAGCGAATACGATCCCAATCTGGCCCTGGCTCTGGTCTGGGGTGAGACCATGGCCGAGGCCAAGGAACGCGGCCGGAAATTCCTGAAGGATGTGGTGATTGAGGGCGAGAATGCCGTGGGTGACCCCATCTTGACAAATCTCGAATACCTGAACGATAATTTTGATCGTCTCCTGACTTTTTAGACGGGACCAGGATTTAATATATGGAAGATATCAATAAAAGACTTTTGAAGGTCGAAGACCGGATCAGCTATATATCCCAGGTGAAAGAAGGCACCGAATGGGGCAACCTCGCCGGTCTGCAGGAAAAGACCGCCAGGATCCGCGAGAATTTTTATGACTACGCGGAGAGCGATCTGGCCGATGAGATCAGAGGGCTCGAAGACGCGGTCCAGTTTCTTGAGGAGAGGTGCGACGAGAATCTCTCGCCGATGGAAAAAGTCAGGATTGTCAGGAGCCCCCTGCGATTCTCCCTGAAGGATATTCTCGAGAACGTATATGAGGAGTATACCGAACTGGGCGGCGAGGAAGACGCCAACATCGATCCGTCCATGGTGGTCGCCAAGGCCAATATTCTCCGCCAGGTCAACAACAAGACCTACACCCAGCAGGTCATGGTCATCGGACACGAGAAGGGGCAGGGCGAGGAGTATCGCAACGGCGGCTGCAGTAAGCCGTGGGGCAACGAAAAGGCCCTGCGCTATATGCTGGTCGCCCAGACCGAAGGGATTCCGATCCATTATTACATTTTCACGCCCGGTTCCTTTCCCATTGAGGATTACCCCGGCGCCGGCCAGCAGATTGCCCGAAACCTCTATGTGATGTCGAAGCTGCGGGTGCCGATGGTTTCGGTGATTTCGGAAGGCGGTTCCGGCGGAGCCGAGGCGATCGGGATGGCCGATCTCCGCCTGATGTTCTCTCATGGTTACTACTCGGTGATTTCGCCGGAAGGCGCCGCTGCCATCGAGGGCAAGATCCGGGAAGGGGAGAAGATGTCCAAAGAGCTGGTCGAGAGCTGTGCCGAGCGCTTGAAGATCACCGCCCTGGATAATCTTAAAGCCGGCACCATTGACCGGATCATCGAAGAACCTTTGCTTGGCGCCCGCCGCGACGACTTCGCTTTTTTCAAAAAGGTCAAGGGGGAGATGATCCGGGCTACCGACGAGGTTGTCCTCAAGACCAAGAGTCTCCGTACTTTCCGGGCCTATGAAGTCAACATGAAGAAGGCCGAGGAGGACGCGGCGGATATTGAAAACTATGTCGATGTGACCTGGGAACTCAGGCCGGATGAGATCAAGCGGCTCTTGATTTTCCGTTCCCGAAAATACCGGAACATGGCGCTCTGGGCTTTCGGCGGCAAGCCGGAGCCCTCGGCGATCAGAATGAAGCGGGCCAAGCTCAAGATCGCCCAGGCCTTTTACGGCTTGCGTTATGATGTGATCAGGACTCATCGCAAACTGGCCCAGCATTTCATCAATGATGTCTCCGGGGAAAGTTCGGTATTCCTGAAAAGGGTGACGGCCCCGTTTACCGCCGCCTATGATTTTATCTCCAAAAAGCAGGATTACCGCTCGGTCCGCCCCGCCCCTGACCGCAGGAGCAATGGTCCGGCCGGCGATCCCTACCTCGGCGATACCTATACCAGTCCGTTGGCCAACGAAGATCGGACCGTCACCTGTCCGAACAGCCAGAAACAGGGCTGTAAGGATCTTTGGATCCCCGATCTTTACGGTGAATTCTGCGGAGTCTGTGAAAACTGCGGTCACCACTTTCCCCTTGAGTACGAGTGGTACCTGAAAAATCTTTTCGACCGCGACTCGATCCGGGAATTCAACACTGAAATCTGCGCCGGCAATCCCCTTAATAATCAGGCTCTGGAAAAGCGGCTCAAGGCGGCGATCAAGAAAACCGGGCGCTGCAGTTCGATGATCACCTTCGACGCCAAGCTGATGGGGGTCGATATCGTTACCGCCATGCTCTACAGCGATTTCAGGAACGGTACGGTCGGCGCCGCCGAAGGCGAGAAATTCGTCCAGGCCTGCGAAGTCGCCAAGCTCAAGCGAAGGCCCCTGCTGTCCTATGTCCATACCACCGGCGGCATCAGGATCCAGGAGGGAACCCTGGGAGTTATCCAGATGCCCAAGTGTACCATGGCGGTTCGGGAATACATCGATGCCGGCGGCCTCTATATCGTGGTCTACGATAACAACTCATACGCGGGGCCGGTGGCCAGTTTCCTGGGCTGCTCCCACTACCAGTTCGCCATTCGTTCCAGCCGCATCGGTTTTGCCGGTCCCCGGGTGATCAGGGATACTACCGGCCAGGAGGTGCCGCCCGATTATCACAGCGCCCGAAATGCCTTGCGGCATGGCCATATTCAGGGGATATGGGAGCGGCGCGAGTTCCGCCGCAATCTCCATAAATGCCTGATGACCATGGGCAGCAGCAAGCTCTATTACCGGTAACCTACAGGGATTTCAGAGGCATTCGCATGCAGCAAGACGATATAGATTTCGATGAAATAATCAGCAAGTACAAGGCCGACCCCTACGACTATGTTGATATTCATTCCATTCACACCGGCCGGATCCGCTTCCAGGTGGAAGTCGGCACCAAGGTTGAAGGAGTCAGCGGCGAATGGCATCATATTCCCGGGACCACCCTTTATATCCTCATTCGGGAGCGTAATACCAAACCGGTCCATTCTCCCACCAACGGCGAGGTCTCTTTCATCAGGAATGATCTGGAAGGCCAGTTTGTCGAGGCCGGCGAGAAGATTATCACCATCAAGCATCCCCTCACCAAGCGGGAGATCATCGACGGTATCCTTCGGGAGGTCCTTTATCCCTTCGTCGCTCCCGAGCGGGCCAAATATTTCTTCTCCATGGATATCCAGTCCCGGATCGATAAATACGGCCAGCGGGAAGTTTTCATCAAGCCGGGCGACGAGATCTTCACCATGTCGCTGATGAAGCGGGAAACGCCCGTTTATTATGAAGGCGAACCCGGTATCATCCATTCCATGTATTTCAAACCAGGGGAAAGCGTTGACCAAGGCCAGCCCCTGGTCGGGATCTGCCCCAAGGATACGCTCCCCCTGATCCAGAAGATTATTACCCGCGTCAAGGCTGAATGGGAATAACGACTACTCTGTCATCGGCTCGGGTCGAGCAGCTGATCAGGGAAGAGGAAATTGAGCAGCGCAATCGGAGTTTGCCCCTGGAGACGGTGCTTGCCGTCTTCCGGTATGGAGGCATGGTCGCTTCGACGATTCAGCGCTTCGATAAACTGGAAAGGGGCATGGCCCATGCCAAGGCCGTGATCCGCGAGCATGAAGATGCAGAGCGCTCTTTTCCCGGCGGCCTGGTTATCACAGCCAACGAGCTCACCGACGGCCGTGGCCGGTTCAGCCGATACTGGCATGCCCCGGCCGGGGGGCTCTGGCTAACCGTAGTCCTGGTCAATACCCTGCTGCCCGCCTCCAGCGCCCTCTATTCCCTGGCTCCCGGGGTGGCCGCCTGCGAAACCATCCTTGAAGACATCCCCGAAGCCCGCCTCAAGTGGATTAACGACGTTCATGTCGGCGGCCGCAAGATCTGCGGCATTCTGGTCGAGACCATGCGCGGAGCGGTCAGCGGCGAGGAATATATTCTTCTCGGCATCGGCCTCAATGTCAATAACGTCCACTTTCCCAGAGAACTGGCCGACCTGGCGATTTCCTACAAGCAACTCCTCAAAACCGAGACCGATGTTAATCTGCTTGCGGCCCGTTTTCTGGCCAAACTGACCTGGAATATCGGGCTCCTCCATTACGAGGAGGAGCGGATCCTTTCCGAGCACGGCCCCGGTGTGTTGAGCGATCCGGCCCGACTGAGCGAAGTGTTTACGGATTCGGATCATCTCCTGGTTAAAAGATGGCGGGAACTGAGCGATACCGTGGGCCGGCGGGTCCGGTTCGGTCATAATGTCCAGGAGCAGCCGCAATTCGAGGCACGGGTCAAGGATATCAACAGCGACGCCAGCCTGGTCCTGGAACTCGATGACGGTTCTATCGTCACCGAGAACAGCGGCGAGATCGTCTACCTCGACTGATGTGTTCAGCCCCTTTCCGGCCGGCTGAATCGGTCAGCGTCATCATTCCCACCTATAATCGCGAAAATTTCCTGGGTCGGGCCATTGATTCGGTCTTGCGGCAGACCGGATCCTGTCCCGATTTCGAACTGTTGGTTATCGACGATGGCTCCACCGATGCCACTGATGAACTGGTCGCCTCTTACGGCAACGCGGTTCGCTATCTCTATCAGGACAATCTCGGCGCGGCGGCGGCCCGCAATACCGGGATCAGGGCGGCCCGCTTCGGGCTCCTGGCTTTTCTCGATTCCGACGACAGCTTCGCCCCAGAAAAACTCTCCGTCCAAGCGGCGGCCATGGCGGCCCGGCCCGAATACCTGGTCTCCCATACCGACGAGGTCTGGTATCGGCACGGCCGGCTTCTCAATCAGAAAAACAAACATGCCAGGGAAGGCGGCTTTATTTTCCCGCGCTGCCTGGAGCTCTGCGCGGTGGGGATGTCTACCGCCATGGTGCGCCGCGAGCTGTTCGATGTGACGGGGCTGTTTGATGAAACCCTGGTCTGCTGCGAGGACTACGATTTCTGGCTGCGGGTCAGTGTCCGCTTTCCCTTTTTGTTGGTGCCGGAGCCTTTTACGATTAAGGATGGGGGCCGCGACGATCAGTTATCGCGGATTCACCGGGTCGGCATGGACCGCTTTCGGATCACAGCCATTCTGAAGATCCTCGATTCAGGCGCGCTTAATCCGGAACAGACTAACCTGGCTCGCCGGGAGCTGGTTCGAAAATGCATGATCTACGGGCAAGGCTGCATGAAGCACGGCCGCGGGGAAGAGGGCGCCCGTTATCTGGAAATCGCCACGCGGTACGGGTAACCGTTCAGCAGCACCGCATCTTCGGACGATCGGCCCGGTTACGGACACGAGGTACGCGGCGCCGATCCGCTTGTCCAAATCCGCACCACTGCTGAACGGTTACAGTCCGGCGGTTCCGGGATACTTTGGCGGACCGCCCAGGCGGACGGTTACCGGTGCGGGAATCCGGCGGAGCCCCTCCTCCAGAACTTTGATTTTTTAAAATAATTCGTGTCTATCCAGAAATGAGGATTTTTGTCCGAGAACGAGAAGCAAGGATGTCGGAAAAGCACCCTGAAGGGTATAAACTTCGCGTACTCGGGTACGTGAGCACTTTCCGACTCCGCGGCGACGAAGTTATCGAGCAAAAAGACCATTTATGGGCAGGCACTAACTCACCTGCCGTCACTCTAGCCAATATCGCCGCCTCCCTGCATGTGTCCCGTTCTGGAAAGCTTTCCGAGTCAGGAACGCAATTTTAATTTGACAACTTTTTCTCGGGGTTATAGCTTGAGCTAAGGGGGCGACATAACTCGCTTGCCTTATCGGCAATAACAGTCATGTGTGCGAGATCATGACGGTTTTCGGGAAAATCTTTGAGCGTGGAGCGAAGGTATGGTTGATGACAATATTGATCCCCGGATTGACCAATGGTATTGGGAACCGAAAAGTGATCGGACTTTCACCGTCATCGATTATGATGATGATGAGGGGGTTATCGAGATTCAGTATTTCGACGGCGATGTCAATGAGCTGGATATGGACGAGTGGCAAGAGTTGGCCCCCGAAGAGACGGAACAGCCGGAGGACTGGACCGGCCCGATCGATAAGTTGGAGCGGGACGATCTCGGCTATGATGAAGTCTGAATGCCCAGCCCGGGTTCGCTTAAATCACCGGTGGTGCCTGCACTACCGGTGAGCTGAACTGGTTGTACGACTGCTGCATTGCCACGATTCCCGCTCGCCCACTCCTGTTTGCGGTATAACCAACAGGCCGATAAAGCAGAATCCATCTAAAAGCCCTCAAGGATTCAGGCAAAGGGTAAATCCCCGGCCAACCAGCCATTGATGTTCGGGCGGCGGCTCGGTTGCCGGTCCTGGACAAAAAAAACTCCCCAATCATCTTGTAATCCTTGATTTCAACCCTTGAATGTCGACAAAATAAAGGTTGGGTGTGCCTTGTATTCCTTGTCAATATTGGGTAAATAAATCACTTGAACCTGAATCGGTAAGCGTTCGAAGAGGGCTTGAACGTAAAGGCGGAGTGGGGCAATTTCTCCACCGCGAGCACGGAAATTCAGGTTGGCACAGGTGAACCGCCAATAGCCGTAACGGATTCAGGTTTAAGAAATTTGACAAGACAGAGGTGACCGGAACTTACCGGTCCGAATGAAATTTGAAAAAAGTACAGGATCATTATTTTAAGCGGGCCAAAAAGGAAGGCTATCCGGCCCGTTCCGTATACAAGCTTGAGGAAGTCCAGCGTAAACAGCTTTTCCTGAAAAAGGGCGACCGGGTTCTCGACCTGGGCTGCCAGCCCGGGAGTTGGGCGATGTATGCCGCCAGGACCGTCGGCTCCTCAGGGCTGGTGGTCGGGGTTGATCTCAACCGGGGCAAAGGGATTCAGATGGGCGGCGGCGCCCCGATCAAGGTGGTTCAGGCTGATATCATGGATGACGCGGTTATCGAGGCCATCACCGGGATCTGTCCAGGCTTTTCCGCGGTAATCAGCGACATGGCGCCCCACACCACCGGCAACAAGTGGGCCGATCAGCAGCAATCGTTGAAGCTCTGCCGCCGAGCCCTGCAACTGGCCGTGGCGCTGCTGGAGAAGGGCGGCGTTTTTTATTGCAAGGTCTTCGAGGGCGAGGATTTCAAGGAGTTTCTTCAGGAGGTAAAGGGCCATTTCGGTTCAGCCAGGGTAGTGAAGCCGAAAAGCTCTCGTCCGGAGAGCCGCGAGGTCTTTGTCTTGGCCACCTCTTTCAAGGGTTGATGATGGTGTCACTCCTCGATCTGCACACCTTGGATATCTGACGATCTTTGCTTAGCCATCCCGTGACCTTTAGCGAACTGATCAACGGTGACGGATTAACAAATTAATAAAATCTTTAAGGAGCAGTAAATGGCCGGACATTCTAAGTGGGCTAATATCAAGCACCGCAAGGGGGCAGTCGATGCCAAACGCGGCAAGATTTTTACCAAGCTGATCAAGGAAATCACCGTGGCCGCCCGGATGGGCGGCGGCGATCCCGATGCCAACCCCCGCCTGCGTTCCGCCATTGTTGCCGCCAAGGCGGTCAATATGCCCAAGGACAATGTCGAGCGCGGCATCAAGAAGGGTACCGGCGAGCTGGAGGGGGTCAATTACGAGGAGATCCTCTACGAAGGTTACGGGCCCGGCGGAGTGGCGGTCCTGGTCGAGTGCATGACCGATAACCGCAATCGTACCGTGGCCGATATCCGCAGCTTTTTCTCGAAGGCCAACGGCAATCTAGGCGAATCGGGCTGCGTTGCCTGGATGTTCGACAAGAAGGGTTCGATCATGATCGACCGGGAAGCGATCGATGAAGAGAAGCTGATGGAAGTCGCCCTGGAAGCGGGGGCCGAGGATGTGGTCGACGACGGCAGCGTCTTTCAGGTTCTGACCGCCCCCGAGGATCTGGAAACGGTGCGGGAGGCGCTCGAAGGCGCGGGCATCTCCTATGACGAGGCCAATCTGTCGATGATCCCCCAGAATGTCGTGGAGGTAAACGACGAGAAGACCGCCGCCCAGCTGATGAAACTTCTCGATAACCTGGAAGACAATGAAGACGTGCAGAATGTCCATGCAAACTTCGATATCCCCGACGAGATTATCGAGGCCATTTCCTGATTGCTTACCGGTTGGGAGATTGGCCAATCCTGGGCGGCTTATCCCGTGATCGGTTACGAGCCGGGGGCTTAAGCCGTTGAGGATTCTGGGTATCGATCCCGGCTCCCGGGCCACTGGTTACGGAGTCATCGAGGTTTGCGACCGGCGCCTTGAGTTTGTCTGCTGCGGGGTGATCAGGGTCAAAACCGGCCAGTCCTTTCCGGAACGGCTACTGGAGATCAACCAGGGGGTCTGTGAGGTGATCGAGGCCCGGCGTCCCGACCGGGTCGCCATCGAAGAGGTGTTCATGGCCAGAAATCCCAGTTCCGCCCTGAAGCTCGGCCATGCCCGGGGGGTCCTGATTCTGGCGGCCATGCAGAGCAAGCTGCCCCTGGCCGAATACAGCGCCCGCCAGATCAAACAGGCGGTGGCCGGCTACGGCAATGCCGACAAGGCCCAGATTCAGCATATGGTCAAGGCGATCCTCTCCCTGGCCAAGAGCCCCAGCCACGATGCCGCCGACGCCTTGGCGGTGGCGATCTGCCATGCCAATTATTTTCAGGCTGATTCCGGTTTCGGTTGAAGGATTCAGAAGCCGGAAGACAGAAGCCAGGAGCCGGCAGCCAGAAGCCAGAAGACAGAAGACAGAAGCCGGGAGTCAGGAGCCAGAAGGGCTGAGTTTGAAAGCTTTTCTCCTGGCTCCTGACTCCTGGCTTCTCTGCTTGCAACAACGGCGGCTCGTAGCGCCTGCAGGCCGGAAATCCAGCCGGAAATTTAACAACCAACAGCGTGATGATAAGATGATTGCCAGCCTCAGAGGAATTCTCGCCCACAAGTCACCGCGGAACCTGATCGTCGAGGTCGGCGGGGTTGGCTACGAGGTTTTTTTCTCGCCGGGCGGCCTTCACCGGCTGCCGGAAACCGGCGAGGAAATCTTTCTCCACATCTTTACCAACGTCCGCGAGGATGCCATCGATCTCTACGGTTTTCTCGATCCCGGGGAAAAGGAGATGTTCGTCCTTTTGACCAGCGTGTCGGGGATCGGGCCGAAGGTGGCGGTAAATATCCTGGCCGGGATGGCGCCCGCCGATCTGGCCGGGGCCATTTCCGGTGCCGATCTGGGCAGGCTGACCAAGTTGCAGGGAGTCGGCAAAAAGACGGCGGAGAGAATGTGCCTGGAGTTGAAGGACAAGGTCCACTTCATGGCCGCCACCGACTCGGTCGTCCTCGGTCCGACGGTTGCCGAAGCCGATGACCGGCAGAGCGCTGACGTGATCTCGGTTCTGGTCAACCTCGGTTATCCCCCGGCCAACGCCCGCAAGGCGCTCGAAAAGGTCCGGTCGGCTGCGGGCGAGGAAGGGTACGGGGAGTTATCCCTTGAGGATCTGTTAAGGCAGGCATTGAGGTCGATGGCATGAACCACGAAGAACGGATCCTGAGCGCCTCCCACGGCCGGGACGACCAGCTCGATCAGGCCCTGCGGCCCCGGCTGCTTTCCCAGTATATCGGCCAGGAGCAGCTCAAGGACAACCTGAAGATCGCCATCCAGGCCGCCCGCAACCGCGGCGAAGCCATCGATCATATCCTTTTCCACGGCTTCCCCGGCCTCGGCAAGACCACCCTGGCCTATATTATCGCCAACGAGATGGAGACCAATATCCGGGTGACCTCCGGGCCGGTGATCGAGCGGGCCGGCGACCTGGCCGCCATTCTCACCAGCCTCCAGGAAGGCGATGTCCTTTTTATCGACGAGATCCACCGGCTCAACCACGCCGTCGAGGAGATTCTATATCCGGCCATGGAGGATTTTCAGCTCGATCTGATCATCGGCCAGGGCCCCGGCGCCCGTTCGGTGAAGATGGACCTGCCGCGCTTCACCCTGGTCGGGGCCACCACCCGCACCGGTCTCCTGACCCCGCCCCTGCGCGATCGGTTCGGGGTTTTGCTCCGGCTCGAATTTTACCGGGTCGCGGAACTGGTCGAGATCGTCACCCGGGCCGCCTCGGTCCTGGGGATCAGGATCGATCCGGCCGGGGCCCGCGAGATCGGCGGCCGTTCCCGGGGCACCCCCCGGATCGCCAACCGTCTCCTGAAGAGGGTCCGGGACTTTGCCGACGTCAGGGCTTCCGGCCATATCACCGCCGAGGTGGCCGATGCCGCTCTCAATATGCTGGCGGTCGATGCCCAGGGGCTCGACGAAATGGACCGCAAGATCATCCTGACCATAATCGACAAGTTCCGGGGCGGACCGCTGGGGATCGACACCCTGGCCACCGCGGTCTGCGAGGAGAAGAATACCCTGGAAGACGTCTACGAGCCGTTTCTGATCCAGAAAGGCTTTCTGGTCAGAACCCCCCGGGGTCGGATGGCTACCCGGGCCGCCTACGAACATTTCGGCCGCGCTTTCACCGGCGGTGATAATGATGCCGGCCCTCGACTATTCTAGTAAATCCTGCCAAGGTAGAGTTATGAAGAAGAAATTGACCGTCCCCGACATAATCGCCATGAAGAAAGCGGGCGAGAAGATCGCCATGCTGACCGCCTACGAGGTCAGTTTCGCCCGGATGCTCGACGGGGCCGGGATCGAGATCGTCCTGGTCGGCGATTCCCTGGGGATGGTGGTGCTGGGCTATGACTCGACGGTGCCGGTTACCATGGAGGAGATGCTCCACCATTGCCGGGCGGTGAACCGCGGGGTCGAGCAGGCCCTTCTGGTCGGCGATATGCCGTTCATGTCCTACCAGACCGGTTCCCGTGACGCCATCGTCAATGGTGGCCGTTTTATCAAGGAGGCGGGCTGCGACGCGGTTAAGCTCGAAGGGGGCTCTGAGATTTGCGACACCGTCCGGGCCGTGGTCCGGGCCGGAATCGCGGTGATGGGCCATATCGGCCTGACCCCGCAGACCGCCGGCAATCTCGGCGGTTTCAAGGTGCAGGGCAAGGATCTCGACTCGGCCCGGCAGCTTCTCGACTCGGCCCGGGATCTGGAAGCGGCCGGCGCCTTCGCCGTGGTGCTGGAATGCATCCCCGATCAGCTCGCGGCCCTGATCAGCGAAAAACTTTCCATTCCGACTATCGGCATCGGGGCGGGCGCCGGCTGCGACGGCCAGGTCCTGGTCACCCACGATATGCTGGGCTTGTTCGAGAAGTTCGTGCCGAAGTTCGTGAAATCCTATGTAAACCTGGCCCCGCAGATTAAGGAGGCGGTCGCTTCCTACCGGAGCGAGGTGAAGGAAGGCGCCTACCCCGACGCCGAACACAGTTTCGTCATGCAGGCCGATCTCTCGGCCCTGCTCGATAACGGCAAGTGACCTCGTCATGAAGATTATCGAAACCGCGCAAATTACCGAAACGGTCCGGGAAATGGTCATCGAGGCGGCCTGCGACCTGGAACCGGATATCCTCGAAGGGCTGGTCCAGGCCCGGGACCGGGAAACCTCGCCTTTGGCCAGGGACCTTCTCGACCTGCTCCTGGTCAATGCCGATATTGCCAGCCGCGAGCAGATGCCGGTTTGCCAGGATACCGGGGTCAGCGTCGCCTTCGTTTCGATCGGCCGCGAACTCATTTTCGACGGCGACCCGGAGGCGGCGGTCCAGGAGGGAGTCCGGCAGGGTTACGAGGAAGGCTATCTGCGCAAGTCGGTCTGCGATCCCCTGACCAGGAAGAATACCGGGACCAACACCCCGGCCGTCGTCCATCTCGAATCCCACTCCGGTGACGATCTGCGGATCCTCTATCTGCCCAAGGGCTGCGGCAGCGAGAATATGAGCCGTCTGCGGATGCTGCCGCCGTCGGCCGGGATCGAGGGTGTGGTCGATTTTATCTGCGAGACGGTTTTCGCGGCCGGGCCCAATCCCTGCCCCCCCCTAGTGGTCGGGGTGGGGATCGGCGGCACCTTCGAAAAGGCGGCGCTTCTGGCCAAGAGATCACTGTTCCGGCCCCTCGGCGAGCATCACCAGCGCCGGGATGTGGGCGAGCTCGAAAGCGATATCCTGACGCGATTGAACCGGGAAGGGCAGGGGGTTGAAGGAATGGGTGGGATCAATACGGCCCTGGCCGTCAATATCGAGGTGTTCCCCTCCCATATCGCCAGCCTGCCGGTGGCGGTCAATATCCAGTGCCATGCCCATCGCCACAAGGAAAGAACCCTGACCGGGCGGGAATGGCCCGGGCAGTCCGATTCATAAAGATAGAAGGACGGTAACTAATCACGGGATAAGGCGCCACGGTTCGGCCCATTTCCCATCCAGTAAGCGGTTACAGGGTGTCGGAGATGCAAGCATCGGCCTGCGATGTGTACTGGTGTACATGAGCAGGCAGATAACGCAACAGATTCGGTGCCCTGTGATCGCTTACGAAGGACGCAATATGTCATTTCTCAAGGTAATGCCGGCCGCCCTGGAAAATCTCCGGGAGATTACGATTCCCTTTGCCGAAGGGGTAATCGAGACCCTGAGCGCCGGGGATATGGTCGGCCTGACCGGATCTCTCTATACCGGCCGGGACCAGACCCATCGCCGCCTCTGCGCCCTCCTCGACGAAGGCAGGGAGCTGCCGGTCGATCTGGCCGGTCAGCTTTTGTACTATGTGGGCCCGACCCCGGCCAGGCCGGGACAGGTGATCGGCTCGGCCGGGCCGACCACCAGCTACCGGATGGATCCCTACACGCCGCAACTTCTCGAACTGGGGCTGAAGGCCACCCTGGGCAAGGGCAAGCGTTCCCGGACGGTGCGCGACGCCATGCTGAAGCACGGGGCGATCTACCTGGCCTCGATCGCCGGGGCCGGCGCCCTGTTGTCGAAGAGCATCACCAGGGCCGAAGTGGTCGCCTTCGAGGATGCCGGACCCGAGGCGCTTTTCCGCTTCGAGGTGGAAAGGTTCCCGGCCGTGGTCATCAACGATCTTGCCGGGCGGGACTTTTACGAGATCTGCGCGGCGGGGCGATAGGGAGGGGGAGTTGGTCCCTGCTCCTTAATCGCACCGCCGAAAAGGTGGGGCGGACAGCCCGTTGGGAAATATTTGTCGGGAAACAAGCAGGCCGGACGCTTCGCTCCAATCCGGAAAGCGCCGCCCGGGATTGGCGGGCGATGTGCGACCCGATCCCGCCCCCTTTTTATGGGGCTGCCATGAAGCTTTCCCCTCAGATCGCCAGGGAAACCACATAGATCGCCGGCAGGGCCAGAATCAGGCCGGCCGCTATCCACCAGCCCGATCCCGGCCGGTTGCGAATCCGTTCAAACAAGCCTTTGCCCACCGCGACCACGCCGCCCATTGCCCCCGCCATGGCGATGCCCGCCGCGAGTAACCCCCGTAATCTACAGCCGACCACCTCCACCGGCATGGCCGCCACGATTACAAAGATCAAGCTCGGCAGGGCCGGCAGCAGCAGATATCCGCGCACTTTTTCTTTCATGAGCCCTTGTTGGCCGCGCCCGAAAACCAGCGGCCCACCTTTTCTTTGTATTGTCGATAACCTTCTCCGAACACCGCTTCCAGAGCCTCCTCCTCCGGTTCGATCTGCAACCGGTTGATCGACAGGATAAAGAGCGGGATCGGCAGAAAGGCGGCCAGGGATCCGAAGAACAGGGCGAGGCCGAGGAGGATCAAGAGGACGGCCAGGTACATTGGATTGCGGCTGTAACGGTAGACCCCCGAGACGACAAGGGTGGCCGCTTTCTCCGGGAAGCGGGGATCGACGGTGGTTTTTTCTCTCCGGAACGAAACAATCCCGGCCACCCCGACCGCGCCGCCTAAAACGATCAACACCGCCGCGATAAGCGGCCGGAAAGGGATCGGCAGGGCGAGCAGCGGCAGGTAGCGGTCGAGTAACCCCATGGCGATGAGGCACAGTCCGGCCTGGGCAAGGGGCGGTATTTTCAGTCTCAGGTTGGCCATATTGGGTGTTGCCGGTCTGGTAGCTTTAACCCCGGAACTATCGCGTCTTGCTCGTTGGATTTACGAGGTTCTGGTTTGTTAAGTAAAGCCAGGCATTGAATCATGAACCATTCCGCCGCCAAGGTCAAGCCAGTTGTGAGGGGTAAGGGTGAGGGTGAGGGAAAAGGCTTTTACCCATATCCGGCGGAGCCCCGGCTGATTTGCCGAAAGGTGGGGCTCGCGCCGATAGGGTAGGTAGGGTAGGGAATTACTGGCTGATCGTGACAGCTTCTTTGCTGGCCATCTGAATCCGGGTGAGATTCATCGCCTCCAGCAATTCAGCATTGTTCGCCAGGGTGCGGGGAAGGATAATGGTGATCCCATAGCCTTTCTTAAGCAGATCCAGTTCGGCATTGAAGTCGTTAAGGTTGGCGAGATCTTCCGGAGCATCAATGCTGAAGGGATTTTCATTGAGATAGCGGATGATATGGGTGACATGATTCAAACCGATGGTGAACATGGCAAAAGAGTTCCGGATCGTGCCGTTTCGTAATTCGCTTTCAATTACGTCGGGGATGTTCTGCAGCAGCTTCGCGGTGCGGATTTCCTGCAGAAACTTCAGCTCCGCCAGCCTCTGCCGGGGCGATAATTTGTCGAGATCATCCACTTTCAGATTCTTCAGACTGCTGCGCACGGCTTTATAGATATTGCGGTCCTCAACCTGAGAGGCGCGCATATCGAAAGATTCCATAAGCAGCATCTCGGCATTTACGAAATGGTTTTCGTCGGCCAGTCTCTTGTGAAGCTGAACATTGTCGGACAAATTATTATTCGGATCGGAAGCTTTATTGAATAACCGGCTGTTTTTAAGGAAATAGCCCTCCGGCAACAGAAGTTCAAGATCCTTGTGCCGGTTGAGCCATTCGCCGATGCGAAATATCTCGGCCTGAGTCCGGACGGTGTCGCCGTTGTTTCGGCCGGTTGTCGGGTTCCGATGGCTGATCCCGATAATATATAGTTGTTTGGGACTGTCCTCATTAACACGGTAAATTACCTGACCGTATTCGGCGAGTAAATCGGGGACCGAATTGTTAACGAGCGGCTGTGCGGCACCCTTACCCGGATTGATGAGACCGATCGAAAGGGCGATCAAGGCCGTGGCGGCGAAAAGAGCGATTGCCGCGGGGAATTGGGGTTTACAGGTCGTTGATCGAGTTTTGCAGTTTCGGGAAATGGGGAGAAATGGCATCTTCGTTATCCTTGTTGCACCGGGCTTTGTCTGGCGCAGCAAGATGATTTACAGAATATGCCTTTTGGTGAGTCATATCTGGCAATCCCGCTGTCGTTGGGAGTGTCACACTCCCGGTAGACCGGTGATTTTGCGCCTCCATCTTTCGATGAAGTTGCCTTTTTCAGATTTATGTTTTCAGCAGCTAAGCGATATCAGTAACTATTATTACCGCCCAACTTTGCAATTTAATACATCTCGGTTTGACGGGCAAGCTGTTTGCGTAAAAAATTACAGAAAATCCCCGACAGAATTCTTTGGCTTTGGTTTCCCTATCGCTTCGTGGATCTGTTTTTGCCCCTTCGCCATATACTTGGTCAGGTGAAATGCCCCAGTCACGCTTTCCGGAAAGGATTTTTGCGATATGCGCCGCTGGGAACGCCGTCGACATAGATGCCTTCCAGATAGGAAAGTTTTCTGGGCAGCTGCCCCACCGAGCCCCTGGTTATCAGAAATGTTGCGTTCCGGCCGACAGTCAGCTTCCCCAGCCCCTCCATGCCGAAGAACCTGGCCCCGGTTTCAGATGCGCAGCGGATGGTTTCCTCCAGCGGGCAGCCGGCCTTGATGAATAATTTGATTTCCTCGGCCATGGACTCGCCGTGAATTATGCCAGCACTGCCGGCCCCGGTTCCCAGCGCCGTTGTCACCCCCATCTTTCCGGCAAGACGCAGTTGCGCCAGCTGTTCGGCAAGCATCTTTTTCCAAAAAGCCTCCGCGCCGGGGACCGGCTGCCCCGGCGCCGCGTAGCGGTGGGAGAATCGGCAGCACACCTCCCCGCCCGAGCCGGCGCCGTCCAGACTGTTTTTGGCCCGCGACAGACTGGGAATCCACAGCACCTCCCTTGCCGCCATCCTCCTGAGATTGTCCTCGCCCATGCCGTAGCCCTGTTCAATAGCATCGCACCCCGCCGCCAGGGCCTCCTCCACCCGGCGGTGGCCATTGGCCACCACCACCGCCTTTCTTCCGCCCCGGCGCATGAGAATTCGGGCCAGCTCTTCATGGCTGAGCTGAGGATAGGAGTCTTCCTGATCCTCAATATTGGCGGAATAAGCGATCTTGAGAAAATCACCTCCTCCCTGGTTGCCGGTCTCGCAATCCTTACTGCTCCGGCAAAGGCGAGCGGAGCGAATTTCAATTATGCCCCCATCGGTCATCTTCTTTTGATAAACATCGACCGGGCCGGATTGGTCATCGCTGTCGGCCACCCCCAGCACGCCATGGACATGGCAGTAGCGGCTATGCCGCGCCAACCTGGCGCTTTTGTCCGCCGGGCCGGCCTCTTCCGCGGCCAGCCGCACCCCGGGGTCCACGGATGGCGATCGCGCCAGGGAGACGCTGCAGTCGATCAGGGCGGGCAAAATGGTGCAGTGCGAAAAGTCATCGACAGCCGCTCCGGCGGAAGCGGGCAGGTCGGCGGCGGGCCCGATCGCGGTAATGATCCTGTCCTTCACCGCCAGATAGATATTTCGGCGCGCCTCGGCGCCGCTGCCGTCGATAAAGCTTCCCGCCACTATGAATCTTGTTCGGTGCATGACTTCCCTTACCTCGCTTTGGGGATGAGATCAAGGCAGGAAGGCCGGTCAATCAGCTCCGGCCCGGGCTCCGCCCTTTCTTCCGAAGATCATATATCCGATCCACAGCGTGCCGGGGACCAGAAAGAGCAGGGCCAGGCGGACCGCGATGGTGCGTGGGTCCAGGTCGCTGTCCAGGGCGGCGCCGGTAAACCAGGTGGAGAGGCTCAGAATAAAGGTCACCATGGCCATTTCGGCCGCGAAGACCCGGCCCCGGAAGTGATCGGGGACCAGGCGCTGGAGCAGATTGGTGCTGAAAACCCACTGGACCGAGCCGCCAAGGTGACCGAGCAGGACAAAGACGGCGCCGACCATGATGTGCTGGCTCTGGCTGAAGAGCAGATAGGCGATTGTCGCCGTGAAAAAGGAGAGGCCGATGGCCCGGTACATGGCCGAACGGGTCTCGCCGAAGAGCCGCCAGGCTAGAATCGGGCCGAGGGCCGCGCCGATGCCCCTGAACGAGTAAAGGATGCCGCTGCCGCTGCCGGCGCCGAAACCGCTGAAGACATTTTCCCCGAACCAGGTAAGAAGCACCAGAATGCCCCCGGCCATGGCCCAGCCGCTTTTGACCATCAGGAGGGCCGCGACCTCGCGGTGCGCCGTCACATAACGGTAGCCCTCGATGATATCGTTCAGGCCGGTGTAATCGCGCCAGCCGGGCTTGCCTTTTAAGGCCCGTTTCAGGAGCGGCGGCAGAGCGACGGTCGCCATGATCGCGGCCGAGATCAGAAAAGTGGCGGCGTCGATGACGATGGCGGTCTGCCAGTTGAACATGGCGGTAACGAAGCCGCCGGCGGCGGAACCGAAGGCAAGCATGATCGACCAGGTCGCGCCGCCCAGGGCATTGGCGACATTTAATTCCTCCGGCCGGCAGATATTGGGCAGGGAGGCGCTCCGGGCCGGGATGTGAAAGGTCCACACCGTTTCCTGGGCAAAGGCGAGCAGATAGACGAGCCAGACCTGCTCCTCGCTTTTAATCAACAGGAAGCCCAAGACGATAAAGACCCGGAGAAGGTCGGAGGCGATCATGATGAACTTGCGCGGCACCCGGTCGGCGATCACCCCGGCGGCCGGCCCCATGATACTGGTCGGCAGGAATTTGGCGATCAGAAACCAGCCCACCGCGTGGCCGCTGCCGGTCAGCTCGTTGAGCAGCACGAAGATGGCGATGTAGTTGAACCAGTTGCCGAGATGGCTGATCACCCCGGAAATCCAGAAACGGCGGTACTGTTTATTGGTGGAGAGCAGGGTGACGTAGGATTGCCATCTGCCGGTAGGCAGGAAGGGCTGTTCGAGTTTATCGGAGTCGGTAGTCATTGAATTTTGTCGTTTGCTGAGGTATGCTCGTGTAAGCGATCACAGGGTACCGAATCTGCTGTGTTATCGGCCTGCTCATGTACATCAGTACACATCGCAGGCCGATGCCTTGCATCTCCGGCACCCTGTAATCGCTTACCGGAGAGGAGATTGACCAATCCTGAGTGGCTTATCCCGTGATCGGTTACATGCTCGTTTGTTATTGAAGGACTTTCGGAAAACGGGATTTGGCAAATACTATGTAAATATTCGGCTTGACACTAGAAAATGACAAAAACCCCCTAATTTAAATATTCGTCATCGCTTTTCAGGGAGGTAAGCAGGCTGCAGAGTCTATACGACTGTATGTGAAGCAGCCTGATCGCCTTCCTGGGAAGTGATGACGAATATTTACAATACTATTACCATATTGAAACCAGGAAGGCAGGAGAAATGACCAACGATTCATACGGCATCACCGTCAGCCGCAATATTATCGACCGGCAGCGCAGTCACCCCGAGGCCACCGGCGACCTGTCCGGACTGTTAAGCGAACTTATCGTCGCCGCCAAAACTATCTCGGCCGAGGTCAATATGGCCGGGCTCGGAGATTTTATGGGCATGGTCGGCACCACCAATATCCAGGGCGAGAAGGTCCAGAAGCTCGACGATTTCGCCAATTCGGCGATCAAGCGGCGCATGGCCCGGTGCGGCTTTGTATCGGTGATGGCTTCCGAGGAGGAGGCCGACGCCATTCCTGTGGTCGAGGGTTACGAGGGCAAGTACACCCTGGCCTTCGATCCGATGGACGGTTCGTCGAATATCGACGTCAACGTCAGCGTCGGCACGATTTTTTCGATCCACCGGGCCATAAACGGCGGTTCCCCCAACGCGGAAAACGATCTTCTCCAGCCCGGCCGCAAACAGGTGGCGGCCGGTTATATCATCTACGGTTCGAGCACCATGCTGGTCTATACGACCGGCGAAGGGGTGCATGGCTTCACCCTCGATCCGACCGTCGGCGAATTCTACCTCTCCCACCCCGATATCAAAATGCCGGCCCGCGGCAAATATTTCAGCGTCAACGAGGGCAACACCATTTACTGGAAAGATGAGATGAGCCGCTATGTTGAGTTTGTCAAGCAAGCCGACAAGGGTAGCGGCCGGCCATACAGCGCCAGGTATATAGGTTCGCTGGTCGCCGATTTCCACCGCAACCTGATTACCGGCGGCGTCTTCCTCTACCCCAGCGATACCAAAAACCCCAATAAACCGGCCGGAAAACTGCGCCTCCTCTACGAGGCGGCCCCCCTGGCCTTTATCGCCGAGCAGGCCGGCGGGCGGGCGATCACCGACGACGGCCGGGAGATTATGGATATCGAACCCGATTGCCTCCATCAGCGGGTGCCGCTGATTATCGGCAGCAGGGATGATGTGGATATCGCCGAGGGGTTTTTCACCGGCAAGCGGTGATCAGTTTTATTGTTGTAAAGGTTAGGTTTTTGTTTTATGAAGGGTGGTTCAGCTTTATTGATAAATTATATGATTTTTTGATTCGAAAATGATTAACCAAATGATTAACCAAATGATTAGTAATCAAATGAGGAGGATAAATGACAGATGGAGTCAATTTCGATAAATCCCTGGATGATATAACCTGCAGTTTGCGCTCCTTTATCGGGCTGTCCATCCGGGAGGATGACAAGACCTGGGCCGAATGGATTGGATCGGTTGCCAAGGAAGTAGACGTCAAGTGCTGGGAAAAGAAGGGCTGTGCCAGGTTCGACTGTCCCGCCCATGGCAGCGAGTGCGGCCGCTGCTGGCTGATCGCCGGTACCCTTTGCGTTACAAACTCCACAACCAGAGGCCCTGACGGCACAACCGATTGCATCGACTGCGAGGTTTACCGGGCCAATGTGTTAAGGGATCCCTATTCGGAAATCCAGGAACAGATCATCACCCTTGTCCACAATCTCCGTTCCCGGCAGATCGAGCTGCGGGAAATGGCAACCCATGATTCGCTGACCGGTCTGAAGAACCGCCATTTTCTGGATATGTACATGTCCCATGAGATGGAGAAGGTGAAACGCGGTAACGTGAAAATGGTGATCATGGTGGTCGACATAAATGATTTCAAAGCCGTCAACGACACCTTCGGGCACGTTTTCGGTGACCGGACTCTTAAGGATTGCGCCGGTATCTTGAACCGGTCGATCAGGTCTTCCGATGTGCTGTTCCGCTTCGGGGGCGATGAATTTATGATTGTCATGTCCGGGGCCGGCCAAAGCGAAGCAACGATATTGCGGCAGAGGATCCTGGCAAATGTGGATATTTGGAATTCCCGGATGAAGACGCATGACTTCAGAATATCACTGAGTATCGGCCATGCCCAGCTTGAGGAAAGCTCCGAACTGAACGAGGCGATAGAGCGGGCCGACCGGGTGATGTATAAAGATAAGAGAAAATTCCGCCACGCCTCCCTGGCTTTCCCGCAGTAATCTTGCGCCGGGATTTTCCGGTTGTTTCTTTCACCCTCGCAACTATCTTGTGGCAATTTCGACTTTTTGCGGATAAGTCTTTGTGCTGTTCCAAACTGTCTCATCTGCTGCCGCTAAGCTTATGGGTAAATAGTGAAGGAAAGTTAGCAGATGGGGCCGGGGTAAATCCCAGCCCCTTTTTTGTTTATTGACATGTGCATATGTGCGCACTAATATGCACATATGGAATTGACGAGGGCGGCAGAGGCGGCGGACCAACTGGTAAAGACGCTTGATTCGAAAATGTTCAAGGCGCTGACCGATCCTACCCGGACCCAGATCCTCAGGTTCCTGCTGCTGCAAGGCCGAGCGGATATCAGCACCATCGCCGAGAATCTGCCCCAGGACAGGTCTGTCATTTCACGCCATCTGAACATGATGGCCGAAGCGGGCCTGCTGACGGCCGTGAAGGAAACCCGGCACCGCTTCTATATGCTGAACGGGGCGGCCTTTTTAGAAGAGTTTGAAAGGGCGGCGGCGAACCTCAAGAACTGCCTGAAAGAGCGTAGGGAACTTTCGGCCAGGTAAGAGGTTCAGTTGATAAGATGAGTTGATGAATTTGCAAAAAGTGTTTCCCACGTCATTGCAAGGAGCAAGGTGAAGCAACCCGGTATTTTCAGTTAGTTACATCTATCTGGATTGTTTCGCTACGCTCATAATAACTTGATTCGAAAAAGGCGAATAAAGCTGTCATTTCGAACGAATGTGAGAAATCTTATTGTTTAACAAACCGATATTATTAAGATTTCTCATGTAACTCAAAATGACATTATGGCAATCCCGGCTTTAGCCGAACTTATCATTATCGTTAGTGCGCCAAGCGCAGCTTGGTGCTTCTTATAGGGTGCCTTGCCCAGTATCAAGGTAGGAAGTCCTTATCGGGCAAAGCTTAACCAGCAGCCCGTACCGAGTGTTGCGCGGCTCGCGGAGTCAGATACTTGATGAA
>JAGXFP010000025.1 GCA_024637225.1 Desulfobacterales bacterium
CCCAAACAAAGTGGTATTCTATCTTATACTTCGTATGACTTCCTTGCCGATATTCCATACGAAGCAGTATAAGCAAACTGCTAGCATAATGCTACCCGCCTGAAAGGCGGGGGCTTTAACCTTGAACAGAAACAGTAAAATTTTTCCACGAAACCGTCACGGATTCAGGATTCTTTCAATGGTAATTCTACCAGCAGCCGCCCCGGGTAAGGCAACCCCTATTCCCAATCGAGCCGGAATTTTCTAAGGGCCACCCCTTTATGGGGCCGGGAACCCGCCTCGATTCGCTACCCTGATCGGCGGGCCGGCAGCGCAGCTGGCGCCGGTATTTGTTCAACAACTGATGCCAAATAATGTTATGATAGGTTAATATGGGCAGAAAGCATCTCTAAAGAATCCCCTTCCCCAGGAGGCCCGCCGATGAACGGATTGATGACTTATCGTAGAACCCTGCTCTTCCTCACCCTTTTCCTGCTACTGTCGGGCTGCGCGCGAGCGTCATGATAATGTGGGTCACTTACCGATAGCCATTAGGGTCCAGGACTATGAAAAAAGCGGTTCTCGACCGTTATGAGCGTGATCCCGAAGGCAGACTTGTTATCGATATCGCCGCACCTCGCCTTGAAGACCTCTATAGCGACTTCGACAGGAACGCCCCTTACATTCGCAGGGATCTGGATCCGAGTCTGGTCGATTACCTGATCGATTGCGTACGGGAACTGGCCCGCGAACCTTTCCTCCTCAGATTCTCCCTTTCCCAGCCGCCTGACGAGTCCAGGCTTTTGAGGATTCGCCGGAGCGTCAACAGCTATTTCCTTTACCTGACCGAAACCGAGAAGAACAGAGTTATGGAGATGTTCCGCCGGGCGGCAATTCTGTTCGGCATCGGCCTGGCCATCCTCTTCACTTCGGTTTCAGTCAACCAGTGGCTCGGAGAAGACAGGTCGGTGGTGGCCAATGTCTTCGCCGAAGGGCTTACGGTCGCGGCCTGGGTATCGCTATGGGAGGCACTGGCGGTCTTTCTGATCGAATGGTTCCCGCACCGCAAGAATATCATCCTCTACCGGCGCCTGGCCGATGCCCGGCTGATATTCAATCCGGAGCCGCCGGCCAGACCTGATCGAACTGGAAACACAAACTTGCCCTAACAGTTTATAGTAAGCGATGAAGAAAACGGGATGCGAAAACTTTCCGGGATAGCCGACCTGGAACGGTGCATCATTGGCTCCTGGCCTGTTTATACTTAGGCCCAAAGACTACCTTGCGCCAGTGCCGGGTGTCCTTTATGCAAGGCCAGGCCTGACTGGAGCGGGAACCGATCTCTGATCCGTCGCGGTACATCCTGGAGCCGGCAGGATCACCTGTTCCTGGATTTCATCGGTACTTTACAGAGGGAATGTTATGAATCGATCAATCAAAATCGACTGTCTGTTTCGACATCGGCTGTGATTCACGTCACAATACGCTAGCAATAGTGGACAGGATTATCGGTGAACTTGATTTTGCCGGCGGATGTCCGGAAGACCAGCTGCTCCACAACGCTTTGACTGGTTATAGGCAATGAATTCATTCAAGAGAAAGGGCATCGTTCGAAAAACAAGGCGGCCTTATCGAAATCTTCTAAGCATCGGGAAGCGCGGCCAGAATATCCTCATAAGGGACGGCGCCGGCCCGAATCAGCTTGAGCCCGGAGGAATCGTTCCCGACAATGGTCGAGCCCCTTCCGCCCGGTACCGGACCGCCATCGATTATGTAGTCAATAGCGGAAGGGAACATCTCCTCGATCCGGGAAGCTGTCACCGCCGCGGGCAAGCCGCTTGGATTGGCGCTGGTCCCGGTGATCGCTCCGCCCGCGGCCGCAGCCAGCCGCCGGGCCGCCGGATGGGAAGAGAGCCTGACTCCCACCGTACCGTCCGTATCGGTCAACAGGGAAGGCAGTTGTCTGCCGCCGGGGAAGACCAGGGTAAGAGGACCCGGCCAGAACCGAGCCATGAGTTCCCGGTAAAGATCCGGGATTGCCTTGACCAGGCGGTCAAGACTGGAGATTTCATCGATCAGGACCAGAACCGGTTTTTGGGCGGATCTTTTCTTCAGCCGAAACAACCGCTCAAGGGCTTCATGATTGAAAGGATCGACGGCCAGCCCGTAAAAGGTTTCGGTGGGGAAGGCGACCACCCCGCCCCCGCCGATCACCGCCGCCGCCCGGGCCAGTTCCTGACCGGCAACCACGATCCCGCCGGCGGCCGGGTCAGGAGTAGTCACTGGCGCTGATCTTGGCGGCCTTGGCCTCTACCTGGGCGGCCATATCCTTTTTAAGGTCCGCCAGGGTTCGAGCGACCTTTTCGTCGGATACTCCGATAATCTGGGCAGCCAGAATCGCCGCGTTGGTGGCGCCGGGTTTACCGATTCCCATGGTGGCGACCGGAACGCCCGGCGGCATCTGCACCGTAGACAGCAGGGCATCAAGGCCGTTCAGGGCGGAAGCGTCGATCGGCACTCCGATAACCGGCAAGGTGGTATGAGCGGCCAGCACCCCGGCCAGATGAGCGGCCATTCCCGCCGCCGCAATGATGACCTTGAGTCCGCGCTCCCTGGCCGTGGCGGAATAGGCGGTTGCCCGCTCCGGAGTACGATGGGCTGAAGCTACGGTAATTTCAAAGGGAATATCCATCTTTTTAAGCAGCCTGGCGCTACGCTCCATGACCGAAAGATCGGAATCGCTGCCCATGACAATCCCGACCAGAGGTTTCCTGGATCCGCGCCCCAACGCCTTGTCACCAATATCGCC
Organism: Desulfobacterales bacterium; assembly: GCA_024637225.1. Lineage (GTDB taxonomy): Bacteria > Desulfobacterota > Desulfobulbia > Desulfobulbales > JAGXFP01 > JAGXFP01. The sequence continues at coordinate 2,789 of JAGXFP010000025.1, forward strand.
TCGATAAAAACAGCCCTGCCACTTGATTTTTTCCACACCCTGATAGGCGAACCGGATCGACGCTGCCAGATCTTCGCCGATGGCGGTAATCCCGAGGACCCGCCCGCCGACATTAACGATCCTGCCGTCGCGCAAGGCCGTGCCGGCATGAAACACTTCCACCCCGTCAACAGCCGCCGCCTCGGCAAGGCCGGTTATCTGATGCCCCTGTTGGTAACTGCCCGGATAACCGCCGGAGGCCATGACCACGCAAACAGCGGGACGGGGATCGATCTTCAAATCAATTTCCGAGAGGCGCCCGTCGATAACCGCTTCCATTATTTCCACCAGATCGCTCTGCAGACGCATCAACAGCGGCTGGGCTTCAGGATCGCCGAAGCGGCAGTTGAACTCCAGAACCTTAATCTTTCCGTTGTCGATCATCAGACCGGCATAAAGGATGCCCTTGTAGGGGCGTCCCTCCGCCGCCATGGCCTGCACGGTTTTAGCCATGACCTTTTCCATGACCTCGGCATGAATCTTGTCAGTGACCACAGGGGCCGGGGAATAGGCCCCCATGCCGCCGGTATTGGGGCCTTGGTCACCATCACGGACCGCCTTGTGATCCTGGGAGCTCGGCAGCGGCAGAATGGTCGTGCCGTCGGTAAAGGCCAGAAAGGAGGCCTCCTCTCCAGTCAAAAACTCCTCGATCACCACCCTGGCGCCAGCCTCGCCGAAGGCCTTTTCGACCATGAGCAAATCGACGGCCTTAACGGCCTCGAGCTCGGTCCGGGCCACGATCACGCCCTTCCCGGCGGCAAGGCCGTCCGTCTTGACCACGAGAGGCGCTCCCATCTTTTCGATATAAGCCAGCGCCTGCTCGCGGTTTGTGAAGACTTCGTAGGCGGCGGAAGGTATCCCGTATTTCTTGAACAGTTCCTTGGTAAAGACCTTACTGCCCTCAAGGGCCGCGGCCTTGCCGGTCGGTCCGAATATTCTTAAACCATTTTCCCGAAACCGATCAACAATTCCCATGGTCAGAGGGACTTCCGGGCCGACCACAGTCAGATCGATCTGCCCGGTAACGGCAAAATCGACGAGTTTTTCAATGTCGTTATCGGCAATATCTACACACTCCGCCAATTGAGCGATCCCGGCATTGCCCGGGGCGCAAAAGATCTTTTCAACTTTGGGACTCTGGGCTATTTTCCAGACCAGGGCATGCTCTCTGCCGCCGGAACCTATAACCAGGACTTTCATCTGCACTTTCTCCTCGATTAATGACTGATAATTAGCAAGCAACCGCGCTCATACTACCCTCACTTTCCATCCCCTGTCAATATGGATACACCGTCCGAATCCTGAACCATAACAGTACTTTTCCGCTTGACACAAAGGGAGAGCGTAACTATCTTGAAAAAGAATGAGCGCTCATTCATAAACACCAAATATCGTTTAGATGGATTATCCGACCGGCTAATCACGGCAGATCAATTTTAAATGCCAGAACTTTCCCCTATGAGAATCTCTGACAAGCACGAAAAAATCATCCAGGCCGCCATAAAGGTCTTCGCCAAGAAGGGCTTCTTCAGTGCCAGAATTTCCGATATCGCCCAAAAAGCCAAAGTGGCCGACGGCACCATCTATCTTTACTTCAACAATAAATACGACATCCTAATCTCTATTTTCGAGGAAGAGATCGGTAAGATTATCAAGGAAGTAAAAGCCCTGATCGATCAGGAGGAAGACCCGCGCAAAATGCTGGAGATATTCGCCATGGAGCACATGCGGATGGTCCGGGACCGGCGCAACCTGGCCGAAGTCTTGCAGATGGAACTGCGGCAAAGCAACAAATTCATGCGGGAGTATCGGAACACCAAGTTCATCGAATACGTAGACATCGTCTCAAAGATTATCCGCAAGGGTCAGGAGATGGAGCTCTTCAGAAAGGATCTTATGCCGGGAGTGGCCAAACGGGCCATGTTCGGAGCTCTCGATGAAACGGCTAGGCTCTGGATACTTTCTCCGGACCACCAGTACACCATTGAAGAAGCCGCCAAGCAGATCAGCACGATTTTCCTGAGCGGGGTCGAGGAAAAACCGCAGTAAACCCGATCGAACGATCAGGCCATATCGGGCTTGGCAATCTCCATGACTTCCAGGGTCCTCGAGCCAGCCGGCGTCTTGACCGTAACCTCATCACCGACGGATTTGCCGAGCATTGCGCCCCCTAGGGGAGAAAGGGCCGATATCCGGTTGTTCTTCATGTCCGCCTCCTCGGGCCCTAGAAGCTGGTAACGCACCTCTTCATCGGTATCAAGATCAATCAGGGTGACCACCGTCCCGAAAACGATTTTGTCGCAACTCAGGGATAAACAGTCGATAATCTCAGCCCTGCTCAATTTATCCTGAAGTTCCTGGATCCTGCCCTCGATAAAACTTTGACGTTCCTTGGCCGCGTGGTACTCGGCATTCTCCTTAAGGTCGCCGTGGGCCCGGGCCACTTCGATGGCCTTAATAATCTCATGGCGTTCAACACTAGTCAGACGCTTCAGCTCTTTTTTCAGTCTGGCGTAGCCACTTTTCGATATCGGAACTCTCTGGATCATTTTTTTCTATTCCCCTAAAAACAAGCAAAGCAACCGATCACGGAATCAGCCACCAATGTTTAGTCAATCTCCCATCTGGTAAGCGATTACAGGGTGCCGGAGATGCAAGACATCGGCCTGCGATGTGTACTGGTGTACATGAGCAGGCCGATAACACAGCAGATTCGGTGCCTTGTGATCGCTTACCAAGCAACGGGCAATCAATGGGCCCGCTGTTGCGATAAATGTATTTTTGATCCGTTTGTCCCGGCTGTACCGGAAGGAACCGGACTTGACTTCAATCGTCTTGCGAGGAAGAATCCTCTTTATCCTCAGGCTTCACGAGCCTGCATTCGCCGCTGCGTCAGGAAAAACCGCCCTTCACCTTGGGAACGACATAAATAATCACCAGCAACCAGACAGCCAGTAAGCCGATTAATTTTAGTACTTGTTGCCACCCTTCCATAAAATAACTCTATCACTTTTTTGACCGGCAGGCCAAGCAAACCGGTCCTTTGTTTAAGGAGCACCCACCCTATCGGAGGGCAAAACGTTCTTCACCCGCACTCTATTGGCTACCCGGGCGACGGCCTGCCTCCTTCGGATGCAGAAAGGCCCGCGAAAAGCAAGTGGTAACCCATAAAGCAGGCCGACAGCAAGGTAAATGCGGTATCCTGTGATCTATTCCCCGGCCGAAGCCAAACCGAACTTTTGTTCCCAACGATACCTGGCATAAAGCCGGGCGGCAATATAATTCAAGGTCTTTTTTCTCTTTGATGAATTATCAAGGAGCTGGCGGGGCTCCATCAATTCTTCGGCAACGGCAGACGGTTCCGGCTTGACAAATCCTAACCATTGCAGAAGAGATGTCTTGCCGGGAGGAGGGGGCAATTCCAAGCCGGCCGCGGCCACATTATTTTCAAGAATTTCTGCCGTTTTTACTGGGAAAAGGCTTTTGACGGCCTTCTCCCAATAACCGGGGTCGCCGAGAGCCGTGATACATTGGGTTTTAAGAAAATGCGCATCCAGGCGGGCAGGATCAGCTTCCAGTAAAATATTACTATAGTGAAGCGCCGAAACATACTGTCCATTCCGATAGTAGTAGCCGGCCATCTTAAGGACTATTGAGTTGTTGCCGGGATAAATCGCGGCCATACCTTCTAATAACTTTAATGCTTCATCGAACCGGTCCTCGGCGGCAAGGCCCTCGGCCAGCAGAAAGGCGCCGGCCAGAGAGTCCGGAGCAAGATCCAGGGCCTTTTCGGCAGCCGCCAGAAGACCGGCCGGCAAACCATGCTTTTCGTAGAGTTCAGCCAGCATCAACAGATCATGGCTGTCATGGGCCTCGTCGAGTAGCTGCTTTTTGATTTTGGCCGCGGCTTTCTCCTTGCCCGCCGCCTGATAGATTTTCTGTAAGACAACCAGGACTTCCCGGTCCCGCTCCACCTCGAGCATGGCCAGCCCCTGCCGCTCCGCCCGGCCTAGGTCATCCGCCCCGATAAAGATCTCGAGCAACAGCAAACCGGCCCGTCGGCTTATCCCGTTCTTGGGGCTATCCGGGGAAGAAGGTGGACAGTCGCCGATCGCGCTGCCACAAAGGAATTCTTCCAGAAGGTTCTCGGCCCGATTGTAGGCCTGCACAGCCGACATAAATCGCGCCTTCAGCAGCATGATCCTGCCTTGATCACGCTCCAGGGAAGCATATCTCTCAAGCCAGACTTTGGCCTCGCTGATCCGCGGCTCTTTATGGGACAGGGCACTCTCGAAAAGACGCGCAAGAACCAAGCTTTGCTCCGCGCCGGTTAAAAATATTTCTCGCAGGAGTTGCTCCGCCTTAAAGACCAGCCCTTCCTGGAAGTAAAGATCGGCCAGCCCCAGCTTGGCCTCTCTGGCCAGGGGATCCAAGTTGGGTATTTCTCTGGCGGAGTCAGGACGGACCCGGGCGGCAAGCAAAAACTGATATCTGGCCTGGGCCTCCTCGAAGTCACGGGCCTCGGCAAAGGCCCGGGCCGCCAGAATCAGATCCTGATCGTGATTGACCGGATCATTGACATCCTCCAGAAAAGCCACCTGCTCTTTTAAAAAAATATTTTCACCAAGCTTGCCGGCCAGGGTTATGCACCGCCGTCGAATATCGAGGCGGGTGGGCTGCAAGGCAAGTAAACACTTGTAATCGGCCAGGGCCAAAGCCAAACGGCCCAGTTCTTCATAAACCCGACCGCGACCGGCAAAGAGGTCTTCTCCCTCATACCCGGCTTCCTTCAGCTTGTTGAAGTATTCCAGTCCGGCCTGAAGCTCGCCCCGGGCGACCTTAAGATCGGCGAGCTTGCTGACAACCCGGACCTCTTCCGGAGCATAACGGTGGATAATCTCCAGAATCGCCACCAGCCTTCCGTCCCGGTTCAACCTTTCAAGCAGATCGATAATCTCCTGATAAACCCTGATCCGTTCGGGAAGCAAGCGGGCCTTGTGCTCCCACATAAACAAGGCGGCCTCCGGATTGCCGACCCTGAACAGATCCCCGGTCAGGGCATCCAACAGATCAAGATCCTCAGTAGTTACGGCTATAAGCCGTCTGTACAGGGAAATAATGTCAATGTCGACCGCGCCCTTGCCGGAATTGCCGGACGGAATCAACATGTCAAGATTGTCGGCATGCAAGGCCACGTAACGTTCGAAATATGGTAAAGCCTCGGCAAAACGGTCGCTTAGAATATATATCCGGCAAATCCGGTTGAGCAGCGAAGCATTGTCGGGGTTTTTTTCCAACAAGGCGAGCAAATGGGGCAGAGCCTTGGCGTTGCCGTTTATGCCCAGCTTTTCGTAATAGAGAGCCAGGCGGCCATGGGCTTCCCGGTGACCGGGATCAAGTTCCAGGCAGCGCTTCCAGTAAACGGCGGCCTTTTTTTCGTACTTGAGTTCCTCATAGATCCTGGCCGTCATCCGCAAGGTATCAAGATCGGCTTCCTTCTTTTCAGCCAGCGGCGCCATTAGCTTTTCGGCAGTCTCCATCTTGCCGAGTTCATAAGCCAGATTGGCCAGAGCCCGGCGAAGGGAGAGATCATCCGGTAGCCGGGCATAAATTTCCTCAAAGAGGGGAAAGGCTTCCTTTTTACGGCCCACTTCGACCAAACCCTGGACCAGACCGGCCAAAGCGGTCAAATCGGTGGAGTCTTTCTCGTAAGCCTTTCTGAAAAGATCAATCGCCCGGCTCAGTTTGTCCAGTTTCCTTGAAGCCAGGCCCAGCCCGTTAAGGTAAGCGACCCGGTCCGGATATCTCTCCACCAGAAGCTCCAGAACCGTCGCCGCCTTCTGCCACTTCCCGGTTATCAGAAGGAGACGGGCATATTCCCATCTTGCCTGTTCAATATTGCCCCGCAGGCCAAGGAGTTCTTCGTATTTTTTCTCGGCGGTAAGATAGTCTCCGGTTCTGGCCAGATAGCGGGCTTGGTCCCACGCCTTTTTCCAGGGTACGGAATTGTCGACCGTCAAAGCGACATCCCGGTCAGGCACCAATTCATCGGGAACCCGGAGCAGGTCGACAAGGTCGCTTAGACCATCGGTCGGGGTCAGAACGACATAAAACAAGAAGAGAAGCAGGAAAAGGACAGGGCGCCGGGAAAAAGAGGCTCCCCACCATGCCGATTTTTCTTTATACCCACAGGGCATAAGTTTCGTCCGAGCAGATAAGCTGCTCAACTCAGCTTTAATCTCGATTTTTTCCATAAAAAGCGCCTATCCGGTCAACGACGTACTCCTGCATCGAATCGGTCATTTCCGGATAGATCGGCAGAGCCAGGGTCTCGGCGGCGGCTCTTTCCGCCTCCGGAAAGGAGAGGTCGTTATAACCCAATTCTCCGAGACACTTCTGCTTGTGAAGGGGAATCGGATAATAAATTTCGACCCCGATCCCCTGATTTATTAAAAAGCTCAAGAGGGCGTCGCGATCTTTAACCCGAATGACATATTGATTATAGATGTGAAAGTCAGGGACCGGCTCAAGGGATTCAGCTGCCGCACGATAAACCGCTTTGGGCTGGGTCAGGAGATCACCGCTCACCCCCTGCTGGCTGAATAATCGGCCGTACAAATCGGCATTATCGCGCCGGGCCTGGTGCCAGTTGTCGAGATGGGGCAGCTTGATACTCAGAACCGCCGCCTGAATCGGGTCAAGACGGAAGTTGCCGCCGATGATATCATGATGATATTTGGGAGCGCCGCCGTGGACCCTGATTATTTTTATAAGTTCGGCCAGACTATCGTCCCGGGTAATGATCATCCCACCGTCCCCAACCCCGCCGAGGTTCTTGCTGGGGAAAAAGGAAAAGCAGCCGGCTGCCCCCATGGTTCCGGCCCGGTGCCAGGAAGTCGCACCGTTTTCCTTTATCGGACACGTTGCACCGATCGCCTGGGCGGCATCTTCCAGGACGGGAATCCCGTATCGGCGGGAAACCGCCATGATCCGGGCCATATCGGCACACTGACCATAAAGGTGGACGGGCAGGATAATCTTGATCTTCGCCGTCCTCGCCGGGTCCTCGGCCAGAGCTTCTTCGATCTTGTCCGGATCGATATTGAAGGTGACGGGGTCGATGTCTACGAAGAGAGGCCTGGCGCCCAACCTCAGCACGCAGCCCATGGTGGCGAAAAAGCTATAGGGCGTGGTCAGGACCAGATCTCCCGGGCCTACACCGAGGGCCATCAGGGCGGCAAGGAGAGCGTCGGTCCCGCTCGCCACTCCGATTCCGATTCCTCCCCCGCAATATGCGGCTACTTCATCTTCAAGCTTTTCCACCCGCGGCCCGAGAATGTAACCGGTTGAGTCGATCACCTCGGTGACCGCTTCAATGATCTCGTCTCGCAAGGGGGCCAGCTGTTTGCTCAAATCCAACAGAGGTACCTGCATGCAGTGTCCCATTCCTTTATCTTTAATAGCGTTGCAAAAAGTCCGCTCTACTGCGTCGTGGCGTATTTTTGCCCCTTCGGCATAACACATGTATAGCCTCAGTCACAAAAGACACCACTCCTTGTATATCGAAGTTTTTGCTGCCACCCATTTTTGTAACCACAGGGCATAAGTTTCGTACGAGCAGGCAAGCTGCTCAACTCGGCTTTATACCCACAGGGCATAAGTTTCGTACGAGCAGGCAAGCTGCTCAACTCAGCTTTAACTTTTTACGAGTAAATCATCTTCGATGAGTTCGCAAAAGTCCTTTATTATTTATTTTCCCGCCAGCCGGAGAGGATCTCGTCTAAAAAGTTATGGATATCCGGCACTTCCTCTTCAAAGAATTTTCTCATCTTCCCAAGGAGATTGGCCTCAATCTGCCTGACTCTTTCCCGGGAGACCCCGAACCGGTCGGCGATGGTCTGGAGGGTCAGGGGGTCATCGCTCAGCAACCTGTCCGCCAGAATGGCCTTTTCCTTATCGTTAAGGCTGTATTTCAGTTTTTCCAGAACTTCGGCAATTCGAACCTTGATCTCGCCCTCGGCGACGATCTCTTCAAGGGAAGGGCCGGGCTGGGCCAGGAAGTCTTTCTGTTCTTCGCTGGAATCGTCCCTGACCGGGGTTTCGAGGGAGAGATCATTGCCCCCCATCCTCTGGCTCATTTCGATGACCTCGCTCTCCTTGACATGGAGACGTTCGGCCAGCAGTTTGGGCTCAGCCTTAAAGCCTTGGGCCTCGAGAAGTTTACGTTCCTTATTCAGATTGAAAAACAATTTGCGCTGGGCCTGGGTAGTGCCGATCTTGACCAGCCGCCAATTATCCATGATCGATTTAAGGATATAGGCCCTGATCCAATAGGCGGCATAATAGGAGAACTTGACGCCGCGATAGGGATCGAACTTCTTGACCGCCTGAACCAGTCCGACATTACCTTCCTGGATGAGGTCCAGGAAGTTCTGCATCCAGTACTTCTGGAAATCCATGGCCACCTTGACCACCAGACGCAGATTGGCGGTGACCAGCCGATAGGCAGCTTCCGGATCTTTATCCTTTTGATAACGGGCGGCCAGTTCTTCCGTTTCCTCCCTGGTCAAGAGCTTATATTGACTGATCTCCTGAAGATAGCGGTGCAGTCCGGCCTGAGCAGCCACCGGCAGATTTTCATCATCCGGCAGACTGGTCAAGGGGCGGTATGCGTCCGCGTCAATGGTCTCCTGGCTTTCCGAATAGTCGGAATCGGTCATTTTTTTGACCAAAATTAACACCTTGCGCTAAATTGCTTAATAAAAAATACCGGTTGGTCAGAACCGGTTAACATTCTAAAAACTTTTTAATATAACTAATCGTAACGAGAATTACCACATTTATACAGCGGACCGGCAACATGCCGGACCTTATTTATTCCTGAATCCGTGACTGCTTGGTGGGGGATTTTGCTTTGTATCTACAGGGCATATGTTTCGTACCGCGCAGGTCAGCTGCTCAACTTAAGCTTTACGATATACCGTATTATCAACCTCGTTGCCGCCTTGCATCTGCTCGTTCTCGAACGCTCACGGATCGAGGTTATTGATCAGATCCAGAACTCTTCCATACCCGCCATCTGTCGCCGAAATCTTTTGCGCGCCAACGGTTTTCGCCGAATCGCTGCCCCCCGGCATCTCACCGGGCCGGATCGGGATTCGATCGACTTCATAGACCGAGACGGCGGAAAGATTTTTCGCCGCCTCGTCAAGTTTCGCCAGCAAACGCGTCTTAAGTTCCGGATTCCCGGCCGCCAGAAACATCTCGGTCAACCTTTCCAGTTCAAGAAGCCTTTCAGCCGAGGCCAAAAGATAAAAGCGCTCGGTCCCCTTAAGGCCGTCCAGGGCAAACCACTTGCGCCCGGATGGTATGTAGGTTTTATAACCGGCCGGCACCTCGCCATTGTAAAAGGCGGTACTCGGCGGAAAGACCAGATAAAGATCATGGCGGGCATCGAACAGATAGAGATAAACAAAAGCCCCACCGTGCAATTCCAGATAGAACCTGAGGAGCTCCCCTTCCGAAATGGGCTCTTCGGCCTCGAAATCGAGAGAGCCAACCTGCCCGCCCCGGGATTTATGGATGAAAGCCCAGCTGAAAGAGTACTGTTCCCCGCCGAAGACCATGCCGGATAAAGCATAGTGTAAAATGAACGGGATAATCAGAACCTGCCTGGAAATATCTTTTAGGTTAAACAAACGGCTCCGACCTCCCCGACGGCAACTTCCGACAATGTGCAAAATCCACCTGATCTCATCATAAATCCTATGGAGATGAAGACCAACAGAAAAACCGAATATACCGAAAGCTATTTCAAATGTGGACTATATATGATAAAAAGGGATGTTCCGGAAACTACTCTCGCGGATCTTCGCGGGCCGATACCTCTTTAGCGACCAGCCGGAGACTCCGCGGGGCGCCCGGTGATGGCTTAATCTCCAACTTACCGTCATAATGATGAGTTTCGCTGCCGCTGAAATCACCAACCCAACAAACCCTGGGAAATCATGAATAAGATCAGAAACTTCAGCATTATAGCCCATATCGACCACGGCAAATCCACCCTGGCCGACCGAATGATTCAATTGTGCGAAATGGTCACGGCCCGTGAGTTCAAGGACCAGCTCCTTGACAGTATGGATATCGAAAGGGAACGGGGCATCACCATCAAGAGCCAGGCCATCAGCCTGCCCTACAAGGCCAAGGACGGGCAGATCTACGAACTCAATCTGGTCGACACCCCCGGCCATGTCGATTTCAGCTACGAAGTCTCCCGGGCCCTGGCAGCCTGCGAAGGCGCCCTTCTCCTGATTGACGCGGCCCAGGGCGTCGAAGCCCAGACCCTGGCCAATCTCTATCTCGCCATGGAGAATGATTTGGAGATTATCCCGGTCATCAACAAGATCGATCTGCCAGCCGCCGACCCTGAAGGCACTCTCCTCCAGATCGAGGACGACCTGGGGCTGGATATCGATAACGCCCGGCAGTGTTCGGCCAAGACCGGAGTGGGAGTCGACGAAGTGCTTGAGGCAGTGGTCCATCTGCTGCCCCCTCCCACGGGAGATGTCAACAAACCCCTGAAGGCCCTGATCTTCGATGCCAACTATGATCCTTACCGCGGCACCATAATTTCCTGCCGGATTTTCGAAGGCAGGATAAAAGCGGGAGACACCATCCTCTTTATGTCCAACAACGCCAGCTACAAGGTTGAAGAGGTCGGCAAGTTTCTTTTCAAGAAAACCCCCCAAAAGGAACTACGGGCCGGGCAGGTCGGCTATATTCTGGCCGGAGTCAAAACAGTCAGCGACACCAAACCCGGCGACACCATCACCCTCAAGGACGACCCCTGCACCGAAGCCCTGCCGGGTTTCATGGAAGTGCAGCCCATGGTCTTCTCCTCGCTCTACCCGATCTCCACCGACGACTACGAAGACCTGACCACCGCCCTCGGGAAACTGAAGCTTAACGATGCCGCCCTGACCTACCAGAAAGACACCTCCGCCGCCCTGGGTTTTGGCTATCGCTGCGGATTTCTGGGCCTGCTCCACCTGGAAGTCATCCAGGAAAGACTGGAAAGGGAGTTCGACATCCCGCTGATCCTTACGGTGCCGACGGTCAGCTACCATTTTTATCTGCAGGACGGCGAGATGGAGATAATCGACAATCCCTCCTATTTCCCGGACCCCGCCAAGATCGAAAGGACCGAAGAACCCTTCATCAAGGCCTCGATCCTGATGCCGGAACGCTACATGGGAGTGGTGATGAACCTCTGCATGGAAAGACGGGGCGAAAACACTACCTACCACTATCCGACCCCGGGCCGGATCGAGCTGAGCTGCGAACTGCCCCTGGCCGAGGTCATCTATGATTTTTACGATATGCTGAAATCGATCACCCAGGGCTACGGATCTTTTGATTATGAATTAATTGATTATCGTCCCAGCGATCTTGTAAAATTAGATATCCTGGTTAACGGCGAACGGGTCGACGCCCTCTCCCAGCTGGTTCATCGGGAAAAGGCCAGGGAAAGAGGGCTTCATGCCTGCGACAGGCTGAAAGAGGAAATCCCGCGCCATATGTTCAAGATCGCGATCCAGGCATCGATCGGCGGCACCGTCGTCGCCAGAACCAATGTCGCGGCGATGCGCAAAGACGTCACCGCCAAATGCTACGGCGGCGATATTACCAGGAAAAGAAAGCTGCTGGAAAAACAGAAGGCCGGGAAAAAACGGATGAAGACCGTGGGCAACGTCGATATTCCCCAGAAAGCTTTTCTGGCCGTCCTCAAATCTGAACAGTCATAACCAACAGGATATAAAGCATGAAGAAACAATTGACTTTCCTGGCCGTTACCACTTCGATTCTATTTATGGCGCCGCTGTTATCGGCCAGTCAGGAATGCGGTGAAATGCTGAAAGAAAAATGCACCAGCTGTCACTACAATACCAGGGTTTGCGAGAAGGTCGGAGAAAAGAACCGGCGCTCCTGGAAGAACACCACCAAAAGGATGATTCGCTACGGGCTGAAAATCAGCAATGAGGAGATAAACGAGGTCACGGATTGCCTGGTTTCCCTGGAGGATAATCCGGAAATATTCTGCGACAAGTAGTCAGGATGGGAAGCCAAAGGCCCCAGGGTCAGGAAGATGACATGCCCGGACAACGGACGGAATGTTTCTCCGCCTCAACCCGCCCGAGATCGTCGCGCTCACCCCCGGCTCGGGAGCGCTGGCCATTGGTGAGCACCGAAACAATGCAGTCGCCGCAAACATTCAGCGCCGTCCGGTAATCATCAAAACTGCTAACCACTTCCCAGCACGGTTTTCCGTTTGACTTGGCCAATTGCCAGACCTTGCAATCGTTCTGTCGTCCGCAACCGGTGATTTCCCAGCACATCGGCTTTCCCTGCTTGAATTCCATTCTCCCCGACCTTTCCCCATGCACCTGAATGCAAATGGGGACCAAAATATAATGACTTATGTGGCTAATTCTGACTTTTCCCCGAGATTTTTCAATATACCGCCTAAGATTTCACGGTCAAGAGATATCAAGATATCGATCTAAACCGGCCAGCAGATCTTCCATCCCTTCTCCGGTTTTGGCGGAAAAGATCACGCGCTCGGCGCGAGTCGCTCCGAATTCCCTGTCGAGGGCCGCCGCCAGCTTGCCCCGTTGGTTCCCCGACAGTTTATCAGCCTTGGTATAAACCAGCAGCAACGGCAGCTCCATCATCCTCAACCAGGCAACCAGTTCAAGATCCTGGTCCTTGGCGTTGTGCCGCATATCGACGATCACCACGATGCAGCGGAGATTCTCTCTTTTTTCCAGATAACTGGTAATCAGGCCCTGCCAGTCGTTCTTAACCTTGCGGGGCACCTTGGCGAAACCGTAACCGGGCAGGTCGACAAGATACATGCTCTCCTCGACCAGAAAGAAATTCAGGCTCTGGGTCTTGCCCGGCTGGGCGCTGACCTTGACCAGCCCCCGCCGGTTGATCAGTTTATTGATCAGGCTCGACTTGCCGACATTGGAGCGGCCCGCAAAGGCAATCTCAGGATAATCCGGGACGGGCAGCTGGCTGGTGTTGAACACCGAGGTGACAAACTCAACCCGGCAGGATTTGCCTAAAAAAGCGGAGGCCGAAAAAGGAGGTGTCATTAAATAACCTTGTTCAGTGAGTATTCGACGATCCCTTCGGCGCCGGATTTAAGCAGCCGGGGAATCAAGTCCCTGACCTGATGCTCGGAAATGACCGTCTCAACCGAATACCAGTTTTTATGATAGAGATGGGCAATAGTCGGAGCGTTCATGCTGGGCAGAAGACCGATCACCTCGTCGAGTTTCTCTTCGGAAACGTTCATCTTCAGCCCGACTATCTTGTCGGCCCGCAAGGCCCCCTGGAGCAGCAAGGCGATATTCTCGATCTTCTCGCGTTTCCAGGGATCCTCCCAGGCCTTGCGGTTGGCGATGAACTGGGTGTTCGAAGACATCATCTCGTAAATGATCTTCAGGCCATGGGCTCTGATGGTGCTTTCCGTTTCGGTGACCTCAACCACGGCATCGGCCAGTCCGGAAACCACCTTGGCCTCGGTGGCTCCCCAGGAAAACTCGATATCAACATTGATATTGCGCTCCTGGAAAAATTTGCGGGTATAATTGACCAGTTCGGTGGAAATCTTTTTCCCCTCCAGGTCCTCAAGGGTTTTGATCTCGGAATCGCCGGGCACGGCGATCACCCAGCGGGTCGGTTTTTTGCTGACCTTGGAATAGATCAGATTGTCGACCACCACCACGTCGGAATCGTTTTCCAGGATCCAGTCCTTCCCGGTAATTCCGGCATCGAGCACGCCCTGCTCCACGTAACGGGACATCTCCTGGGGCCGACAGATGGAGCAGGTCAATTCATCGTCGTCGACCTCGGGAAAATAATTCCGGGAAGAGAGCTTGATCCGCCAGCCCGATTTTTCAAAGAGTTCGATGGTGGCCTTCTCCAGGCTTCCTTTGGGTATGCCAAGTTTCAAAACATTCATTTTTATGATCTCGTATAATTTTGGGATGACCAGATGCAAATTTCGCCAGGCGCCCCGAAGGAGGTGTCCCCCTCAAGGGAGAATTGAACAGAACCCTCGGGACAGGGAGGCCGGAATCTTAATTGCTGCGAAGCCATCAATTTTTGTAAACCTCACGCGGATCAAAGACCGGTTCACCCTTTACCGCGAACGAACCGTTTTTGACCTGCCTGAAAAAACAACCTCGGTAGCCCTTATGACAGGCGGCCCCGCCGATCTGCTCCACCCTGAATACCACGGTGTCCTCGTCACAATCAACCAGGATCTCTTTTATGATCTGGACATGCCCGGAACTCTCGCCCTTAAGCCACAACTTGTTCCGCGACCTGCTCCAGTAATGGGCCTTGCCAGTTGCAAGGGTCTTCAGCCACGACTCCTCGTTTATGTAAGCCAGCATCAGGACTTCGCCGCTCTGGTGATCCTGGACAATGGCCGGCAGCAGCCCATCCCCTTTGGCAAAATTAAGTTTATCCATAACTTTCTGACTATCCAAATCTTTCGAGTCGCCGGAGGCGTCCTTTTCAAAACGTTCCTCACGCTGCCGTTCACGGGTCATATAGTAGACGATACAGGACTCCCGAAACTTACAGTACTCCTCAAGATGGGTGCAGCCCCCCTCCTCCCGGCTCAGCTTCTTTTTATATTTTTCACAGTAAAGATCCATGACACCTGACTCGAAATTCCTACAAAAAACCGTAGCTATCGAGTGTCTGACCGGAAATGCGGATTTTTGTCCGCGAACTAGAAGCAAGGATGTCGGAAAAAGCACCCTTAACAGGTATAAACTTTACGTACTTGGGTACGTGATCATTTTCCGGCTCTGCAGCGCCGAAGTTATCGGGCAAAAAGTCCATTTATGGACAAGCACTATCGAACTCCGGCTCCGGCAGAATTAAGAGGTTGAAATTATGACCATCCGCCCCGGATGTCAAGTCTTATTCCCTGTTCCCGGTTATTTCAGCCCCATGTATATTGCCGCTAATCAATCAGGTTCGGCAACGGGCAGTTGCAAAAATGCAAAATATAGTTATTTTAAACAGATTGAACTCAATTCAATGATCATCTGTCTCGCCAAGAGCCGCGAGGCAGACGGACGAGCCTCTCAACCATTGGTTTACGTTGTCAAAATTAGCCTATTTTGACTTTTTTTGCGGAGTCACATATTCAACAAACTAAAAAATGTTCACTTTTCTTGATAAAACCAGCTATGCGCAACTGGCGGTGGTCGCGCTAATCCTGGGTCTGGCGCCCTTTACGCCGATCCCTCACCTGGCAGAAAAACTTATCATGCTAAGTGAAGGCCGGTTAGGCAAGGCCGTTGATATCTTCGATCTGTTCTTCCATCTTTTCCCGACCATCCTGCTGCTGATCAAGCTGGGCCGAAACCGCCGCCTTGAAAAGCAATAAAAAACATTTAAAAACCTTTATCAGCCAAGAGGAAGTTATTATGCGGACAGTCAAAACAGGAGATTACGTAGCAATTACCTATGAAGGGACCCTGGTGAACGGCGAAGTGTTCGAGGCGGCGACCGAGGAAGCTCCTTTAGAATTCATGGTGGGCCAGGACACGGTTTTTCCCTCATTCGAAGAGGGCTTGCTCGGCATGAAGCCGGGCGAAACCCGGACCATAACGGTAAGCCCTGAAGAGGCTTATGGCCCACGGATAGAAGAACTGGTCCAGACCTTCGACCGCAAGGTTTTCGGCGACCGGCTCGATCCGCAACCGGGAATGGTCGTCGGGATGACCGTCGAGCGGGACGGTCGGAATCAACAGGTGCCGGCCTCGATCGTAGCGGTGGAAAACGATCGGGTCACCGTCGATTACAACCACCCCCTGGCCGGCGAGGAACTTCATTACCGAATCACCCTCCGAACCATTGCCGAACCTGAAAGGGACTCCAACCCAAACGGCTGCGGCTGCGAGAGCGCCGGCTGCGGCTGCAACTGACACCGGTCATGGACTACGCTTCCCGGGCAATCCTCTCCATCGCCGGTTCGGACCCTTCGGGGGGCGCCGGCATCCAGGCCGACCTCAAGACTTTCGCTTCCCTGGGAGTATACGGCGGTGCGGCAATCAGCTGCCTGACCGTCCAGAATAGCCTGGGGGTCTATAGGATCCAGCCGGTCGCGGTCGAACTGATCAAGGAACAGATCAAGCAGGTCCTGGCCGATCTACCGGTCAGCCATATCAAGATCGGGATGCTCGGCACCCCGGCAGTGGCGGAAGCAGTTGCCCAATGCCTGACCGATTTCGACGGCACCGTGGTTTGCGATCCGGTTCTCAAGGCCTCTGGCGGCCGTGACTTGCTGAGCATGGAAGGGCAAAACGCTCTCACCAACCGGATTTTCGCCAATTCCACCGCGCTCACCCCCAACTTCGGGGAATTCCAGACCCTGACCGGTCTCGACAGTGACGACGACCAGGATATCGCCGCGGCATGTGCCGAAATATTTTCCCGCAATCAGCGCCTTGAAGCAATTATCGTCAAAGGCGGCCACCGCCGCGAAAATCTTGCCGCCGTCACCGATCTCCTTTTCCTGCGAGATGGCCCGAAGATCAGAACCGTCAAGGTCGAACGCGAACGGATCGAGACCCGAAACAGCCACGGCACCGGCTGCACCTTCGCCTCGGCCCTCGCCGCCTATCACCTAAAAACCGGGGACTGGCAGCAGGCCTTCACCCTGGCCGGAAATTATGTCGGCAAACTCCTGAGATTAAGCGCGGGCCGGAGAATGGGCCATGGCACCGGCCCCCTCTGGCATCATCTTTTATAACCGCCGGCAAACAACCAACTCTTTCGAGACCGCTACATGGAGCCGCCGCCCAGGCGTGGATGACGGGGGTGGGGAGCGCCTTCCTTTACCCTAAATCCGTGAGCGTTCGAGAACGGTGCAGATGCAAGGCGGCAACGATATTGATATATACTAATGGTATGTCAACGAGTTGCCAACGCGCAGATGCGCCGTTATCGGGCGCCCCGCAGGGCGGCAGGGTGAACCATGGCAATACAGGGAAAAACGATTATCTCATGTAATTACAAACTGATAAAGTGACATTATCCTTGAAGCCGTCACGGATTCAGGTTTACATCATCCGGACCCGGCCGCAGTCGGGACAAATCCAGGTAGGGCCGTTACTGATCCCCCAAAGGTTCTCCTTGAAACAGTCGTCGCAGATCTGAAAGCCGCACGGACAGTTCCAGCAGAAGGGCAACACCTTCCGGCAGCAATGACATTGGAACTCTTTTCTGCCCCGCCGCCGCCGGGAATATGATTTCTTTTCGTCGGAATCTTTCATGGATGAAAATCGAACTTTTGGTTTAGCATTTGGTGACTTTTGTGCTTTGCCAAAATCAATCCTTACTTATATACCGCCCCTGAAATATTACTAGGGTTTCGTTGCAATAAACCTGAAAGCCGTGACGGCTATCGGGAAGCTTGTCTTTATCATCCAGCAAATCACTTATCTGTCCGTGATCCCGGTGGAGAAATTGCGGAGCGCCGCCTTCCGGGCCGTTTGATAACGATTCAGGATAAAAAAGGGATTTCGGAAATTTTAACGGTCGGTTCAGGCAAAGCAACACCGCCAGACGGAATCCTGACCGGCCGGCATGGAATTTCTTGGGTAATTATCAGACGATTCCCAGTCGCTCGGCCTCTTTCTGTTCGCGGATCTTGCAGGCCCTCTGGAAAGCACCGATCCTGCCGTGCCTGTTAATCGAAACCGAAGTCTTGCCGGGCTTGCCTTCCTGATTGACCCAGCTGATAAAATAACAGTTGAGTTTCTCGTCGTGTCTGACCCCGACCACCCCGGTGTTGGTCGTGCACTTGGTGACGATATGCTTGTCGGTGGGGGGTTTGCCGATCTTTTTCCTGGTGTGATCCCGCCAGGCGACGGCCGCCAGCAGGGCCGAGTTTCTGCCCCCGCTTTTTTTATCGGAAAAGAATTTACTATGGTTTTTGCCGTGAAACCTGACCCGGACGTACCAGCCGTGCGACCGTTTCGACTCCTGGTCGATCCGGGCGATATCCTTATGCTTCGATACCGTTTCTCCTCTAGTTGCCATAACCGACCCCGCTTCTCTCAAGTACCCCCCTGTAAAAAAATTTCTCTCTTCTTATTATGATATGCACAGAACCAAGGATATTCCCAGTATTTTCAATGATAGGAGTCCGGCTTCACTCTTACTGGTCCTGGATTATCGAGAAATATACCGGACATGAGCATGGGATGAGATCGAAGCAGCTGCCAGGAAAAGGCGGGGATATGTGATCGGGGAGTCAATATTTCATCGCCATGCCAATGGCGATTGCGCGTAAGCTATCAGGGCAACACCTCGCAAAAAAACAAAAAGCGAGGGCCTGGCCGATTATGAACCGAAGGCAGGCGGCAATCTACGTTCGCCTCTTTAAATTCTGGGAAAACCACAAATCTCTTTAAGCCTCGAATCGCCAATTACCCCAAGGCCTTGGCAATATCGGCCTGCATGGACTCGATAACCGCGATCGGATCCGGCGCCCTGCTGATCGGGCGACCGACAACTACGTGGTCCGCCCCGTTGGCCAGAGCCCGGCCGGCGGTCATTATCCTGGTCTGGTCATCGCTGCCGTCCATAACATTGGCGCCCGGTCTGATCCCCGGGGTGACCAGCAGCAGGCGGTCACCCAACTCGCCGCGAATTCTTTTCGCTTCCAGGCCGGAGGAGACCACCCCGTCACAACCCAGCTCCAGGGCGCGTCGCGCCCGATAAAGAACCAGATCCTCAATGGACTGGGTCATCCCCATGGCCCGCAGGTCAGCCTCGCCGAAACTGGTCAGGACGGTCACGGCCAGAAGCCTGAGATTCCCTTTTTCCTCCAGGGCTCCTTGAATGATCGCATCGTTGCCGTGGATAGTCGCCAGGGACACCCCTCGGTCCCTGATCTGGGCCACCGCCTGCTTAACGGTTTCGGGGATATCGAAAAACTTGAGATCAAGCATTACCTTGTGGCCGCGATCCACCAGCCAGTCCACCGTTTCGAACCAGCCCGCCATGAACAACTGGAGACCAACCTTGTAAAAACCGAGACGGGCCTCGGTTTTCTTGACCAGCTCCCGGGCCTGGGCCGGACTTTCTACATCGAGGGCCAGGATGATCCGGTCACGTAAATCTATGTCCTTTACCGCCATCACATTTCTCCTGAAAGGGGGGAAGATATCCGGATAAATCTGGTTCACATTAGTCGGGGAATGGGAAAAGCCCTGGCAACCCGTCGGGTCAGTTCAAATCTACCTTGACCCCGCCGCCGATCCTGAGCCGGCCGTCGACCAGATCGTAAAATAGATTGTTGCCGGCGACGCGCAGATTGTCGCCGGTCAACAGGACGGCCTCGGCGGTTTTGACCTTGCGGTATTTAACCAGATATCGCAGGGCCTCGGTCCGCATCTCACGACCCTCCGGGGTTTGCACCAGAACATCATCGATTACGGTGATGATCTCCTGGCCGGTATGGTAGAAGGCCTCGCCACCGCTCAAAAAGGCCGAGCGGCCGTCGGAGTCGAACAACTGCGCCTCGATTTTCTCCATCTCCAGGACATCCTCATGGATACCGCTGTTAATCCTGGCTGCATTGAGAATCATCTCCTCGCGGCCTTGCCGGTACTGACTCAAAACCACCTGCTCCATAACAAAACTCTTTAAATGACTGATATCCTGAGGAGGAGGCACGTCGAAATCGCCGCGGGGTTCAAGGAGCGCCCCGGCCATGGGCCACCACAGGGGAGCGCTGAACATGGCCAGAAGGGGCAGAAACCAGATAAAATCTCTCTTAAGATTCATGGTCTAGATAATGTTTAAGAAGCTCATCGCGCTTGCCGAGCGCTTCGACAAGCAAATCGCAGACTTCGCGGACCGCTCCTCTCCCCCCTGGCTGGCCGGTCACGTAATGGGCAATTTCGCGCACTTCAGGGGCCGCGTCGGCGACCGCCACCGCCATGCCGACCCGGGTCATTACCGGCAGATCGAGCCAGTCATCGCCCACATAGGCGACCTGATCCGGAGTCAAATCGAGTTCGGCAATAATCTTCTCGTAGACCTGACGCTTGGCTCCGGCTCCCTGGTAGAGCAGTTCGATGCCCAGGTTTTCGGCGCGGCGTCGGACCACCTCTGAACTGCGGGCGGTAATGATCCCCACTTCGACCCCCGCTTCCTGCAGCAGCCTGATCCCCAATCCGTCCCTAGTGCTGAACCCTTTGGTCTCGACTCCGTCCGGCAGGTAAACGATAATGCTGTCGGTCAGTACCCCGTCAACATCGAGAAGCAAAAGCCTGATCCGGGCCGCCCTTTCGAGATTGGCCCGCCAGGCGTAACTCCGCTGATCCTGACGATTGCGGACTTCGGCCCGCTCCCGCAACCCCTGGGTCACTTCACAATCGGAGGGGTAGTCCTTGCCGCCGGATCCGCAATGGCCCATGTTCAGCCGACCCCCACATAAGGTTTCGCGGCCCGGTGGATCGCCATTATACTTTCCAGCAAAGGTTCCATCTCATCGAGGGGCCAGGAGTTGGGCCCGTCGCAGAGAGAATTGTCGGGATCGGGATGCACTTCCATGAAGAGGCCGTCGATGCCGGCCGCCACCGCCGCCCTGGCCAGAAAAGGAATGAACTCCCGCTGGCCGCCGGAACTGCCGCCGGCGCCGCCGGGCAATTGCACGCTGTGGGTGGCATCGTAGATCACCGGACATCCCATGGAACGCATCACCGGAAAAGAACGCATATCGACAACCAGATTGTTGTAGCCCAGCATGGCACCGCGTTCGGTCAGCAGCAGATTGCGGTTGCCGCTCCACTTGATCTTGCTGACCGCGTGTTTCATATCCCACGGCGACAGAAACTGCCCTTTTTTGAGGCTGACCGGTTTGCCGGACTTGCCGACGGCTACCAGCAAATCGGTCTGCCGGCACAGGAATGCCGGAATCTGGATAATATCCAACACTTCCGCTGCCTGCTCAACCTGATCGACCCCATGGATATCGGAAATGATCGGCACTCCGACCTTCTTCCTGACCCGGGCCATGATCTCCAGCCCCTTGTCGATCCCCGGCCCCCGGAACGAGTCAAGGGAAGTCCGGTTGGCCTTGTCGAAGGAGGTCTTGAATACATAAGACATCCCCAGCCTGGCGCAGATCTCCTTGAGGGTTCCGGCCACTTCCATCGCCATTTCCTCGGATTCCAGCACACAAGGGCCGGCAATCAATAAAAAAGGCCGACCGGGGCCGACCTCAAAAAAACCTTTGACCTTGACTATATCCATTTGCTTCTCCTGTCAAATCCTGAATCCGTGAGCGTTCGAGAGCGGTGCAGATGCAAGGCGGCAACTATGTTGATAATACTGATGGTATATCAACGAGTTGCCTACGTCGCAGATGCGCCGTTATCGGGCGCCCCGCAGGGCGGCGGATATATTCCAGCCACCACGGATCACTATCTATATTTAACATAAGAACAATCATATATCGTGAATCAATGCACTAAGCCGTCATCGATTCAGGTAAATAAAAAACCGCTCTTCAGCACCGCTGAAGCCGTCATCATTCCCCGGAGTGATTCAGGGCGGCCCTGATAAACTCGCGGAAAATCGGGTGCGGGTTAAGGGGCTGCGATTTGAATTCGGGATGGAACTGGCAGCCCAGAAACCAGGGATGGTCCTTGACCTCGACGATCTCGACCAGGGTATTATCGGGCGAGACCCCGCTAATCACCAAGCCCTTCTCCTCCAACTCCTCCCGGAACTTGGGATTGAATTCATAACGGTGGCGATGGCGCTCGAAGACTTCCTGATCCTTGTAAGCGGCCCCGGCAAAGGTGTTTTCGATCACCCGGCAGGGATAGGCGCCGAGGCGCAGGGTGCCGCCCATCTCGGACTTTTCGTCCCGGACCTGGGTCTTGCCGGTCCGGTAATCGTACCACTCCTTCATCAGATAGATCACCGGGTGGGAGGTGTCGAGATCAAATTCGTTGCTGTCGGCATCCTGCCAGCCCACGACGTTCCTGGCGAACTCCACCACGGCCAGCTGCATGCCGAGACAGATGCCGAAGAAGGGGATGCCGCTCTCGCGGGAATAGGTGATCGCCTTGACCTTGCCTTCCACGCCGCGCTTGCCGAACCCGCCCGGCACCAGGATGCCGTGACAGCCGGCCAGGAGTGTGTCGGCGTCCTGGGATTCCAGATCCTCGGCGCTGACATAGCGCAACTCGATATGGGCGTCGTTGGCGATGCCGCCGTGTACCAAGGATTCGTGCAGGCTCTTGTACGACTCGGTCAGATCGACGTACTTGCCGATCACCGCGATGATCACCCGGTTGGTCGGGTGCTGGACCTTTCTGACCAGCTCCAGCCAGGTGTCGAGTTTCGGCGCCCCGGTCCAGACGTTCAGCAGTTCGAGGATCTTGTCGTCGAGCCCCTCCCGGTTGAAGCAGAGCGGCACCTCGTAGATGCTCTCCACATCCTGAGCGGTGATGACCGCGTTGGTCGGCACGTTGCAGAACAGGGAGATTTTTTCCTTGAGCTCCCGGCTCAGCTGCTTCTCGGTCCGGCAGAGGAGGATATCGGGCTGAATGCCGATGGCCAGAAGCTCCTTGACCGAGTGCTGGGTCGGCTTGGTCTTGAACTCGCAGGCCGTCTTGATGTAAGGCACCCAGGTGACATGGATGAAAATCGAGTTCTCCTTGCCGACATCGAGGCGGAACTGCCGGATCGCCTCGATAAAGGGCAGCCCCTCGATATCGCCGATGGTGCCGCCGATCTCGATGATTGCGATATCGGTCTCGCCGTCCAACTGGAGAATGGCGTTCTTGATCTCGTCGGTGATGTGGGGGATAACCTGGACGGTGCCGCCCAGATAATCGCCGCGCCGCTCCTTGGTGATCACCGAATTATAGATCCGGCCCGAGGTGTAGTTGTTGCGCTGACCGAGCACCGCCGAGGTGTAACGTTCGTAATGTCCGAGATCGAGGTCGGTTTCGGCCCCGTCGTCGGTGACATAGACCTCGCCGTGCTGGAAGGGGTTCATGGTACCTGGATCGACGTTGATGTAGGGATCGAGCTTCTGGAAAGTGATGCTCAGTCCGCGACACTCGAGGAGGGTGCCGATCGCCGCCGCCGCCAGACCCTTGCCAAGTGAGGAAAGGACTCCGCCGGTTATAAAAATGAACTTTGTCTTTTGAGTTGGGCTTATCTTTTTCATGGAAACCACTATAGCAATACGGCATGATTTATCCAAGAAAAACTTGGCCGGCAAGCCTTTCACAAAGGCGATCCACAACGGCACACCGCAAATGCCTGGCTACGGATATTTTTTAACGACCTTTTTTAGGCAAAATTGTTTATAAATATTGGCAATGTTATTCCAAAAACTCACTGTCAGCATAGCCCTCCTGTTAATTTCGCTCTTGCCGGGTTGCGGCCGGGAACAGGCGGAAGAACCGGCATCGGACGAAACTCCGCCGGAAATCTCCCGGACGACTACCGCCAGGCCCGGCTGCCAGTCGTGTCACCCTTACTCCCTGGCCCAAAACCACTCAGAGCGCTCCTGCATTTCCTGCCATAACGGCGACAACCGGACCGCCGACCTTGGGGATGCCCATATCGACCTGATAAGCCATCCCGCCAGTCCGGCCAACATGGACACCAAGTGCGGCGGCTGCCACCAGGAGACCGCTACCGTGGCGGCAAGCCGCCATTACACCCTCAGCAATGCCGTCAATCTGGTCCGCCGCCATTTCGGAGCGGACCGCGATCTGGCAAGCCTGCTGGAAATTCCGGTAACCGATCGGCCGACCACCGCTCTTGAACTGGCCGACGACCTCCTGCGCCGCCGCTGTTTGCGTTGCCATGTTTATTATGAGGGGGATGAATATTCACAAGTAGAGCACGGCACCGGCTGTGCCGCCTGCCACCTGGAATACGAGGACGGCAAGCCGGTCACCCACGAGTTTCTCGCCCTGCCGACCGACAGCCGCTGCCTGAGCTGCCACTACGCCAACCGAGTCGGCAGCGATTATTACGGCCACTTCGATCACGACTTCAAACTCGAGTATCGCACCCCGTATCAACCGGAGGGGTACTATCCCGCCCGGCCTTATGCGGTCGAGCAGCACCGGCTTATCCCGGATATCCACCAATCGGCCGGCATGACCTGCATTGACTGCCACTTCGAGATGCATGGCGGCAAGACCATGAAAACCCTCGGCTGTGCGGCTTGTCATCTGCACCGAAACCTTCCCGCGGCGGCGAAGCATCTCAGCATTGAAGATGGAGAGCTGATTGTCACCACCAGGCAGGGTAAGCGTAAAATAGTGGTTCCCCGGGCAACGGATCCGGTACATGGCCGCTACGAAGACACCGTTGCCTGTACGGTCTGCCATGCCCAATGGAGCTACAATGACCAGGAGACCAATCTGGTCAGAATCGATCACGAGGAATATGAGGAATGGGACGAACTCTACGTCCAGGACAGTTCCGAAGTGGAAGTTTTATTGCTGAACGGCATCTACGGAGATCAGATTCTCGAACCGGTAATGACCGATAAGATCAGCGGCCTAGAAAAACCGGGCCTGTGGCTGAAGGGTTTTAAAATCAGAAGATGGGCGGCGCCGCTGATCGATTTCGATCGCGAGGGGCGGCTCCAGGTAATGCGGCCGCTCCTTGACCTGCATATCTCCTGGGTCAATGCCCGGCAGGAAACCGTTTTTGATTCGGTCGCCGGCGAGAGCGAGACCTTGCGGCCCTTTACTCCCCATACCATCGGCAAGGCCGGGGCTTTTTATCACCAGCGCATCTCAAAACTGTTCCCCAGGGAACCAAGCCAAGCGGGTCAAAAAGAATGAAGCACCTCCTCAACTCCGGAACCGCCCTGTTAATCGTCGCGACTTTACTCTCCGGGTGCGGGGAGCTCAAGGCCCCGCAGATATCGAGTACCGATCAGTATCCCTATAAGGACATGCCCCAAAAAACCGTGGTCCCGCCGACCCAGAAACCCTACAGGATAAAGGGCAGGACCTACTACCCCTTACCATCTTCCGAAGGATTCCGGGAAACGGGCATTGCCTCCTGGTACGGCGGCTATTTCCATGGCCGCAAGACCTCCAACGGCGAAACCTACGATATGAACGGCATCAGCGCCGCCCATAAGACCTTGCCGATGAACACCTACCTGCTGGTCGAAAACCTGGAAAACGGCCGGGAGATGACGGTAAGGGTCAATGACCGGGGCCCGTTTCACAAAGGCAGAATCATCGATATGTCCAGAACCGGAGCCGACAAGCTGGGCTTTCTCAATAAAGGCACGGCCCGGGTCAGGATTACCGCCCTCGGCGAAGCGGCTACTTACCGCGAGGCCGGAACCACCGTCAAGAAATTCAAGGATCATCCCGACTTCCAAAAAGGCGAGTTCTATGTCCAGATCGGCTCTTTCGTCGATAAAGGCAATGCCGGGCGGCTCAGGGACAAGATGGTGGCCCGGGGACAGAAGACCGTGATTCAAGAGTTCGACCGTGGCGATCTTCTCTTCTTCCGGGTTCAGGTCAAGGCCGGTACCACCCTGTCCGAAGCGGAACAGATTGAAAAGAAGCTCACCCGGGGCGAATTCCCTGCTGCCTACGTGGTGGCCCACTGAACCCCCGCAACTCCGCCCCTCGACTATGCAAGGCATCCAATCCGGTGCCTATCCCCAGGCTTTATTCGCAAAGGGTGCGATAGTTTGTTATCCTGACAAAAATTCCGTTCCTTGTTATTTTTCAAAATTATTTCAGGGGTGGGACGCTATTTGGCCTACCCCATCGGTTATAGTGACAGATAAAAGAAACAGGATTGCGAAAATGAATAATGGAAAGAGGGGTAGAATGAATGGATGATTTGTCGCCGTCGGACCTCAAAACGATCCTGCATTCCAAACGGGCCAATATGTACTACCTGGAGCATTGCCGGGTCATGCAGAAAGACGGCCGCGTGCTCTATCTGACCGAGGCCAAAAAGGACAATCTCTATTTCAATATCCCCATCGCCAATACCACCGTAATCCTCTTGGGGACCGGCACTTCCATCACCCAGGCCGCCGTGCGGATGCTGGCCCAGGCGGGGGTGCTTATCGGTTTTTGCGGCGGTGGCGGCACCCCGCTTTACATGGGCAACGAGATCGAATGGCTGACCCCGCAGAGCGAATACCGGCCCACCGAATATCTACAGGGCTGGCTCTCCTTCTGGTTTGACGACGAACAGCGCCTCCAAGCCGCCAAGGCTTTGCAACACGCCCGGATAGATTATCTGCGGCAGGTTTGGTGCAAGGACCGCAATCTGGTTCTGGCCGGTTTCGATGCCGGCGATCCCGCCATAGCCGATGCCCTGGATGCCAATAAAGCCGGGATCGCTTCGGCTTCGAAAACCTCCTATCTGCTGGCAACCGAGGCCAGGCTGACCAAGCAATTATACAAGTTTGCCGCCCGCAGGAACAACATAAGCGATTTCGTCCGCGAACGGGAAGCGGGCGACAAGGCCAACGGTTTTCTAAACCACGGCAACTATCTCGCTTACGGTCTCGCCGCCTCCACCCTTTGGGTATTGGGCATTCCCCACGCTTTTGCCGTCATGCACGGCAAGACCCGGCGCGGCGCCCTGGTCTTCGATATTGCCGATCTGGTCAAGGACGCGATCGTTCTGCCCTGGGCCTTTATCTGCGCCAGGGAAAACGCCACCGAACAGGAGTTCCGCCAACAATGCCTGCAATCCTTCGCCGACCATAAGGCGCTGGATACCATGTTCGATCAGGTCAAGGTATTGGCCTTGAATGCAAGGGAGGAAGGAAGTGCATAATCTCGTACCTGCAGAGGGAATTGCAAGTCGAATTTATTTTGTCAGGGGGAAAAAGGTCATCCTTGATTCCGACCTGGCTGGGTTGTACGGAGTCCCGACTAAACGGTTGAATGAGCAGGTGCGGCGCAATATCGAACGATTCCCCGGTGACTTCATGTTTAGGCTGACCAAAGAGGAGCATGACCACTTGAGGTCGCAATTTGCGACTTCAAGCGACAAGGCGGGACATGGAGGAAGAAGAACGTTGCCTTTTGTCTTCACCGAACATGGGGCCATCATGGCTGCAACGGTACTGAATAGCAAACAGGCTGTGGAAGTCTCCATTTTTGTCGTAAGGGCATTTGTGAAGCTTCGGCAAATGCTTGCCGCTCACAAGGACCTTGAAAAGAAAATCGAGGAAATGGAAAGCAAATACGACGAACAATTCCGCGTGGTGTTCGAAGCCATCCGGCAACTGCTTGTCGAAGACGAAAAGCCGAAGCGGAAGATCGGATTTTGAAAAAGGATGGCCGGCCATGATGGTGACCTTCATTTCCCAGTGCGAAAAGAAAGCCCTCAAGAAGACCCGCCGGGTCCTCGATGCCTTTGCCGACCGCATCGGCGACAACACCTGGCAGACCGTCATCACCCAGGAAGGGTTGAATACCGTCAAGAAAATGCTCCGCCAGACCGCCAGTAAAAGCACCGCCGTCTCCTGCCATTGGATCAGGAGCCGGTCCCGAAGTCAGTTTTTATGGGTGGTGGGGAATAAAGCCAAGTTTGATGAACAGGGTGTGGTGCCGGTGAATAGTACACAAAAGGTCATTGCGAATTTTGAAAATGATTGGCATTACCTGCCGCAGATCAAGGCCTTGGCGGCTCTTGCGGCTCTTTTGCACGACTGGGGGAAATCTTCGGCATTGTTTCAGAAAAAACTGAAGAACAGTTCTAGGTTAGGTGATCCAATCCGGCATGAATGGATTTCTTGTTTACTGTTGCATGCGGTAGCAAAAATCAGTGGCAGTCAAGAAAATGATATCTCCTGGTTGACGATGCTGATTAATGGCGAATTGGACGAAACAAAGCTGAAAACCTTCGTAACCGAACAAAACCTGAAATTATCACTCGACCAATTACCGACGGCGGCGAAATTGTTAGCCTGGCTTATCGTTTCGCATCATCGTTTGCCAAATTTTTCACACAGCCAGTCTGATACAAGAAAGGAATGGCTTGGAGTATCCGCACCAGATTTTTCGTCGATCCTTAAACGCATCTCTCAGTCCTGGGGCTATGAAAATCGTCAAAATGAACAGGAGTATAAAAAAAGGCTTAATGACTGTTTTGCATTTCCCAACGGCTTTTTAAGCCAGTCTACACCTTGGACCAAACAACTGAAAAAATGGGCACAACGACTTCTGGATTGCTTGCCGGAAATTGAACAATGCATGAGCGACGGCAGTTATCGCCTTATACTGCACCATACTCGTTTGTGTTTAATGCTGGGCGATCACTTTTATTCCTCACAAATGGCGGATAAAAGCTGGCAGGACACCACAGGGTTATTCGCCAACACGGATGGGAAAATTTTCAAACAAAAGCTCGATGAACACTTGGTTGGTGTGGCGAAAAACGCGCTGCGCACCGCTCATTTGTTGCCAAGATTCGAACATGACCCTCCCGAGGCACAAGGCATAATTGCCCTGAAAAAAGCAAGCCCTATGGCATTTGAATGGCAGAATAAGGCGGTTGATAAAATAAAGACGTGGCGGAAACAGCAAGACAAATCCAAATACGGTTTCTTTGCAGTCAACATGGCCAGTACCGGTTGCGGGAAAACCTTTGCCAATGCCAAGGTCATGCGGGCGCTGTCATCGGACGGGGACAGTCTTCGTTATATTCTCGCCCTTGGTCTGCGCACCCTGACCTTGCAAACAGGAGATGAATACCGGCAGCGCATTGGTTTAGACAACAGTGAATTAGCAGTATTGATCGGTTCCAGAGCTGTTATGGAACTTCATAATCAGGCGGCGCAGGAGGATGAAGCCGAAAAGGATCTGTTGGTGGGGTCTGAATCACTGGAGCCGTTATTAAGTGAGGATATTGATTTTGATTGCGACATCCCCGAAGAAGGTTTGGCAACAGTGCTTAAGCAGCAGAGGGACAGGCAATTTCTCTATGCCCCAGTACTGGCCTGCACCATCGATCACTTGATGGCGGCCACGGAAACCAGACGGGGTGGGCGCTATATGTTGCCAAGCCTGCGTCTGATGTCCTCTGATTTAGTCATTGATGAAGTGGATGATTTTACGGGTGGTGATTTAATCGCTATCGGTCGTCTAATCCACCTTGCCGGAATGTTGGGCCGCAAGGTGATGATTTCATCGGCCACGATCCCCCCTGATTTGGCGGAAGGTTACTTTCATGCCTACCAATCGGGATGGCGGCTGTTCAGTAAAGCCCGTGACGCCAGCAATAAAGTCGGCTGTGCCTGGATTGATGAATTTAAAACCACCGTAACAACCATTAATAAGCAGATTAGTCTGGAAGCGATTGAAGCCTATCGCGATAGTCATCGGCAGTTTATAGAAAAACGAATGGAAAAATTAATAAAGCAGCCTGCAAAACGCCGGGCAGACATAATTGAGTGCAGGGGCATCATCGACGATTTTGATTCAGACAGTGATGAGACTCGGCAAGAAAAGTTTTTCTCTGTAATCCAACAGGCCATATTGGAAAAACACCGGCACCATCATATCGAAGATCAAAAAACCGGAATCAGGGTTTCATTCGGTGTTGTGCGTATGGCCAATATCTCCCCTTGCGTTGCCTTGAGTAAGCATCTTATGGATTGCGCTTGGCCGGAGGATGACGATGTCAAGGTCATGGCTTACCACTCCCAGCAAGTGTTGCTTTTGCGCCATGCCCAAGAAAAACATCTGGACAGTATCCTCAAGCGCAACAAAGAACAACCTGGAGATCAACCGAATTCGTTCAATAATGCAGTAATCCGCAGCCATTTGGACAACAGCAGCGCCCAAAATATGTTGTTTATTGTCGTCGCCACCCCGGTTGAAGAAGTAGGCCGGGATCATGACTTTGACTGGGCAGTAGTGGAACCATCCTCGTATCGCTCAATTATCCAACTTGCGGGACGGGTTCGGCGGCATCGTGAAGGCGCTATGGCGAACCCCAACATCGGCTTACTGCAATATAACTGGAGAGCGGCCAAAGACGGAAATCAGCTAGGTAAAAAATACTTTTGCCGTCCAGGCTATGAAGAAAATCAAGTGTTGGATACCCATGATCTATCTGAGCTGATTGATGTCAAGGCGGTTGCTGAGCGTATTGATGCTATCCCACGTATTCAAAAAACAGAGCCTCTCAACTTTCGAAAATCGCTGATTGACTTGGAACATCAGGTAACTCAAATGCAGCTTGCCAACTATACCGGTGAGGGACCGGATAAATTACAAGGTTATCTGGCTGAGTGCTGGTATCTGACGGCATTGCCGCAAGTCCTCAACCCATTCCGTAAAAGTGAGCCAACCACCAAGGTGTTTTTGATGTATGAGCCGGATAAAGAAGACTGCGTATTTATAGAAAAGGATGAACAGGGGGTCCCGGTAAAACGTGAAAGCATTCTTCAGATTAGCCGCCAGGGTATCAGCCGGGGTCAGGAAAAAAGAGTCTGGTTGCATCGTGACTATGAGCAACAGCTTGAAAAATGCGCGGAACAGCGAGAATGTACAAAAAGAACAATTTCGCTCAAATATGGCGAATTGAGTTTTGTGTATAGAGAAGGCGAAGGATATGAATATTCAGATCAGTTTGGATTGGTTCCTAAAAGATGAGGTGGGCATATGGAAAATAAGATAAAGGAGCACATTGATAGGCTGGCCAAGAAACGGCTCAGTGATTCTGTCGATAGTGAATTTGAGAAAATCAAAAAGGAGGCCGGTGAGTCAATAGATCAAAAGGAAGAAAAGCGGCTAAAAGACAATATCAGGAATAATATCAAAGAAAAAGTCGAGAAGGAATATGGGTACGGCGCTTGGCTGGATCGCGTGTTGTCTCAAGATTTAGGAGGGGCTTATTTCCCTTCAAACCAGAATGAGGAAGATCTGTTCCAAATCTTAAATTTAGAGGTGTTATACAAGCTAACTTTTAAATCTGCTTGTGATGACGGGCATCCAATTATTTCCGAGTTATTGGAAGACTTAGACGTAGAAAAAGAAGTAGTCGGCAAATGCATTGAAAAAGCAAAATTACATAACCCTGAGCCATTGGCATTCTATTCGCTGTTTCAAGAAGAATTAGAAAGTGGAGAATTACGCTCGGATAACGTTTGTGCAACGATAGACAAACTCTCAGAGGAGAGCAAGCATGGGACGGTCGTTAGTCATCCTGCAAAAATGACTAATCCGGAATGCAAGTTCCCCAAGTTTTTTGCTTCTTCACATTTATTGCCAGATGGCTTTGTTCGAACAGGCAACTCCAGAGCGGTTTTTGACATGCACATCAATGCAGTGAATTTGAAAGTTTTTAAATTTATATCCTTGGATTATAGGCAAAAGCCGTTATTGGAATATATTAAAAACAAGGACTTACAGGTAGTTATGAAATTGTTTGGGGTAGCAGAAGATCAAGCAAAAACATGGGTTGAGAATTTTACATCCTGCATAACGAATGAAGACAGAAGAACAAATCAGCGTATCAGGCAGGTATATTTCCCGGCGGGGGGGAATTATCATTCGTTGTCAATATTAACGCCATCTGGCTTGGTCTTTTCACTAAAAGAGAAAATAGACACAATAAATGATAGGTCGCCATCTGCATATTCGGGGAAAAAACAGAAGAAAGATAACAGATATTCCAAAGAGGGGTTTTCAACTATACCGAACTTAACCGTGACTCGCCATGGCGGAGAACATCCTAAAAACATCAGCGGATTAAACAACAAGTATCAAACCTATTATTTGTTGCAATCGATGCCGCCAATTCTCAAAAAACGAAATATCCGTTTTCCTAACCATAATTTTTTTAGCGAGTCATTCCGCTATTACGAATACCGCGAAATTTTTGATGGCCTGCATAAGTTATTCAAAACAGACTATAACAATATACGAATTCGGGAAGGAAGAGATTATCGCCTCCAGGATTTGGTTGATTGCATCATTGACAGAATG
This sequence comes from Desulfobacterales bacterium, assembly GCA_024637225.1. Taxonomy (GTDB): domain Bacteria; phylum Desulfobacterota; class Desulfobulbia; order Desulfobulbales; family JAGXFP01; genus JAGXFP01. Next base: position 34,909 of record JAGXFP010000025.1, read on the forward strand.
TGGGCGGTACGGGCGGTGTGTAATGAACAAGACCACTCAAAAGAGTCAAGACTACAACCACATCAGAAGATCTGGCTCTGTGACGAAAACCACCAAGCCCGCGAAGAGGAAAATGACTGGCTGGACAAATTATGCGCCGAAATTGCCGGTTGGACCATACGAACCTATGAAAAGTTACTTGGCAAACAGGCATTCAAGTTGGGTGAGTCTGAAAGGCAGCATATTCTTGAAATTGTAAATGAAAACAGAGAGGCGCTACGATGATTGGGGACACGAGACGGATTTTACTGCTGCCGCATATCAAGGTGCAAAACGCCAACGCCCTGTCCAGCCCGTTTACGATCGGCTTTCCGGCAATGACGGCCTGGCTCGGCGCGGCACATGCTCTGCAACGTAAAGTTAATGAGGGAGGATTTCAAAAAGTGGCTTTCAACAGCGTAGCGGTTGTCAGTCATGATGTAGATCTACAGACCAAGATCGGGCAAGGTGATTTTGTACAGTCCATAGTTGTTCCAAAGCGACCACCATCAACAAAAAAAGAGCTTACCGATTTTAATGCTGGCTCAGCTCCTTCATTTATAGAAGAAGTCCGCTGCCATTTGGATATATCACTTCTTATTGAATATGGCGGCATTGATAAAGACGATGAGGAGATGTTTATGGAGCAGATTGCCCTTCATCTCAATGCCTCCATGAAATTAGCCGGTGGCGATATCATATCTTTTCAAAAACCGGCGTTATACAGAATAGAAGAAGGAAATGATGTAGACCTGCGCAGTCTGACCCGTAAACTCATGCCCGGCTACGCCGTTATCGAAAGGCGCGAATTGATGATTGAGGGCATGGAACAAGGCCGGGATGCGATAGATGCCATGCTTGATTATCTGGCAATCCACCACAGTTCGGAGAAGGATGATGAAGAGAATGTGACCTGGACAAGCCACCGTAAAAGTCCTGGCTGGATTGTACCGATAGCCACGGGCTTTCACGGCCTTACCGAACTTGGACAGGCAATAAACCAGCGCGATCCGGAAACACCGCACCGCTTTGCGGAAAGCGTGGTAACCCTCGGTGAATTCCGTATGCCACACAGCATCAACTCTTTGGATGAAATACTTTGGCACTATCATGTAGATATAGAAAAAAATCTGTATTTATGCCAGCAAAACAACCACTAAGGCTTAAACCAACAACTGACTAATTAGGAGGAAAGATCATGGCAAAAAAAGAGAACATTGCATCAGTCCTTGCGTTTGAAAAGAAATTAGTACCTTCGGATGGGCGCATGTATGGTACCACCTGGAATATGCGCAACGATCAATCCACGCCTTTGGCGCTGGTTGAGAAATCAGTTCGAGGCACTATTTCAAATAGACCAAATAAAAAAGACCAAGCGGCATTTGAAAAAGACCCGGCAAAATTGGATGTTAAAGTTGAAAGTCCCAATTTGCAGACAGTTGACGTAAGCGCTTTGGGCACGGAAAAAGATACACTGAAACTACATTTTACTTTGAAAGTTTTGGGTGGTGTTGAGCGCCCTTCCGCTTGTAATAACGCCTTATTCAATCAAAGCTATAAGTCCGCAGCCAAAAATTACGTAGACCGGGAAGGGTTCAGGGAATTGGCAAAACGATATGCTATGAATATAGCCAATGCTCGCTTCTTATGGCGAAACAGGGTTGGCGCGGAGAATATCGAAGTGCAGGTAAAAGCCTTAAATCAAGGCGCGGAACAGTCTTGGGCCTTTGACGCGACCAAGTTCAGTACAAGAAATTTCAATTTTGATGATGATCAAGTGAATTCATTGGCAGGGCGCATTGCTGCGGCCTTGTCGAGCGAAGATGATTTCCTTATGCTGGAAATCACCTGTTTTGCCAAAGTCGGAAAGGCCCAGGAAATCTATCCAAGTGAAGAACTGGTGTTGGACAAGGGAAAAGGGAAAAAAAGCAAGGTGCTTTATTCGGTGGACGGCATTGCCGCCATGCATTCGCAAAAAATCGGCAATGCGTTACGAACCATTGATACCTGGTATCCTGACTTTGGCGACCCTGTGACGGCAGCCGGTCCTATCGCTATTGAACCTTATGGAGCAGTAACAAATCTGGGTAGAGCGTTCCGGCACCCCACAAAAGATAAGAAGGATTTCTACACTTTCTTTGATAAATTCGCACGGGGCGAGAAGCTAGATTGCATTGAAGATGAACATTATGTCATGGCTGTTCTGGTGCGCGGAGGTGTTTTCGGTGAAAGCGATAAATAAGGAGCGAACATGAAATATTATCGAGAAATATCCTTACTGCCCAACGCCGACATAGCCTTGTATTTCATCTGGCAAAAGTTGTTTCAGCAGATACACTTTGCTTTGGCGGAAAACAAAAGCGCGGACAAGACATCGGCTATTGGCGTAGCGTTTCCAGGATACGATGCCGTCAAATTTGCACTTGGCACAAAACTGAGGCTGTTTGCGGAAAGCGAACAATTGCTGGAACAGATGCAATGTGAAAAATGGTTGAACCGGCTTAGTGATTATGTGCATGTAAGCAGCATCAAACCGGTTCCGGGAAAAGTGCCGGGCCATGCCTGCTTCGAACGCTCAAGAATGGTATCAGGACGTGGGACGGAAAAGGTGGCAGGCCACGCCAGCTTTATGCATACCAAGCTGAAGGGCAACAAGGAAAAGCTGGCCCGACGCAGGGCCAAGCGGAAAGGGGAAACATTGCAGGAGGCCTTGGCCCATTATGCGGACTATGAAGAGCCACAAAGCAAATTGCCATTCATCAACATGACCAGCCAGACAAACGGCCAGAATTTCCGGTTGTTTATTGAGAAGCAGATAAAGGAGCAACCTCAACAAGGTTCTTTTTCCTGCTATGGCTTAAGCAATACAACCACGGTGCCATTGTTTTAACCAAAAAAATAACGTCCGTAAAAATGTAGCTGTTTTCAATAAGTTGCAACTGTGCTAAAAATTTTGGGTAAATCAGCCAATTTCCCATAACTGCCCGTTGCAACTTGTTTTTTTGTCCGGTCTTCACTGTTCACCGCCGAATAGGCGGCTTAGAAAAGTATGAGGGTGATGTTGACCCTCGATAACGGGTTCACCGCCGAATAGGCGGCTTAGAAATACCTGTTTGATATTGGCGACGCTACCAGAACGTTCACCGCCGAATAGGCGGCTTAGAAACGAAGCAACCACTGCTGGTCTTGAACTTAAGAGTTCACCGCCGAATAGGCGGCTTAGAAATATCAAAAGCCGATGTTACGACATAGCCGAATGTTCACCGCCGAATAGGCGGCTTAGAAAACAGCAAGAATTACAGCGTTGCGTGGTGGGACGTTCACCGCCGAATAGGCGGCTTAGAAACGGAGGGCTCGTTTAAAAGCGAATCTACACCCGTTCACCGCCGAATAGGCGGCTTAGAAATGGACGCAAGATTAGCCGTTACAGACGCGACGGTTCACCGCCGAATAGGCGGCTTAGAAAGGCTTGGCTGGTCGCTCCGGTCGGCCATGGAAGTTCACCGCCGAATAGGCGGCTTAGAAAAGACACTGTCCCCGTTGCTCCGAGTTTTGTCTGTTCACCGCCGAATAGGCGGCTTAGAAAAGGGACTACAGCGCATGGCACCGCTATTTCTCGTTCACCGCCGAATAGGCGGCTTAGAAATACGAGTATGCAAAGATGTACAATGCTTGGCGGTTCACCGCCGAATAGGCGGCTTAGAAAACAGGGTGTATGTAATCGGGTAATCGTGACCTGTTCACCGCCGAATAGGCGGCTTAGAAAGTGATGTGGCTGATCCGGCAGGAAGATACCGAGTTCACCGCCGAATAGGCGGCTTAGAAAGATAATTGGGAAACAATCAGATCTTTTCTGGCGTTCACCGCCGAATAGGCGGCTTAGAAAATTAGAAATCAATCTTCACGCCTAATTTGTAGGTTCACCGCCGAATAGGCGGCTTAGAAAATAATCTTGGTGCTGGCCTGTTTTGCTTGCATAGTTCACCGCCGAATAGGCGGCTTAGAAATGGAATAGTCCCTGCAAAAATGTAATAAAACTGTTCACCGCCGAATAGGCGGCTTAGAAAAGTCCCCGGTTTGGTCCGGGATTATAACTTCAGTTCACCGCCGAATAGGCGGCTTAGAAAAAACCAACGGCGCTTGTCGGCCATCGTCGCTTGTTCACCGCCGAATAGGCGGCTTAGAAATGTCTTGTTTCATCCTATTTCCTCCAACCTTGGTTCACCGCCGAATAGGCGGCTTAGAAAGTTATGATGCCTTGGTGCCCCTATCGGGAAGGGTTCACCGCCGAATAGGCGGCTTAGAAATATAAAAGAACCGGGCATATCGGGATAATTCGGTTCACCGCCGAATAGGCGGCTTAGAAAAGGACCACAGTTGCGCCGTTGGCCTGACATACGTTCACCGCCGAATAGGCGGCTTAGAAATGCTGGAGAATAACGGGTGGGCTATCTTTATCGTTCACCGCCGAATAGGCGGCTTAGAAATGAGATTTGACCTCGGCACTGTTGCCGCAACTGTTCACCGCCGAATAGGCGGCTTAGAAAATACTGGCACCTAGACGTAAAAAAGCCCTTTAAGTTCACCGCCGAATAGGCGGCTTAGAAATCTTTCCATAAACCGTTCAGCCATCTTCATCGGTTCACCGCCGAATAGGCGGCTTAGAAATTATTAACAGGTGGCCATTGCTGGCATAGGTAGTTCACCGCCGAATAGGCGGCTTAGAAAACCCAACGCCGGGGGCATAGTTGTGATTTCTTGTTCACCGCCGAATAGGCGGCTTAGAAAAACACCCTGGCCTCATCACAAGTAAAGCAGTAGTTCACCGCCGAATAGGCGGCTTAGAAAAGACGTTTTCGCAATGTGAGCCTGGAGCGATAGTTCACCGCCGAATAGGCGGCTTAGAAAACATTGCGAGTTTGTTTCCCCACATGAAATTCGTTCACCGCCGAATAGGCGGCTTAGAAAAATATCGCCGTCTATTTGCTCATCTTCATTGCGTTCACCGCCGAATAGGCGGCTTAGAAATTATGATCTTTACCGGCTGATATTCGAAAACCGTTCACCGCCGAATAGGCGGCTTAGAAAACCCACCAACACCATATAGGGGAAGAGATAACGTTCACCGCCGAATAGGCGGCTTAGAAATCCCGCCTTGGTTTTTCAGCGAACCGACACGGGTTCACCGCCGAATAGGCGGCTTAGAAACGCAATGTCTTGATGGGTCCGGCCAACGACCGGTTCACCGCCGAATAGGCGGCTTAGAAAACATGGGTAAACACCGACCAACTGTTCGACCAGTTCACCGCCGAATAGGCGGCTTAGAAATGAATTACATGGACCATAACATTTGGCTCTCCGTTCACCGCCGAATAGGCGGCTTAGAAAGGCTGGTCAAGTCAGGGACCGGCGAGAAAGCCGTTCACCGCCGAATAGGCGGCTTAGAAAGGGCCAGAATGGCTGCCCGCCCCGCCGAAAGCGTTCACCGCCGAATAGGCGGCTTAGAAAACCCATCAGTTCGGCGACGACAAGCGCAACATGTTCACCGCCGAATAGGCGGCTTAGAAAACACTTCTTTTTGCTGGTCCGGTTGGAGTTTAGTTCACCGCCGAATAGGCGGCTTAGAAAGAAAGCGCCAAGGTCTGCGTTGACTGCGGTGAGTTCACCGCCGAATAGGCGGCTTAGAAATATCAGCCGGCCCCGGTCGAACCGACGGAAAGGTTCACCGCCGAATAGGCGGCTTAGAAAGTCTTTTTCGTAGACCGCCGAGTTCTCGGTTTGTTCACCGCCGAATAGGCGGCTTAGAAAAGACCGATCAAAAAGCGGGCAGTCCCGAACCCGTTCACCGCCGAATAGGCGGCTTAGAAATTGAGGATGAGTTGCTGGATCCGGCCCTGCCAGTTCACCGCCGAATAGGCGGCTTAGAAAGATCGGCTCAAGGAATACGAAAAGTTCTACACGTTCACCGCCGAATAGGCGGCTTAGAAATATAAGGCGCGGGGTATAAAAACCATTGTGCTGTTCACCGCCGAATAGGCGGCTTAGAAATTGCAATGGATCATTGCTCGTTTTATCTGTGAGTTCACCGCCGAATAGGCGGCTTAGAAATTGATCCAGGACGAGATCGACCGCCTCCACGAGTTCACCGCCGAATAGGCGGCTTAGAAATCGTAGAAGGGCAGCCTCGGGCGATATCTGACGTTCACCGCCGAATAGGCGGCTTAGAAATAATTACAAATTCCTCGTTCGGGCTAGTGTGCGTTCACCGCCGAATAGGCGGCTTAGAAAAACTGGATGATTGACCTTCAACAACAACATCGGTTCACCGCCGAATAGGCGGCTTAGAAAGGTCGAAAAGACCCACCCGGCCGCCAATATCCGTTCACCGCCGAATAGGCGGCTTAGAAATTAATTTGGATATCGCGGTCGCCGACCCTGAGGTTCACCGCCGAATAGGCGGCTTAGAAAAGTCCCCGGCTTTATCTGGCCGGCTGGTCAAAGTTCACCGCCGAATAGGCGGCTTAGAAATATCCCAAAAGCACCAACCTACGGCACTGAAAGTTCACCGCCGAATAGGCGGCTTAGAAAGCTCCGCCGCAATGGACGGCTATCGATGTTGAGTTCACCGCCGAATAGGCGGCTTAGAAATCCTAATATTTAAAAGATTATGTCTATTTATATGTTCACCGCCGAATAGGCGGCTTAGAAAAGCAACCCAAAAGGTGTCTAAACAAGTATGGGGTTCACCGCCGAATAGGCGGCTTAGAAAACATTGTCAAGCGTTACAGCAATCGCATTGTCGTTCACCGCCGAATAGGCGGCTTAGAAAAATTGGTTTAGCTCTACGCTAGCGGTTATTGCGTTCACCGCCGAATAGGCGGCTTAGAAATGCATGTTCCGTCCGGTAGACAAACTTCTTGTGTTCACCGCCGAATAGGCGGCTTAGAAAGACTGAAGTGGTAGCGGTTTTTGAGACAGGAGTGTAAGCAATGAACCGAACTCAAATAAGGAGAAGGTTCATGTCGCAAAACCGAACAAGTCACAGCGCAAAATTTAAGGCCAAGGTTGCTTTGGCCGCCCTGACGGAGGC
>JAGXFP010000003.1 GCA_024637225.1 Desulfobacterales bacterium
GCAGCGTCAGATGTGTATAAGAGACAGCCAGAACATCGCGGCCCCGATCATCGGTGCCCAGCAGGTTCTCTTCGGTGGGCGGGGAGGGGACGGCTTGATTAAGGCCGAAATTGATGGTGTCGTAACTGTGGCGGTTGGGAGGAAACAGAGCCCAGTTGCCGTTTTCGGTGATCTTCTCGAGCACGAAGGGGTCGCGGTAATCCGCCTCGGTTTCGAAGACCCCTCCGAAAACGGTTTCCGGATATGTCTCGAAGATCGGAAAATAATATGAGTTTTCATAATGGATGATATATGGCTTGTCGTTACTGAGCAAGCCGGCAAAGAGGCTGAGAATAAAGATTATCGAGAAAATAATCAGGCTCCAGTAGCCGCGGCGGTTGGTTTTGAACTTCTCCCAGCGGCGCCGCATTATGCCCCGGTGCTGTTTCTTCATTGCGACTCCACGCTTTCGAAGGTAATCCGGGGATCGACAATTACGTAGCTCAGATCCGAAAGGAGTCTGGAGATCAGGCCGATAATCGTAAAGAAATAGAGGGTGCCAAGGACCACCGGATAGTCCCGCTGAATGATCGAATCGTAGGCGAGCAGGCCCAGGCCGTCCAGGGAGAAAATCGTCTCGATCAGCAGGCTGCCGGTGAAAAAAGCGGCGACAAAAGAGCCGGGGAAACCGGTAATGATCGGGATGATGGCGTTTCGGAAGACATGGCGGTACAGGACCTGGTTCTCGCCGAGTCCCTTGGCTCGGGCGGTCAGGACATACTGCTTGCGGATCTCCTCGAGAAAGCTGTTCTTGGTCAACAGGGTCATCACCGCCAGACTGCCCAGGGTAATCGAGATGATCGGCAGGACCATATGCCAGAGATAATCGAGAATCTTGGCGAAAAGGCCCAGTTCCGACCAGTTGTCGGAGGTCAGGCCGCGGAGTGGAAAGATATTCCAGAAGCTGCCGCCGCCGAACAGGACGATCAGCACGATGGCGAGGACGAAACCGGGAATCGCGTAACCGACCAGAATTGCCGAGGTGGAGATCACGTCGAATTTGGAGCCGTCCCTGACCGCTTTTTTGATCCCCAGGGGGATACAGGTCAGATAGACGATCAAAAAGGACCAGAGTCCGAGGGACATCGAGACCGGCAGTTTCTCGATAACCAGCTTCACCACGCTTTTATGGTGGTTGTAACTCTCCCCGAAATCGAAAAGCAGATAGTTCTTCATCATGCTCAGAAAGCGCTCTACCGGCGGCTTATCGAAGCCATACAACGCCCTGAGCTGCTCGATCTTTTCCCGGTCCAATCCTCTGTTGCCCTGATAAAGCCCGGTTCCCGCGCCCCGGACCTCCCCGCCGACCGAGTGCCCTTCGACCTGGGCGATAAGCCTTTCAACCGGGCCGCCCGGGACAAACTGGGTGACGATGAAGGTAATCAGCATAATCCCGAACAGGGTCGGAATCATCAATAGAATTCTGCGGATGATGTAGGCGGCCATAAAATCAGAACTTCTCCGGTTGATTCATCTTTCTGGAGTAACGGATGTATTTATCCGGTAACGAATTTATTCCGCCTCCGCCTCTTGCTGTTCTTTGATCCACCAGGTCGTCAGGGCTTCCATCGGTGCATAAAAGAGCGGGGCGGTTGCCGGTTTGGCGAACTTGTTCCAGTAGGCAACCCGGTGGAAGGGGATGTACCAGTTCGGCACCACGTAATAACCATACCATAGAACACGGTCCAGAGCCTTGCAAGCCGCGCTCAGCTCCTCCCGGTTGTCGGCGTAGACTATCTTTTCGACCAGATCGTCCACCACCTCGTTTTTCAGGCCGATAAGATTTCCCGAGCCCTGCCGGTCCGCCGAACTCGAGTGCCAGTAATCCAGCTGTTCGTTGCCCGGTGACTGCGATTGGCCGAAGACATTGACCATCATTTCGAAATCAAAGCTCTTGATCCGGTTGATGTACATGGCCACGTCGACCTTCCTGATCGTGGCCTTGATCCCGAGTTTGGCCAGATTTCTGGTATAGGGCTCCATTACCCTGACAAAGAAAGGTGAATAGAGGAGGATCTCGAACTCGAAAGGTTTCCCTTCTTCGTTGGTGAGAATGTTGTCCTTAACCTGCCAGCCGGCTTGATTGAGAAGCTGCTTAGCCAGGATCAGGTTGGCGCGGAGCGCGGCGCGATCTTCCGAGAACGGCGCTTGCAGCGGCGTGGTAAAGATCTCGGCGGGCAGCTTCTCCTTATGGGCGAGGAGATATTCTCTTTCGAGACCCTCCGGTAAGCCCCTTGCCGCAAGCGGTGAATTGCTGAAGTAGCTGTCGGTGCGGGTGTATTGATTATGGAAGAGGGCCTGGTTGGTCCACTCGAAATCAAAGGCAAGGACAAGGGCCCTGCGAACCCGGCGATCCATGAAAAGTTCACGGCGGGTATTCATTACAAACCCCTGCATGCCCTGATTGTTTGAATGCTCCAGCTTCTCCTTGACGATCAGCTTCTCGGTGAATTTCGGACCCTGGAGATCCCTGGCCCACTGCTTGGCGACATTGATCGGCATGAAATCGAACTCATGGGATTTGAATGCCTCAAGGGAAACGCTCTGATCCTTGTAATATTTGATCGTGATCCGCTCATAGTTGAATTGATTGCGGCGCACCGGCAGTTCTTTCGCCCAGTAGGCGTGATTTAGCTTATAGGTAATCGATTTGCCGGGCTTGAAACTTTCCACGATGTACGGACCGGAACCAAGCGGCGGAGTCAGGGAAGGGTCGGTAAAAGGATGTTCGGTGTAGAATTTTTTCGAGAGGACGGGGAGCTCGGCGGCGATCATATGCAATTCCCGGTTTTGCCGGGCAAAATTGAAACGGACCTTGTTCGGGCCGATTATTTCGGCGTTTTCAATGTCCTTGTAATAAAACTGGAAGCGCGGACTGGCTTTATCGCTTTTCAGGATTTCAAACGAAAACTTGACGTCCTCGGCGGTCAGCGGGGAGCCGTCCGCGAACCTGGCTTTGTCGTTTATGGTGAAGACCACCGACATCCTGTCTTTTGCCAAAGCGATATCCTCGGCAATCAGACCGTATTCGGAAAAGGGTTCATCAAGACTTTTCACGGCCAGACTCTCGAAGACGAACGTAGTGAGCCCGTCTGGCGCTTCGCCCTTCAGGGTATAGGGGTTCATCTTGTCGAAACCGCCGAGGCTGTGCAGGACAAGATGGCCGCCCTTGCGGGCCTGATCAGAGGTATAATCAAATTTCTTGAAATCGGCCGGGTATTTCACCTCGCCGTCGATGCTGATGCCGTGGGCCGCGGTGGCTTTATCCCCAAGGGACAGCGCCATAAAAAAAAGAGGGCAAATCAGAAAAAGCGACAGCGCGAATTTCCCGGCGATATTCAAGAAGTCGAGCCGATTTGTTGCTTGCATGTAAACCAACCAGATTGAGGTAGGATGCTTATTTGGAAAAAACAAGGGGCCAACCGCCAATATAAAATTATAAAACATAAATCGACTTAGCCCGGCGAAAAAGTTCTTTTTGGAAAAAAATTCAGGAATTTTTTCCCTGGAACCGAAAAACACTTTCCAGGGAAACCGTAATTATATTGGCAACCAGGGTGAGGGTATTCATGTCATGTTCGGTGAATTTTCCATCCACCTTGTTCATGGCCTCCATCACCCCGATCCTTTCGCCGTTGATATGCAGGGGAACCGCGAGAATCGACCTGGTTTCGACCTTGCCGTGCAGATTGGAGTCTATTGCCGAGTCGAAGCGCTCATCCTCGCTGACGTTGCTTACTATGGCCGGATGACCGTGGCTGAAGACCCATCCGGCCAACCCCTTGTCGGCCGGGAAGCTCTGACTGTTCTGCCGATCATTTTCGGGACTGGTCGGAATCGCGACCAGCATTTCCTGGCTTTCGGTCTTGGCCAACAGAATGTGACTGCCCTCGCAGTTCAGGAGCTTGTTGCTCATTTCAAGGATCTGGGTGAACAGCCAGTTCCCCCGGCCTATTTTCTGCCAGAGCATCGATATCTGCAGAAGGACCGTCAATTCCTCGCGGGACATCGACTCTATCATCTTAGTCGGCAGAATCTGGTGGAGTAACCCTTTGCGCAGCAGGGGAGGGCTGATCACATCCATATCCATCAGATATTCGCCGAGAAACTTGTCGGCGATCAGGTTGCCCTCCATCCAGGCTATAATGTCGTTGCGGAGTGACCGGGTGGAGGAGCCGGATCTGCTTGCCGATTGTTTCTGCAGATCGAGGGCCTTCTGGATCTGATCCTTGGTGGCCATGCCGAGATCTTTTAAAACTTCGCCCAAGCGCTGCCAGCTGTTGCGTTTTGCGAATAACTGGTCGGAAAGATTGGCGGTGATGTTTTCCAGATAAGGATTGCGGCCGTCGCCGAAAAATACGACCAGATATTGATCCATCCGGCCCAGTTGCTTTAAACGAGGCAGAACAAAATTTTCGTAGAACCCCACTGTTCCGTCTATCATCTCCTGGGCCGAGGAAAACACCTTGTAGCCCTTGCTCTCCAGCTTCTCTACACCTTCGAATTCATATGCCTCCTTTAATTCCCCGTAGAGGTCCCGGATCCGTTTCATGTAGTCGACATCGGCCATCTGGGCGACCAGGTCGGCAGTGGCCATCATCCGGGCAACCACCTCCTCTTCCTGCGATCCGAATATCCCCTCGATCTTCAGGGGATCATGGAATCTGGTGATGGAGATCATCCCGGCTACCAGTTCAAGTGAACGGTTCCGCCATTTTCCACGGCTCAGATATGATTTGGCCAGAGCCATGCTCCTGGCCTCGTGATTAAAAGAAAATTTGCCGCCCGAACCCGTGTCGTCCCCCCTTTCCTTGATATATCCGGAGTCGTGAAAAAGCGCGGCGGCCATGGCGGCCAGAAAAAGATCCCCGCCGATTTTAGGATGATCAGCGTCTTTCAGCTTATTCCAGCCTCCGATCATTCTGGCCGTCAGGAGAGCGACATCCAGGGCATGCCCGAGATTATGGTAACCGGTCTGACAGGTTTGGTGGGATGCCCATTTGCCTTGATATAGATCGGCAATGTCGACAAGAATTTCGTTTAGAAGATCCGAGTCGGAACCGTATTGATCAACATAAATTTCCTTGATCAGGGATGTCCTGATCCGGATATCGTTGTTGGTTTCTTCAATTGAGGTCCCGGCCTGGGTCATCAATCATTCTCCTTCTAAAAAGACGCATTGGCCCGCTGGGAGCATGTGTAAGGGACGACCGGGCGTGAGTGCAACTTCGGAGTCTTCCGCCGGCCCCTTATTTTAGGCCTGTTTGCCCATCGATGTTTAGAGCCGCCACTCAGTAATCCGGCCCGGGGTCCTTCGCTTGGGAAGCCCGCAGACCTCAAGTTTTAAGCTCTTCAGGGATTACGCATCCGCCGGAGCACATCCCATTTACGATTAGTGTTTTAATAGCAGTTTTATTTAGCAAAGGTCAAGTTTTTCCGGGGTTCGCTATTTGGAAGCCCAGAAAAATCGATGAACGATCCAGGCTCCATTGGCTGGTCATACCAAAGTACCTTTTTTTTGCAGCGCCGGCAAAACTTCATTGAAAAGTTTCTGACATCAACTATTATCCTGAATCCGTGAGCGTTCGAGAACGGTGCAGATGCAAGGCGGCAACGATGTTGATAATACTAATGGTATATAACTAGTTGCCAACGCCGCAGATGTGCCGTTGTAAGGCGCCCCACAGGGCGGCGGGGTGAACCCTGGCAATCCAGGGAAAAAAGATTATCTAATGTAATTACAAACTGATAAGTGAAATTCCCCACGAAGCCGTCACGGATTCAGGATTATGTCATACTTTTCCTTGCTCAACCCTAAAGGTGATCTTAAATTATCAGATTACGCTGAGATTTATTGATTCTCTATCAGCGATGGAGGAATGAAGATGGGTAAAACCATAGCACGCAAGATATTCGAGGCCCATACCCGCGACACCCCTACCCCCGAGAATGTCGTCCTCGACCTCGACGTGGTGATGTGCCACGAAATAACCACGCCTATCGCGATTAACGATTTGATCGCACGCGGTCTGGACCGGGTCTTCGATCCGACCAAAATCAAGGTGGTGATCGATCACGTCACCCCCTCGAAAGACAGCAAAACCGCGACCCAGGCCAAAATTCTCCGGGACTGGGCGAGGAGACAGAATATTCGCGACTTTTTCGACGTCGGCTCCAACGGGGTCTGTCATGCCCTGTTTCCGGAGAAGGGTTTTGTCCGACCCGGATATACCGTGATCATGGGCGATTCCCACACCTGTACCCACGGCGCCTTCGGGGCATTCGCCGCCGGAGTCGGCACCACCGATCTGGAAGTCGGTATCCTGAAAGGGGTCTGTTCCTTCCGGATTCCGGAAACCCTCCGGGTAAATCTGACCGGAACCCTGGCGGACGGAGTTTATGCCAAGGATGTTATCTTGAAGATCATCAAGGAACTGACGGTAAGCGGAGCCACCGACAAGGTCATGGAATTCCGGGGACCGGTGGTCGATGCGATGAGTATGGAGTCGCGGATGACCCTGTGCAACATGGCGATCGAGGCGGGAGGCACCTGCGGGATCTGTCTGCCGGACCGGGTGACGGCGGAATATCTCTGGCCCTTCATCGGCAGTGATTATCCGACGATCGATGACGCGGTAGCCGATTTCGCCAGGTGGCACTCCGATGCCGATGCCGAATACTCTGGAGAATTCAACCTCGATGTCTCCGATCTGGTCCCCCAGGTCACCTACGGTTTCAAACCCGATGAAGTCAAGGATGTCACCGAGATGGAAGGGACCCCGGTCGACCAGATCTACATGGGCTCCTGCACCAACGGCCGGATCGAAGATCTGCGCGAAGCGGCCCGGCTATTGAAGGGGCGCAAACTGGCCGAGGGAGTGCGGGGTATTTTGTCGCCGGCTACCCCCAAGGTATACAACGAGGCCCTGGCCGAGGGGATAATCCAGGACTTCCTGGCGGCCGGTTTCTGCGTGACCAACCCGACCTGCGGAGCTTGTCTGGGTATGAGTAACGGAGTGCTGGCCGCAGGCGAGGTCTGCGCTTCGACGACTAACCGAAATTTTAACGGTCGGATGGGGAAGGGCGGCATGGTCCACCTGATGAGTCCTCTGACGGCGGCAGCCACCGCGGTTAAGGGTTATATTACCGATCCCAGACCTTTACTTGATTGATCGACAGGACGGAGGAGTATTGATGAAGAAAAGATTCGGCGGCCCGGCTATCTGCCTGGACAGAAACGATATAAATACCGACGAAATAATCCCGGCCAAGTATCTGACCGAAAACAGCAAGGAGGCGCTGAAGCCCTTTATGCTCGAAGATCTCAATCTTGAAGGATTTGACTGTGCTTCGGAGAAGATGCGCAATGCCAAGGTGATCGTTACTAGGGCCAATTTCGGCTGCGGCTCCTCCCGGGAGCACGCGGTCTGGGTTTTCGAGGTTAACGGCATTAATATGGTGATTGCCGAGAGTTTCGCCCGGATCTTCCGGCAGAACATGTTTAACTGCGGCTTGCTTGCCGTGGAATTGAAGAAGGCGGAGATTGATCAGATATTCGATCTTTGCGGCGATCTGGAAGTTGAGGTGGATGGCACCGAGTTGAAGGTCAGGGGCAACGGTAGGGAGCTCTCTTTCTCATTCGAACTTAATCGCTTCGACCACGATCTGGTGAAGGCTGGCGGCTGGCTCCAGTACGCGAACCGGAAATATTCCTGAATCCCTGAACGGCGATTGGGCGGTTTGGTTTTTTCAATCTGTAATTTACCCGTTTATCTTTCCATGACCGCGTTGTTAAATCGTCACGCCGCGCCTTTCAGGGCAACTCGTCCAGTTCGGTAAACCAGTTGATAGGATGCTTGTAGCTTTACCATAAAAAAAGGGACCTGGTCTTCAAAAGACGCGGTCCCTTTTTTATTGGTTCTTATAAAGAGATATCCCGTTACGACTTGAGATCCTCCATTATTTCACCAAGGGTCTTTGAGGCCATGATTTTGCCGAGCCCCAAACTGCTGGTGGTCGCCAGAATAAGCATTATGTTGAAGCCGTTCTGGCCTGAAATCAACATGTGTCCCGCTTTGGTGTCGACCTGAACCATATCAATATCGCCTTCGATTCTCATCTTGGTCGTCGAGTTTTTGGAGGTACCGAGAATGCTGTTGGCGTAGATCGCGGCTTGCTCGAGGTTGATGTTGCTGCTTTCCGTGCTGACAAGCTGCAAGATCTCTCCTGAAGTGGTTGACAGGACCGCCCCGGCAAATCCGTCCAGGGCGGCGAAATCCTTTAATCTTGACTGGACCCTCACCAGATCGAGCTTGTGGAGGTCAACCGAAGATATTTTGCTGGCCGGCGTGGTTTTCGACTTGATTTGCGGGGGCTGGTCCGGTTTGGCGGGGGCCGGTTTTGGAGCGGGATGAGATGTGGCCGCGGCTGGCGCGACAGGAGGCTCTTTGACCTTTTGGGAGCCGGCCTCGGCCTCTTTAGTTGATTTTTCGTCAGCAATCCTGGCATTCTCCATCAGTAAACTCATGATGGTGTATTTGATTTTCTTTTCCGTTTCCGGGCAGTTGTTGTCGATATAGATGTTCAGGTCGTCATTATTCCATGAAATTATCTCTTGCGCCGCCAGTCCGCCGTCGAGATGACCGGTTTTGGCATTCATCAAGTCGCCCTTGTCGACATAGATAACCCCGGTTTTGCCTTGGGATTTAATGGTCAAGGTGCAGGTTTTGCTTTCGAGATTGATCAGCTGCAAAAAGGATTGAAGGGAAATTCCGTTGACGTGTCCCGTATCACTGCTCTCCTCCCGGTTCCATTCCCGTATGATCTTTTTGTAGTCGATCGCTTCCAGATCGTCGCTGGCAAAGGGTTTCGGGATAAAATGAAGGGCGCCGAGTTTTTTTGCCTTATTCTTGATATCGGGGGTGGCGAAGGCGGAGATAACGATGATCGGCACGGGCGGATACTCGTTATTCATGTGAGCCAGCAGCTCGAAACCGTCCATCTTAGGCATGTTCAGGTCGGTAATCAGCAGGTTTATCTTGTGGGAACCCAAGGTCTTGACCGCTTCTATACCGTTGCTTGCCACCAGAATATTATAGTTTTCATCGGGAAAGGCAGAGGCAAACCACTCGACCATGGTCACCAGGACTGTTTCTTCGTCATCTACGACCAGGATATTATTCATGCTTTTTCACCATCTATAATATATCTGAATTATGTATCTGGATTTTTAGAAAAAAATGTACTTCGAGTTTTGATAATAACCCACCGGGACGTATCTGACAATATAGTACGTGCCGTTATAACCCGAACATTAAAAAAAACGGAAGGGGGCTTATTCCCTGAATCGACGCGAGTTCCTTAACGGGTTTGTCAGACCCAAGGAGGAGAAGATCTGACAAGGGGGAGTGTACTGCCGGAAGAGAGTCCGGCCGGTTGGGTTGTATTACTTTTTATTACCAGCTGCGATTTTTGATTTTGGTCATAACCCTTTGCACATTGCCGAGATGGGAAGGGTGGCTTAAGAGGTTGACGAATTGTTCTTCCTTGTGGCTTATTTCATCAAGGAGGTCGTCGGCTTGAGGGTCGTTAAACCTTTGCAGGGTCCGGGTTGCTACCTGCAGAAGCAAAAGGGAATGGCGAATATTGCTTTTATCTTTCATCCCCGTGTAATAGGAAGATTCCGGATCGCCGAATTCCTTGATCAAGCCGTAAATAATCGCCCTGCTGGAATCGTCGCCGACCAGGGCCAGGAAAATAACCAATTCGCGCAGCAGATAAATCAGGAAATGGGGCTGCATCTCTTCTTCCTGAAAATTCTCTTTGACTGAGGCGGCAAAGAGCTCCTGGGTGATTTTCCTGACTTTCTGGATGACGTTTTCCTGGTTCTTCTCCAGAAAAGCGACCGCCACCTCGACCATCTCGCTCTTAAGACCTTTGCGGACCAGGAGAACCTCCTCGGGGGTCAGTTCGACATTACTCCGCTCTTCCCGGTTTTTGCTGCGCAGGAGGATCGTGGCCAGGATCAGGCCGTTGCGATCGGAGAAGTTCACCGCCGGGGTGCGGTTGAAGATGTCCCCGATCAGGATCTTCAAGGCGTCTTGCGGTCTGGTTAACCGGGCGACGAGAATCTGCAGGGCGTTCAGGAAAGAAACCCGGTCTTGTCTGGTAGAAAGTTCTTTCAGATAATGCCAGAGGAATTCGAATACCTTGCTCTCGTATTGAATGAACTGCGGGATATTTTTTTCAAAATAGGCGCGGCGGAACCGGCCGTTGTCGTCGAAACACCCCCTGAGCAGATCGATCAGATGGGAGGCCTCCAGTTCGGTGATTCTGAAGTTTCTGGCAATCACCGAATAATCCTCGGAACCGAAGATGACATCCTTGTTGGTGATGTCCCTGACTTTTTTCTTGGTTGTAGATCGTTGCTTGAAGAAGCTCAACAGTCCGAGGATTTTATCGTGGATCGACCACTTGGTCTGGTGGCCCTTTTCGTCAACGCTGCTGACCTGGTCGTTTTCAATGGAAATATTGTCGAATATTTCGTCCGAAAGATTTTCCAGCCCGAGTTCGATGCTTTTCAGGGCTTCCGCGGGAAGCTCGTCCTGCTGGTCGCTTTGCTCGGCGAGATCGATGAATTTAGAGGCCAGCGACAACCGTTTGCCCATGAGATCCGGACGAATATCTGTATAGCCGTCACTGTTGATACTGGCCATGACTTCCGAGGCCATCTTGGGATTGCTGCCGTATTCGGCGAGGACCAGCCGGGATATCTTGACAGCTTTGGCCTTCTGTTCCGGTTGCTCCTCAAGCCCCTGGGTCAGCCACTGGACATTATTGACCTCGATCGGCATTTTTTTAAGTTGTTCGCGATAGTTCTTCGAGGCCAGAATTACGTCGTAAACCGTGGTGAAACGGCTCAGTTCGCCGGAGGGATCCTTGAGCAGCATCGGTTTGATTTTGTTGACCAGATTCTGGAGAGCGGCGGATTTGACCCTGTTGGTAGCGGCAAGCATAGTCAGGTTGACGTTCGGTTGGCCGTATTCATCGTGGACCACAAACCAGTCCTTGGTGTTTTTCTTGGCGTAGTAATGAACCAGATGTTCGATGGTGTGTTCGATTTTCCGGTAGTCATCGTCGCCGCCATCCCCGTAATCGATGGAGAAGTTGAATAGCTCCATGACGCTCATGGCCTTGAAGGAATCCATCAGTTTCGTATAGATAGCCGCGCCTTTTTTGCCCTCCCGCTGCTCGATGGCCTGGGCTACCTGGTAATCAAGGAGGAAGTTACCGAAGGAAAGCTCGTAGTCATAGGTTTCCGAACCGATCTTCTGGGACGGACATTGCTGACCCCGCAGACGACAGGATATCTTGCCGTCGAATTTGGGCGCTTTAGCTATTCTTCTCAGGAAGTCGACGAATAATTTAATCTTCTGCCTGTTTTCATCCTGGAGGGAGGCAAAACTGCTGTTGATCAGTATTTCCGAAAACAGACAGGTAGCCTGGGCGAGCAGCAGCCGATAATAATCAAGAACCTTTTCTTCCTGATTCAAGTACTCCAGAAGACCGGAAGTGATGTTCTGGCCGGCGTGATCGGTGCCGTCGATGCCGGCGAATTGGCCGTAAAGCTTCAGGGCCGAATCATCAAGTTGAAAGATATTATCCATCCAGTTTCTCCAGAACCGTTTAGCGCAGTCTATTTTTTTGAAAAATGATAATTTATAGATCTCAAATCACGGACCGTCCATATTAACCATAATTGACTGCAGCCGCAATCTCCATATCATCCCTGGAAAGCAAAAAAGCACAAAGAAACGCCCTAGACAGCTTTGGCTTGAGAGATAATCAGGCGCGAAAAGTTAAGGGAGAGGAAGGGAAGAACAGAAGGGTGCGTAAGATTCTATTTTTTTGACCAGCTTGAATTCATGAGGGCGATCAGGCCGTTCATTCTTGTCAATTTGTAATTACCTGTTTTACCGGTCAATGCTCGCGGGTCGCCCCCGCCTTTAAGAACGTCCGATTAACGGGCCATTTCATGTGTCGGCAACAGATTGTCATAACCCAAGATGATCAAGATCTCCGGCGCCCGGTATCCGTTCCCGACCCCTACGTTTTCGGGACCAGGTCATTAAGAGCAGTAGAAAGTTCAGCAAACCTGAACTTAAATCCCTTGTCCAGAAGGACCGTCGGCAAGACCCTGGCGCTGTCCAGAACCAGACGGGCCGCCTCCCCCATAATCAATTTCAGTAGCAGGGCTGGAACGGAGGGCATGATAAAAGGTTTATCGAGGGAGGAGGCCAGCTGGCGGCTAAAATCGCGATTGGTTAACGGCTTTGGCGAGGTCAGGTTGACGGGGCCGGCGATATCTTCGTTTTCGAGGATAAAGTTGAAAGCCTCGATGAGGTCGTCGATATGGATCCAGGAAAACCATTGCCTGCCGGAACCGATCGCCGCACCTAGTCCGACCTTAAACGGCGGAATCATTTTGGCCAGCACCCCGCCGCCGGAGCCCAGTACGACACCCAACCGGCAGCGGACCACCCGGACCGATTCACCGGCGGCCCGGGCTTCCTTCTCCCACTTTTCTGCGACCGTGGCCAGAAAATCGGCACCGGGCGGGGTACCTTCATGGATTTTCAGCACCCCCTTGTCGCCATAATAGCCGACTGCCGAACCGCTGAGCAACACCTTGACCCGGGAGTCCTCATCCTGCAGGGCTTCGACGATATGTCGGGTGGTGAGGATCCGGCTGTCCATTATCCTGCGCCGGTTTTTCCGGGTCCAGCGGCAGAATACCGGTGCTCCGGCCAGATTGATAACACCATCGCACTCTTTCATCTTGCGCTGCCACGCCCCCGGTCTGGACGGGTCGCCGACCACGATGACAACATTGGCGGCAGGGTTAGATTTTTCCGAACGGCTGAGGATCGTCAGATGATGCCCTTTCCCGGCCAGGAACCGAACAAGATGACTGCCGACAAATCCGGTCCCGCCGGTCATGAAGATTTTCATAGTCCACCCATTTGAGATTGTAAAAAAATTTTATCATAGCCGCCAATTATAGATAAATAGGTTATATAAGCTTTTGAAAAATATTTAAGGAGACAATTGTGCAAACGGAAAAAGTCTTAATCGATAAAGTGGTGACAGGCGGTCTGGGCCTGGGACGAATGGCGGACGGCATGGTTTTTATGATACCTTTTGTTCTGCCGGGGGAGGAGGTCCTGATCCGGCCCGGGCGCCGCAAGAAAAATTATCTGGAAGCGGCTCTGGTCGAAGTGGTCAGTGGTTCCCCGCGCCGGATCGAAGCTGATTGTCCCCATTTCGGGGTTTGCGGCGGCTGCGATTTCCAGCATGTCGAATACGGCTATCAGCTTGAATTAAAGTCCGGCGTTCTCCGCGAAAATCTTGCCGCCGCCAAAATCATAGACGACTCCGAGCTGGAAAAAGTCACGGAGGAACCCTTGGAGGCGGACCGGCCCTTCGGTTATCGTCAGCGTTTGCGCTTGCAGGTGGATAATAACGGCGGCTATGGTTTTTTCCGCAGGTCCAGTCACGAAGTCGAGGTTATTGAGTCCTGCCCCCTGGCCATGCCGTCGATCAACAAGGTCATGGAAAGCTTTGGGTCCAGCGAGGCAGTGGGGCATCTCCTCGATACGGCCAGGGAGGTCGAATTGCTGGCCAGTCCCGGTGACGAAAGCGTGGTCCTGATCGTCCGTCTCCGCCGTAAACCGCGTCCGGCCGACCTCAAGGCCGCCGACCGGGCCTCGGACCAGCTCAAGACCGTTAAGGCCGTATATCTCGCCGCGGACTCCGTCCGCACCCAGGGGCCTTTTTGCGGCTCGGGATCGGATGACGACGAGGACCGCTCCCTGCTGCTGCTTTTACCTTTTCCGGCCATCCCGCATCACCGGATCCCCGCCTATACCCTGAGTCAGGAGGCCGGCGGTTTCAGCCAGGTCAATCCGGAGCAAAACCGGAAAATGATCGCAACCATGCTCGACTGGGTCGATACCCTCAAGGCCGAACGCGCCCTCGATCTGTTCGGCGGCATGGGTAATTTTTCGATCCCCCTGGCCATGAAGTTTAAAGAAGTGATCGGGCTCGATCGCCAGCGCGCCGCGATCCGCGGCGCTGAACAGAATGCGGAAAAGGCAGGTCTGAGCAACTGTTCATTCATCCGCAAATCAGCGGAGGATGGCATCAAGGAGTTCGGGGCGGCCGGTGAGGTCTTCGATCTGGTCCTGCTCGACCCGCCCCGGCGCGGCTGCCGGGAGGTCCTGCCCTTTCTGAGCGAAATAGGCAATCCGGCGGTAATCTATATCTCCTGCGACCCGGCCACCCTGGCCCGGGATCTCAAGGATATGTCGGAAAACGGCTACACCGTGCGTAAGGTGAAAATGGTCGACATGTTTCCCCAAACCCATCATCTGGAAAGCATGGTTCTGTTAACCCGCTGAATCGCCACCAACCCGGAAATCCGGTTCCGGTGGCATCGCGGTTGAACTTTGCCGGGCTTTCCGTCTATAATCAACCGATGCTAAAATATCCAGAAGGACAAAAGGCAAATGTCGATGCCGCCCTCAAGGCTCTCGGCATCGACAACTTCCTGCTCGGCA
Source organism: Desulfobacterales bacterium (assembly GCA_024637225.1). GTDB lineage: Bacteria > Desulfobacterota > Desulfobulbia > Desulfobulbales > JAGXFP01 > JAGXFP01. The sequence continues at coordinate 14,658 of JAGXFP010000003.1, forward strand.
TTCAGGATGCCGCTTTCCCGGCCCTGCCCGAAGAGGATATCGGCCGCGGCTCCCCCTATTCGGACGGCGCCGCCGCATTTCTCGAATTTGTTCGATCCCTTGGTTTTAACGGCATCCAGCTCGGACCCCAGGGGATCACCAGCCGGACCAACTCCTCGCCATATGACGGTACCCTTTTTTCCCGCAATCCCCTTTCCCTGGCCCCGCTCCGGTTGAGGCGCTTCAGTCCCGATCTGCTGCCCCAAGAGGAACTGGCGGATCTTGTCAAGCAAATCCACGCCGATACCGACCGGGTGGAAAGAAAAACCGCCGCCAAGTCTATCCGGACAATCACCGACACGGTCTGCCGGCGATTTCGGCTGATCGGGCAGAATCGCCAAAAGGGGCGGGACCAAACCCACCTTAGGGATTCCTATGCCGATTTTCGGCGTCAGAACCGGTCCTGGCTGGAAAGAGATGGGCTTTACGAAGTTTTAAAGGAGCATTACGGCAGAAACAACTGGAAAAAATGGACCGGCAACAGCCAGGCCCGGCTGGACAGAACTCTCTTCGCGGCGCTGCCGGAAGGCGGGGTCCCCGCCCAAAAACGGATCAAGAAACTTTTGGTTCTGCACGGGGACGCCATTGAAGATTACTGCTTCATCCAATATCTGCTGGCGATGCAGCACGGTGAATTGAGAAGTCACTGCGGGCGACTCGGTTTGAAGCTCTACGGAGACTGCCAGATCGGTCTGTCCAGCCGAGATGCCTGGTACGCCCAGGGCTTTCTGCTTGACGGTTACCTGATGGGGGCGCCGCCCAGCCGCACCAATCCAGAAGGTCAGCCGTGGAACTATCCGGTCTTCGATCCCCGGCGCTATTATGTCGACACCTCCGACGGGGCCCGGCAGCCCGGAGCGGTTATTGGTTTTCTGCGGGAGCGGGTCGCCAAACTGTTTACCGAATTCGACGGCCTGCGGATCGATCATCCCCACGGTCTGGTCTGCCCCTGGGTCTACCGGGCGGGGGAGAGGGACAGGGGCCACGCGGTACGGAGGGGAGCCCGATTGTTCGCATCCCCCGATCTTGATGACCATCCCGATCTGGCGGAGTTCGCCATCGTGGGTCCCCAGCAGATCAACCGGCAGGCGGAACGTCATGCCGATAACTGGATAACGGATCTCGATTCCGAGCAGATCCATCGTTATGCCGCCCTTTTCGAGGTGATAATCGAGGAGGCCCGGCAACGCCTCGACCAGGCCGAAATCGCCTGCGAGATTCTCAGCACCCAGCCATTTCCGATCAGGCAGGTCATGAAACTTCACGGCCTGGGCCGTTTCCGGGTTACCCAAAAAGCCGATCTTGAAAATCCGGACGACGTCTACCGTTCCGAGAACGCGGCGCCTCGGGACTGGCTGATGCTCGGCAATCACGATACCCCATCCATCTGGCAGCTTGCCGGGAAGTGGCTTGTAAGCGGCGCTGCCCAAAAACAGGCGAATTACCTGGCCGAGCGCCTCGCCATCCCGGCAGAAGAGCGCCCGGCCTGGATCAGAACTCTGCTCACCGATCCCGGCGCCCTGGCCCAGGCCAAATTTGCCGATTTATTCGTCGGTCCGGGCCGCAATATCATGGTCTTCTTTACCGACCTGCTCGGCATTGAAGAAGCATACAACCGGCCGGGCACCGTTAATGCGGAGAACTGGTCGCTACGCATCGATCCCGATTATCGGCGAATTTACACAGCAAGATTGGGAAAAGAGCGGGCTCTAAATATCCCGAAGGCCCTGGCCACGGCGCTCAGAGCGAGGGGGGCGGCTTGTCGCGACCAGCACCGGCATCTGATTGCTGAACTGGAAAATTATTCTCCATCCCGGGAAAGCAATCCATCCTAGACAGTACTTGGCCATCCCGGTCGGGTGATCGATCACCGATTACAGTCCAAATCCGGGTTTTTCGCCTCTTCAGCCCAAACCTCGCACAATTCCAACGAAGTTTGGCAAACGGATAATTTCTTTTACCGGCCGCTTCTTCTTTTGCTATAATTAAAATGCGGCAGCGTTGTCGAGAAAACCGGAAAAGACCAGAGCTTCTGCCGGTGTAAAAGGTGAAGAGCGCCGGGTAAAGGTGGATATTATGAGAGTGGCGATTACCGGAGGAAGTCACGGCATCGGCAAGGCAACCGCCATTGCCTTTGGCAAGAATGGTGACGAGGTCTGCATTACCTACAGAAGCGATAAAAAAGCCGCCCTTGAGGTGGCTGAAAAAATCGGGGCGAAAGTTGTTAGACACGATGTGACCGACAATTCCTCAATAGAAGAGTTCAAGACGGTACTTGCGGAATGGAAACCCGAGGTCATTGTAAATAATGCGGGAGTGGTCCGCTGGAAGATTTTCAGTGAGCACAGCTTTGCCGATATTGAAAACATCCTGCGGACTAATACCGAAGGCGCCATAAAAATTGCCAAGGTAGGAGTTGACCTGAAAATCCACAGGGTGATAAATATCGTCAGTGGTTCCGCTAAAAATCCTTCCGAAAAGCTTCCGGTTTATTGCGCGAGCAAGGCGGCCATGCGGATGTTCACCATGGCCGTGGGCGAACCGATGATCTGCGTAAACCCGGGAATGACCAAAACCAGAATGACCGATTATGAAGGCGACGAACCCGAAGACGTCGCCGCAGTAATCCTGGAGGTGGCCCATGGCAGGAAGGGTGAGTTCGGCGGTGAGGTGGATCTGTAAATCAGCAGGCAAATCAAGAAGGCATCAAAATGAAATACAATGAATTCATAGAGCGGGTCAGGGAAGATGCTGGCTTTGACGACCACCTGAAGGCCGGGATGATCAGCAGGGAGGTGCTGGGAACAGTGGGCGAATTACTGACCAGCACCGGCCGGCATAATTTTGGGGCGTAGTTGCCGGATGAATTAAAAAAACATATCAGCGCCTGGCAAGATACGCTGGAGGGAGAAAAGCTCGTTCCGGGACTTACCCCCGAGAGGATTATCAATACAATACAGGCCCGATCTGAGCTGAATCATACTGAAACGGTAAAAGGAATCTCGGCGGTGATGCAAGTGCTGCGAAGTGCTATCTCCACCGAACAATTCGACGAAATACGCGAACAATTGAAAAACCTGGACCCGCTGATTGAAATAGAAAAATAAAAACGCTATAATTTGCAAGCCGCATTAATCCGACCGGCAGGCATTCCCCGGCCTTTCTCCCTTAAAGAATCTTCTAACTTCCTGAGCTAAAGATACAGTCCGACGTTGTTACGCCCTCTCGTTTTGTTATCAACCGCGACGAAATTTTTTCACGGTCCGCCGCTGATCCCCCAGCAAAAGATTACGAAATTATTTACCCGATCCCTTGCAACTTACCGGCACAGTATTTATAAATCTGGTTAGTTTTTTTAACTAAATGGTAGATGACAAACTAAAACCGGGATTATTTATACGACAATATGGAAAACCAGAACGCATTTAAAGAATTGCAGGGCTGGCTGGAAAGGCAGATCATCGGCCAGCACAAACTGGTGGAGCGCCTGCTTATCGCGATGCTCGCCGATGGACATCTTCTGGTGGAAGGGGCGCCGGGCCTGGCCAAGACCAAGGCGATAAAATGCCTCTCCGAGGGCATCCAGGGCGATTTCCACCGAATCCAATTCACTCCCGACCTGCTGCCGGGCGACGTGACCGGCACCGAGATTTACCATCCCGAGGACGGCAGTTTCAGGTTTCAACACGGTCCCGTCTTTCATAACCTTCTCCTGGCCGATGAAATCAACCGAGCTCCGGCCAAGGTCCAATCCGCTCTCCTTGAGGCGATGGCGGAGCGGCAGGTCAGTATCGGCCGCCAGTCATACAAGCTGCCGGAGATGTTCCTGGTCATGGCGACCCAGAACCCTATTGAGCAGGAGGGGACTTATCCCTTGCCCGAAGCGCAGCTTGACCGTTTCCTGATGCACGTCTCGGTCGGCTATCCTAACCTGGATGCCGAGCGGGAGATCCTGGCCCTGGCCCGGCGGGAGGCGAAAAACGAGGCGGCGCCGCCCTTGGAGGTCATCAGTCTGGAAACGATCATGGCCGCGCGCCGGGAGGTTATGGGGGTCCATATGTCTCCCGGGGTTGACGAGTATATCGTCCAGCTGGTCATGGCCTCAAGGTCGCCCAAGCAATACTCCCGGGAAATGGCGAACTGGATCGAATACGGCGGCAGCCCCCGGGCCACCATCGCCCTGGACCGTTGCGCCCGGTCCCTGGCCTGGCTCCAGGGGCGTGACTTCGTCAGTCCCGATGACGTTCAGGATGTGGTCCACGACGTCCTGCGCCACCGGTTGATCTTAAGTTTCGAGGCAGAAGCCAACGGCATTACCAAAGATCAGGTTATCGATTCCCTGTTGCGCCATGTCCCCGTTGTCTGACCGATGAAACCTCTGGTAAACGGCCCCCCCCAAGGCGCTTATTGCGAACTAAACGAATTGATCAGGCTGAGATTCCCGGCCCGCGAACTGAAGCTCGGTAAGCAGCGTAAGGTCTTCAGCCAGATGGTCGGTCCCCACCAGGCTCGGTTCAGGGGGCGGGGGATCGAATTCGAGGAGGTGCGGATCTACCAGCCCGGTGACGATATCCGCAATATCGACTGGCGGGTAACGGCCCGGTCCGGCAAGCCCCATACCAAAATGTTCCGCGAGGAGCGGGAGCGGCCGGTGCTGCTGCTGATCGACCAGAGCCTGTCGATGTTCTTCGGTAGCAGAAACTGCTTCAAATCGGTGCTGGCGGCCCATGCCGCGGCGCTTCTGGCTTGGGCCGCCCTGCAAAACACCGACCGGATCGGCGGTCTGGTCTTCAACGGCCTGGAGCACAGCGAAGTCCGCTCGAAACGCAACTCCGGCACGGTCTTGCACCTCCTCAAGCAGATCAATGACTTCAACCATCGGCTGAACCGGGAGTTCGCCCCGGTCGATTCGGCCGTCAACCAGGCCTTGGAGGAGTTGCGGCGCATAACCCGGCCCGGCGCCAATATCTTTATTCTAAGCGATTTCCGGGGCTTAAGCGACAAGGGTATCAAACATCTCTATCTGCTCGGCAAGCATAACGATATCACGGCGATGAGGGTTTTCGATCCGCTTGAACAGCATCTTCCCCCGGAAGGTAACTACACCATCACCGACGGGGAAAACCGTTTGTCGCTCTACAGCGGCGATCCGGAACTGCGCCATCGCTACCGGGAAAGGTTCCGCCAAGAAAGCGACAGCCTGCTTAAAATGCTCGGACCGATGGGAATTCCCCTCCTGACCATTTCGACGGCCGATTCACCGCTCCGGTATTTCAGGGAACTGCTGGGAGGCAGAAAATGAACGGCGATCCCTTGGCCCAACTGCGCGATATCCATCTGCCTGAACCGGTCGGCTGGTGGCCACCGGCCCCCGGCTGGTGGGTGCTGGGGGTTATTGTCCTGGTTCTGGCCGCGGTCGCGGCCCGTTATCTGGTTCGATATATTAGTCGGGGCCGCTTCCGGCGCGAGGCCCGGCGTGAATTGAGCAATCTTGCCGGGAACCAGGCCGGCATGGATGACCGCCAGCTTGTTGAACAGTTGAACATCCTGCTCCGTCAGGTTGCGATCAGGGCCTACGGCAGGGAGACGGTTTCTCCCCTGGTTGGCGGCAGATGGCTGGAATTTCTCAACCGTAAGGGCGATACCGACCAATTTACGGCCGGGCCGGGCCAGGTGCTTGGTGATGGACACTACCGGTCCGAAATCAAGGCCGATGCGGAGCGTCTGGTCCCTCTGGTCGAAAAATGGCTGAGGAGACGCCATCCATGCTGAACTTTATCTGGCCGTGGGCCTTCTGGCTAATGCCCCTGCCGATACTTGCCTACCTGCTACTGCCGAAAAGCGGCAGGCGTGAAGCGGCCCTGTTCGTGCCTTTTTACCGAGACGTGCTCTCCTTCGAGCGCCAGAGCGGCCGTCCGGGCGGCGGAATGAAGATCGGCAGAGGGCTTCTGCTTTTATTGGTCTGGAGCCTGTTAATCGCGGCGACCGCGCGGCCTCAGTGGCTAGGTGAACCGGTACCGCTGCCGACCATGGGCCGGGACCTGATGTTGGCCGTCGATATCTCAGGCAGCATGGCCCAAGAGGATATGATTCTGAACGGCCGGCAAGTGCCCCGCCTCGCTCTGGTCAAGAAAGTGGTCAACGATTTTATTCAACGGAGGGTGGGCGACCGGGTCGGTCTGCTGCTGTTCGGCACCGAGGCCTATATCCAGGCGCCGCTGACCTTCGACCGAAAGACGGTCGGGACCCTGCTCGACGAGGCCCTGATAGGTTTTGCCGGCAAAAAGACCTCGATCGGCAATGCCATCGGTTTGGCGGTGAAACGACTCAAGAAAAGGCCTGTCGACAACCGGATTCTGATCCTCCTGACCGACGGCAGCAATACCGCCGGTTCCGTCGATCCGCTGACCGCCACGGAACTGGCGGCCGAGACCGGGGTGCGCATCCATACCATCGGGGTCGGAGCGGAAGAAATGGTGGTTCGCGGTTTTTTCGGCAGTCAGAGGGTCAATCCTTCCGCCGATCTGGACGAAGAGACCTTACAGAAAATAGCCGATAAAACCGGGGGCAGATATTTCCGGGCCCGCAATCCCGAGGATCTGGAAAAGATCTACCAGATCATCGACCAGTTGGAGCCGATCGAACAGGAAAGCGAGATTTTCCGGCCGGTCAAATCCCTTTTTTATGCGCCCCTGGCCGCGGCCCTGATTTTGAGTTTCCTGTGTGGAACCGCGATGCTTTTGCAATTTATCCTGAAAAGCGAGGGGAGGGAGTAGATGGCTTTTATTCCGGCTGACTTTCATTTCCTGCGCCCCCTATGGCTGCTCGCCTTTATTCCGGCGGCTATGCTCTATTGGCGGCTGCATCGCCGGCAGGCGAACGGCAGCGGTTGGACCCGGGCCGTCGACCGCTCTTTATTGCCTTATCTGCTCGACGGCAAGACCGGCAAACAACAGGGCTGGGCCTTGGCTTTCCTCCTGGTCGGCTGGCTGCTGGCGACTCTGGCCCTGGCGGGACCTGCCTGGGAGAAGCTGCCCCAACCGGTCCGCAAGAAAAGCGAGGCCCTGGTCATCATTCAGGACCTTTCCCTTTCGATGTTCGCCACCGATCTCAGTCCGAATCGGCTGACCCGGGCCAGACACAAATTGCTCGATCTTCTGGCTGAACGCCGGGAGGGGACCACTGCCTTAATCGTATATTCCGGCGATGCCCACGTCGTTGTCCCCCTGACCGACGATACCCGAACCATCACCGGGATGGTTCGGGACCTGTCGCCTGCGATCATGCCGGTTTACGGCAGCAACTTCCCCGAGGCGGTATCACTTGCCCTGCAACTTCTTGAGGATGGGGCCGCCGGCCGGGGCAGGCTGCTGCTGATCACCGATGAAGTCGAAAGTGATACTTTAGGCAGGGTCAAAGATCTCCTGGCAGGCAGGGACGTAGTGTTGTCCGTTCTCGGAGTCGGGACCGCGGATGGCGGACCGATCCCGAAAGGCGACGGCGGTTTTTTAACCGATGAGCATGGAGAAATAATCGTTCCCAGGCTGAACCGTGAAAATCTGAAGAATCTTGCCGCGATGAACGGCGGACGATATAGCGATATCCGCCTGGATGACACCGATATCGATTATCTGTTGGCGGCGCAGCCTTTGGAAGTTCGGGACGACCAATACCGGCAGATCGATCGGGAGTTCGACCAATGGCGGGAGCAGGGCTATTGGCTGGTCCTGGCCATCCTGCCTTTGGCATTGCTCGCCTTCCGGCGGGGCTGGCTGTTGGGTTTGATCATCCTTCTCCTTTTGCCGGCCGCCGAAGCCCGGGCCATGGGCTGGCAGGACCTGTGGTTTCGCAAAGACCAGCAGGGCATGCGGGCTCTTGAAAAGAACGATCCCGGGGAAGCGGCCAGGCTCTTTGAAGAACCTCTTTGGCAAGGTGTCGCGAGCTATCGGGCCGGTAATTACCAAGAGGCCGCCGGAAGTTTCGAGGAATCTGACAGCGCCGAGAATAATTACAATCGCGGCAACGCCCTGGCCAGACATGGCCGCCTGCGGGAAGCCGTCGAAGCCTACGATAAAGCATTGCAGCAGAACCCCAAACTTGAAGACGCCGATTATAACAGGGATTTGCTCGAAAAACTGATGGAGCAGCAAAAACAACAGGACGGGCAGGAAAAGGATCAGGACTCTTCCAAAAACCAACCGGGAGATAAAGGCGATCAGGACTGGCAGGACGCCGGCAAGAAAGACCAACAGGATCAGGGCCGGGACGGGCAAGGTCAAAACCGGCAGCAATCCCGGGACCATACCGGTGATAAACAGGAAGGCAATGATTCCTTGAACAAAGAGCAACCGGAGCAACAAGGGCGGCAACAGGAACAACAGCAGGCCAACCGGCAGGAGGATAAACAAAAAGAAGAAACTTCCTCCGCGGACAAGCAGGCGGACCGCAAGGATAATCCTGAAGAGCAGGAGAAAAAGGCGGGCGGGAAGGCGGTTGACAAGGCGATTGACAAGGCGGGTGAAGAGGAGAAGGCCGACATCCCGGAGAGCCTTACGGCCGAGGACCGGCGGAACGCTGAAAAACAGCAGGCCCTCGAGCAGTGGCTGCGGCGCATCCCCGATAATCCCGGCGGGCTCTTGAAACGCAAGTTCGAGTATCAGTCTCAGCAGAACCGTAACCGTAATCCCTCAAACAATCGGAAAATATGGTAGGCGACGGATGAGAAGAATTTATCTGACTTTATTGATGTGTCTTACAACCATGGTTTTCACGGATACCGCCCCGGCCGCAATTTCGGTGACCATCGACCGGAACCAGATCTCTCTTGACGAGACCTTGAACCTGTCCATCGTCAAGGATGACGGCGCCTCTTTCTCGTCACCGGATCTGACCCCGCTGGAAAAGGATTTCCGGATTATCGGCCACAGCCAGAGCAGCAATACCCGGATCATCAACGGCTCGGTATCGTCTTCAATCATCCTTGATCTGAGTCTCGCCCCCAAGCGGTCGGGAATCCTTGAAATACCGCGGTTATCAATCGGCAATGAGATGACCGAGGCTTTGCAAGTCAAGGTGGTTACCCAGGCTCAGCCGAAGACCAGGGCTGACAATGCGCCGCTGTTTATCGAAACCGAGCTCGACAAAGATACGGTGCCGGTTCAGGCCCAGGTGATTTTAACCCTGCGGATCTATTGGGCGGTTGAAGCAAACATAAACGAGCCCGCCGACCCGCAGCTTAATGACGCTTTACTGCAACGGCTCGATGATGCCACCTATAACAAGACTGTTAACGGACGGAATCACAAGGTGTTCGAGCGGAAATATGCGATCTTTCCCCAGAAGAGCGGGGAGCTTCTAATCCCACAGCTTATCGTCCAGGCAACCGTCCCGGACCGGCAAAGGCGTGGCAACCTGTACGACTTTTTCGGGGCCGGGGGCCGGGAAGTGAAGCTGCGTAGCGAGACGAAAAAGGTCACGGTCTTAGAAAAACCGCCGGAATATCCGGCCGGGGAGGTGTGGCTGCCGACCGACAAACTGACGATTGCCGAGGAGTGGAGCGCCGAGCCGGATCAATTGCAGGTCGGCGAATCGGTAACCGTAACCATTGCCCTGGCCGGCCATGGCCTGCTGTCCGCCCAATTGCCGCCGATCGAACTGCCCGAGACCGCCGGCCTCAAACTCTATCAGGGCAAGGCCGAAGTGCAGGATCTCACCAAGTCAGACGGAGTCACCGGGATCAGGAAAGAGAGCATCGCTCTCATCCCAGTTGAAGCCGGGCGCAAGGAATTGCCGGAAATCAGGATTCCCTGGTGGAATCTGCAAGAGGGCAGGGTGGATTACGTAGTTATTCCGGCCCGGCAATTGACGATCAAAGCCGCTGCAACCGGCAGCGGCCCAGCAGGCCAGGCCACCCCGCCGGCGCTAAATCAGCCGAAACAGGGTAGGGCCTTGCCTACTCAGATTGCCATTCAGGAGTCGCGCTTTAATCGACCACTGCTCTTTCTTGTCGCCTTCCTGGCCCTGGCCTGGCTCGTTACCTTATCATTTTTAATCAAGACCAGGCGGCGCATGACAGGACTGGCCGCCGGAGGTATAACGGAGAGCGGCGAACAGGATAATCCCAGGGAAAAAGAGGCTTTCCGGAAATTACGTCTTGCCTGCCGGGCCAACGATCCGATCAGGGCGAGAAAGGCCCTGGCCGACTGGGTAAGAGCTAAGCCGAAAGGGCATGGGGTGCGATCCGTTTCCGACCTGCGAAAGATCTATCCCGGTTCCGGTCTCGCTGTTATCATCGAAGAATTGGATCGAATCCTCTATGGTCGGGAAGATCAACCGATCGAATGGCGCGGTAAGGAACTGCTTGAAGAGTTGGAGGCAATCAAAAAAACCGGTGCGGCAAAGCCCCGGCACAAATCGTCATTGCCGCAACTTTATAAGTGAGATCGCCCGAGACCATTTTTGTAGCTGTTGATTTTTTTGGCCAAGCTCCGTACAGGTCAAATGTGCAGGACGATTATTTCGCCCGGCTGGTTTAGTGCCGGAAGCCCCCGCCATAATTTCACGAGATTCCCCCGAAGCATAGTAAGTAGTCCGAGCACCGGGACTCCTCCCAATATCTTTCCATAACTAATTAGATAAACCGCCAAGATAATCTTAGATATAGCTTGAAATTCGGTTTTGTTTTCAGTAAATTGCAAAATCCCGAACAATGATGAATGACAATTCACCAACATTGATACGTGCTATATTATTAATTAAAGGTACAAAATCGTCTCTTGGCCAAGGTTGCAAAAACGGTGAGCTTTCACTTTCAGCCATCGGTTGTACAACCACACCCAATCCATTTACTGCCCGGCCGGGACATATGCCTCTTAAACAGTTAACCCATTTACTTTTTATAAGAATTTATATGTTTTTTAAGGAGCTTAAAAATGAGTGCCAAAATTATCAGTGGCGTCGAAATCGCCAAGGCCATCCGTAAGGAGTTAAAAGAAGAGGTAGAAGAACTCAAAGCAAAACATAATGTAGTCCCCGGCCTGGTTACCATTCTGGTCGGAGAAGATCCCGCTTCCGTTTCCTACGTTACGGCAAAAAGCAAGACCGCACACGCTCTGGGAATTTATTCGGAGCAGGTGGATATGTCCGCCGATACCACTGAAAAGGAACTGCTCGATCAGATCGACAAGTTCAATAAAGATAATAAGATTCACGGCATCCTCGTTCAGTTGCCCCTGCCCAAGCATATCGACGAAGGCAAGGTCCTCTACGCAATTGATCCTGACAAGGATGTCGATGGATTCCATCCCGTAAATGTCGGCAAAATGGTCCTCGGTGAACGTTGTTTTCTGCCCTGTACCCCCCACGGCATTCTTCAAATGTTGCAGAGAAGCGGTGTTGAGACCAGCGGAGCCGAAGTCGTCATCCTCGGCCGCAGCAATATTGTCGGCAAGCCCATGGCCAACCTGATGCTGCAGAAACGGGCCGCGGGCAACGCCACTGTAACTCTCTGCCATACCCGGACCAAAGACACCGATTTCCACACCAAACGCGCCGATATCCTGATCGCCGCCGTCGGCGTCCCCAATCTTGTCAAAGCCGATCAAGTTAAAGAAGGCGTTGTCATTATTGATGTCGGCGTCAACCGGGTCGGTATGTCTGAAAGTGGTAAGGCCATCCTGGCCGGTGATGTGGATTTCGAATCCGTCAAGGAAAAGGCTTCCTTCATCACCCCTGTGCCCGGTGGCGTTGGTCCGATGACCATTACCATGCTGATGAAAAACACAGTCCAGGCAGCGAAACAGGCTACGGGTCTGCTATAACCAGAACCTGCCGGTTTTCCGTTCGCCTAGCCTCCGTTTTTTTCAGGTCTGTGGCATTTTCTTCGGAAAATCCTTATATTGATATGTTCGACGGATGTATTTGTGCGTCTGGCGGATGTGTTTTCTAGTCATACCATTTAAAGAATCGACGAAACAATTGAGGTACACGATGGCTGTCAAAAGAAATGGATGTGAAGGCTGTGCGGATATAACCTGCGTGTCCACCAAGGAAGTTCTCTCCCAGGATATCGCCAAGAATGTTGTCACCGCCTATGACCGGATCGCGTCACGTGGCATGGCCGCGTGCCTGTTCGGCTCCGGCGGCACTTGCTGTAAAAACTGTAATATGGGCCCATGCCAGATCATTGACGGGGTTGAAGAGATGATTGGGGTCTGCGGAGCCACCGCCGATACGGTCGCTTCCCGGAATATCGCGAGGACGATCGCCTCCGGAACCGCGGCCCATACCGATCATGCCAGGGAAATGATCAAGGGCTTTATCGCCACCGCCAAGGGCGAAACAGAAAACGAGATCAAGGACGTCGAAAAACTGCACAAGATCGCAGCCATTTACGATATCGAGGTGGAAGGGCGCGACAAGAACGAAATCGCCCTGGAACTTGGCGAAAAGGCCCTGGCCGAGTTCGGCAGCCAGACCGACGATCCGATCACCATGCTCAAAAGGGCCCCGGAGAAGCGCCAGAAGATCTGGAAAAAACTTGGCGTCGAGCCGCGCGGTTTCGACCGGGAAGTGACCGAGATGATGCATCGCACCCATATGGGGGTCGATCAGGAATACCATAATATAATGTTGCAGGCCTCCCGCTGCGCCCTGGCCGACGGCTGGGGTTCGTCAATGCTTTCCACCGAACTTACCGACATTATGTTCGGCACCCCGGTGCCCCGCCGGGCCACGGTCGATCTCGGCTGCCTCAAACCAGATCAGGTCAACATCACAGTGCACGGCCATGAGCCGCTCTTGGCCGAGGCCCTCTGTATCGCCGCCCAGGAAGAAGACATGCAGACCCTGGCCAAGAAGGCCGGCGCCAAGGGGATCAATCTGGCCGGGGTCTGTTGCACCGGTAACGAGATCCTGATGCGCCGCGGGATTCCGGTCGCGGCCGGCTTCGTCCAGCAGGAAATGGTCCTCGCCACCGGCGCCGTCGAGGCGATGGTCGTCGACGTCCAGTGCGTCATGCAGTCGGTGGCCCAGGTCGCCAAGAATTTCCATACCGACATCATTACCACCAATTACCGGGCCAAGATGCCGGACGGCGTGCATATCCAGTTCGAGGAAGAAGACGCCATGGGCAGCGCCAAGGAGATCCTCAAGAAGGCCATCTCCAATTACAAGAAGCGCAGCCCGGCCGCCTTTATTCCCGTTTCCAACAAGCTCGATGTAGTTGTCGGCTTCAGCCACGAAACCATCAACTACATGCTCGGCGGCAGTTTCCGGGCCAGCTACCGCCCCTTGAACGACAACATCATCAACGGCCGGATTCGCGGGGTGGCGGCGATCGTCGGTTGCGACAACTATAAATATTCCGATGACGCCCATGAAATTATCGCCCGGGAGTTGATCAAGAACAATATCCTGGTCCTGGCCACGGGCTGCGCGGCCACCTCCCTCGGCAAGGCCGGCCTGCTGCGGCCTGAGGCCGCCGAGTTCTGCGGCGACAGCCTGGGCGAAGTCTGCGCGACCGTCGGCATGCCGCCGGTTCTCCATATGGGCTCCTGCGTCGACAACAGCCGGATCCTGATCGCAGCCACCGAGATGGTCAGGGAAGGGGGGCTGGGCGAGGATATTTCCGACCTGCCCGCCATCGGCACCGCCCCGCTTTACATGAGTGAAAAGGCGGTGGCCATTGGCCAGTATTTCGTGGCCAGCGGCGCCCAGGTGGTTTTCCAGAGCTTGGCTGTCAGCGGCGCCAAGGAGTTCGACAAGTACATGACCGAGGGTATGATGGAGACCTACGGCGCCCACTGGAATATCGCCGAGGATCCCAAGGAAATCGCCCGGATCATGATCGAAAAGATCGAGCAGAAGCGCGAGGCCCTCGGCATCAACAAGAAATCGGAGAGGGTCCTCTTCGACATGGATATGCGTCGTGATCTTGGTAGCGGCTCCGGGGTTGGCGACGTTGGCTGCACCGGACCGCAGCACAATTCGTAATCGGCAAAATTATTGATTGCTGAGTTCGCAAAAAGTCTCAAGATGATTCAGTAAAAACTTCGATAAACAGGGAGTGGTGTGTTTTTGAGAGTGAGGGCATCAATATGGTATGCCGAAGGAACAAAATGCGCCATTACGCAGTAGATCAGAGTTTTTGCGACGCCATCATTATTAATTGAATTCAAGGATACAGATATCAGATGAAATCGGGTAGCCGTCTAGAACGGATTCTAAATTCAGGTGGTTTTGCCGTAACCGGCGAACTTGGGCCGCCGAAGAGTGGTGATCCGGAAGTTGTTCGAGAGAAGGCGCGTCTTCTTAAGGGTAATGTCGATGCCGTCAATATAACCGATTGCCAGACCGCCATTGTCAGGATGTCAAGCATCGGAGCCGGACTGATCACCCTCTCCGAGGGAGTCGAACCGGTAATTCAGATGACCTGCCGGGACCGGAACCGAATCGGCATGCAGAGCGATATCCTGGGCGCCGCTGCCCTTGGTCTGAAGAACCTGCTCTGTCTGACCGGCGATCACCAGAAATTCGGCAACCATCCCGGCGCTAAGGGAGTCTTCGACATGGACTCCATCCAGCTTCTGGGGATGGTCAAGGAGATGCGGGATGAAAAAAGGTTTCAGAGCGGCGACGAAATCAAAAGCCACGAACCTCGCTTGTTTTTAGGGGCCGCCGCCAATCCCTTTGCCGAGCCGGCCGATTACCGGGCCGCCCGCCTGGGCAAGAAAGTCGCCAACGGCGCCGATTTCATCCAGACCCAGATCGTCTACAACATCGATAAATTCCGGCAGTTCATGAAAATGGTCTGCGATCTCGGTATCGACGAAAATGTTCACATCCTTGCCGGGGTTACGCCGCCCCGTTCAATCGGCATGGCCCGCTACATGAAGAATTTCGTGCCCGGCATGGATGTGCCGGACGAAGTTATCGACCGTCTCAAGGGGGCCGCCGACAAGGAAGATGAGGGCATCAATATCTGTGTCGACATCATCAACCAGGTCAAGGAGATCAAAGGTATCTCCGGCGTTCATATCATGGCCATCGAGTGGGAGAGCGCGGTACCGGAGATCGTCAAACGGGCCGGCCTTGCCGATCGCCCGCGGTTTGACGATGACATTGCCGCGGTTAGCCCACCCCGGGATACGCAAGTAGTTATCAGTGAAGCGAAAACCGCCGAGTCAGTCGAAGATAAAGACCAGATTATTGCGGCGGCCAGGACCGAGGCGGAGAAATTGATCGCCGAGGCCAGGGAAGAGGTCGCCAGAATGCGGACCGAAGCCGCTTCGACCGCCACCCCGACAACCACTGTTCACGAAAGTATTGAATCAGACGATGCAGGAGAACACGAAATGAACGAAAGAGAACGTCAGATGGCTCTTGAAACGGTCCGGACCGGCCTTAATGCCCTTAAAAAGTCCTTCGGACTGTCCGATGATCAATTTGAGGCCCTGGTTAAATTTGCCACTACCGAAGCTATTTTAATGAAGGAACCGCCGACCGGCGCCGCCACGACTTCGGCCCCTTCCACGCCGGCGAAACCGGCCGCTGCCCCGGAGTCAACCCCGGCTGCATCTGTCCAGCCTGCTGCCGCGAAGTCAGCCCCGGCTGCGCCTGCCCAGCCAGCTCCCGCGGTTGATGCGGCCAAGGAAGAGGAAGCCCGGGCGGCTGCCGAGGCCGCCAGAAAGGCCGAACTGGAGAAGAAAGCGGTGGAGGAAGCGGCCAGGAAAGCCGAGCTGGAGAAGCAGGCTGCTGTCGAAACCGCTCCGCCGAAAGAGGTCAAAAAGGAAGCTGAACCTTCCGAGGCCAAGAAGAGTGCCGCCAAGCCCGGAGCCAAGAAGAGCGGCGGCGCAGCAGCCGGGGCTACCGCCCTGGCCCATGAGGAAACTCCCCTGGCCGAGCGTTCCGCCAAGATTGCCGAAGATAATTACAAAGTCAAATACACCGGCAAGATCAGGGAGACCGTTCTCGGCAGCGGTGATAATACCGTCAAGGTCGGCGGCACCGATACCATGCCGTTCCAGCTCTATGAAGGCGAGATGCCGAACAAGCCCCTGATTGCCATGGACATTCTCGACTTTGAGCCTGATGAATGGCCCGAGACCCTGACCCGCCATTTTGCCGGAGTGATGGACAATCCCCTGAACTGGGCCCGGAAATGCATCGATGATTATCAGGCCGAAGCCATCTGCCTGTCGCTGATGAGCACCGATCCCAACGGCATGAACCGCTCCGCCGCCGATGCGGCGAAAATTGCCGCCGAAGTAGTCAACAATATCGAAGTGCCGCTGATCCTCTGGGGCTGCGGCAACAGTGACAAGGATACCGAAACCCTGCGGGAAATCACCTCCCTGGTCGGCGACAAGAAGGTCTGTCTGGCGCCGCTGTCCGACGCGAACTATCGCTCGATCGGCGCGACCGCCATGGCCTTTCATCACCCGATGGTTGCCGCTTCCCCCATTGACGTAAACCTCGCCAAACAGTTGAATATTCTCCTCGAAAATCTCGGGGTTTCCCTTGATTCGGTCCTGATCGATCCGTCCATCGGCGCCCTCGGTTACGGCATTGAATATACTTATTCGGTTATGGAACGGATTCGCCTGGCTGCAATGACCCAGCAGGACGAGAAACTTCAGGTGCCGTTTATCTGTAATCTCGGCCGCGAGGTCTGGAAGGCCAAGGAAACCAAGTTGCCGACCGACGAACTTCTCGGCGATCAGGAACGGCGCGGGGTTCTGATGGAGGCGATGACTGCTTCCTGCATGCTGATGGCCGGCGGAGAGGTTCTGATCATGCGGCATCCCCAGGCCATCGCGCTCACCAAGTCCCTGATTGACGGACTTGTTGATTAAATAGATTAGCGTGCAACCTGGTTTAGCACCGCAATGCCCAAATCATAAAAATATCAGGAGTTAAAAAATGTCCAAGATTATCTGTTCAGCCGCCATAAGGGGCGCTCACAAGATTATCGATATGGCCGAAGAGAAGTTCGAAGAAGCCATCAAGAAATACGGTCCGGAACAGGAAGTCGCTTTTCCGAATACCGCCTACTTTCTGCCTGTGATCTATTCAATGCTGGGCGCCAAGGTAACCAATCTGGGCGACATGAAGGATATTTTCCTTGAAACCCGCAAATTACTGCCTCCCCAGGTGACGGACAACCTCTGGCTTCCATACCTGGCACCCGCCCTCGACGCCGGCATGGCGACCTTTTTTGCCGAGGAGATGTTTGAGGCGATCCGTTATTTAGAGAATGGTGAATTCTATACCCAAACCGAGGATCCCTCGACCGAGAATCTCTGGCTGGGTGCCGCCGATGACGTTATCTTCCGGAAGAGGGGGGTTGAATTTGTCGACGGCACCGCTCCCGGTTTCGCCGCCATCATGGGAGCACCGCCCAACAAGGACGTGGCCAGCAAAATTGCCCTGGAACTTCAGGAAAAAAATCTCTACATCTTCATGCACGACGAATCCGACGGCGTGCGGATGCCCGAACAGCTGGTCAAAAACGATGTCCAGGTCGGCTGGGGGACCCGTCTGGTGCCTTTCGGCCCGACTTATACCTCCGCGGTTTTCGCCATTGGTTTTGCCTGCCGGGTGGCCATGGCCTTCGGCGGCATCAAACCGGGCGATTACCGGGGCAATCTGATCTATAACAAAAACCGCACCTTCGCTTTCGTCATGGCTTTCGGGCCGGTCTCCGACGAATGGTACGCCAACGCGGCCGGCGCGATCAACTGGGGTTTCCCGACCATTTCGGACTACGATATTCCCGAAGTGCTGCCCACCGGGATCTGCACTTACGAGCACGTGGTCAGCAACATCCCCCACGACGAGATTGTCCAGAAGGCCATTGAAGTCCGGGGCCTGAAGGTCAATATCACCAAGATCGATATTCCGATGTCCTTCGGTCCCGCTTTCGAGGGCGAAAGGATCCGCAAGGACGATCTGTTCATGGAATGCGGCGGCGGCCGGACCAACGGCGTCGAGGTCCTGATCTCCAAGGAGCTTGACGAGGTCGAGGACGGCCGGGTTACCGTGGAAGGACCCGACATTAAAGATATCGAAGCAGGCCAGAACCTGCCCTTGGCTATACTGGTCGAAGTGGCCGGCCGCGAGATGCAGTCGGATTTCGAGCCGATTCTCGAACGCCAGTTCCATCACCTGATCAACTATATCCAGGGCATCATGCACATGGGCCAGCGTAATATCATGTGGGTCCGGATCGGCAAGGCCGCGGTCGAAAAAGGCTTCTCTTTCGAACATTTCGGCCGGGTCCTGCACGGCAAGCTCCACCAGGAGTTCGGGGCGATTGTCGATAAGATCCAGGTCAAGATCTATACCACCGATGAAAAGGTCCAGGAAATTACCGATCTAGCCCGCAGTGTCTACGATGAACGTGACAAACGGCTGGGCAGCATGACCGACGAAACCGAGGAAGTTTTCTACAGCTGCACCCTGTGCCAGTCTTTCGCTCCTAGCCATGTCTGCATTATCACCCCGGAACGGATCGGAATGTGCGGCGCGTATAACTGGCTGGACGGCAAGGCCTCTTTCCAGATCAACCCGACCGGCCCCAACCAGCCGATCGAAAAGGGTGAGTGTCTTGACCAAAACCTGGGCGTTTTCAAGGGGATCAACGATTTCGTCTCTCAGGCTTCCCGGGGTGCGGTAACCGATCTGTCCTGCTATTCACTGATGACCGATCCAATGACCGCCTGCGGCTGTTTCGAGGCGATTGCCGCCATGCTCCCCCAGTGCAACGGCATTATGGTGGTCAACCGCGACTACATGGGCATGACCCCGAGCGGCATGAAATTCACCACCCTGGCCGGCATGGCCGGCGGCGGCGCCCAGACTCCCGGCTTCATGGGGGTCAGCAAGCATTATATGACCAGCCGCAAGCTGTTCATGGCCGAAGGCGGTCTTGAGCGCGTGGTCTGGCTGCCCAAATCAATGAAGGACGAGATTGCCGACAAGCTCAAGGAATGTTGCGCGGAGATCGGCAAACCGGAACTCTTCGACATGATCGCCACCGAGGAGAACGGCACCACCGAGGAAGAAATCCTCAAGTTTCTCCAGGAAAAAGGCCATCCCGCCCTCTCCATGGAATCGGTCGTTTAACTTATTAAATCAAACAATTTTCAAGTTACATATGATGGAGGAATAGAAAGATGGCTTTAACCGGAATACAGATCCTCAAAATGCTTCCCAAGAAAAACTGCGGGGAGTGTGCGATTCCGACCTGTCTCGCTTTTGCTATGAAAGTAGCCGCCGGCCAGTCCGAGATCGGCGAGTGTCCTTATGTAAGCGACGAGGTCAAGGAACAGATAGGTGAAGCATCGGCTCCTCCGATCAGGACCATTAAAATCGGCAGCGCCGACGCCCCCTTCACCATGGGCGGTGAGACCTGCCTCTACCGCCATGAAAAAAGGTTTGAGAATCAGACCGGGCTCGGTGTTCTGGTGACTACCGAAATGGCTGACGCCGATGTCGACGGCCGGGTTGAGCGCTTTAACTCCCTGCGCTACGACCGGGTCGGCGTCGAGATGAAGGCCGATCTGATCGCTGTAAAGGATACCAAATCGGATGAAGCCTCCTTTGTCGCCCTTACCAAAAAAGTTCTGGAAGGCGCCAAGGATGCCAAACTGATATTGATCAGCGACAGTGCCGCCCATCTGACCGCGGCAGCCGAGGCTTGCGGCGATCGGAAACCGTTGCTTTACGGGGCGACCCTCGATAACGCCTCCGAGATGGCCGGTGCCGCGAAAGAGACCGGCTGTGCCTTGGCGGTTAAAGGCGCCAATCTCGACAACACCGTCGAGATCACCGAAAAGCTCCTGGGGGAAGGTCTCAAGGATCTGGCCATCGATACCGGCGCCCGCACTATCCGCGCCTCACTGGAAGACAATATCGTGGCCCGCAAGGCAGCGGTTACCAAGAAGTTCAAGCCGCTCGGCTTTCCGACCGTCAATTTCCCCTGCGAAATGACCGACGATCCGCTGATGGAATCTATGATCGCCTCGGTATTGATTGCCAAGTACGCCGGCATCATCATCCTTTCCGATCTCCAGGGGGACACCCTGTTCCCGCTCTTCCTGGAAAGGCTCAATATCTTTACCGATCCCCAGCGGCCGATGGTGGTCGAGGAGGACATCTATCCGGTTAACGGTCCGGATGAGAATTCACCGGTAATTATTACCTGTAACTTCTCGCTGACCTACTTTATCGTTTCCGGCGAAGTCGAGAGCAGCAAGGTGCCGACCTGGCTGCTGATCAAAGACACCGAGGGCCTCTCGGTTCTTACTGCCTGGGCGGCCGGAAAATTCGGCGCCGATATGATCGCCCAGTTTATGAAAAAATCGGGTATCGCCGACAAGGTCAAGCATCGCGACTTGATTATCCCCGGTTACCTGGCCTCAATGAAAGGCGAATTGGAAGAAGAACTGCCGGATTGGACCATCCTCATCGGTCCCCGGGAAGCGGGTCATCTCCCTGCATTCTTGAAGGAATGGAAACCGGCCAACTGATTCCGCCTCTGTTTGGCTCAAGGGGGAAGATGTATTAAATTATAAATTCACCCCGTCGGATTCGGCAAGACCGTTTTTCTCCGCCTTAAAGCTCTCGGGCTGGAAACTCCCGGCACTGATAACCCGGATTATGAGTAATTTACCCATGAATATCGAAATTAATGGAAACAGCATAGCGGCGGAAGAGGGGATCACCATCCTTGCAGCAGCTGAGCGTGCTGAAATATATATTCCCACCCTTTGCAGCGTCAAAGGCAGGAACTCCGAGGCCCCTTGCGAGTTGTGCTGCGTGGAAGTTGCCGGTCGGGATGGTCTGGTTCGGGCATGCGAAACTCCCATCGAGGAGGGCATGTCAATCACCACCGATTCGAAGGCGATTACCGAACATCGCCAGGCCAAACTGGCCATTCTCGCCGAGACCCATTTCGGAGACTGCAAGGCCCCCTGCAACCTTACCTGTCCCGGCCAGATCAATGTCCAGGGCTATATCGCCCATGTCGCCAAGGGAGAGTACGAGGAAGCCGTCCGCCTGATCATGGAACGGAACCCTTTCCCCTTTTCGGTGGGCAGGGTCTGTCCCCGTTTCTGTGAAACCAGATGCCGGCGGATCCTGGTTGACGAACCGGTCTCCATCAATCATCTTAAAAGATTTGTCGCCGACTGGTGCATGACCAATAAGATCGATTTGAAAATCGGGCGCGACGAGCCGACCGGCAAGAAAATCGCCGTGGTAGGAGGCGGCCCGGCCGGCCTGAGCGGCGCTTATTATCTGTCGCGCAAGGGTCATGACGTTACGGTCTTCGAAGCCGCCCCCAAACTGGGCGGCATGCTACGCTACGGTTTACCGGAGTATAAAATCCCCAAGGATATTCTCGACTACGAGATCTCCACGATTCTGCGAACCGGCATCTCGGTCAAGCTCAATCAGCGCTGGGGCGTCGATTTCAATCTTCAGGACCTGCGTGACCAGGGTTACGACGCCACTTTATTGACCATCGGCGCGCCCGTCGACGAACCCCTGGAAATCCCGGGCTCCTCGTTGGCAAATGTTCTTCCGGCCATCAATTTCCTGAAGAACGTCAATAGCGGCAAGGTCATCGATTACGGCCGCCGTGCCGCGGTGATCGGCGGCAACAACGTTGCCATGGAAACGGCCCGCTCCCTGATCAGAGCCGGGGTGGAAACCGTTACCGTGATCTATCCGCGGACCAAGACCGAGATGGCGGCCAATCAGCGCAATATCCGCGAGGCTGAAAAGGAAGGCGTCCAGTTTCTGGTGATGGCGACTCCGGTCCAGATCTCGCCGGCCGATAGCGGGCTTGATGTGGAACTGATGCGAATGAAGCTGGGTGAACCTGACGAGAAGGGCGTGCGGAACCCCGAAGCTATTCCCGGTTCATCCAACATCATCCAGGTCGATACGGTTATTCATTCCCTCGGCCAGAAGGCCTGCGAAAATACCAGCTTCAAGGGGGGCGCACTTGAAGAGGCCTTGGAGTTGACCCCGACCAACAATATTAAAGCCAATCCCCGTGATTTTCTTACCAATCAGGATGGCATCTATGCGGCCGGTGACGCAACCAGCGGCCCCCGTTCGGTTATCCAGTCGGTGGTGGCCGCCCGCCGTGCGGCGAACAACATAAACAGCCAGGTGATGGGAGTAGAGAAGGAGCCCGCCGACAGCCGCTTCAATTTCAGCCGGGGCCGTTCCTTCGACGATGTCGATCTGCGTAACTTCGAGGGTATCAAGGTCAAACTGCGGGAAAAAATGCCGGAAAGGCCGCCGGAGACCTCCACCCAGGACTTTGACGAGGTCAAACTCGGTTTCACCGAAAAGATGGCGCTGCGCGAGGCGAAACGTTGCCTGTCCTGCGGCTGCAACGCCTATGACCGCTGCGACCTGAAGCGCTTATCCGAAGAGCACAAGGTAAACCTCAACAAGACCGGCATGGGCAGTGAACCGGTTTATGCCAGAGATAATTCCCATCCCGTTATTCAGGTCGATCTCAACAAGTGTATTTACTGTCAGCGCTGCAAGAACAGCTGCGATTACAAGGCCATCGATCTTTCCGCCGAATCCTTCGACGACCGGGGCCGGCCGGAAAAGATCTCCTTCCGGTTCAACGAGAACTGCGTTAATTGCGGCGAATGTGTCGACAACTGCTCCACCGGCGCCCTGATCAAGAAAGACCGCCTGGTCCCGATTACTAACGAAGAGGTGAGAGAGGTTCGTTCGACCTGCCCCTATTGCGGAGCCGGCTGCCAGATCATCCTCAAGGTCAAGGGCAACACCCTGATGGAGGTCGACGCCGATCCCAATCTCGCCCCTAACTACGGCGCCCTGTGCGTCAAGGGCCGTTTCGGCCAGAAGTTCGTCCAGCACCGCGACCGGTTGACCAAGCCTTTGATCCGGCAGGGCGGCCAGCTTGTCGAAACCAGCTGGGATGAGGCCCTGAACGTGGTGGCCAAGAAGTTTTTCGACCTTAAGGCCATGTACGGCTCGGATTCGATCGCCGGTTTCAGTTGCGCCCGGGCCACCAACGAAGAAAATTACCTGATGCAGAAATTCATGCGGACGGCGATCGGCACCAACAATATCGATCACTGTGCCCGGCTCTGACACGCTCCCACGGTGGCCAGTTTGGCCCTCACCTTCGGAAGCGGCGCAATGACCAACTCCATAGCCGACATGAAACAGACCGATCTCTTCTTCATGATCGGCAGCAATCCCGACACCAGTCATCCGACCATCGGCCTCCGGGTCCATCAGGCCGTCGACCGGGGAGCCAAGCTCGTCGTGGTCGATCCCCGCAGGACCAGGCTGGCCGAGCGGGCCGACCTCTGGATCCGGATCAAGCCGGGAACCGATGTGGCCTTCATGAACGGGATGATGAGCGTCATCCTCGCCGAGGATCTCTGGGACAAAAAATTCGTCGAGGAGCGGACCGAGGATTTCGATTACCTGAAAAGCGTGGTCGAGAAATACTCGCCCGATATCGTCGAGGAGATTACCGGGATTTCCGAGGAGCAGCTGCGCCAAGCCGCGAGAATGTACGCCGCCGAGGGGCGGCACGCCATCTACCACGGCATGGGCATCACCCATTACGTGACCGGCACCGACCGGGTCAAGAGCATTGCCAACCTGGCCATGCTCTGCGGCAAGGTCGGCCAGGCCGGCGGCGGCTGCAACCCCTTGCGGGGCCAGAACAATGTGCAGGGAGCCTGCGATATGGGCGCCCTGTTCAATACCCTGCCCGGCTACGGCAGCTTCGATAACAACGAGCTTTTCAAGACTTTCGAAAAGGCCTGGAAGGTCAAGCTGCCCCGACGGCCCGGCAAACCGGCCACCGAGGTCTGGGATAATGTCCTCAAAAAAGATATCCGCGGTCTTTACGTTTTCGGCGAGGATCCGGTAGTGGCGGATGCCAATATCTCCCATGTCCGGCAGGCCCTGGAAGAGGTTGATTTCCTGGTGGTCCAGGACATCTTCCTGACCGACACCGCCCAGATGGCCGATGTGGTCCTACCCGCCGCCTGTTATGCAGAGAAGGAAGGGACATTCACCTGTACCGAACGGCGGGTGCAGCGGGTCCGCAAGGCGGTGGAGCCGCCCGGCGAGGCCCGGGCCGACTGGCGCATCTTCTGCGAGCTTTCCAAAAAGATGGGTTATGAGATGGATTACGCTTCGGCGGAAGATATCTTCGAGGAGATCCGCACCCTCCTGCCCCAGTACAAGGGAATCACCTATAAACGCCTTGACAAAGTCGGTCTGCAATGGCCGGTGCCCAGTGAAGATCATCCGGGCACCGAGGTATTGCATACCGAATCGTTCACCAGAGGCAGGGGGCTTTTCATACCCGAGGAGTATATCCCCCCGGTCGAACTTCCCGATGACGAGTATCCGATGTCCTTTACCACCGGCCGGGATCTGTCCAGGTATAACTTCAGCAGCATGACCGGCAAGACTCCGGAGATCGATGAGATCAGTCCGGAATGCTTTGCCGAGATCACCCCCGTTGATGCCGAACGGCTTGGCATCGAGGATAAGAGCCGGGTTCGCCTGGTGTCGCGGCGCGGATCGGTAGAGATGCGGGCCAAGATCACCGATCGTACCCAGGAGGGCACGGTATTCGCGACCTACAACCACCTTGAAACCCTGGTCAACCTGCTTACCCTGGACGCCCTGGATCGTCTTTCCAGAACTCCAGAATACAAGCTATGCGCGATACGGGTGGAAGCAGTACCCGAAAATTAGTTAAATAATTGATATTATAGTTTTTTATAACTCTTCCGGAGTGAAGCATTATGGCAAAAGCAAAGCAAAAGAAAACCGGCGCCCCAGCCAGGAAATCCGCCAAGACCGCTGCCCAATCGGGTAGCATGATGGTGGTCGGCGGCGGTGTCGCCGGTGTCCAGGCGGCTCTAGATCTCACCGATCTCGGCTATTACGTCTATCTGGTCGAAAAAAGCGCGGCGGTCGGCGGCGCCATGGCCCAGCTGGATAAAACCTTCCCGACCAACGACTGTTCGCTCTGAATTCTCGCACCTAAATTGGTTGAGGCCGGTCGGTCTCCAAATATAGAAATTCTGAGTAACGCTGATTTGCTTTCCCTGTCGGGCAAGCCGGGTAATTTCAAGGCCGAATTGCAACTGCGGCCCCGTTATATCGATGCGGATAAATGTACGGCCTGCGGGCTTTGCACTACATACTGTCCCCGGCACCTGGCCGATTCCTTCAACGAAGGGCTCGATCTGACCAGGCCGATCCATATCGATTATCCCCAGGCGGTGCCGGCCTCTTATTTCATCGATCCCGAGGCATGTCTGTATCTCCAGCACGACACCTGCCAGATCTGTGTGCCGACCTGCCGCAGCAACGCGATCGATTTCAGCCAGCAGCCCAAAAAGATCAGCCTCGATATCGGGGCGGTGATCATGGCTCCCGGTTTCGGCCGGGTGCCGGAAGAGGCCCTGACCCAATATGGTTATGGTCAGCATCCCGACATTGTCACCAGCATTGAGTTCGAGCGCCTGCTCAATCCGTCCGGTCCCTTTGAGGGCGAGGTCCGCTGTCTGTCCGATAAACGCCATCCCAAAAAGATCGCCTTTATCCAGTGCGTCGGCTCCCGCGATCTGGGTTGTGGAAACGGCTACTGCTCGTCGGTCTGCTGCATGTACGCGATCAAGGAAGCGATGGTGGCCAAGGAGCACGACCCCGAATGCGAGATCACCATCTATTACATGGATATCCGCACCCAGGGTAAGGACTTCGACGCCGCCAGGATCAAGGCCGAGGAACATTACGGTATAAAATTTATCAGGGCCAAGGTAGCCGATGTTATTCCCTGGAAGAAAAATCTGAAGCTGACCTATTCGACCATGGACGGCGTCCATCGTTTTGACGCCTATGACATGGTAGTCCTCGCGGAAGGTCTCGATTCCCCGACCGACGCCCGGGCCCTTGCCGATATTACCGGCGTCGAGCTGGATAAATATGATTTCTGCAAGACCGGATTTTTTGAGCCCCTGGCCAGCAGCCGGGACGGCGTTTACGCTATCGGCGCCTTTCAGGGCCCCAAGGACATCCCCGAAAGCGTCACCCAGTCCAGCGCCGCGGCCGGCATTTCCGCCGGGCAGATCAAGGCCGGGCGGGGCAAGGATATCGTTATCAAGGAATATCCGACCGAGAAAGCCCTGAAAGCCTCGGATGAGCCCCGGATCGGCGTTTTTGTCTGCCACTGCGGGATCAATATCGCCGGCGTGGTGGATGTCCAGAAGGTCGATGATTACACCAAGGACATGGAAGGTGTGGTCTATCATGCCCAGAGCCTGTACAGCTGTTCCCAGGACGCCCAGAAGGTGATCAAGGAGATGATCAAGCTTCACGATCTGAATCGGGTGGTGATCGCGGCCTGTTCGCCCCGAACCCATGAACCGCTCTTTCAGGAGACCCTGAAAGACGCGGGCCTGAACCGCAGTCTTTTTGAAATGGTCAATATCCGCGACCACTGCTCCTGGGTGCACGCCAACGAGCCGGACAAAGCCACCGATAAATCGATGGATCTGGTCCGGATGGGCATTGCCAAGGCGCGTCATATCCAGCCGCTGCCCGAGCAGACCGTGCCGGTAACCGACAAGGCGATTGTCATCGGCGGCGGCATCGCCGGGATGACTGCGGCCCTGAATCTCGCCGACCAGGGCTTTCAAACGACGATCATCGAAAAGAGCGCCCGGCTCGGCGGTCATCTGCTTGATCAGCGCTATACCCTGTCGGGCGAGAACATGGCCGACTATCTTAAGAAGGTCACCGACCAAATTGCCAAGCACAAAAAAATCGATGTGCTCACCAACAGCGAACTGGCCGAGGTGGGCGGTTTCGTCGGGAACTTCTCGTCGGTGGTCCGGTCCGGCAAGGGCAGCAAGGCCTCGGAGCAGACCATCGACCACGGGGTGATAGTGGTCGCCACCGGCGGCCGCGAACATGTGCCGGCCACGGTGCTGGGCAAAAAAGTTCCGCAATCGGACAAGTTCATTACCCAGAAGGAGTTGGAGATCGGATTGGCCGGCAAAGGCAAGAATCGGGCGCCGAAATCCGTGGTCATGATCCAGTGCGCCGGCTCCCGGGGCGACGATCTCGCCTATTGCAGCAAGACCTGTTGCACCCAGGCGGTCAAAAACTCGCTGAAGATCAAGGAGATCAATCCGGATTCCCAGATTATCGTGCTCTATCGGGACATGCGGACCTACGGCTTTACCGAGGATGCTTACCGCGAAGCCCGAGAAAAGGGAGTGATCTTCATTCCATATTCCATGGATAAAAAACCGAGTCTCAGCGCCAAGGGAACCAAAGCCGAGGTGGCTTTTTACGACCCGATACTTCAAGATGATGTTACCATTAATCCCGACCTGGTCGCCCTGAGCGTCGGAACCGTTCCCGAGAGCACGGCGGAATTGAGCAGGCTCTTGAAGGTTCCGGTAAATGGTGATGATTTTTATCTCGAGGCCCACGTCAAGCTGCGGCCGGTGGAAATGCCGGTTGCCGGGGTTTTCCTTTGCGGCCTGGCCCATTCGCCGAAACCGGTGGATGAGATCATCGTCCAGGCCCAGGCGGCGGCGGCCAAGGCCTCCATCCCCCTGGTCAAGGGACAAGTCAGCGTCGAACCGATTGTTTCCAGCATCGATAAGGACAAATGCATCGGCTGCCGGCTTTGCGCCTCCCTCTGTCCTTATCAGGCCATTGAAATGGTAAAGGTCGACAAGAAACCGAAAGCCGAGACCGTGGTTGCCTCCTGTAAGGCCTGCGGGATCTGCGCCGCCCATTGCCCGACTTTTGCCATATCGATGGGCGGTTTCACCAATGAACAGATTACTTCCCAGATCGAGGCCTTTGGCGAGGCCCTAGAGGAGGCTTAACAATATGAGCAAGGAAGAATTCAACCCCAAGATTCTCGGGTTTCTCTGCAACTGGTGCTGCTATGCGGCCGCGGATGCCGCCGGGGTTTCCCGCTACCAGTATCCGCCGAATCTGCGGACCATCAGGATAATGTGCACCGGCCGCCTTGATCCCGCCTTTGTGATGCGCGGTCTGGTCGAAGGTGCGGCCGGCATTTTCACCGGCGGCTGACAACTCGGTGAATGCCATTACCAGGTTGGTAATTATGACGCAATGGGAGTAAATGGTCTGATCAAGAAAGTGCTGACCGAGGTTGGTTTGGATCATCGACGATTCGATCTCAAATGGGCCTCCGCCGCCGAAGCGCCGCGCTTCGTCAAATTGATCACCGAATTTACCGCTAGGATAAAAGAACTCGGCCCCTTAGGTGAGGCGGAAGGGATCAGCCCCGAAGAGGCAAAAAAACGGGCTGAAAAAGCGCTGGCCATGGTCAGTGACCGCAAGTTGCGGATGGGTTTCGGCAATCTGACCAAGACCCTGCGCAAGGAAGTGCCTAATCTGAGCGATAAAGCAATCGACCAGGCCATCGATGAAAAACTGAGCAAGACCCTTTCATCCCTGTCCGATTAAATCGGTAATATTCTGAAAAGCTGAAAACGGTTAAACTGGAAAGTTTAGCCGTTTTTTTATTCTTGATTATTACCACTGGGACCAAAGTTTCGTACAAGCAGACCAGCTGCTCAACTCAGCTTTACGGTAGGTATTTCGTAAATGAGCACACTATTGTTGATCGAAGACGACCTGATGATCCTGGATACCACCCGGGAGTTGTTGAAACTACTCGGTTATCAGGTCTATACCGCCCACAGCGGCGGCAGCGCTCTCGATCTCCTGGCCGGGTGCAATGGCGAGATCGATCTGATTCTGCTTGATCTTTCCCTCCAGGATATGGACGGCCGCAAACTGCTGCTCAAACTGGTTGCGCTCTATCCGGACCTGAAATTCGTGATTTGCAGCGGATCTTTACCGGACGAGCTTGACTTCGACCATCAGCCCGCCGTCAAGGGCATCCTCAACAAACCCTTTGAACTTAATGATTTACGAAAAATCGTCGAGAAGGTCATTAGCGGCGGATAAATTCAAATACCATTTCCAAGTCGTCCCCAGCGATTTCCCCAAGCAGATTGGCGGGGAAATATACTCCTCCGTAGCTGACCACAGAACGCCGAGCCCAGCTGGGCCACTCTCGCCGACTCCACTCCAATCACGTTCAAAACCTTTCATTTTTTTCGAATGACTCTAATAATTCTTTTTCTTCCGCTGTGAAATCAATCATTGTTTTCACCTCCACGAATAATCAAGAACCCCATGATACCCTTTGTAAGTTTTGCAATTTTGCAAGCCTGACCCCATGGACTTGACCCCATGGACTTGACCCCATGGACTATATCCCTGCGATAATAATGAGGTATGTAGAAGGAATAAAGGGGGGGCAGATTCGCTTTTGACCTTAGTTCCTTCCCGATTTCGCTCCGCAAGATTGACGGTGAAAAAATATGTGCCGCCTTTAATTTTCGCTCGCCGACATTTCATGGTAGGCGAAGTTGCGTTAAATGTTGGGGGTAAGCAGGCTCACCTCAACTACGGGCTCCCGTCAGAGAGGATCAATTACTCCCCTTTGGTTAGATGAAAAGAGAACCATCTCGAACCAAACTACAACAATCAAGGCAATCAGCCATATCCACCACGATTCGGCTATATCAGTTGGAAATATCCCAACGGGATGCCCTCCTTCACGGAGAATTGCATGACGCTTAATGTTAAGTCCTAGCGCAGAAGTAATAGGATGAGTTAATCCCATCGTGACCAGAAAGATCAAAACAGGGAAACCGCCTGCTAAAATGAATTGTTGAGACTGATTAATTTTTCTTATTTTCTTGAACATCACGTAATTAGCCTCACTGCTGTCCGGTTAATGAAATAGATACGGCCTGAATCTTACCTTTTATAGTATAATGCGGTTACCGCTAACCCATTGACATAAAAGGAGATTCAGGCCATGGCCCACAATAACACAGTGCTGTCCCAAATGCTCAAGC
>JAGXFP010000026.1 GCA_024637225.1 Desulfobacterales bacterium
CGATACTTTGTGGCCCAAACAAAGTGGTATTCTATCTTATACTTCGTATGACTTCCTTGCCGATATTCCATACGAAGCAGTATAAGCAAACTGCTAGCATAATGCTACCCGCCTGAAAGGCGGGGGCTTTAACCTTGAACAGAAACAGTCAAAATCTGCCGTTGTTCTTAGTGTTTTCTCCTTCCCCTCACAGTCGTCTTTTCTTGCCTGAATGATCATATCGAGAATGTTTGGAGACATCAAAACCGCCGAACAGAACACACTTATTGACCTGGGTCATGTTTTTCCCAACCGGGGCGGGCTATGCTGAATTCAAATCATACGATAAGGAGTCCGCCCATGAACCTGCCTGACAATATCGGTAAACGCCAGATCATCGAGGTGATCGGGGAGCATCCTCATATCGGCGCGATCCTCGACCGCCATAACATCGGATGCACTACCTGCTCGATCGGCACGTGCCTGGTAGAAAACGTCGTCGCCGTCCACTTCCTTGGCGATGAGACCGAAGCAATGATCGAAAAGGAGATTAAGGATTATCTGGCCAGAGTGGCGGAGAAGGTCGGAGCTTAAACAGCGGGAAGCGGATCAATGCCCGAGAAGGATAGTGACTGCCGGTACGGGGCAGGTATGAAACGATTCAACATAAAGCGCCGGAATCTTTATAGTCCAGCCTTATCCGGCGGATAGTCGGCAGAAGGTCGAGAAAGCAGTCGTAGAGCAGCGGATCGAAATAAGAGCCTCTCCTGCCGTTCATCAGGGCGACGGCGTCGGCCTCGCTGTATGCTTTACGGTAGACCCGGTCATGGCAAAGGGCGTCGTAGACATCGGCAATGGCGACGATGCGGGCCGCTTCGGGAATATCTTCCCCCCGGAGGCCATGGGGGTAGCCCTTGCCGTCCCATCTTTCGTGGTGAGAGAGAGCGATCTCGGCCGCCATCTCCAGCAGGGGAATTTTTGAACCGCCGAGGATCGTCGCCCCGATCCTCGGGTGCTTCATGATCACCCTGAACTCATCGTGGGAAAGCCGGCAGGGCTTACGCAGGATCTCGTCGGGAATGCCGATCTTGCCGATATCGTGCATGGGAGCGCCGATTCTGATATTGTCGATCGATTCCCGGTCCCAACCCAGGGCCTCGGCCATAGCCACGCAGTACAGACCGATCCGCTTGATGTGCTCGCCAGTTTCCCCATCCCGGTGACCAGTCGCGGTGGTCAGCCGCAGGGCGATCTCCTCTTCCCTTTCGCGCACCTCGACGGTCCGCTCCCGCACCGTTTCTTCCAAAATTTCCTTATGTCTGCTGCTTTCCAGGATCAGCCGCTTTTTTTCGAGAACATTGGCGATATTGATCAGGAATTCGTTCATATTAAAGGGCTTGATGACATACCCGTCGGCACCCAGTTCCAGGGCCTGATCGGCGGTTTCCCGGTCGTCAACCGCCGTGGCCATTACTATGGCGAGATCCGGGAAAAGTTCTCTTATCCCGCCAAGCAGTTCGATTCCGGAAATTTCGGGCATCCTGATATCGGAAATCAGCAGATCGTACTCTTTCTGCTCGAATAGCGTGAAGACTTCTTTTCCATTTGCGGTATAGTCACAATCGTAGCCATCCGCTTGAAGCCATGCGCAGATCACTTCCCCGACCATGATCTCGTCATCGACGATCAGGATACTCGCCTTGGGCATCAAGGGAATATCAGAACGGACGCTGACCGGAATTTCATTTTGTTCTTCATTTTCACTCATAAAAGCTCTCTATAAAGGGAAGGCGGCTGGGGTTGATTTCTCCACGAGATCACGGACAGAAAAAAGCATTCCAGGTGGACAAGGTAAACGTCCAATAATCTCACGGATTCAAGTTATTAAAGAGGATCAAGACGATGGCGGAAGATTTCTCTCGAAGTTGGGCCGGCTTATTCGAAGTAATGCGGCTTCAGTGTTGCTGGCGTCGCTTATTACAAACTAATAAAGTGAGTTTCCCCACGAAGCCGTCAATGATTCAGGTTTTTGCATGTTTGTCAGTGTTTAGTCTTTTTAGAAACTAACAATTTTATTAAATTATTCAATAAATATGCCATTTCGTACATAAATGTCCAGCCGCTAAATTTTAATGACGTCCTTAAAAAATCCGATCTCCTGCGTCGCGTATTTTTGGTCCTTCGGCATACCACATGTATGGCCTCAGTCGCGAATAACACACCACAGCTTGTGTATCGAACTTTTTCCTTAGCCATCTCGTGACTTTTTGCGAGTTTAACAAATTTTAGTCGTTTAGGCAGCTGGCTTAGAATTCCGGTTTCAGTAAATATTTAATCGGCAATATTAGTGACCAGCATCCGTTCAGGTGGTCAAATTCCGGGCAAATCCTGGCTCTGAGGGATCTTGCAATTCAGCTTGAGATCCGTGAAGGTCGGAATGGACCTGGTGGGCTGGAGGAACTGATTTGAAATAAGCGCGGGGTCGGTTCCTTCCACCGAGCAAGAATTGCGGAGCCGTTATTGGCCGGATAAGCTACGCAGGATTCAATTTCCTAATTCAAATAATTGCGGCATCTTCCGGATTAAACTCGGGCTAGACGCTTAACTCCCATTGGGTTTTGCTGATATTGTAACGCAGGACATAGGTGTTTTTATCATCGCCGATAATTTTAAAATATCTCTGACCGGGGGAAAGCCAGCGGTCGACAATCCTCACAACTTCTACTTTCCGACCCTGCAAATAAAAAGATTGCGGAGCTTCTTCTCCCCGATAGCCGGCATAGGCCGAGACCTCGACATCAACGAGCATTTCAGTCATGACGGGCACCGGTCAGGGGAACGAAGGCGACTCCCAGGACTTCCCGGGAATCAATCACGCCGTTCCGGTCTTTTTCGTAGAGCATCAGAAACTGGAGGGAACTGGGAGGTCCTACAGGGATGACCAGGCGGCCGCCCGGCTTTAATTGCTCCAATAACGGCCGCGGAACACTTGCGGCGGCAGCGGTGACGATGATCCCGTCAAAAGGGGCATATTCAGGAAAACCTTGAGAGCCGTCACCCTGATGGACTTCGGCATTGCCGACCCCCATGGATGCCAGCCGGCCCCTTGTCTGTTCGGCCAGAGCGGGAACGATCTCGAAAGTGTGGACCCGCTTTACCAGTTTGGCGAGAATTACCGCCTGGTAACCGCAGCCGCCGCCGACTTCAAGAACCACATCATCTGCTTCGGACAGCAGCAGATCGGTCATCAAGGCGACTATGAACGGCTGTGAAATCGTCTGGCCATTGCCGATGGGTAGCGGCCGGTTGTCAAAGGCGTAGGGTTTCATGTTGTCCGGCACAAATTCATCGCGGGGCACTTCGGCCATGGCCTCCATGACCGGTTGACTGATTTTTTTTATGCCGGTCGAACCACTGGTGTAAGAACACTCGGTTTGAATGGTACGAAGCATCTTGTCGACTTCCGCACGGTGTGCCATAAATCAACCTTTGGATTTCAGTAAAAATTTCTTCTTCCGTTCCGCAACCAGATGGTCGGCCAATCTGGTCGGCTCCGGAAGGCGGAAACCCACGGCGCAATCGAGAATAATCCGCCAAGCGATATCCAGATCAATTTTATGGCCCACACTGACAAAAACCGGTTTAACCTTATCCCGGGTCCGCAAGACGATTCCCACCAGTTCATTCTTATGAAGCAAGGGAGAGGCGGACCCTCTCTCAAGGCCTGGTTCGCGATATTCACCGACCAGGCGGCTTTTGGCGCAACCAATGGTCGGCAGATCGGTGATCACTCCGATATGACTGGCGATACCGAGACGGCGCGGATGGGCGATTCCCTGGCCGTCACAGATGATCAGATCCGGAGCGGTTCGCAGTTCGCGCAAGGCGGCGATCAAGGCGGGGGCTTCGCGAAAAGAGAGGAGTCCGGGAATATAGGGAAAATGCAGCTTCCGAAAGGCGGTGTGCCGCTCGATAACCTTACTGACATGGCTATTCCAGAGAACCACTCCACCGATACAGTGTTTTTTGTCGGGGGTGAAGGCGGCATCCAGTCCGGCGACAAGTCCGGTGTTCCGCACCTCCCCTTCCCGCCTGATCGCCGAAGCGAGTTTTTTCTGGACGGCGATCGCCTGAGAAGGCGTAATCGACCAGTTATGGGGTGGGCGACCTATTCTCACCTTAAAACACTCTCCGCCTTATCTTCGATAAACCGCTGGTTATCCCTGAAGCAAACGGCCGTATCTTCTTAAACCAATGCCTGACATTTAAGGATTAATGCAACAGTACATCCGGTTCCCTAATGTAGAGACTACCAGAATTTCCGGGTCGCGGAAAAGTAGTTTTGGAAGATCAATTTCGGTTTTTCGCGAGCTTTCGACCTTCGCCAAAAATAATTATGTTATGATTAGCACTTGATAATTTGTTAATCGATCATCTAATTCCGAGACGGTTGCGGAAGGCCATCCCCTCCTTGCAAAAAAGCCCTTCTCGACCGTGCAAGAATTCAGATTCTATCAATTGAAACTGCTGCCGGAACCCGGTAAAGGTAAAAGATGTTTTCCAAAAACTTAAAGTATATATTCCTGGCTTCCCTGCTGATCGCCGTAATTTATCCTCTGGCGAACATCTTCTTTGTTTTTCCCGCCTTTTCCGAACTGGCGATTGATAACGCGGAAAAAAACGCCGTCAGGATCGGCCGATTCCTGGCTGAAACCATAGTCGCCGATGACAAGAAAAAATTAACCAATATCGCTGAAATAGAAAGAGCCGCAAAGACCTTCAATCTCTACAAGATAAAATTATATTCGAGTAGCGGCGTCACTCTGTACTCAACCGACCCGGCTGATATCTCCAAAGAGAACACCGAACCTTACTTTCGCGAAATTGTTGCCAAGGGTCAAATCTATACCAAATTCGTGGTCAAGGACAGCACGACCGCCGAAGGCGAAAAAGTTGCTTACGACGTAGTGGAAACCTATGTGCCGATCATTGAAACCTCCGCCTTTCTGGGCGCTTTCGAGATCTATCAGAATGTCACCGAGAGGAACATAGCCCTGCGGCAGATAGCATCGCAATTTGCTATATTTTCGATTTTCATAATGGCCCTTTTTTTACTGATCGTGGTCCTGATGATGCTCAGGATCGACAAGGACCTTCTCATCACCGACCGGCAGTTGCCGATATCGCGTTTACAGTCGCCTTTAGCGCTGCTCCTCTTTATGGCGGTATCTCTGTTTATCGCGGAATCACTTGTTATGATGCTGCTTTCATTATGGAACATTCCCTCCCCGCTTATGGAGACCCTCGTCGACTCTTCCCTTCTGGTAATCCTGGCCGCCCCGATGATTTACTTCTTCGTCAACCGGCCGCTCCTTGTGCATATTGCCCAATTCAGAAAAGACCAGGAGTTGATCGCCCAGCATTATCACACCGAGCAGATCATGCGGCAGATATTGCTGCTCTCGATCACGAATTTGTCACTTAAAGAGGTGCTGGAGGAATTCATCCTGCTCATCACCTCGTTCCCGTGGCTGGAGGTTGAATCGAAGGGGGCGGTTTTTCTTGTGGGAGACAAGCCCGACACTCTGGAGCTTATGGCACACCATAAGCTTAACGAAGCACTTCTCAACAAATGCGCCCTGGTACCTTTCGGCACCTGCCTTTGCGGCAAAGCGGCCCTTACCGGCCAAACCGTCTTCAGCGCCTGCCTCGATGAGGAACACCATATCCGTTATGAAGGAATTGAGCCCCACGGTCATTACTGCGTACCTTTTTATTCTTCAGCCCATGAACTTCTCGGGGTTTTCACTCTATACACCAAGGCCGGGGCAACCCGAAATCCAGAAGCGGAAGAAACCCTTACCGCCGCTTCTCATCTGCTGGCCGGAGTTGTCGAAAGAAAAAAACTTGAAGAGAAATTACAGCAAATCTCGATTACCGACGAAATGACCGGCCTCT
Organism: Desulfobacterales bacterium; assembly: GCA_024637225.1. Taxonomy (GTDB): domain Bacteria; phylum Desulfobacterota; class Desulfobulbia; order Desulfobulbales; family JAGXFP01; genus JAGXFP01. Next base: position 5,938 of record JAGXFP010000026.1, read on the forward strand.
TAAACCGTCGGGGATTCATGATGCAGGCTGCAAAGTGTTTGAAGGTTGCGGGTCGTAACGGCAATAAATCCATGCTCCTTTTTGCCGACATGGACAATCTGAAGGGGATTAACGACGCTTTAGGACACCAGCTCGGCGACGAGGCCCTGAAAAAAACAGGAGATTTCCTGAAGAACACCTTTCGCGAAACCGATATTGTCGGCAGGATGGGCGGTGATGAATTCGCCGTGCTGTTCACCACCAATGTCGCCACCCACCATTATTCGACGATGCTAAGCAGGATAGAAGACCGCATCGCTGAATGGAACAAAGGGGAAGACCGGAAGTTCGATCTCTCCTTGAGTATCGGCCTGGTCGAATATAATCCGGAGATTCCCCGGACCCTGGAAGAAATGCTCGCCGACGCCGATGCCAGGATGTATAAAGCCAAACAGAAAAAAAAGAACTGAACGGCACACGACTCCCCTTAGAAAGCCATTTCACTTTAATGCATCGCAAAGGAGAAGTGATGAAACATAAGAACTTTTTAAGAATTTTTATCATCATCATTAACATCTTTTTCTTGAGCGGGATCGGATATGGCGAAAACCAGGTTCAGGATGGCGGTGTCCAAAAACCGCATATTCGCGTCGGAATATATAATAACTATCCGGTTGTATATGAATCGGAAGGCCGTCCCACCGGCTTTCATCTGGAACTCTTAAGGGAAGTCGCCAAACAGGAAGGCTGGATTTTAGATTTTATTTTTTCAGGATCCCCCAAAAATGTCCTGGAAGGTCTGGAGAGCGGCAATCTGGACATTGGCTTGGGTTTTGTGCCTACCAGGGCGCGAAAACAGTTTCTTGAATTTACCAGGGAAAGAAATGCCGTTTTAAAAGGGCAGCTGCTTGTGCGGGCGGAAGATGAAGAGATCACCACCATCCGTGCTCTCAAGGGGAAGAAAATTGCAGTGGTCCACCGGGACATGATTGGCCAGAACGGAATTGAGATATTTCAAAAATTCGGGGTCGAGGCAAACTTCAAGCGGCTGAGCTCAAGAGATGAACTGGCGAAGGCTTTAATTACCAATGCGGTCGATGCCGGTGTCTGCAACACCCTGCAATGTGAAAAATACGCGCGGCAATACAATTTACACCCGACCTCGATAATTTTTGATTCACAAGAGGTTCACTACGCCGTCCCCAAGGGCGCGAATAGCTACATAATCGAAGCACTTGACCGGCATCTCCTTCAGTGGAAAACAACCGGCGATTCCATTTATTATGAGATGAAAAAACTTTTTCTGACCACCCCGGCTGCCTATGAACCTCAATATAGCAACCGTGAATTATTAATGGCACTCAGTGTATGTCTGCTGTTTATTCTCTTTGGTATCATGCTGGGCAATTTTATGGCCACGGAACTGGAGTCGGAGCATGGCAGCATATCCAAATTCCACATCAGGCAGATAGTTCAGTTTATCCTGGCAATGAGCATTTCTTTCTGGATTCTGGATTCTTTCATAGAGTGGCTTCTTTTCAATGAAGAACAGCAGCTTAGTTTAATGGAACTGGCGATTACCCGGGTACCCCTCGAAAATTTATATATTCGGGGCATGTTTTTTCTTGTTTGTTGTTTCTGCGGCCTGTTCCTGGCGAGATACATCAGTAAATACGAAAAAATGCTCAACGTGGTGCTGGCCAGTGTGAACCGATTCAAGCAACTAACCGAGAATGCCAGAGACATGATATACCGGATGACCTTGCCGGACGGAAAGTATGAATTTGTCAGCAATGCCTCTACCTCCATCTTCGGATATTCGCCCGAGGAATTCTATAACACCCCACTGCTCGTTGAAAAATTGATCCACCCGAACTGGAAAAATTATTTCCATGTAGAATGGGAGAATCTTTTAAGCGGAAAGATCCCCCCATATTATGAATATCAGATTATTGACAAGGCAGGAGAAGTACGCTGGGTAAATCAACGGAACACCCTGTATTTTGATGAATCCGGCGAACCCTCGGCCATTGAGGGAATTGTCACCGATGTCACCGAGCAAAAAAAAGCTGGATCGCAGGAATGATGGGGAGGCAACTTGCGGCAATGCAGGGACGGCGCCTTTTCGCAACGCCATCACCCCCTGCTGTTCCCGACCCCCCGTTTTTTTGATTCAAAGAGAATTTATGATTGAGCATCCAAGCAAATCATTGCAATTTTGAAATGGTGAAATGCAATACCATGCAAAAATGAAAGGTTTTGCTCCGGCGGGAGAGAAGTTAGCGATTATTATTCGATTGAACCGGATAGTTAATGCCATTTTTTTTCATCTTGCGCCAGATGGTCGTGGTAGAGATGCCCAAGTGCCTTGCGGCATCGGTTCTGTTGCCGTTAAACCTCTGAAGTGTATCCAGGATAAGTTTGCCCTCATGACTGGACAACGGAGAAGGCTCGGTATGAACGTCAACGAGAGGGGATTCGGCTATGGCTTCCAGCAATTCCGCGGGCAGATGGTCGAATTCGATCTGGTTTCCGTGGCAGAGGACGAAACAAAACTCAATGATGTTTTCCAGTTCCCGAATATTACCCGGGAAGTCATGCCTCATTAATGCATTGAGCACTTCAGGCGAAATATAATCAATGGATTTCCCCTTCAAGTGGTTGAATTTAGATAGAAAATGCTCTACCAGCAAAGGTATGTCCTCCCTGTGCAGAGAAAGCGGCGGCAGTGAGATTTTTATAACATTGATCCGAAAAAAGAGGTCGTCGCGAAACTGGTCGTAAGCGACAAGCTCCTTAAGGTTTTTGTTGGTGGCGGCGACTACCCTGGCATCTGTTTGTACCGTTGCCGTCCCCCCCAGCGGCTCATACTCCTTCTCCTGCAGCACCCGTAAAAGCCTTAACTGCAGGGCCGGCGAGATATCTCCGATTTCATCGAGAAAGATGGTTCCTTGTGCCGCCAGGGCGAAACGCCCCCGCTTGTCGGTATTTGCACCGGTGAAGGCCCCCTTTTTATAGCCGAAGAGCTCTGATTCCAGCAGGTTATCGGGAAGCGCCGCGCAGTTAAGGGCGATGAATTTGCCCTTGCGTCCGCTCAGCTTATGAATTGCCTTGGCAAAGAGCTCCTTGCCGGAACCGCTCGGCCCCTCAATAAGGACGGTACTACCGCTGGTGGCAATATCAGGCAGGGTAGAGAGAATCTGCTGTATTTTATAATTCTTGCTGATTATCTCCTCAAAGACGTATTGCTTCGATAATTCTTTCCGTAAGACCTCCATATCCGAGATATCCCGGAAGGTTTCCACCCCGCCTATAATTATTCCACTCTCGTCCCTGAGCACCGAGGTTCTGATGCTGATCGGCACTGCCTGTCCCCTGCTGTTTATGATATTGACTTTGCGGTTGACTATTTCCTTGCCGGTTTCGATCGATTGTTTCAGTACACACGCGGTCTGGCAGATGTTTGACCGGAATACATGAAAGCATTTTCGGCCAATGGCATCTTCCCTGCTGACCCCGGTTATTTTTTCGGCTGAGCGGTTGAAAAAATTGATTTCCATGTCCTGGCTTACAGTGAAAACCCCCTCGGTAATTGAATCGAGAATTCTGTCGCTCATCCTGCAGAATAAACTGGTCATTATTAATTCCCTGTTGTTGGAATTGATAAAAGACTTCTTTCCCCCGCGGTCGGCCGGCCTTGCCCGAACCTCACTCTTATAATTCTAACTAAAATATCCTGGAGCTTGCCGAAGACGTCCAGTTAAAAAAACTCGAAGTTCTCGTCTCTGGCATGAACCGTGCAAAAGCAAGAAGACAAAGGACCAATAAAAACCCTAAATAAGGAGGGACGACATGAAGACATTAAGTAAGCAGGATGCCATCTGGAAAACCGCCACATGTGTCGCCTTATCAACATTCTATTTCGCCATGCTTGCCTATCCCTTCGGGGTGACGGGAGAAGGCTATGTTGTTGAGAGGGTTCTGATCGCCGGGGTTCTTTTTTTCGCCATCTCGATTCCCGCATGGGTAATCAATGCCAAAAGAGAATTCTTCAGCGAAGCCGCCCTGGCCGAAGGTGAAGTTGCCGCTGCCTCTGAACCGGCCCCCACCCCTTTGGATATCGGTCAACTTGCGGTTATGAACAAATGGCTTAGCCCCGAGGAGGTCAAACAAATTCTCTACTGCCAGAAGTATGACGGAATGAGCTTTGATAAAGTGGCAGTTAAGAGAAATTTCCTGACCATGACCCAGGTAAAAGCTTTATTCGAAATGCAGAGAAGGCCCGCAACCGAACTGGATCCCGCCCAAGGATAACCCCGAACCCAAGGCATGCTGACCGGCGACAAAGCTGGTCAGCCTGCCCTCCCTTTTCCATGATCTAATCCATGCCCATCTTCTTTATGATCTCCCCTTCTACTGTTTAATTTTATCGACTTCGATTGCCGTTACCATCTGTAAAGATCTAACCGGTTTCTTGGCTGCCGCTTTCTTGTTGTTGATAAACATGAAAAAAACCGGAAAGATCAAAAAGTAATAAAAACAGAGCAGGTACTCAATTCCCTTAATATAAGTGTAGTAATCAACCTGTGTATGCATTGGCTTAATCATCCCGACGCCGATCATGAATTTCTCGGCCCACTCGGCCTGAAAGATAAAACCGAAAAGCATGAGGCCGACAGCTATGGTGATCTGAATCAGCAGTATCAAGTTAACCAGGCCTTTCTGGTGGTTGTTGTTATGCATAATCCCAGCCTCCAACAAAGTGTTTATAATTCACTCTTCCTGTCCCGATATATCTCAGTTTCCATCTCTATTTTTCGCCTTTCCATGCATATAAAATCGGCAATCTGTAGAGAATGAAGCGATAAGTTGCCAGATACAAAGTGAAGATGGTGATGGTAATGGCCACTTCCTTCCAATGGGGAATCTCTTGATACATGTGCCAGTTAAAACCGATCAGCGCCGTGTTGATTCTGTTCCAGAGCACCCCGAAAACGCTGATAAAAGCTGCGACGCGCGCCATCTGCGCGTTGCCGTTTCGGACGGCAAAGGCAAAGAGCATCATCGGGATGACGACGCCTATGGTGAGCTCAAGCAGATAATATTGCCCCCAACCGGTGAACAGGTAGACCCACTCCTTGTCATGGGCAATAGCCATAAATTTGATACCGAGATAGGTTATCATCGCGAAAGCGGCCCCCTTGGCCAGGCCGAGGGTCAGTTTATCCAGGGAATCAAGAAATTGATTGTCACAGCGCCAGGCCAGGAACCATTTCGATAAAGTGCTGACGATAATGAGCATGGAGAGGCCGCCGAAGACGGCTGAGCACAGGAACTGTATCCACAGGAAGTTGGCCGACATCCACAAGGGGTGGAGCTTGCCGGCCGGATAAGTAAACAGGGCGCCGAGGGCTCCCTGGTGCAGGGTTGAAAGGATAATGCCGGCAATAGTCAGGCAGAGGACCATGCTTCTGATCATCCTTTTCCCCTTCAGCCAGCCGATCCACTCAAAGAAGGACGGCAGGACTTCGGCGATCTGGACCGAAAGGTAGGTGGCGACATGCCAGGCTACCAGAAAGAGAACAGCCGCCGGCCCCAGGGAGACCACCATTGGATACGGCAGTCGCCAGGGCATCCCCAGGTCGACTTGCAGGTAGATAACCGCAAAGAAATAGCCGAGCAGACCGTTCAGCAAGGCGAGACGTTCAATGGGATGAAAGTCCTTCCGGCCAAACAGTTCAACCGTGGTGCCGAGCATGAAGCCCGAAGCGGAGAGGGGGACCATGCCAAAGAGGCCGAAGGCAAGGAACAACCCCCAGGGATAATCGTTGGAGCCATGGGTAACCGAACCCAGGCCGAAAACGAAACGCTCCACGATAATTGGCACGCCTATCGCAAAAATGATCAAAATCAGCCAGTTGAGCGGGTTTCTGACCAGCTGTTTACGGTAGTCATCAAAACTGAGTCCGAGCAGTAGTTTCTCCTTCAGGGTCCACCGTGAACCGTCCGGTTTAAAATGGTCGCTAATAGGTATTTCCTGTTTTTCGCTGGCAAAGAGCTTCATTATTCTTCCCCCCCGTCGATATGGTGATGTTTATTTTGTTCCTTGCGATTGGCCAGCAGATGAAATCCTGCAAAGAGGGCCGGCCAGATAACCAGGACCATGGGGACAATCGACAGAAAATCCCTGACGAAATTGATGACCGGTTCATGGGGCACATGGACATCAAAACCTGCTTCGCCGAAATCTACCGGAGAAAGATACATCCAGGCGGTTCCTCCCGCCTCATTCTCGCCATAAATATGGTTGACGTAACCGCCGGGGTTCTGCCTGATCCGCTTTCTGCCGATTTCCAGGAGGTCAACCCGTTTACCAAAGGTCAAAGCCTCCTGGGGGCAGGCCTCTACACAAGCGGGCGGCCGGCCCTCTTTCAGGCGGGTGTCATAACAGAATATACACTTCATGATCCTGGGACTGAAGGCACTGGAATACTTAAAGGTAGGAATATAAAACGGGCAGGCAATCATACAGGTTCGGCAGCCGACACATACATCCGCATTGTAGATAACCGCTCCTTCCGGGGTCTTAGTATAGGCGTTGACAAAGCAGGAGGTCAGGCAGGCCGGTTCCAGACAATGGTTGCACTGACTTTTCCGGTAGAGGGGATGATCGATCTCCGGTAACTCGTACTTGTTGACCACGGTGTAGCGTGTCTCGTCGGTCCTGCGCCCTGCCCCGCCGTGTCCTCCACTTTCATGGGCATCGAAGACCGAGTAATCGTTGAAAGGTTTTTCCGGTTCCGGCAAACCCTGTTCCTTATTACAAGCGGCCTCGCAGCTCCGGCAACCGACACAACGGTTAAGATCGACAATTACCCCCATACTATCCGGGTAGTGGTCGAAATCCCCCGCCGCCCGGGCACTTTTAAGGCTGAGCACGGTCGCGGCGGTTCCACCGAAACCGCCCTTGATGAAGCTTCTACGATTGATTATTTTATTTTTCATCGGAACCCCCATAAAACTTTTATATGGTTTCTGGATATGCATGAAGTCGAAACAATTTCCGGTATGGATCCGAAGAATCAAGGCGCCGGAGAGTAGCGACCGGCATTAAATCTTTGTTCTCCTGCTTCGGTCATTGCATGACAATCTTCGCAGCCGGTCGGCCCTCCCTGTTCCTGATGGCACCCCACACAGTTTAAATGATAGGCTCCTTTAAGACCGGGCTTTTCGACATGGTATAGTTCCGGATTATCCAGAGTCGCAAGATACTGGGAATCAAAGCGATTTGGAGAGTGGCAGTCCGCGCAACTGACCGTATCTCCCTCCAAGGGGTTGGTGTGGCATTTCTTACAGTTCCATCGTTGGGTCACGGTTCCAGCCGTATGATGATGGCAGTCGGAACACTCGGCCATCTCGGTATGCCCCGCGTGATCGAACTCGACCGGCTCATAGAGTTCTTCAAGAAGACCGATGGTCACGGACTCGGGGGCGTCTGACTGATCGAGAGCTCGGCCTGCTGCGCTGCAGAGCAGGACAACACCCATAGCAACTACCCAGACAATGCCTCTTTTTTTTGTTATTAACATGCCGTTTCTCCTCTTCTGGCTCAAGGTTGATCAATTGTTTCTTATCTGGAGGTGGTAAATTTGATGGCATCCCTTCATTTCTCCACCAGGTTTTTCTTGTCTGCGCCTGAAGAATTCGCGGTCGATCTTTCACCTACCAGGGTGAATTTCTCAAAATCCCTGCATTTCAAAAAAATGATCGGACCATCCCGGCCCATCTTTAAAATAAGTGATTAACAGTCGTTTCGAGAGAGGTAGCGGGCGATAAAAGTAAAAAAATCCCGACATCATCGGTGGTATCGGTTGCCACCGGGATGCGGCAGGAGATTTTTTGGAGATTCAACTCTTGGGCTTGGGTGTCAGTAACAGGAAAAATAATATGGGAAGATATTTCGGAAAGGGAACTGAAAGTTAGTCCATTCCGGGCATTATTCCGACCGGATGGACCGGCGGATAATTTATTGTTGCTATTCATTATTGTCGACCTTCTGGGATGTCAACAAAAAGGCGAAGCATATCAAATTCTGCATCGCAAATTCATGCACCTCTTAATGCTCGCACATATAAATAATAAATGTCAAGGCGACCAGTATGACAGGATAAGATCCTGCAAAAAGCCAACCTGCGCGAAGAATATGCAATCCCAAACACCTTCCGGACAGGAAAAAGACCGGTTCAACGAAAGGTCCGGTGGATATAAAGCTGAGTTAAGCAGTTCGTCTGCTTTAACGAAACTTATGCCCTTTGGTGTATAAACAGCGAAAAGCAAAATACTTCCCATAAAAAAAGGAGAGCCGTAAAGGCTCTCCTTTTTTTATGGGAAGTATTTATTGGATCCGGATATTCCGGATTGTTTTATGTCATCTTCAGCAACCGCCCTTCCGCTAGTGTTTTCCGATATAACTGAACATGGTGATTATGATTGAGACGATCAGCACGGAGCCGGTTGCGACGACAAACAAACCGAACACGGTTGACATCCGTTTCAGCCAGGGCGCAGGAGCCTGGCGTTGGACCAGCTCTTCAAGTTCGCCGGAGGCCACCAGTTGGTCATATTCTCTCGGGCGTTCATGCTTCAATTCATCAACCGAAATAGAGCCGACAAAGATAACCGGGTCCAGGGGGAATTTATCCGGGCGCAGATGGGTATTGTAAAAATGAATGGTGAAAATAAAACCTGCAGCCAGCAACGCTTCATCACTGTGGATAATCGTGGCGATATTCAATCCGTAACCGGGTAACAGGTTGGAAAAAGCAACGGGAAACCAAAGTGCCAGCCCCGAGGAGCCGATTACCGCAATACCCCAGAAAACCGCCATGAAATCGAATTTTTCCCAGTAGGTCCAGTGTCCGTAATATGGCCGCGGCCCCCCGAAAAACCACTTAAGGGTGGCAATCAACTCTTTTGCATCGTTTAAATTCGGCACAAGCCCTTCGGAATCGAAGATAAAGCCGAGTAATGATTTTTCCGACTCACGCCATTTTGTATACAGTAAAATCATGGTCAGGAAAAAATAGAAGAATGTTACAATGGCGAAAAACCTGTGTAACGCCCCCAGCACCGAGAAACCGCCAAGCACATAGGCAATCCATTGCGCCCAATCTTCCATGGCGAATTTAAGAGCCATCCCGGTTACCGCCAGGGTTAAAAAACTAACGATAACCAAAAGATGAGTCATTCGTTGGAAAACCGAAAATCTTTCTATGTAGAGAGGTTCATTATTATCCATGTTGGTCGATCCTTTCCTTTGGGTTCATAGTTATGATCAATCCGTAATTTATTTGATTATTCCGTTTTCTTGCCGTTGGAGCCGGAGCCTTTTATTTTATCGATCAGCCCTCTGGGTATCCATAAGATGGTATGCAATCCAAAGAAGGCGAAGGTGCCGACCAGTAAGCCGGTCATGGCCCAGAAGGTATAGAACAGATATGGATAGCGTTCCCGGTCATTATGGGTCGCGTGAGTCAGATAAGTGGTAAAGCTTTGATTGGCCCCGGAATGGCACTGGGCACAGGTCTCGACAATATTGGCTTCATTAATCATGGATCCATCATCGTTGCTGGGCATGATATTATGGGAGCCGTGACAGTCAGAGCATTTGGCCGTTGTTTCGCCACCCCAAAGCATGGAGGCCCGGCCATGGTAAGTTTCAAAATAGGTTTCACTCTCATATTCATGGCAGTTACCGCACTGTTCGGCGATGATCAGCCGGAAATCTTTCTGGCTCACCCGGGAGATAGTATGAGAGTTATGGCAATCTATGCAGACCGGGAGTTTTTTATCGGTACTGGTGATCGCCTTGCTGTGCACCGAGGTTTTGAACTTATTGACAATCCCGACATGGCACTGGTCGCAAGTCTCGACAATGTTATTGCGATTGACCGACGATTCGGGATTGCTGGCCTTCAGGACGTTGTGGGCGGTATGACAGCTATTGCAGACGGCCGTTACAATTAAACCGTCCACGAAAAGGCCTTTTCCATGGATTGACATCGAATAGTTTTCAACGACATTATGCTGATTCAGATCATGGGTCTGAGTCATCTCCGTGCCTTCGCGATGACAACGGCCGCAGGTCAAAGGGATGTTTAAAGGATAGGTTGACGACTTCTTATTGTCGGGGGGAAGAATATTGTGCTTGGTATGGCAATCATCACAATTGGGAGCGAGTTCGTCATGATTATCAAGAGCGGCCTTGCCGTGATCGCTGTTCTCGTATATTTCACCGATTTGATCGTGACAGTTGGCACAGTTTACCGAAGCAAGGGGAACAGGATGTTCATATTCTCCTTCGGCGGCATCTTCATGGCACGATATGCAGCCGTTTTCGGCATGGACTGTTTGATTGAACATATCCATATCGACGTATAAACTGATGGTCTCCCCGTCTCTTTCGGTGGTCCAATCCTCCTCGCCATGACAATCCAGACACTCATCGTCGGTTAAGGCAAGAACCTTGCCCCCAAAACCGAAAGAAACCATAAGTATCAGGATAAAGCAGCATGCGACTTTGGTAATACTTCCCCCAATCCTAGTCATAATATCCTCTCCTTTTTTGCCTAAGCGGTTCTACTTCGCTCGATTTATAATCCTTTCATCCAATAGGAAAAATTCAGATCTCATCCCAAATAGTTTTGCAGACCGGCAAGACTATGCAGCCAAAAACGGGGGCTATTGTAACATATAATGTAGCTTAAGGAATATGTTTTTTTTAGATTTACTGAAACATAAAGATACGGTTATCTTGACAATGGCAATTTCAATGACAGCAGAAAAATATCAATCAATATGGTCAATTAATTGAAAATTTACATGTATTATCAGGATTATTATTTAAGAGCAAGGAATGGTGGGAAAGTTACTGAAGTGTAAAAATGATTATTCAAAGATAATTTAATAAGCATGACAAAACAACCAAGCCAGTGAGACTCCGCAGAAAACATTAAGGGACAATGCTTTTGAAGTGGATGAATCCTCCAGCGCCATTTCCAGAGTTCCCCTTACCCATATAATCGGATAGCCAGACCTTATCAAGGAAGAATAATTGACCTGTAAATGCAACCTTAAAAGCCCATGTATTTTCAGCAGCCGTCACCACTCCCCAAATCGCGTAATCCGATCCATTTAAGCCTGACAAGTTCAATTGAATTTCGGATGCCGTTCTTCGGGAAATCGGGTGCGATCCCTCCGGAAGAGTCAACCTTCCCCGCCGGTCAGGATGTAGGCGAGATAATGATAGGAAGAGAGAATGGCCAGGGCGATCAACATGACCAGGGACAGATATACCGCGCCCTTGCGATAATGCCCGGACTGGACTCGCAGTTCGGGATGACGCCCCAGCAATTCGACCGCGGCGATCGAGACCCCGAAAAAGGTACCGGCGATCAGGGTGAAATAGATCGCCAGGCCGATATATCCGTATTCCGGTTTGATGATGCAGAAGGGGCAGCGATGAAAAGGCATCGCATAGATATATGAGGAGATCACCGTGGTGATCGCCGTCAACGCCAGGCCGAAGAACCACAGCCAGCCGCAGGCATAAAAGAAAGAGAGGCCGGCCTGCCATCTTTGAGCCACTGATTTCAGCCCCGGCACCAGGTTATTCATCAACAGGGCGCAGCCGATCAGAACCGTAATAGTCCCGAAGTAAAGCTTAAGCATGGCGCTCTGGGGCAGAATGCCCAGGAGGTTGCCGCTCTCCACCGCCGTATCGCTTAAGACCACGGCGCAGCAGGAGGTGATGATGTCGGGGTCGAGATTTGCGATATATAGGGTCTGGAGAATGAGATCGGCCAGGATCAAAGGGATCAGCAGTAAAAGGTAGAGGTATTTCACCCTGACCAGGGGGTAAACCTCGGAACGTATATCCAGTTGGTGGATGAGAATCCAGAATCCGTAGAGAAAAAAACCTACCAGTTTCAAGATCAGGGTGGGAAGGCCGTATTCATTAGCGAGCAGGGAACCGGTGGCGCACATCGCTCCGGCTATAACCTGACTGTAGTTGTCCGCCGCCAGAATAAAGAGCAGCAAGCTCAAGCCCTGGACGGCCAGGGCGAATTCGACCAGGGTGGAAGCGAGCCAGGTCTCGTTTTCGAGACCGATCTGGAGGGTGCTGTCGCTGGCCGGATCCCAGTAGCGCAACACCCTGACCCCGGTCCGGACCGCATTGATCATCAGAAAAAGGACGATGATACTGCAAACAACCAGACTGAGGCTCCAGGCGTTAAGAAACATCTATCCTGCCATCCCTGACGTCGATGATCCTGTCCATATCCGGATGTTCGGTAACCAGGGGATCGTGGGAGGCGATGACGATGGTCTTGCCCGCATTTTTCAGCTCGACCATGATCCCCATAAAATCGTGGCTGAGAGTAGTGTCCAGATGGGCGGTGGGTTCATCGGCCAGGATGATCGGCTGGTTATTGATTAGAGCCCGGGCGATCGCCACCCTCTGCAGTTCTCCACCGGAAACCTGTCCAGCCGGAAAATCACGCCGATGCCCGATCCCGAGGCGCTCGATCAACTCCGCGGCCCGCTGGCGCCTTTCATCCGGGGAAATCCCCAGAGGGAGAAGCGGCAGGGCAATATTGTCGAGCACGGTCAGATTGGGCAGAATGTTAAACTGCTGAAAGATAAAGCCGATGGTCCGCCGGCGATGAATGGTCATGAAGCGGTCCGGCAACCGGGCCAGCTGCTTGCCGGCTACCGCCGCCCGCCCGGAAGTGGCCGGAAAGACGCAGCCGATGATGGCCAGAAGGGTCGACTTGCCGGAACCGCTGGCTCCCCGCAGACAGACCATGCTGTTCTCCTCAATAACCAGATTGATATCGAACAGGGCTTGAACCTCGTTGGGCTGACCGAGATTGTATACCTTATTAACTGATTGCAGTTCAATGATCATGATTTAATGATAACCAATCAAGGGATAATAAGCACCCAGGATTGGCCAATCTCCTATCTGGTAAGCGATCACAGAGCGCCGGAGATGCAAGGCATCGGCCTGCGATGAGTACTGGTGTACATGAGCAGGCCGATAACGCAGCAGATTCGGTACCCTGTGATCGCTTACGATTCACTTTATCGCCGCGTCGGGGGGGATCGTCGAACCGCGCCAGGCCGGAATCACCGTGGCGGCCAGATAGGGCAAGACCGACAAGGTGAAAATCAGGAGCAGATCACCGGCCGCGAAGACCGGCACTATCTTCAAGGATGGATGGATTACCGACCAGCCCAGCAGAACCGGGCGAAACAGGGAGCCCTCCAGAAAGAGGATATGCAGATAGGCGGCGGTGCAGCCCCCCAGAAAAGCAAGGCCGGAGACCGCCAGACTTTCCCAGAAGCGCAGGACCAGGATGTCGGCGGTCTGCCACCCCAGAATTTTCAGGATACCGATTTCCCGCTTTTCCTCGGCGGAAAGGCCGGACGCCTTGTCCCAGGCCAGAATGGCGAAGGCGGCCAGAGCGGTCAAGAGGCAGATTGAGGCAAAACCGCTGCGCCAGCCGAACACCACTTTATAGGTTTTATGGATTTGCGGCCTGGTCAACACTCTGGTATCGGGCAGCCTGGCCGCGATTTTCTTGGCAATGGTGCTGATCTCGCCGGGATTGGCAACATAGAGGAGAAGATCGGTGGCGAGGTTTTCCGGAATGGCGAAAAGGTCCCGTCCCTCATCAAGGCCGGTGACGATCAGATCGGCAGTCAACAGGTCGGTGCTCTCGGCGAAAATCCCGGATACCCGGAAACTCTTCAGGGAAAGATCGGGACGGAACAGGGAAAAGGTCCGGCGTCCGGCGAGCTTGAGATTCGCAGCCACCTCGCGGCCCAGGGCCGCCTCGCCCTGCCCTGCCGCCGGGAAGTCGCCCTCAATGGCCATCTCCAGATTTTTGCCTTCGGGCATCAAGCTCCTATCGGCAGCCATGACCGTATAATTTGCCCCGGAAGTTTCATCAAAATAATACCCCCAGACCCTGGGTACGGCAGCCCGGATTCCGAAAATTCCGTCCAGGCGGTCAAGGTAGGCTAACGGAATCGACTCCTGGCGGCCGGCCGACATTTTCTGGATGACTATTTCAGGGGTCTGGGCCAGCATGCGTTCGGCGGTTTCGGTGAGGCTGCTGGTCAGGATCTGGAATGAGGCGACCAGAAAGATTACCACGGCAAAAACCGTAATAATTCCCATATTCTTTAACTTGCGCCGCCACAGGCTGGACAGGGCGTAATCAAGAAGATTGAAGTGTTTTTCAATGGCCCGGTTCTTCATAAATAACGATCTTTCGGCACGGCCCAGAAAGAACCGGTCGGGAAATGCTCAATGGCGCCGGGATGATCCATGAACGGCGCCATAGGGTCGGAAACCGCCGGATGCCTGGTATAACGAGCCTCGGTGGCCAGACAGAGGTCGGTCAGACCCAGGCCGGCGGTGACGATGTCATTGAGATCGGCGGCCGATCGTTGCCGCGGCAGTCGCTCCAGGCGAACATGGCAATAGAGGGCCGCATCAAGGGTGAGCAGCAGGAAAATAACTAAAGCGAGGATTTGGGCGGGACGCATCGGCCATGCCCCTTAATTCATGGTCTTCATACGGCTGCCGGCGCGAAGCCGCTCGACGATATCAACGGTTATTTCATCGAAGGTGAGAATCCTACGACCTTTATGATCAGCCAGGAAAGATTCGGCCGCCTCCTTGCTCGCAAAAGGAATCAATTCATGCCCCATGGGACCGTGGACATCGCTGCCGATAACATACCAGGCCTGCCGGCCATCCAGCCATTTAAGGGAATAATAGTCCTTCACCCAGATCTCGCTGAATGCGGATCGTTCCGGTCCGTTGAACTTTTCCGGATTATGATAAAAAGCCATCAGATCCTTGACCCCGTCGAAGCTGAAGAGGGTTGATTCATCAACGCTTATCTGGGTTATCCAGGCCTCGTATTTCGCCACGAACATTCCGCAGACCGGACAGCGTTCCTCGGCTTCGATCTTGTCCCGGGGAGCCGCACCGAGGCTGGAGGCCGTCAGCAAGCAGGAGGAGACGCCGATGGAGAGGATGGCGCATATTTTAATCAGCTTGTTTCGCATTGGTTCACCCTTAAATATAACCATCTTTTTCACAGCGGCTCGGGATTACAGATTCCGCGAGAGGCCCAGGGTTATGATTACTCCGTCAGCTCGCCGGCCAGCATTTCATCGAGCTCGGCCTCGGCCACCCCTCCCAGGATGGCGCCTTGAATAAGATGATCGGAATCGAGGATTATGGTCTGGGGCTTGACATTGATATTATACAATTTCGATACAACATGGTCGTAATCGATGGCAACCGGAAAGGGGATGTCCAGATCGGCTGCGAATTTTTCGACCTGGCCTTGATCGGTGGTGGTCGTAAGATAGATGATCATCAGCCCCCGTTCTTTATGCTTGTTGAAATAGTCGTTGAAAACAGGGGTGTCGGCCTTGCAGAACTTACAATCGGTTATAAAAAAACGGATAACGACCGGCCGTCCCTTTAAGGAGGAAAGCCTGATTTTTTCACCAGACAGATCTTCAATCAGAAAATCCGGAGCGGGATCGCCTATCTTGAGTTTCGCTGGTTTATCAGGCAAACAGCCGGATAGGGCCAACAGGCTTACCAGCAGGATTAAGGTTATTTTCTTTATCATATTGAGCCCTTGATGCGGGCCTCGGAAAATTGGCCGTCTTTCATCAGAAAGGTTCTTGGATTGTCCTGGGTCAATACCAGTTTACTGTTGTGGGTAACCACCAGAAAAGTTGTTTGGTTCTCGGTATTGTAGCGCCGGAAGATTTCGAGGATCTCCCCTTCGGTATCTTCATCAAGGTCGCCGGTCGGTTCATCGGCCAGAATAATACTGGGCCGATTGATAAATGCCCGGGCGATCGCAACCCTCCGCTGCTGGCCCCCGGAAAGCTGGGACGGAAAGGAATTTTCCTTGTCCGCCAGACCGACCTGATCCAGAAGCTCTCTGGCAAATGGTATTTTAGCGGCAGGATCCGAGCCGGAATCGGCAAAGGATAATGGCAAAAGGACATTCTCGATTGAAGTCAGGGTCGGAATCAGGCTGCCGAACTGGAAGATGAACCCAATCAGTTGGTTGCGCATCTCGGCACGTTTTATCTCGCTCTGCCGCCACGTATCGATACTATTAATAGAGACACTGCCGCTATCGGGGTGGGCCAGACCACCAATCATACTGAGTAAGGTTGTTTTGCCGGAACCTGAATGACCCAGAATCGCAACAAAATCGCCTTCGGCAACCGAAAAAGAAACATGATCAACGGCTTGCAGTTCGCGATCTTCCAGTTTATAGCTTTTAACAAGATCTTTACACTCAATCAGCATTATGTTCACTTAAATCAGAGATTAGCCGGGTAATTGCCGTTTAATGCTTCTCCCCGGCTTAATGAAAGGTTCACGGGTTTACTAGGCAGAGAATATGACAGACCGGAGCAATATCAAAATTAGCTGATCGGAGGCAATTGTGCAAGCGGCTTTTATTCACTGTTATCCTTGTCCGAATAATGATTCGCGAATACTGGTCAATAAATAATCAAACTTTTTTTTATGACACGTTGTGGTATTTAAAATAAATTATTTTGTAGTATTTTCCGGTTAAAATGTTTTAGTGCTTATCTTGGTGTAATAACTTGATTTTATCTTTGTCAAACTTTGACCTGTAATCGTGCATGTACAAAATCGTGAAAAATTTTGTTTTAACCCTTTGTTTTCATACCACAGTGTCGTATAATTACAAATAAGCTAGGATTCAGGGGTTGTTTCTATAGCTTAGCGCTGTGTGCAGTACACGTGCAGCTCGGCTTCAGGTGAGAGGGAGAGGATCCGCTGCCTGTCCGCCGAAAACTTAATTATGAAGAAGGAGGAAAGCATGAAAATTTCTAAAAAGTTAATGATGGGCTCATTGCTTACAGGCGCTGTCGCCTTGGGTATGTACAGCCTCAACATGCCGACGGATGTTTCCGCCATGGGCAGTAAACCCGAAGTTGAGGCCGGCGCCATGACGCAGACCGGCGACAGCTATGAAGCTACTTTTTATGTAGCCGGCATGGGCGGTCACTTCGCCAAGGCCGTCGCCACCATCGATCCCGGTGCCGCCCAGCCGATCAAGGTAACCAGCCTTACCAAGGTCGATATCGGTGACCGCGACTCCCATCCGACCCACGATGCCCGGATCGACAACCTCGATCGCGATACCATGTTCTGGTCGACCTACAAGATCGATGAGGATGCGGGCGGGGTTCATGTTGGCAAAACCGACCTGAAGACCGGCGAGGTAATCCAGGATGTGGTCGTTGACGTTCCGGCCCTGGCCACCAACACCAAATCGATGTATTGCGCCTCCGGCCAGTCGAAAGATCATTTCATTCCGTTCACCATGACCAGCAAGGCTTATATCGACGTATTCAATAAATCCGATCTGAAACGCGTCCAGAGAGTCTTTCTGGAAGGCACCGAGGGCGATATCGGCGCTCCGTACAAGTTCTATCATGGCAACACCAACAACGCCATGGACAAGCTGCTTGTCATTGCCAATATCACCGATAAGGATCACGGCGATTACACCGGCAAGGTCGCCCTGGTTGAGTTGGATCTTGACGAGTTCGTTAAGGGTAATGTGAAGGTCCTCAACCGGAACATCATTGCCGGTACCCCGAAAACCGTGACCTTCCGGGCCTACTATTCACCGGATGATTCGATGATCGCCGCTTCCGGCGGTGACGTCATGTTCCTGATCGACGCCAAGACCCTTGAGGTTATCGACAGGGAGTCACTGAGCGGCTTGGATCATAACCATGACGCCATCTTCACTCCGGATGGTAAGTACATCGTAGCCACTTCCCGCTGGAAAGACATAATCGACATAGACGCCTGTGAAGATCCCAACGCCCCCAAATCCACCGAATACACCATGGACGGGGTACTGAAGCTTTATGATGTTGAGAAGCAGACCTTCATCGGCACCCACACATCAACCTGTCTCAGCTGTCATAACGAGGTAGGCCTCGAAGAGCATGCGGTCCTTTGCGGTCTGGATGGCAACTTCAAGTAGAGAATTAACGCTTAACCTGTTCGTAAATATGTGCTAGATAAAAGGAGGGAACCGAAATCGGTTTCCTCCTTTTTTTTATGCTCGATTATTGCAAGCCGGGATTTCGGAAACCAGGAAAATCAAAATGACAAAACAATCCTTGAAAATCAACAGCCTCGGCGGTTTGGCCTGGAAAAACGTCATCCGTAAAATATTCAGGAATATCATTCTGGTCCTTGCGGTGGCCATGCTGGTCTCCCTGCTGGTATTCGCCCTCCTCTTCAACCGGGCCATAAAAGAGGATATCAAGGAAGCCACCCGGAAACTCGGGGCGGATATTGTCATTGTCCCGGTTGAGGCCGTTGAACTGGCGGAAGAATTCATCCTGGAAAGCGATGTGAAGACTTTCTACATGGACGAATTTGTATATGAATCAATGAAGGATCTGCCGGTCGTGGAACAGGCAACTTTTCATGTTTACCTTAACACTCTCGAGTCGGAGTGCTGCAGCATTCTGGAAGGTCAGATTGTCGCTTTCGACCAGGAAACCGATTTTGTGATCAAACCCTGGCTCGACACCGACCGGGAACTAAAGGAAGGGGAAGTATACATTGGCAATTACATCCACCAGTACCTGGGGTTGATTGACACTGCCACTCTTTTCGGGGAAGACATCAATGTGGTCGGTCATCTGCGCGAAACCGGCACCGGCCTCGACCGCGGTATATTCATGCGGAAGGAAGATCTCGATGCGATCAGCACGGAAGCGACCGGCCAACGCGGACCGGATGATATCTCTATAGTATTTCTGAAGTTGAAAGAAGGAGTAAATCCGGACGATGCGGTTGCCATGATAGGTTCCGTGAATCCCTCGGTGGGATTGATGACCAGAGGCAGTATCGGCAAGGATGTGCGCACTACCCTGGGCGACATCATCCGGATATTCACCATAACCATCGTAATTGCCTCAACCCTGGCGATCCTCCTGGCCTGGTCGACTTTTACGGCCATGACCAACGAGAGGAAAAGAGAGGTGGGCATCCTGCAGGCCATCGGCGCCTGCCGCAAACATATCATCAAAATGTTTATCGCCGAAGCGGCGATCATCAGCCTGCTGGGCGGGATTATCGGAGTGATCGCCGGCCATCTGCTCCTCAATTATCTGGCCGCCGACTTCAATCTGCTCACCCGACTGGGGGAAATATCGATCACCTCTCCGGCCAGTATACTCATAAGCTTTCTGGCCATGGGCCTGGGCGCCGCCGCCTGTCTGCTGGGCGCCATCCTACCGGTTTACCGCCTGGCCAGACTGGAACCGCTACTGGCCCTTAAGGAAGATTAAAAACTCAACCTTATGAATTGCCCTTTCTGCGATCGGCAAAAAAGCAATCGACAAGCTGAATCCATGCAAAAGAGCTTCGAAAAATCTTCTGCAGAATTTCGCGATTTTTGCTGACAATCGATTCAACCGCAACGATAAAGCAACCAGCAAACCGGCCCCCGTTCGGTTTCGCGGCTTTTTTTGCAAGACGGACGATCCAGGCTCCTGAAAGATCAGCGATATCATAACCGCCAGGCATCTAAGCCTTTCCGGAACGGGTCACCGGTTCGAAGTTATCTTAGCTCGCCTCACCTTTTTTGATTTCGACCCCGTAGGCCTTGATCTTGGCGAGCAACGACGGGAAACTTAACTCCAACATTTCCGCGGCCCGGGAGCGATTGCCGCTCGTGGCCCGCAAGGCTCCGATTATGAGCTTCCTTTCCCAGATTTTTTTGGCCTTTTTCAGGGAGAAACCATTCTGTTCGTCCAGGCGGACCAGACAATCGGCAGAGTTGTCCGGATAATCCGGCAGAACTTCGGGACCCAGTATTTCAGCGTCGCTCAAAACCATCGCCCTTTCCATGATATTCTCGAGTTCCCTGACATTACCCGGCCAGGGCAGTTCGATAAGCCTTGCCATCGCCCCGGCCCCGATCCCCTTCACCGACATTCCCAGCTGTTCGTTGTAAATATCGATAAAATATCGGCAGAGTGCCGGAATATCTTCCGGGTGTTCCCGAAGGGCAGGCAGATGAATGGGCATGACATTAAGACGGTAAAAAAGGTCCTCCCGGAATAGTCCCCGGCTGATCTCTTCTTCGAGATTTCTGGCGGTGGCGGCAAGCACCCTGACATCTACCTTTTTGGTTTCTGTCGAACCGACCGGTCTGATTTCATTTTCCTGCAGAACCCGGAGAATCTTGACTTGAAGCGGCAGAGGCAGTTCGCCCACTTCATCCAGAAAAATGGTGCCGCCCTCCGCCTCCTCGAAGAGCCCTTTGTGGCTGCGATCAGCCCCGGTAAAAGCACCCTTGAGGTGACCGAACAGCTCGCTTTCCAGGAGCGCCTCGGGAATCCCGCCGCAATTGACCGGGACCAGGGGACGATCACGGCGGGGACTGGCGAAATGAATGCCGCGGGCGACCAGTTCCTTGCCGGTTCCCGACTCGCCGGTGATCAAAACCGTGGTACTATAGCGGGCGACTTTTTCGGCCAGCTCGAAAACCTTGCGCATGGGTTCGCTTTTGCCGATCATCCCGGCAAATTTGCTGCCGTCCTCGAGATTGCGCAGCTGGTTCCGCAAACGTTGGTTTTCCCGGCGCAGACTCTCCCTCTCTTCCGCCTTTCTGAGTGCCATGACCACTTCATCCATCTTGAACGGTTTGGAGATGAAATCATAAGCCCCGCCCTTCATCGCCTCCAGGGCCAGGTCGATCGTGCCATAAGCGGACATCATGATCACAGGCGCATCACCCCGGCAGTTGGCTGAGGCCCGCAGAAAATCCATCCCGTTCATGTTGGGCATCTTGACATCGCAAAGGATGAAATCGAATTCGTTCTCCCGCAATAAGGCGAGCGCCTTCAGACCGTCTTCCACCGTCACCGTGGTATAGCCGTTGCTCTCGGCCATGATCTTCAGCATGTGCCGCATATTCTGCTCATCATCGATGATTAAAAGCCTGCTGGCGGCGGCGGCGCGCTTATCGGACATTTTCTAGATCCTTACCGTTTGCTTTGGGGGAACTCCCCGAAGAGGGCAGGCTGACCTTGATGGTCGTCCCCTTGGCGCTGCTTGCCGCCTCGATAACTCCCCCGAGGTTTTCAATGATCGTAAAACAGATGGACAAGCCCAGCCCTGTTCCTTTGCCGGGCTCCTTGGTGCTGTAGAACGGGTCGAAGATATTTTCGAGGTTGCCGGCATCAATACCGGGTCCGTTATCGGCGATCCGGATCCGGAGAACTCCGCCCCGCCCTTCCTCGCTTTCCGCTTCGGTCACGGTAGTTATGGCAATCCGCCCCCCTCCCGGATCACCATGACCGCTTTTTATGGCGTCGGCCGCGTTGATCAACAGATTTAGAAAAACCTGTTTCAATTGGCCGCTTGAGCCGACGACCCGGTCTTCTTCGGCATGCCCTTCAAAAACGAGCTTAATTCCAGACATCATCGGCTGAACCCGGCAGATATCCACGACCTCGCCGATAATTTCGTGAACGGATATCTGGTGCCGCGGTTCATCCGCCGGCTGTCTGGCAAAATCGAGAAGCTGCCTGATGATAGTGTTCACCCGGTTCATCTCTTTTTCAGCCCGTAGAATAAAATCTTTTTTCTGCTCCGCCGGAATCGATTTTTGCTTCAGGAGATCAAGGTAGCCGATGACAATACCGATCGGGTTGCCGATCTCATGGGCGATACCGGCCGAGAGACGCCCGACCGAGGCGAGCTTTTCAGCCCTGACCATTTCCAGTTGAGTTTTGCGCAACATGAGGTTGGCATCCTCGAGCTCGGAGATGGTTTCCCGCAGTCTGCCACGGTCCCGGCCGATCCGCGCCAGCATCTTATTGAGACTGTGCGAAAGCCGGTTGAACTCGCCATTTTTTTTATCCGGTAAAAAAGAAAAACCCTCGTCGTCATGAAACTCCTCGGCAGTGTTGACCAGACGGCTGACCGGCTTCAGGACCAGCCGGTAAAGCTGGTAAAAACCGAACAGGGTGAAAACCAGGAGGTTGACCGCGAAGTAGACGAGGAAGATGCGCTGGGAGCCGCGAAGCGACTGGTAAATTCCTTCCAGATCCAGATCCACGGCGAGGGCGCCGACGACTTTATTGTCTTGCAGGTAGGGTCTGGCAATCAGCAGGTTTTTGCGGTCCGGCCAGATAATTCCCCTGGTCAATCCGGTCAGGGATGAAGTCGGCTCCCCTGAAATAAGGGCAGCTCCCGCCTCCTCCCGAAGCTGCCCGATCCGGCCGCAATCCGATCCTTGACTGAAAAGGTCTTCTCCGCTGTCGCTTACCAGGGTGAGGCAGAGGGCGGAGGCTTCGCCCATACCGTTCGCCAATCGTGCCCCGGAAAGAGCAGGGTCCGATAAGACTTCGGGCAAGGTTGCCTCGATGGCTGCCAGTAACGAATGGCCCGTTTCGAGCCGCGCCCGCAGCAGTTGCCGCCGGGCGGAACCGACCATGACCAGATCAACCAGTAACATTGCCGCCGCAAGGATCAACAGCAGATTCAGAACAATATTGATCTTGAGTCCTCTAGCATGCATAGCAACTAAACCCGCGGGGTCGGTTATCAGAGAGAAACGCGCAACATGACAGCATCTTACTCTGATAACAGAGATAATCGTATTTTGCCAGTTATGATGGCCCCGGGAGCTGATGAAAAACCCCCTCTCCCCTGCCCTCCTCCGGAAATTATCTCTCTGATTTTTCTTGTGAAAACGGCAGCGGCAATCGATTGGTTCCCGATTGCTTGACTAAGCGGCATCACAAAGTAATATGTCTTGATCCTGAAACCGTGACGGCTTCGTGGTGAATTTCACTTTTATCCTTTTGTAATTGCATTAAATAATCGTTTTTTCTTGGATTGCCATGGTTCACCCCTCCGCCCAGCGGGGCGCCCGAGAACAGCGCATCTGCCGCGTTGGCAACCGTTGATATATCATTAGTATGATCAACATCGTTTGCCGCCTTGCATATGCACCGTTCTCGAACGCTCACGGATTCAGGTTGATCTCAAGGAGCCGAGTCAGGGAGAATAACTATGCTGGAATCATTTGACGAACTTCTGGAAAAATCGACCGCGATCCACGGCCATGTCTGCGCAGGTCAGGTGATCGGCGTCAGGATGGCCATGCTCGGCCTGAATGCCATCGGTATTTCCGACCCCCGCGGTCTCGACCGTAAAAAATTCTATGTCCTGGTCGAAATCGACCGCTGCGCCACCGACGCCATTCAAACCGTTACCGGCTGCAGCCTGGGAAAACGCTCCCTGAAATGGCTTGATTACGGGATCATGGCGGCGACCTTTGTCAACCTTGATGATGGCCGGGCGGTCAGGATAACCACCCGGGAGGATTCCCGGGAAGCCGCGCATAAATACTGCCCTGGGATTGAGGACAAATATAAACGCCAGCTCGAAGCCTACCGGATTATGGCCGATGATGAGCTGTTCAGGATGCAGCCGGTCAGGGTGGAAATTCCGGCCGAGGATATGCCGGGCCGGCCCCTGAAAAGGGTACAGTGCGACCAATGCGGCGACTGGATTCAGGACTGCCGTGAAATCGAGAAAAACGGAGCGGTTATGTGTTGTTCCTGCGCCCATGGCCGGTACTTCGAGCTGATCTGACCCCCGATATGCCGGCTGAAAGGAGAACGGTAAAATTGCACAAAACTATCCCGGTTGACGAGGCGGTGGGCATGGTCCTGCCCCACGACGTCACAAGAATCGACAAGACGGACGGCTTCAAGGGCCGGGCCTTCCGGAAGGGCCATATCATTCGGGAGGAAGACATTCCCGGCTTGAAAGATCTCGGCAAGGAGAACATCTATGTTCTCGAACTCGGCCCGGACGACATCCACGAAAACGAGGCGGCCCATTTGCTGGCAACCGCCCTGGCCGGTCCCGGTGCCGAAGTCAGCGGCGAGCCGGTAGAGGGTAAGCTGAACATAGTCGCCCGGACCGACGGCTTGCTGAGGATCGATGTTGAAGCCCTCCATCGATTCAACCTTGCCGGCGAGGTGATGTGCGCCACCCTCCATCACAACACTCCGGTAAAAAAGGGGCTACAGATCGGGGCCACCAGACTCATCCCCCTGATCGGCAAGCGAAAAACGGTCGAGAAGGCCTGCGCGATTGCCCGAACCGGCGGCGGAATTATCGGGGTTGCCCAACTGCCCAGTCTCAAGGCCGGTCTGGTCATCACCGGCAACGAGGTTTATCACGGACGGATAAAAGACGCCTTCGAGCCGGTTTTAAGAAAAAAACTGACCGATCTCGGCTCGGAGGTGGTCACGGTCGGCTTCGCTCCCGATGACATTCAGGCCATTGCCGCGGAGATCCGGACCTGTCTAGACCGCGGCGCCGAAATCATCATAACCAGCGGCGGCATGTCGGTCGACCCCGATGACGTCACCCGCCAGGGAATAAAAGAGGCCGGCGCCTGCGCCATGGTTTATGGCACCCCGGTCCTGCCCGGCGCCATGTTCCTGGTCGGTTATCTCGACAAGGTCCCGATCCTGGGACTTCCGGCCTGCGGCATGTTTCATAAAACCACGGTTTTTGATCTGGTTCTACCCAGGCTGATGCTCGGCGAGAAAATAGGCCGCGAAGAACTGGCCGCCATGGGTCACGGCGGCCTTTGCCGCCAGTGCAAGTCATGCAGTTATCCGGTTTGTGATTTCGGTAAGTAAAAATGGCCGAGGTTTGTTGACAAGAAGGTGATGCAATCTATAAAGTCTATCTTGAACACCGAAAAATATCGCGCAAAAGTCAAAAAAGCTGTTATTTCGAACGCTTTTGAGAAATCTTATTCTTTGACTTATCGGTACTACCAAAATTCTCCCGTTGATTGACGGGGGCATAAAGAATAAGTCAGAGTTCGCCTTAAGGACACCCATGAATATTATTCGTTTAGCGGGCATCATTTCTCTGGCGATATCGATTTCCTTCGCCCAAAGTCGACCGGTCGGTGCGGAGGAATCATTGCCGGAAGTGGGTAAGGATCCGACCCTGGAAGATCTTTTCACCCTCTATCAGCCATATCTGGGTAACTTCAAACCCTACGAACCTATCTATCTGCTAATTGCCACTAACCCCAAAAAAAGCAAGCTCCAGTTCAGTTTTCGCTATCAACTGCTCAATCCGGCCGGGCCGATCGTCAAGGAAAATCCCTGGGCCAGAGGCCTCCATTTCGCCTATACCCAAACCTCCTTCTGGGATTTAGGTTCCGACTCAGCCCCTTTCGAAGACACCAGTTACAAACCGGAGTTTTTTCATATAACCGATAATCTATCCTGGCGGCCCTTTTGGCTGGAAGGACTATTTTTACAAAGCGGCCTGCTGCACGAATCCAACGGCCGGGCGGAAGACGCGTCGCGCACCACCAATACCTTCTACCTTAAACCGATAGCCATTCTCTACAATCAGAACACCGGCCTCGGCCTCCAGTTTGTGCCGAAGGTCTGGTTTTATGTCAGAAACAGCAAAGCACACAACAACGATCTTCCTGATTACCGGGGGTATTTTGAACTGGAAATAAAAGCGGGCAAGGCGGACAGGCTGGTTACCACCACGGCATTGCGCTGGGCCAAGGAAGGCGGCTCCCTCCAAATCGATCTCAACTATCCGGTGCACGGCGCTATATCCGAAAATCTACAGATCTACCTCCACTTTCAGTATGTCAATGCCCTGGCCGAAAGTTTGCTGAACTATCGGGATCGCACCGAGGCCCTGCGCCTGGGAATTGAAGTGGTAGCGGTTTTTGAGACAGGAGTGTAAGCAATGAACCGAACTCAAATAAGGAGAAGGTTCATGTCGCAAAACCGAACAAGTCACAGCGCAAAATTTAAGGCCAAGGTTGCTTTGGCCGCCCTGACGGAGGCA
>JAGXFP010000027.1 GCA_024637225.1 Desulfobacterales bacterium
CATCGAGACTGATTGGCGTCGCAAAAATCGCCAGCTCCGGCGTTGCTGCAAATTGTCTCTTCATTGCAGCGTACTGAAGTACGCTTCATTCCTCGAAATTCGCGCGCCTTGGATCTGACGATTTTTGCTTAGCCATCGCCATCGAGACTGATTGGCGTCGCAAAAATCGCCAGCTCCGGCGTTGCTGCAAATTGTCTCTTCATTGCAGCGTACTGAAGTACGCTTCATTCCTCGAAATTCGCGCGTCTTGGATCTGACGATTTTTGCTTAGCCATCGCCAACGAGACTGATTGGCGTCGCAAAAATCGCCAGCTCCGGCGTTGCTGCAAATTGTCTCGTCATTGCAGCGTACTGAAGTACGCTTTATTTCTCGAAATTCGCGCGCCTTGCGGATCTGACGATTTTTGCTTAGCCATTCCGAGACTTTTTGCGAAATTATTAAATTGTAACCGATCATGGGATAATCACCCAGAGTTGGCCGATCTCCCAATCAAATTTAATTAAATTCTCTTGAAACTCCAGGACACGGGTCTGCCGTTCCTGTAGGGCATGTGGCCGTGGAACTGCCTGGGGTCGTCGTCGAAGACCATGGGCAGGAAAAAGCGGTCACCCTCCCACATGGGCAGCTCGCCGAGCCGGTCCAGGTCGATCCAGGTCAAAATACCCTCCTCGTTTTCCGTAAACGGAACCCCTCCGAAGCGGTCGATCCGGAAGATGAAGCCCAGCCAGTCCTCGCCGTTCGGGCCGAAGCCGGTCCAGTTGACGGTGCCGCGCAACCGGATTTCCTTGCAGATTATCCCCGCCTCCTCCATGATCTCCCTGGTCATGCATGAAACCACGTCTTCGCCGGATCGCATTTTGCCGCCCAGGCCGTTATACTTATTGTAATGATCGTCGTCGAGACGGGCATTGCGATGCACCAGCAGGGTCTGGCTCCGGTCCGGCGAAATGATAAATCCCAAAGTGCCCACTATCGGTTGATAAGTCATAAAACCTCTCCGCGCGGCAGATGGCCGGCTGAAACTTTTATATGCTGCCATCTTTATCGCCGCTCGTACCGCCTTCAGCGAATATTCGGCAAGGGCGGCATCCGGGAAAAGATCCGCAACTAATATACCCTTTCCCCAAAAGTTGTCCATGCCGACAGGGAGCCGAACAGTCTTCCGGATGTTCCCTTTTAAATTAAAGACAGCCGCGACAGCCCGGGTTATCTCACAAAGATTTGAACAACTCCGAGAACCATTCGTGCTTGGGCCGGGAGGTGCTCTTTGCCGTGTTGATTTTAAAGTTCCGGCCGTGATAGATTTTAATAGGATGGATGGTTGGGAAAACCCTATCCCTGTCGAAAACGGTCAGTTTTTTGTTTCTACCGCTTGTACCTGGCAAGTCGGATCTCG
Organism: Desulfobacterales bacterium; assembly: GCA_024637225.1. Taxonomy (GTDB): domain Bacteria; phylum Desulfobacterota; class Desulfobulbia; order Desulfobulbales; family JAGXFP01; genus JAGXFP01. Next base: position 1,398 of record JAGXFP010000027.1, read on the forward strand.
GGCCTGCCTGGAGGGGATTGGCATGAATCGCGAAATGGTACTGATAACCAGTTGCCTGTTCCTGGTTTTCTTTATCGGCTGTCAGGCAACTCCACAGAAGTCCCCTCTCGGGCCAGGCAACCCGCCTAGACTTGCATCTTATACCCCTGAAATCTGTCTTGACACCAATACCGGGCTTATGTGGCGGATAGCGGAGATCGACAAGTATTTCGGCAGTCGGCGTCATTGGCAAGCCGCTATGTCGCCGATCTTCAGGCCGGCGGCTTTAATGACTGGCGTCTTCTGTTCCAATCTCCTTTGCGGGGGACTTCCTGTGGAGCATGTATGAACTTTTTGTTTAACCATTTCGTGACTTTTTGCGAGTTTGTCAATCTGGATGGCGTCGCAAAAAGTCGTCAAAGATTAATGGAGTGCACTTCGCCTAGCTCATCAAGAAAAGGTAAATAAATAAGTTACTCCGCTCACCCTGAGCTTGTCGAAGGACTTTTTGACTTTGCGAACTCAGCTGGTTTGATAGGGCAATGATTTTAGTGCCTAAGCATGAAGAAATGAACAAGAGGAGTTTGCTGACAGTAGTGGAGCGATCAAACAGCAGGATCTCTTTCGAATTATTTCTGTTTAAGTTACGGTGCTGCAAGGCAACAATGAAGAATTTATAATGGCGGTACCTATCAGAGGAGTAACTATGGATGAAATCAAGGATAAAATTAAAATTCAAAATGTTACCAAGATTTTCGGGAAACAGCCTGAAAAAGCCCTAAAGCTCCTGGAGGAGGGGGTGGGGAAGGATGAAATTTTCAAAAAAACCGGTCAGGCCGTGGGATTGAACAAGGTCAACTTCAATGTCCGGGAAGGAGAAATCCTTGTGGTCATGGGACTGAGCGGCAGCGGCAAATCCACGCTGATCCGCTGCGTCAACCGCTTGATCGAACCGACTTCCGGCAGCACCATTATCGACGATGTGGATGTCAACAAACTGACAATCGATGAACTGCTCGATCTGCGGCGCCGTAAATTCGGCATGGTTTTCCAGAACTTCGGGCTGTTTCCCCACCGGACCGTGCTGGCCAATACCGAATTCGGTCTCGAAATGCAGAACGTCGCCCCGGCCGAACGGCAGCAGAAGGCCAGGGACGCCCTGAAGCTCGTCGGCCTGGAAGGGTGGGAAGATGCCGATACCACCCAGCTCAGCGGGGGCATGCAGCAGCGGGTCGGACTGGCCCGGGCCCTGGCCGTCGATCCGGATATCCTGCTCATGGACGAGGCCTTCAGCGCCTTGGATCCCATGATTCGCCGCGACATGCAGCATGAGCTTGTCACTTTGCAGGAACGGGTGAAAAAGACCATTCTCTTTGTCAGTCACGATCTGGATGAGGCCCTGAAAATCGGAGACCGGATTGTCCTGATGAAGGACGGCAGGGTCATCCAGATCGGCACTGCCGAGGAGATCCTGACCAACCCCTCTAGTGAATACGTGGAGCGGTTTGTCGAAAATGTCGACCGTACCCAGGTGCTTACCGCCGAGTCGGTCATGAACAAGGCCAGAGCCGTGGCCTACCCCAAGGATGGCCCCCGGACCGTACTGCGCAGGATGCGGGATGAGGGGCTTTCGAGTCTTTACGTGGTGCAGCGCGATTATACCCTGATCGGCATCGTCACTGCCGACACAGCCAAGAAGGCAATAGACGAAAACAAGACTACTATCGCCGAGATCATCGATAAGGACATCCCCCATGTCAAGGGGGATGAGCTGTTGAGCGCCGTTATTTCCGTCCTTGCGGAACGTCCGGTTGCCCTTCCGGTTGTTGATGAAAACGAAAAACTTCTGGGTGTGATCGTCAAGGGTTCCGTCCTTTCGGCCCTGGCAGAATAGGAGAAAATCATGAATATCACCATTCCAAAATTTCCTCTCGATAAACTGATCGAGGCTTTTCTTGATATGCTGACCAGCAACTTCGCCTTTATCACCAAGGCGCTCAGTAAAATCACCGGCAATGCCATTGATTTCATCGTCGACGGCCTGATGTTCTTTCCGCCCCTGCTCCTGATCCTTGTTCTTACCGGTCTGGGCTGGTGGCTGGCCGGCAGGAAGATCGGGATCATGGCCCTGGTCGGTCTGACCCTGCTCTGGAATCTGCGGCTCTGGCTGCCCACCATCGAAACGGTCACCCTGGTCATTCTGGCCACCTTCGCGGCGGTAGCCCTGGGGCTGCCTCTCGGTATTCTGGCCGCGCTCTTTCCGCGCTTCAAGAAAATCATCATGCCGATTCTTGATTTCATGCAGACCATGCCGGCCTTCGTCTATCTGATCCCGGCTATTCCCTTTTTCGGATTGGGCCCGGTCTCGGCTATTTTCGCCACGGTGATTTTTGCGATGCCCCCGGCGATCCGTCTGACGATTCTGGGGATTGTGCAGGTGCCGGAAGAGCTGATCGAGGCAGCCGACGCCTTTGGCTGCAACAAGAAACAGAAGCTGGTCAAGATCCAGCTGCCCCTGGCCATCCCCACGATCATGGCGGGGATCAACCAGACCATCATGCTCGCCCTGTCCATGGTGGTAATCGCCGCGATGATCGGGGCCGGCGGTCTGGGCGGCGAGGTCTGGAAGGCGATCCAGAGGCTCCAGCCGGGGATGGGGTTTGAGGCGGGCATCGCCATCGTCATCCTGGCCATGCTGCTGGACCGGATCACCCAGAAAATCGGGCAGAAATACAAATAAGATTAAATGTTCAAAATCAAAGAGGTGTTCCAATGAAAAAACTTATGAATCGAACCAATCCGCTTTTGCTGGCTTTATGCGTGATGCTTGCGGTAACCGGCTGCTCCCGGGACCGGGAAGGCGAAGAGGGCACGGAGGCCCGTCGGGACAAAGGGGAGATTAAACTGGCCTATGTCGAATGGTCCAGTGAAGTGGCCAGCACCAACGTGGTGCGGGTGGTTCTTGAAAACCAGGGCTACGATGTGAAAATTGTTCCGGTCAGCGGCGCCGCCATGTGGCAGTCGGTTGCAAGCGGCGATGCCGACGGCATGGTCGCCGCCTGGCTGCCGACCACCCATGGTCATTACCTCGAAGAGCTTCAGGACCAGGTGGTTAATCTCGGCCCCAATCTGGAAGGGACCCGGATTGGGCTGGTAGTGCCGAGTTATGTGACCATCAATGCCATCCCCGAGTTGAACGACAATGTCGACAAATTTGACGGCAAGATTATCGGCATCGATCCGGGCGCCGGCCTGATGAGCAAGACCGAAAAGGCGATGAGCGAATATAACCTCGACGATTTCAAGTTGATCGCCGGCAGCGGCGCCACCATGACCGGCGCGCTTCAGGATGCGATCAACAACGACGAGTGGATCGTGGTGACGGGCTGGACACCGCACTGGAAATTCGGCCGTTGGGATCTCAAGTATCTCGACGATCCCCAAAACGTTTATGGCGGGGCGGAACATATAAGCACCATCGTCCGCCAGGGTCTGAAAGAAGAGATGCCGGAGGCCTATGCCATTCTGGACAACTTTTACTGGACCCCCGAGGAAATGGCCCGGCTCATGGTCCGGAATCAGGAAGAGGGCGCCGATCCTTACCAAAACGCCAAAGAGTGGGTCGAGGAGAACCAGGCCAAGGTCCAGGGCTGGATACCCGAATAACACGAATATCCTCAATCAGGCAAAACTTGTCCGTGGATATGAAAACAAATGATAAAGCTTAGTTGAGCAGCTCGTCTGCATGTACGGACGGAACTTATGCCCTGGCGGCTATAAGAAATGAGTATTTTGCAGGTTAATTGAAATGGGAGAAAGGCCATGTCATACATTTCCAGGAGATTACTGCCATTGCCACTCACTCTTTTGCTCTGTGCGGGCATGACCGCAAGCGCGGATGCCGCTTTCAACCTCGGGCCGGTCCAGGTCGGTGGCGCCATGCGGGTCAACTATGTTAACGGCGATTATCAGAAAAGCGGCGGTGACGGGCCCGAGCGCGGCGACAACGGGGGGGATATGGAGCTTGACACCTTCCGGATCAATCTCGACCTGGATCAAAACAACTGGCTCGGCAAGGTCGAATACCGCTGGTACACCGGCTACAATTTTCTGCACACCGGCTGGGTGGGCTACCGACTTTCGGAAAAATCCCAGGTCCAGGCGGGCCTGAACCGGGTGCCTTTCGGGGTCGGCGCTTACGGGCCGGCCAACAGCTGGTTTTTCGATCAGCATTACTATGTCGGGCTCTCCGACGACATGGATATGGGGATCAAATACTCCACCGGCATGGGGAATCTCGCCCTCGATCTGGCCTACTACGGCATGCCCGAGCCCGACTTCAACGGCGACAGTGCTGAAAGCGCCCGATATTCCTACGACATCGTCGACAACGGCAGCGAGTACTCCCATTACGAGGAGCGCAACCAAGTCAATGTGCGGGCCGTTTACGGTATGGCCTTTACTTCGTTGACCAACGATCTCGGGGTCTCCCTGCAATGGGGAGAACTTGAAGGCGACGGGGGTTTTGCCGATGACAGCGATGCCTGGGCCGCCTCCATCCATGACCGGACCACCCTGGGCAACTTCGCCCTGATGCTGCAACTGACCCAGTATAAATATGACGCCGATTACCATCCCGGCACCGGTCTTTCCAACGATCTGATCACCATGGGCGCCTATGATTTCGCCTGGCCCGTGGCCAGCGAGGGGGTTATCCCGGCCATCGCCCTGAGTTATACCTGGAAGCCCCGCTTGAACTGGATCGATTCGATCACCTTTTACAACGACTACAGCGTAATTATCAAGGACGGCAGCCTGCCGGACGGCCGGGAGCTGAACGACAGCGCCATGAACGTCACCGGCATGGCCATCGCCAACGGCGGCTGGTATATCTATGTGGATTACGCCTATTCGGACGGCAACTACTTTGTCGGCAACGAAGGCGATGTCTACGGGGCCGATTACGCTTCATCGGCAGTAGGTGATTTCGGGGCCAATCTCAATGACGACTGGAACGGCCGGTTTAATATCAACTTCGGCTACTATTACTGATGGCGGCGCAAAAACCGCCAGCTCCTGCGTTGCCGCAAATTGTCTCGTCTTGCAGCGTACTGAAGTACGCTTCATTCCTCGAAATCTGCGCGCCTTGGATCTGACGATTTTTGCTTGGCCATCTTCTGATTTTTAGCGAACTTATCGTTATTGATGGCGGCGCAAAAAGCGCGATAGTCATTGGAGTTTATAAACATCAGAAAAGGAGAAAGAAATGCCGGAATTCAGCAACCCCTTTACCGTCCTGAAAAACGATCGAAAACTTACCCATGAGGGAGCTGGTCAGGGCAATCCGCTTTATGATTGCGGCGGAGTACGAGGCTATCCAGCTTTATCAACAAACAGCGGAGAGTACGGATAATGAACTTGCCAGGGAGGTGCTGATCGACATCGCCAATGAAGAAAAAGAGCACGCCGGGGAATTTCTTCGGCTGTTAAGCCAGCTGGATCCCCAGGAAGATGAGTTTTATAAAAACGGCTACGAGGAAGTGGAGGAGATGATCGAAAAGCTTAAAAAATAGTTCGTCAAAGGCGACCGGGATTGGGTCGGGGCCTGGGAGTCGATGATGCGATGACGAGTAGAGGCGGCTGGCATGGCCATTACCCTTGTCCGCCTGACAAATAATGATTACTATGGCTGAATGACCAGAATCAGACAACGAGCCTTTGCCAACCGGATTGAAGAGTACCTGCTGCATCCGGCCTTATTGTTCGATCAGCACCGCTTCGACTCTTCCCTGCATTCTCTGGTGAACAAAGCGAATAGCGCTGCCCCTCCGGCTGGGGCTGCCCCTTTTGTCAAAGTCATGAGGGGCTTAAGCTTTGCCGAACACATGGAACTGGTCATGATTCTCCTGGCCCATGCCTATGAGGGGTTGGAGGACGACACCGAGGTCAGGCAGTATTCCAAAGCCGTTTCCGGAGCGGTCCAAGCTTTCGCCGAACCACTGGCCGACGGTCACCTGAACTGTTTTCCCGATCCGAGTTTCCTGCTGCACGGGCTGCGGCAACTCGATCTGGCCGCCATTGTCGCAAGACTTCTCGGCAACGGCAGGATTATCCATGAAACCCTGGCGGCCAGGGATGATTTTATTGCCGAGAATAAAGGTCCCAGATCCCTTGGGAACGGTATCCAGCTGCTGATGGAGGAAGGTGCGGCCGAGGACCGCTGCGGGATCTGCTGTTATCTGACCAAGGAGGACGAAACCGAGCCCCACGGCACCGACGACACCTATATCGCCAAGGTGAGTTTTTTTCTGGATGTCACCGCCCGGGAGATCATCGTCATCACCGTCCAGGGCCAGAGAACCTACCCCTCCCAAAAGAACCGCAGCCGCGATTATGCCCGTCTGGCCGTCCGGCTGGGCCTCGATCCCAGGAGCTATCTTCTGCGAGTGCTGGTTGAACTGGCCGGCAGGGAAGGGTTTCGGCGCATCAAGGTGATCAGGCCCGCCCACCATCCCATGTTTATCGACAAACACGAGGGCTTCCTGGCCCGTTACGAACCGGTGGTCAAGGCGGCCGGGATCAGCGAGGAGAAGGGCTGTTATTTGGAAAAGAGTCTGTGATGCCTTCGTAGCGGCGCAGTTCTTCCTCGCAGAGGCTGGCAATCCCGCCGAGTTTGTTTTGGGTGCTTTTGGCGTACATCTCTGAGTAGTACGGCCGATAAAAGTCCGGGTCGCCATCGACCATCATTTTGAAATTACCGTCGGATACGGATTCCGATAAGGTTATCCTTCTGATCTCAAAGGGGCTCGCCGAAAAATCGTTTCGGCCAGGCATGACGGTAAAGGCCAGTTTGTAGTTGTTGTCCCGCAATGCCGCAATGCTCCTCCCGGTGAAGAAGCCGTTCGGGTAGGCGAAGGCTTTGACTTCTTCGCCGGTTATTTCCTCCAGAATCTCTTTTGATCCCCCCAGCTCTTCGGCCAGGGTTTCGGCGGTGAGGGTGTACAGGTTTTTGTGGCTTCGGGAGTGCGATCCGAAATCGCAACAGCCATGACCGTTCATTTCCCTGATCTGTTTTTTGGTCAGATTGCCCTTTCTGCCTATATGGTCCGTGGGAACGAAAAAAATCGCCTTCAGCCCCTTTTCGACCAGGTAGGGAAAGACAAGGTTGTAGTCTGAGATCAGGGCGTCGTCGAAGGTCAGGAGGAAAGATTTAGCCGGGATTTTCTCCTTGTTATACAGGTAGCCATATAACTCCTTGATGCCGATCGGTTGATATCCTCGGGCGGTGAGGTAGCTGACCTGGTTTTTAAATTTATCCGTGCTGAGGTTGTAGCCGGCGGCGTCCGCGCCAATGCCGTGATAGCCAAGAACAATAATCTTGTTGTTCGGCGGAGTGGGGCGGCTGGTCGGGTTTTCACAGCCGGTAAGCAGAAAGACCGCCAGCAAGGCGGCGAGAGATGCTCTGAGGATATTCATGGTGATGATCTGACCTTTTGGTATAAGTAGCCTACCGTTCTTGTTTACCAAAACGGACTACAGTCCGCATCATATTTCCAGATTGACAATCATCCCGCTTTGAATAATATCGTTCATGATCCACCATCCATCAACTCCAGAGAAAAGGGAAGGGCTATGAAAATGCGCGACAGGATTCATCAAGGGCTGTTGGTTTTGTTAATGGCGGGTCTCTTTTTTCTGCCAGTCGATTCGGCCGCGGTTGGCCAGGAGGGTGAGTGGGAGATCACTACCACTATGGAGATACCCGGCATGCCCTTCGCCATGCCGCCCTCTACCTTCCGGCATTGCCTGGAAGAAAACGGGGTGCCCTACCAGGCCGGTGACGGCGAGGAATGCGAGACCATTTCCCGGGAGGTTTCCGGCGATAGCGTTACCTGGCAGATAAGCTGCCGGGGGGAGGAGGGCCGGATCGAAATGACCGGCGTTACTACCTATACCGGCGACAATATGGACAGCCAGGTCAAGATGCAGAGCGAGGACGGTGAAATGTCGATGCACATGACCGGCAAGCGGTTGGGCTCCTGTAACTGACGGCCCGGTCCGCGGCCGCTCCGGCCCCGGCAAAACAGCCCCCAGAGCGAGTTCGCTCTGCTTGGGGGGGGCGGCTTTTGCTGGGTCTTTGCTCTGCCTTCTCAACTATCCTGCTCGGATAACCGCATGATTCAGCGATGCTTGTCGAGGCCCTGGCCATCTGTTTTGCGCCTCGGCCAGCCTTATCCCTCACCCCCTCACTCTTTATCCAACGGGCATCAGATCGTGCCGCAATAAGATTTACTTTGCTCAAAGCAAAATGATAGCATGCTTTCATGCCTTACTTCATCAGAGGTGTTTTCTGGATAGCGGTATATCTGGGCATGGCCCTGTTCCCCTGCCTGGTCCTTCTTAGCGGCAGAATGCCGCCGGGCTATGGCTACCTCTGGGATTTTTCCCTGGCCCAGGGCTATGGGGCCGCATCGATGATGGCCATCATGTTTTTCCTGACCGCCCGGTTCAAGAGACCGGCCCTGCCCTTCGGCGTTGATGTCATCTATTACTTCCACAAGTATATCGCCCTGCTGCTTTTTCTTATTGTCGCCGCTCATCCGGCAATTCTACTTACCACCGAGCCGGTTGTCCGGGAAATGCTTAAACCGGCACAGATCAACAGATACATGGCGGCGGGAGTGGTTTCTTTTCTTCTGCTGTCCCTGATTGTTATTTCATCGCTGTGGCGCAAACAGCTGAATATCCACTACGATAACTGGCGCCTGATCCATGCCGTTCTGGCGGTTGCCGCCTTAATCCTTGCCCTGATCCATATTGAAGGAGCGGGCTATTATATCGATACCCCGATCAAGCGTCTGATCTGGCTTTTAATCATGGTGAGCTGGCTGCTCCTCCAGGTTTATGTGCGACTTATCAAACCAATAGATCTTTTGAGCAAGCCATACAAGGTTAAGGAACTTATCAGGGAACGTGGCAACGCCTATACTCTGGTGGTCGAGCCCGGGCAGCATGCGATCCCTGCTTATAAGCCCGGCCAGTTCGCCTGGCTCACTATGTTTCATTCACCCTTCAGCATGAAAGAGCACCCCTTTTCCTTTTCGTCCAATCCGGAACGAAAGGGCGAGCTTCGTTTCACCATCAAGGAGCTTGGCGATTTCACCAGGCGGATTAAGGATGCGGTACCCGGCCAGACCGTTTATCTCGACGGTCCCTACGGCGCCTTTAGTATCGACCGGCATCCTTCGGAGCGCGGCTATGTTTTTATCGCCGGGGGCATCGGTATCGCGCCGGTCAGGAGCATGCTCAGGGCCCTCGCGGATAGAAAGGACCACCGGACCCATATCCTGTTTTTTGCCGGCAACTCTCTGGAAAAGCTGACCTTTTACGAAGAGCTCAATGAGCTGCGGGAGCAACTGGATCTGAAAGTGATTTTGGTGCTGCAAGATCCCCCGCCGGACTGGCAGGGCGAGTCCGGCTATTTAACCAGGAATATATTGACCCGCCATCTGCCGGCTTATTTTCGGGAACAGGAGTATTTTATCTGCGGACCGGTTCCTATGATGGAGATGGCTGAAAAAGAGCTGCACCGGATAGGCGTGCCTCTGCGCCATCTGCGCTCGGAACTGTTCGATTTTGTCTGAAACGGGAGCCCTTCATGCGAGAAATGCTTGCTAAAACCCTGGCCGTCTTGACAGCGGCGATGATTATTTTTATGGCCGCGGCCTTTGCCATTATCCAGAACGGTTGAATGCATGTTTCACCGTCAGGGATAAAAGAGCTGGAAATGAGTCGCCAATCCAGTCCGGAAGCTCCCCCTACCCGCGTTGCTTGACGGCCTTGTTCTTTTTATCCCGGCTTTCTGGCATATCCTTAAGTTGCGTCTGATATTTTTCAAAACAATCGGGACAGATTCCATGGCTGAATATAGTTTGGGTTTTTTCGGTGATATAAGATTCGATCGGCTGCCATGACTCTTTATTTCTTGAGTCAGAGTCAGGGATCCGTATTTTTTTGCAGTTTGCGCAAATTGATAAATACGATTCCAGAACCCTGATTTTTTGTAACGCCCGGTAAAGATGTCTGAGATAGGTTTCTAAGATTACAAGCATGATGAGGCTGATAATGCCGGCAACGGCGCCTACAGTAATATGTTCCGGATCAAAATAAGGGATGGCCGGATGTTCAAAGCTGTCTACTATCGCGTTGATATTGGTCATTAATAAAACTATTCCCAGATAGAATGCAATCCGCAGGGGAAAAGGAACAATTTTAAGTGGTTGGTGAAGGTTATCGGATTCCATATTTACCGCCCTGGTTTTTACAGTTTGCGGCGGCGACATGCGGAAGAAGGTACTTCGTCGCCGATTTTCCAATTCGCCGAGCCGGGCCGCATCGGTCTTTCAGGCGGCCAGTTTGGCGGCAATTCCGGCGATATGCTCACCCTGGTAACGGGCGCCGGCCAGTTCGTTGTCACTGGGGGTCCGGCTGCCGTCAGCGCCGGCAATAGTGCTGGCCCCATAAGGAGATCCGCCGCTGATCTCGCCTGCTTCCATCAGGCCCTGGAAGGTATACGGCAGGCCGACCATCACCATGCCCAGATGCAGAAGAACTATATGAAAACTTAAGATGGTCGATTCCTGGCCGCCGTGCTGGCTATTGGAGCTGGTGAATACTCCGGCCGGCATCCCGACCAGCGATCCCTGCCGCCAAAGGCTGCCGGTGGCATCGAGAAACTGTTTCATCTGGCCGCACATGTTGCCGAATCGGGTCGGGGTACCGAAAATAACCGCATCGGCCTCCGCAAGTTCCTCCACGGTGCAGACCGGAACCTCCTGCTGCATGGCAAGGGTTGAGGCAGCCCCCATTTTTTCGATAACATCAGTGGGCAGGGTCTCCGGCACTCGCCGTAAAACCGCCTCCGCGCCGGTAATCCCGGCAACTCCTTCGGCTACGCTCTGCGCCATTTTATAGACATGTCCGTACATTGAGTAATAAACGATCAGCACTTTCATCTTTTCCCTCCGTGACATCTATTTGATTTTCCACCATTGGCGAAATTGTCGAGGTTGTTTGATATATTCTTACATCCTGATAAATATGATATCACGATTAACCCGCGGTTTTACCGGGAATCTTCAAGGGAAACCGGAAAGCTAGTGGTTGCCCGAGGTGCCGGATAAAAAAAGGGCAACGCCAGGTTAATGGCGTTGCCCTTTAATTTCGGAGGAGTCTCTTTCTTAAGTTTACGTTGCGTTGCTGCCGCCGTATTTATTGTGAGTTAAGACCCTCCCTTTGAAATAACGATATCAATACTAATTAAGCAAAGTAAAGTTTTTTTTGATAATTTTTCTGAATCCGCGAACGTCAGCCCTGAAGGGTGTAAAGTGGTCGGGGTTAGTGAGACAACCTGAGGTGTGAAATAAGCAATGCCCCGTGGTTGTTGATACTGTCGGCTTTCAGGCAGCCGTTTTTAGTTCCTCAAGACCCCGGGAAAATGCCTCATCGGGGGTCAATTTGG
>JAGXFP010000028.1 GCA_024637225.1 Desulfobacterales bacterium
ATACCAAAGACTTCGTGGCTTTTCTTGCCGTATTACAGGAAACTGTCGGATTGTTTGGGATCGAGGTGGCAGCATACTGCCTGATGTCAAACCATTACCATTTGCTCATCAATACCCCTGATGGGAACCTTTCACGGGCCATGCGCCATCTCAACGGTGTTTACACTCAACGTTATAATCGCCGCAGGAAAATTGACGGGCAGCTTTTTCGTGGTCGCTTCAAATGCGTGCTGGTTGAAGAAGACAACCATTTGCTCGAATCGCTCCGGTATATCCACCGTAATCCTGTTCGGGCCAAGATGTGTAATGGTGTCGATGATTATGCCTGGTCAAGCCATGCCGGGTATCTGTCTTCCGCCAAGAAGTGGAATTGGCTATCCAAAGAATTCCTGCTCGCCATGTTTTCGAAAAAGCCGCGCGTGGCAAGAAAGGAGTATGAAGCATTTGCCAAAGGAGAAGATACTACGGAAGTGCTGGATTTTTTTGGGAAGAAGAATCTGCCTTCCATATTCGGAACGGACAGTTTTGTTCAATATATAAAGGACGAATTTTTCAACGGAAAGAAACACCGCGAGGTGCCGCAATCCAGACAACTTGCCCCAACGATCGAAGATATCAAAGACGCCATGGTTCCGGGGACACCATACTTAATTATTGACACCAACTGATTATCAAGGTAATTTTCAACTATGGCACGCATAGCAAGAGTGGTTGTTCCCAACATCCCACACCATATAACCCAGCGCGGCAATCGGCGCATGGACACCTTCTTTTCCGAGGCCGATTACCGGGAGTATCTGTATTTGATGGCGGAATGGTGCAACCGCTGTAAGGTTCAGGTCTGGTCATACTGTCTGATGAGCAATCATGTTCATCTTATCGTCGTCCCCGAGACTGAGGATGGGTTGCGCCGGGCGATCGGCGAGGCCCATCGCCGCTATACCAGGTATATCAATTTCCAGAAGGGGTGGAAGGGATATCTCTGGCAGGGAAGATTCGGTTCGTTCCCGATGGACGAAGAATATCTGATCGCCACGGCCCGGTATATCGAATTAAATCCCGTCAGGGCAGACATCGTCAAAAAGCCGGAAGATTATAGATGGAGCAGCGCCCAGGCCCATCTGCAGGGTGAAGACGATATCCTGGTAAAGGTTGAGCCACTGCTTTCGATCATCCCTGATTGGCGGGAGATGCTGGCAAGCGATCTGTCTGAAGAGGAATATGATACCCTGCGCCTTCATGAAAGGACCGGCCGCCCGCTGGGCAGTGACGATTTTGTCGAAGAGGTGGAAAAGCGGACCGCCCGGGTACTCAGAAAGCAAAAGCCGGGACCGAAAAAGCAATAGTTGAGTATGGTGTCCCCGGAACTCGCGGAACTCGCGGAACTCGCGGAACTATTAAGACATCAGGGTGAGGCGCCTGACTTGACTCTTCTCCGGCCACAGCCATAATTACGAGCAAAACGATATCCCGGGGGAGGCGCCTATACCGTAAACGCCCCGGGCGAGGAATTCGGCTCCAGAAGCCTCGATAATTATCTGGAGGCAGGATGGAATCGGACAGATTAATCGCCGGGCATTTCCAAAAGGCGCTAATATATCTGGTTGCAGAATTTGTTGTTGATGCCGCATAATGATCTATATGATTTTTTGTTGCCCAATTGCCAATATCTGTTCCGACGGAGAAATCGTCAATGAAAACCCTCCTTCTCTATCCCGAATTTCCCGACACATTCTGGAGTTTCAAACACGCCTTACGGTTCATTCGTAAAAAATCCCATTCTCCCCCCCTGGGCTTGCTGACTATAGCGGCCATGCTGCCCAGTGAATGGGAAATCAGACTTGTAGATCTCAACATCTCAAACCTGACCGAGCAGGACCTGGCCTGGGCCGATTGCGCATTTATCAGCGCCATGGCCGTCCAGAGAAAATCGGTGGAGCAGCTTGTCGACCGCTGCAACAAAGCAGGGATAACCATCGTTGCCGGCGGGCCCCTGTTTACCTGTGAGCACGAGCAGTTCAGCGACATCGATCATTTCGTGCTGAACGAGGGAGAACTGACCCTGCCCCCGTTTCTCGAGGACTTTCAAAACGGCCGGGCCGGACGTCTATATCAGGCGAAGGATTTTGCCGATATCCGGCTGACCCCGGCGCCGAGATGGGAATTGCCTGATCTAAAAAAGTATGCTTCGATGAGCATCCAGTTTTCCCGCGGTTGCCCTTTCCAATGTGAATTCTGCAATGTCACCGCCCTGCTGGGTCATAAAATCCGGACTAAAACGACGGCGCAGATCATTGCCGAACTGGACACTCTTTATGCCGGAAAATGGCGGGCAAGCATCTTTTTTGTCGATGACAATTTTATCGGCAACAAACGCTATCTCAAGGAGGACCTGCTGCCCGCCCTCATCGCCTGGCGGAAAGATAAACCCCGGATCACTTTCTTTACCGAAGCCTCAATCAATCTGGCCGACGATGAAGAGTTGATGCGGTTAATGGCTGAAGCCGGTTTCGATACCGTATTCATCGGCATTGAAACCCCGGAGGAGGCAAGCCTTAACGAATGCAATAAAAAGCAGAACCAGAATCGCGACCTAGTCGCAGACGTCAAAAAGATCCACCGCGCCGGAATTCAGGTCCAAGGCGGTTTCATCGTCGGTTTTGATAATGACACGCCTTCAATCTTCCAGAAGCAGCTCGATCTTATTCAGAACAGCGGGATCGTGACGGCAATGGTGGGGATGCTCCAGGCGCTTCCCGGCACCAGGCTCTACAGAAGGCTGCAGGATGAAGACCGATTGCTTGGCAAGAATACCGGTAACAATGTGGCCGCCGACACCAATATCATTCCGGTAATGGGGCTTGAAATATTACAGGATGGCTATAAAACGCTCCTGAACAATATCTATGCGCCCGAGTATTACTACGCGCGGGTCAAGACCTTTCTCAGGGGATACAACCCTCCGAAAATCAAAACCAGGTTCAGTCTTCAACACAAGATGGCTTATTTGCGTGCCTTGTTGCATCTGGGGATTATCGGGAAAGATCGTCTCCAATACTGGAAGCTCATCGGTTGGACCCTGTTTCACCGCCCACGCCTGATGCCCCAGGCAGTCACTCTGGCAATTTACGGTTATCATTTTGCTAAAATCTGTCGCAAAGGCATATGAAATGGCTGCTGTTAAATGCGCCAAGGCCTCGGAAAAAGGGAACCAATAGGAAAAAGGGGGGTCATCCATTAAAAGGCCCTTGTCAAGAGATAAACTACCCCATTGAGGTGGAAAACCAATTTTTCCCCTCTTGGGAAGGTTAATATTAGTCGAGTTCTCCGTCATAGTGATCAAGGCTTCTTTTCCTGCACCCGGTATTTCTATCTCATGTGTCGGTGTCTTGCACCGCACCAGTCATCCATCAGGTTCAAGGCATTTGAGGCAGGCAATTGATCTGATCATTGCCAACTGGCTGCCCCAGCCCCTGTCCGTATCACGGACCCAGAAAATCAGCGGTTCCTCGTCGTGTCCAATCAGATATAACAATCACAAATCGCATGGTTTTAAGCCAACCCTTTAGTGGTTCACGACTCGGGCGGGAACAAGCCAAAATCACTGGGCGGGACGGTTACCAATCAAATCCTGTGGTTATGCCAACCCCTACACTGGTTCACCGCCCCGGCCAAATCGTTACGAAAAAAGTTTATCTGGATCGTAAACAACCTCGTCTCTGATTATGAAATATGTTGCCCGGCAAAGCTTATGTGCCAAGGCTGTATGAGCCACCATGAAATTGGTTTTAGAAGCCTTCCTGTTATAGAAAGCCCTGGCAGACTGATCATAGCGTCGGAAGCGTAATAGGGGGTCAAGTCTTTGCTTGACCCTTGTCTGTAATCAGGTTATTTTGTTTTTATGTCCAGACCGTTACGCATTGAATATCCCGGCGCTTGGTATCATGTAATGAATCGTGGCCGACGCGGGGAGGATATATTTGCGGATACCAAAGACTTCGAGGCTTTTCTTGCCGTATTACAGGAAACTGTCGGATTGTTTGGGATCGAGGTGGCAGCATACTGCCTGATGTCAAACCATTACCATTTGCTCATCCATACCCCTGATGGGAACCTTTCACGGGCAATGCGCCATATCAACGGCGTCTACACTCAACGTTACAATCGCCGCAGGAAAATTGACGGCCAGCTTTTTCGTGGTCGCTTCAAATGCGTGCTGGTTGAAGAAGACAACCATTTGCTCGAATCGCTCCGGTATATCCACCGTAATCCTGTTCGAGCCAAGATGTGTAATGGTGTCGATGATTATGCCTGGTCAAGCCATGCCGGGTACCTGTCTTCCGCCAAGAAGTGGAATTGGCTATCCAAAGAATTCCTGCTCGCCATGTTTTCGAAAAAGCCGCGGGTGGCAAGAAAGGAGTATGAAGCATTTGCCAAAGTAGAAGATACTACGGAAGTGCTGGATTTTTTTGGGAAGAAGAATCTGCCTTCCATATTCGGAACGGACAGTTTTGTTCAATATATAAAGGACGAGTTTTTCAACGGAAAGAAACATCGCGAGGTGCCGCAATCCAGGCAACTTGCGCCAACGATCGAAGATATCAAAGACGCCGTATGCAAAATATATGGGATCCGGGAGGAGGTTCTGGCCAAAACCGTCCGCGGCCAATTTAATGAGCCGAGGAATCTGGCAATCTATCTCGCCAGGAAGTTGAGCAGGCTTAAATTGGAAGATATCCGCAAGTCATTCGCTATGGGTAGCTACAGCTCTGTTAGTAGTGTCGTGATTCGTACCGAAAAACTACTTGGAAAAAACAAGCAACTCCGTAAAAAGCTCAATAGCATTGAACAAAAAGCGTTCAAGAGTCAAGCAAAGACTTGACCCCCTCTTTGACCCCAATGATTAGTAAATCTGATCCGGCGACTGCCGAGACAAAAAGCTTAACCTGGCCGGGAGATTTCATGACGGCAGAGGAAATAGTAACCATAGTCGACCGTTCGAACCGGGTGATCGGCGAAGCGAGCCGCAGGGAAATGCGGGCCCGCAATCTCATCCACCGGGCCTGCTTTATCCTGGTTTTTAACGATCGGCGCGAGTTGTTCGTCCAGCAGCGGACCATGATAAAGGACGTCTATCCCGGCCGCTGGGAGATCGCCGCCGGCGGGGTGGTCGCCGCCGGGGAGTCCGTGGAGGAATCCGCCGCCCGCGAGCTTCTTGAGGAGTTGGGGGTTAAAGGGGAACTGCGTTACTTTTATGAGATGTACTATGAGGATCGGTTCAACCGGGTCTTCTGCCATGTCTTCCGGACCAGCCATAACGGCCCGTTTGTCCTGCAGCCGGAAGAGGTGGTTCGGGGGGAGTTCATGCCCCTAACCGAGATCGTCTCCCGGCTCGGGGCCGAGAATCTCACCCCGGACGCTTTGCCGATCCTGGATTATCTGCTGAACGGTAAGGCTGAATAATTCGGGAGATTTCGGCCAATCGGCTGAATTGTCATTTGTCTTTTTTCCTGGAAATAAACTCCGGATAAAGCTTTTCGGCGCACTTCGGGCAGATGCCGTGGCTGAATTCCGCTTCGGAGTGGTCGCGAATATATTCCTCCAGCCGGTGCCAATAGCCCTGATCGTCCCTGATCTCTTTACAGGAAGCGCAGATCGGGACGATCCCTTTCAGGGTCTTGATCTCTGATAAGGACTGTTGCAGTTCCCCGATCAGCCGCTCCCGTTCCTCCCCGTATCTTTGGATCTCGGTAATGTCGTGGACCATGCCGTAAGAATGGATCGTCCGGCCCGATTCGTCCCTGATATCCTCCGATTTTTCGTGGACATGCCTGATCTCGCCGGCGGGACGGATTATCCGATGGGTGATGTCGTAGGTGGTATTATCGGCGATTGAGCTTTGGTATGCCCGGTCGACCAGCTCCCGGTCGTCGGGGTGGACCCTTTCCAGAAAAGATTCGTAGGACGGTTCGAACTCTCGGGGATTCAGGCCGAAGATGCGATAGACTTCCTCGGTCCAGATAAGCTTATTCTTTTCGAGGTCGAAATGCCAGCTGCCGATATGGGCGACTTTCTGGGCGGTGCTCAGGATCTGTTCGGTCAGCTTGAGCTCGTCCAGGGCCTTTTGCAGTCTTTCCCTGGTATCGTAATCCCGCAGCACGATGGAATGGCTGATCCTGAAGAAAAGCACCACTCCGAAACCGATCAAGGCAATCGCCAGTATTCCGCTGGTTATCGAGGCCCGGAAAAAAGGGGCTCTTATTTCGGCAAGATCGATCTTGGCCACGATGCCCAGATCGAGAATTTCCACCGGTTCGTAGGCCGCCAGAACCTTTTCGCCCCGATAATCGGTTACCATCATGGTCCCGGATCTCCCGGCAAGAGCCAACTCCATCGGCCGGGTCAGGCTGGATTCGGCCGAGGAGGTTTCGGACCGGCTCTTTTTGAATTGACGATGATTCCAGATGAAAACGACCTTTTGTTTTTCCTTTTCGGCCAGGATGAATTCGCCGGTTCTGCCGAACCCTCTGACCCAGGACTGCGAATCCTTTACCTGGTCGATGGTCGCCTGTCTCGGGCCTTCGGGGTAGTCAAGGCTGTAGATCCGGTCGAAACGGGCCACCGCTTCGATCAGCCTGGACTGGTTTCGGGCCGCCCGCCTGAGGCGGTTCTTTTCCGTTTCGATGGTCCTGTCGTAGAGAATGGCAATCGTGATGACCTCGATTACGAGTACGGTTGACGCCATGATCAGGACTAGGGAAATTATTCTTTGGCTAAGATTCATCACTCAACGGCTCCGGCTGATTTTGCTTTGATGGTGATAAAATAATAACACGAATTTAAATCGATTTTAGCCATCAAGTTGTCCGGTCACCACGGCGGACGAATTTGGACGCGGCTTCACCATGGCAAAGTTCTGGTGACACCAGGCAAAGTTCTGGTGTCATCATATCTATCTGTAAGGTAGATGATAGGAAATAACTTGTAAAAATGGGGTTGATTTGAGGATTTGATTTGATATTTATGAAGCTCTGATTCGGGTGGGGAGCAGCGGGAACTGGTCTCGGGTACTGCGAGGTGAGTTGTCAATCAAGGCAATTTCTACTTGTGGAATGTAGGCGGGTAAAGCAGAATAAATTTCATATTTAATTTATTCATAACCCCTATAAAGGACAATGGATGAAGACGATGTCTTTCCTACATCACACCTGGTTTTTGGCCGTCGGCTTCATTTTCTTGTGGAATTCGGGTTTTATCGGCGCGGAATATGCCCTGCCGTACACGAAGCCGCTTACTTTGCTGTTCTGGCGGTACTGGTTTCTGGCGTTGATTCTTTTTGCATACCTTGCCCTTCGCCGCCGCCTGGCATGGCCGGGGCTGAGTGCCGTTTCGATTGCCTTGCTCGTTGGCATTCTGGCCCATGGCGTCTGGCTGGGTTGTGTCTTTTATTCATTGCAGTACGGCGTTCCGGCTGGAATTGTTGCCCTGGTGGTTGCGCTGCAACCGATGACCACCGGCGCCCTGTCCGGGCTGGTGGTCGGAGAGCGGACCCCTCTTGTCCGCTGGGCGGGTTTGCTGATCGGGTTGGTGGGAGTCATGGTCGCGGTTCTGGCCAGAACCGAGCTGTCGGATGCGGGCTCCGTCTTTGCCTATTTCATCCCCTTCGGGTCGGTGGCGGCGATTACGGCCGCGAGTTTGATCCAGCGCCGGTTGCAGGTGCAAAGACATGCTTATCGCTTGGCCCTGGACCTGGGGCTTTTTTACCAATGCCTGGGCACGGCCCTGGCCGTAAGCATCCCTGCTTTTCTTCTTGAAGGTCTGAAGACCGAATGGACCCCAATATTTATGGGAGCGATGTTGTGGTTGATCCTGGGCGTATCCCTGGCGGCGTATGCCTTGATGTGGCTGTTGATCGAACGGATTGACGCGACAAGGGTTGCGAGCCTGTTCTATTTCGGTCCTCCGGTAACGATGCTGATGGCCTGGGCGGCATTCGGCGACCGCCTCCTGGCAACGGACCTGGCAGGCCTGGGAATCATTGCCGCAGGTGTTGTCATAACTCAAATCAATTTGGCCCCCCGACCCCGAATCGCCAGATAACCGACGGACCCTATCCTTGTCTTGATTCCCGACAATAAAGGGTCAAGAAGCGAAACGAGATCGCCGCCCGTTCCGGATTAATGGCTCAGGAGAGATCGATGCTTTTTAAAATGGCACTTAAAGCGCTGGCGGTATGGGTGGGCATTCTAGTCTTAGCCGTACTTAACGGCGCGATGCGGGAGTCCCTCCTCATTCCGAGGCTCGGCGCGGCAGCTGGCTTTGTATTGAGCGGTTTACTCCTTTCAATGCTGATTTTGCTCGTTGCCTATCTTTCATTGGCCTGGATTGGTACCCGCTATCCTGCGGAACTCGTGGGGATTGGGTTAGGATGGCTCGCCCTTACAATCGTCTTCGAGTTCTCGTTCGGCCTGTGGCAGGGCAAGTCCTGGCAGGTCATTCTTGAGGCGTACACGTTCAGGGGCGGCAATATCTGGCCGGTCGTTCTTGTGGTTACTGCTTGTGCGCCATACCTTGCCGCCAAACTCAGGGATTGGCTCTAGTTGCAGGTAGGTTGAGCTTGCGAACAAAAATGTGACCAACGAAGCGAGAGCCTTTCCGCGGTACTTCCGAAATGGTTACAATATCTTGAAATGGCTTCGATCTTACCGAAACATCAAGCGCTTTGAATTGCTGGCCAAAGACGATCCGAAGCCGGCCTTAATG
The DNA here is from genome assembly GCA_024637225.1 of Desulfobacterales bacterium. Taxonomy (GTDB): domain Bacteria; phylum Desulfobacterota; class Desulfobulbia; order Desulfobulbales; family JAGXFP01; genus JAGXFP01. The sequence continues at coordinate 8,764 of JAGXFP010000028.1, forward strand.
GCATTGCCTTCTCTGGTAATGTCTCGCAAGTAATCTGATTTACCCACATGCCGGGAATGAACTGCCTTTGCTCCGCCCCGTCTGGGCGGGGTTGACTATTCGGCTTTTACCTTCTCAACCTTTTATTGACATTCCCCGCCCCGGTTCGCATAATTTAATTAACCCCCGGCGCAGTTCTTCACCCGCAGAAAAATCCTCAGCTGGAGAACCACTATGTCGAAACAGATGTCTTTCAGCAAGATCGAAAACACCATTCTCCCCGAGTTCAGAAACAAAATCAATCACGCCGAATCAACCGAGGATCTGAAAAAGTTTTTTATTTACAGCGTCCAGGACATCTTCAACCATGTCTTTTCAGGGGAAATCAGCTTGGGTTTTAACGACATCTCTCTGCAACCGGAAACCGAACCATATTACCGGTTGGATCAGCACTTGCTCGCCTCGCAGGATTTCAGGGAAGTCTGGGATAATTCAGACCTGCCCAAGGTAATCGGCCGCTTGGCCAAAACAGCGGCCAAACATCACACCAGACTCGGGAAAAATCCCGGTAAAACCGAAGCCAAGATCAGAAAGTGATTAGCCCTTAAGCGATTCCAAGGCACCGGATCTGCTTTGTTATCGGCCTGTTTAGGTTGCATCAGTACCCCGCAGGGGCGATGCCTCGCACCTCCTGCACCCTGTAATCGCTTACAGGATTGGAGATGGGCCAAACTTTGATGGCCTACCTCGTGGTTGTTAGTATTATCCGGCAAGGCTTGTTATCCCTGGGTGATAGAACAGGGTTTTGCCGCGATTTTTATCTCGTGCCAATCGTGGGGGCTGCGGCAGTTTAAAGCCTGGTTTTTTCATCTGATATATATTATTTTGCGATGATCAACTCGGGGCTGGGGGGGGGACCACGTCATTTCTTGCACTGTAAAGACAATCGCTGCCCAGATAATTCTGGCGATCTTTTTAGTAGCCCCCGGTTTTGCTTCCCCGCCGCTGGTGCTCGGTACCTATGCCGGGCCGCCTCTGTCAAACGACGATCAAACCGGTTTTTACGATCTGGTCCTGACCGAAGCTTTTAGGAGGATCGGCCATCGTATCGAGATTGTCAACCTGCCTGCCGAACGATCCCTGCTCAATGCCGACCGCGGCATCACCGATGGCGATTTCGTCCGCGTCGCCGGTCTGGAAAAAGTTTATCCCAATCTTGTCAAGGTGCCGGAAAAGATTATCGATTTCGAGTTTGTCGCCTTTGGCCGAAACCCCGAGTTGCGGACCGATTCCTGGGCCGCACTGAAACCTTACGATGTCGGCATTGTCAGGGGTTGGAAGATCCTTGAGGAAAATGCATCAGCCGCCCATTCGCTGCTCCGGACCGATGATCAGTGGCAGCTTTTCAAGCTGCTCCAAAACGATCGGACCGATATCGTCATCTATTCAAGATTCGAGGGTCATGCCTTGCTCGGCGCCATGGGGATCGAAGGTGCAAAAGCTCTTGAGCCGCCCCTGGCAAAGCGGGAGATGTATCTCTACCTTAACGACATACAGCGCAAACTGGTTTTGCCACTGGCCGAAGCTTTGCGCGCCATGAAAACGGACAACACTTACCAGGCCCTGCGAGAGCAGGCTTTGGGTCCATACCTGAAGTAGAACGGCACCGGGGATTTTGATGACCGAAAGTTATTATTTCAAAAGCATTGTGGGACGGAAGCTGATCCTCTATATCATGCTCTTCAGTATCCTGGTTATCCTCCTCGGGACACTTTTTCATGTTGGCCTCGATTATAAAAAGGACCGGGAACACCTGAACCATATGGTCGGTCAGATAAAAACCAGCCAGCTGCCGAGCGTGATCAATAGTTTATGGGTTGCCGACCAGGAGTTGATCAAGATAAAACTCGAAGAGATGCTGTCCCTGCCGTATATATCATATCTCGAAATCACCCATAACGGAAAGACAGTGGCCAGGGCGGGCAGCAGCTTTTCCGAAAACGTCATCACCAAGAATTATCCGCTGTTTTACTCTTTCAGGGGCCGGGATATCAAGCTCGGAGAGTTGTATCTGGAAGCGAGTCAGGCCGAAATTTACCGGCGGCTGATCAGGAACATCCTGTCCGACCTGCTGATCCTGGGTAGCTTTATCTTTCTGGTAGCTTTTTTCAGTTTTCTGGTCTTTTACTTCCTGATCGGCCGGGATCTTAAAATTCTTGCCGATTACACCGGGCGGCTTAATCTGGATAATCTTGATATCCCGCTGGAACTGAAGCGGGACGTTAACCGCCGTCCTGATGAAATAGGGATGGTGGCTTCCTCCCTTAACGGGATGCGGGAAAATCTCCGGGATGAGATTGCCAAACTGAAAAAGGCCGAACATAAGATAGCCAGGGGGCAAGCCCAGTTTGAGGCGATGTTCAACTCAATAACCGACTCCCTGGTCTTTGTCGATATCAAGCGGCGGATAGTCCGGATCAATCCGGCCTTTAGTGCTGTTTTCGGTTACAACCTCGATGAGATTGCCGGTAAAACCACGGAAATTATTTACGCCGACCCGGCGGATTACGCGGATCATGGAGAGAGATACGCGGTAGAGGGAGATATAATAATCGATTCGGTCTATGAAAACCGGTACCGGAGGAAGGACGGCTCGGTTTTTACCGGTGAAACTCTGGGGGTGAAGGTCTCGGAAGGCACCGGTGAAATCATCGGTTTTCTAGGGATTATTCGTGATATAACCGAAAAGAAACTTGCCCGGGAAGAAAAAATACGCCTGGAAGCAAGTCTTCGCCAGTCCTATAAAATGGAGGCCCTCGGCACCATGGCCGGCGGTATCGCCCACGATTTCAATAACATCCTGGCTATCATCATCGGCAATAACGATTTCGCCATGGAGGACCTAGAACCCGGCCATCCAAGCCGCCATAGTCTGGAGCAGGTTCAAATGGCAGCCGACCGGGCGAAAGATCTGGTTCGGCAGATTCTTTCCTTCAGCCGTCAGGAGACGCAGGCAGCGATTCCCCTGCAACCTCATGTGCTGGTCAAGGAAACCCTTAAACTCCTGCGTTCGACCACGCCGACCACGGTATCGATTGTTGAAAAGATCGACCCCGCATGCCGGATGATTATGGCCAATCCAACCCAGTTTCATCAACTTGTCATGAACCTGTTCAGCAATGCCGTTTCCGCCATGGACGAAAAAGGCTGGATCGAGGCGGGTTTGCGGGAGGTCGAACTAGGCTGCGAAGATTGGGAGCCGGATGAAAACGCCCGGCCCGGATCCTATGTGATGCTTTCGGTCAGCGATACCGGGACCGGCATGGATAGTAAAACCCTCGAACGGATATTCGATCCATTTTATACCACCAAGCAGCCGGGCAAGGGCACCGGAATGGGCTTGTCTGTGGTGCACGGTATAGTCGAAAGTAACCATGGCATTATCCGGGTTGACAGCCAACCGGGCCGAGGTTCTACCTTCCAAATCTACTTTCCCGTCGTCGAAGGCCGGGAGTCAATCAAACCCGCTCAATCGGAGGAAGCCATTCGGACCGGTACGGAGCGGATTCTCCTTGTCGATGATGAAAAGAGCCTTGCGGTCATGGGCCGGAGGATTCTCGACCGGCTCGGCTATCAGGTGACTACCGAGAGCAGCAGCTTTTCAGCCCTGAAGATTTTCCAATCGGAGCCGGGTGATTTCGATGTTCTGATAACCGATCAGGCAATGCCGGAACTGTCCGGATTGGAACTGATCGCCGAGGTTCGGAAGATAAGAAAGGATCTACCGATTATCCTATGCACCGGCTACAGTACGAAAGTGTCGGCGGAAAACGCGGAAGAACTGGGCATCGATGTGCTGGTCATGAAACCGTACGAAACGAAAATAATGGCGGAAGCAATCAGGAAAGCGATTGAAAGACATTGACCGCTGTTAACCCATGGGAATAATTAAGATTTCTCCCGTTGATCGAAATGACATTATGGCAATCTCTACTTTTTGCGAAGCCATCTTACTTGTCCCGGGCTTAAACTTTTCATTATTCGTATGATCAAAAAAATTTGCTGACTTAAAAGGCCCTACGACGGGCTTTGGGGCAGGAGTCCATTGAACTTGCGGCTCCCCCTCCCTTGATTCCCTTTGGCGTTTCTGTTAAAAAAACAACTTTTTGAAAATTTAGAAGAGCAGGGGGATCTCCCCGGGCTTGGCTGCGAAGAGCAAAGCAACGAGACATCCGGTATTTTACAGTAGTTACATGTTTTCCGGATTGCTCAGCTTTGCTCGCAATGACTTAATTTTTGACTTTTTGCGAGTTTATCAAGTATGGAAGAGAGTTATTATTCGGAGAGGCAAAGCGGTGCGCGGTCGCAATATCTGCCGGGTCCCGATTCGATAGAGGTCATGCTGGAACAGGCTTTTGCCTGTCTGGAAGAGAACTGCCATGCCGAAGCGGCGGCAATTTACGAGGAAGTTCTGAAGGTGGAAACAGATAATCTCCAGGCCGGTTTCAATCTGGGCTTGATCAGGCGTATGAACGGCGATTTACCGGAAGCGATTTCCTGTTTCAGGATGGTTCTGGAACAGGATCCCGATAACCTCGAGGTCTTGACCAGGCTGGGCGATGCCTATCGCGACCAGGGCTGGTGGGACCAGGCCGCGGCAACCTATCGCCGGGCGCTTACCCTGGAGCCCCGTAATGTCGAGGTCAATTTCAGTCTGGGGCTGGTTAATTATCATCTCGGTGAATCGGCCTCTGCCATCCGCTGCTATCGGAAAACGGTGGAACTCGACCGTTTTCATGCCGATGCCTATTATAATCTCGGTATTGTCCATTTCGAACAGGGCGATTATGACCAGGCCGCGCATAGCTACGAACAGGCGCTCGACGCGCGTCCAGACGATATCGACACCCATTATAATCTGGCGGTGACCCGAAGCGGACAGGGCGATTTTGCCGGGGCCGCCGTTCATTACCTGAATGCTCTGGAGCTTGATCCCGACGATGCTGAGCTTCATAATGCCCTCGGCGTTATTTATCGGCAGCTCGATGAGCTGGACAAGGCAGAGGCCTGTTACCGGCGGGCAATCACTCTCCGTTCCGATTACGGCGCCGCTTTTACGAATTTGGCGATCGTTCTCCAGGCAGGCGACAGGATAGAAGAGGCCATCGCCTGTTACGCCAGGGCAATCGAGCTCGGCCACCAGCCGGAATCGGCGGAATATATGATCGCCGCCCTCTCCGGAACCGACCGTGACTCCGCGCCGCGTGATTACGTGACAGCCCTGTTCGACAGCTATGCCGATAATTTCGACCACAGCCTGACCCGGATGCTGGGCTACAATTCGCCAGCCTTGTTACGGGAAATGGCGGGCAGGTTACTCAGCCCGGCTAAAAAATTCAGGAAAGGGGTGGATCTCGGTTGCGGCACCGGCTTGGTCGGCAGCTGCTTCAGGGATATCACCGATCACCTGATCGGTGTAGATCTCTCCGCGAAGATGCTTGATAAGGCGGCGGCCAAGGACGTTTATGACGAACTATATTGCGCCGATATCATTGAATTTCTGGCAGATGCCGATACCGGTTTCGATCTGGTGGTCGCCGCCGACGTCTTGATCTATATCGGGGCTCTGGAGCCGTTCTTCGCGGCGGTAAGGAAATGCCTCGCCCCGTACGGCTATATTCTGCTCACCGTTGAAAAGCACGAAGGGGCGGGGGAGCGCCGCCTCCGGGCTTCCGGCCGCTATGCCTATGCTTCCGAATATCTTGAGCGGCTGGCCGACAGTCACGGTTTAACCGTGAAAGCCTGCCGGGAGGTGGATCTGCGTAAGGAAAAAGAGCAGTGGCTCCGGGGGTGTCTCTTCGTGTTGCAGGCTGACTGATGGCGTCGCAAAAATTGCCAGCTCCCGCGTTGCTGTAAATTGTCTCTTCATTGCAGCGTACTGAAGTACGCTGTATTCCTCGAAATTCGCGCGCCTTGGATCTGACGATTTTCACCCCGCAAGGGCGTATTGCATGCTTAACCATTCCATTTTGAACTTTCTGCGAGTTTGTCAACCTTGAATCTTGAACCTTGAACCTTGCAGCTGTCCTTAACCTTGCAGCTCAAAATGTCGATCAGGTTGTCAGATTGCGGTAGATGGCGGGCATCCGGATCGGCAGGTCGCTGACCCTGTCCAGGAAAATGTAATTGACCTCGCCGTACATATGAGCCAGGTAATCGTGGGCCTGCTGGTCGATGGTGATGCAGAAGGGATGGACGCCGGCCGCCTTGGCCTCGATCAGGGCGTGACGGGTGTCCTCGATGGCGTAGTCGCCCTTGTAATCGTCGTAGTCCTCCGGCTTGCCGTCCGACAGAACGATCAGCAGCTTGACCCTCGCCTCCGCTTCCGCCAGGATCTTCGTGGCGTGCCGGACCGGAGGCCCCATTCTGGTATATTCCTGGGGGGCGATGCCGGCGATCCTCCTTTCGATTTCTTCGTTGTACTTTTCACTGAAATCCTTGACATGGTAAAAATCTGCCCTGGTCCGCCTCATTCCCGAGAAACCGGCGATGGCAAAGCGGTCGCCCAGGACCTCAAGCGCTTCGCCCATCAGGATCAGGGCCTCCTTGAGGGCGTCGCCGACCCAGCCTTCGGTGGAGGCCGACATGTCGATCAGGAAGAGCACGGCGATATCCCGTTCGTCCCGGCTCAACCGGACGAAGAGTTTTTCAGATTCCGGCCGGCCGGCCCGGAGGTCCGAGATCGATTCGATTACCGCGTCGAGATCGATATCGTCGCCGTCGCGCTGCCTCTTGAGCAGCCGTTCCGTGCAACGGAGCATCTCGAACTGCTTTTTCAGCTTGATCAGCAAGCCCCGGTATTTCTCCAGGGTGTGGCCTACGAAAGTGCCCTTTACCGGCAGAACCCTTTTCTCGTTAAGCACACACCACTTTTTGCGGAAACCCCTGCGCCTGAAATCCCATTCGTCGTAGGTGACGGAAGCGGCAAGCCCTGCGCCATGCCCATCGTCGGCTCCGGCCGGGGGAGGGGCGCCCTTGCCGGCAAGGCCGAAAGCGGCGGAGATATATTCTTCCGGAACCTGGCCGAGGTCGGCCCTGATTTCGGAACTGAGCTCCTTTAGTTCGGCGGTCAGTTCGACTTCCGGACCTTCAAGGATGATATGGCGGCCCGGTTTCCGATCTTCTTCCGTTTCCGTCGCGGCGGATGTTTTATCCTCTGCCGCGGTCCGGTTGATCAGGAGGGCCACTGCCTCTTCACTGTCGACCCGGGCGCGGTCCTTGCCGGGTTCGCTTTCCTCCTTTTCTCCCGAATCCGGCCCGGCGCTGTCCGGCAGGATGGCGGCCAGGGCCTTGATGAATTTATCGCGGCTTCCGGCCCGTTTTCGCATTCGGACCCGGCGGGCCTGTTCTGGCTTCAACCTGCCCAGGTAGAACACCGGTTCGACCGGTTCGTAGGTACCCCGGATCTGGTTTAACAGTTCGTAAAGCGCAAGCAGTTTGGCGGCGGATTCGGCAGCCGACTCGGCCGCCTGATCGAATCGATCGATAACGTGGTGCAGGCGCTCCTCGTCCAAGTCATGGCCGGTAGGGATGCGGCCGCTGATCAGATACCGGCTCAGGATTTCGACCACTCGGCTCTTTTCCGGCATGGCGGACAGGGGCGGGCGGCGTTTAACGAGATCCTCCCTGAGAGCGTGGCAGTCCCGCCAGAGGCCCGGGAAATTCGCGGCCAGATCTAGGCTAACCCGCCACCCTTCGGCCAGGGTGAAAATATCCTCGGCCAGACGGGGATCGGGAAAAAGGTTCCAGAGTTCTTCAAGCTCCAGGCGCGCCGTGATGGAAGCGGACAGGGTGCCGGTTGGTAATTTCCCGGCCGGCAGAGCGGCGGGATCAATGGACGCCAGGCAGGTTCCGCCCCGGATCAGGGAGAGCTGGCAGGTTATGATCAATTTATAGAGGAGAAAATTTTCCGCTTCGCCGGCAAAAATCGCCAGTTTGCCCGGCAGATAAATCGAAGCGGTGTCGGTGGAGACCTCCTCTGCCTTTTCGAACGATTCGAGGCTTTTCAGAATGGATTTGGCGTAGGGCAGGAGCCGGGGGGCGACATCAGCGAGGCGGACCCCGGTTTCACCCCGAAGCAGACAGAGGTAGTTGCTTTCTACATCGGCCATAAAGGTCTGGGCCGCTTTCAGCCCTTCTTTTTCATAGATATCGAGAAGGGTGGCCACCCAGCCGGAAACCTGTGCCTCGTTCAGGCAGGAGAGGGCTTTGTCGGCGCAGGCGAGATAGGAATAGCAGAGGGAGTTGCTGACCGGCCAGATCGCCCCGACCTGCCGGAGAATCAAGTCCTGCCTGGATTCCGGCAGAGCGGCAACCGGGGCGAGATTTTCCTCCGCCTCCCAGTCGCTGGGGCGCGGCGGGGTCAATATCTCAAGAAACCTGTCTTTCAGCTCTTCGGGGTTCATGACTCGGGATCGCTGACGCCATCAAAAAAGAGAGTGAACCATCTCGGATACCGCCGCCCGCAGTTCCGGTTCATCGGTCAGGGTTTCGGTGATCGCGGCCCGGCAGGCCCGCCTTTTTTCCATCCCGGATCCGATCAGTTTGGCGGCATGGATCAACAGTCTGGTGCTGGCCCCTTCCGGAAGCCCCTCGTCCTTGAGCTGCCTGGTCATTCCGGCCAAGCGGACCAGTAACACCCCGGTTTCCCGGTCGATGCCGGATTCGTGGCAGACGATATCGGTTTCGAGTCCTGTTTCGGGGTAATCGAATTCTATCGAAATAAAGCGCTGCCGGGTCGATTGCTTGAGATCCTTCAGGACGCTCTGGTAGCCGGGATTGTAGGAGATAACCAGCATGAATTCCGGCGGCGCGGTCAACAGTTCGCCGCGTTTCTCGATGGGCAGTTCCCGGCGGTCGTCGGCCAGGGGATGGATTACCACCGTGGTATCCTTGCGGGCCTCGACCACTTCATCCAGATAACAGATTGCGCCGTGCCGTACCGCCAGGGTCAGGGGCCCGTCCACCCAGACCGCCTCGCCGCCCTTGATCAGATAACGCCCCACCAGGTCGCCGGTGGAGAGGTCGTCGTGGCAGGAAACCGTTACCAGCGGCCGTTTCAGTTTCCAGGCCAGATGCTGCATGAAGCGGGTCTTGCCGCAGCCGGTCGGTCCTTTAAGCAGTAAAGGTATTTTGAAACGATAAGCCGATTCACCGATGATCAGCTCATCTCCCTGGGGCAGGTAGAAGGGTTGCTCGGTTATCAGGTGTTCTTCCAGGCGCTGTATATTTTTTCCCATGCAATCTCCGGAACAATGGGTTTTTTTTCTTTAAGACCTCTTAAATCTTATCAGCCGCCGCTCTCCCGAACCAACAAAAAAACGAGGTGCCGGCGATTATGCCCCCGAATCAATATATTCTTCGTTAAAATAAGCCCTGTCAATTTGATTGCCTATGGTGATTTTGTCTGTTAATGTCTTTTGAAGGTAACTTTAATCTGACAGGCAGAATATCGGTAGAGGTTCGGTGTGCGGTATTCTCACAACAGAAAAAGGAAGAGCGATGATTAAAAAATTAATTGCATTACTGCTTTTTGCAACCTGCTTTTTACCTCAATCCGGATGGGCTATCGAGGTCATGCAGCCTCTGGTCTACAAAGAGGGTAGTGATTTATCCGGCTGGCTGATGAGTGAAAAGCTGGATGGGGTGAGGGCTTATTGGGACGGTAAGCGATTGATGTCGAAAAACGGGGTTCAGTTCAATCCGCCCGAGACCTTCACCAAAAATTTCCCTAATTTCGAAGTGGAAGGGGAGCTCTGGGCCGGCCGCAACACCTTTGAAAAGACGATCAGCATTGTCATGCAGAAAGATGCCCATGTCGGCTGGCTTGAGTTGAAGTTCGCCATTTTTGATGCGCCGAAGGTGTCCGGCGGTTTTGAGGATAGATTGAATAAAGCCAAATTATGGTTCGGACGGCATCCCTCCGAATTCGCCTTCATCATTGAACATAAGCCGGCCACCAGTGATGAGTATCTGCAAAACGAACTGAAGATGATCGAAAATGTCGGCGGCGAGGGCATCATCCTGCGCAGGTCCGGTTCCCCATATACCTATGGGCGCAGCAAGGATGTTTTAAAACTTAAAAGTTATTCGGATATGGAAGCGGTCGTCGTCGGCCATCTCGGCGGCGAGGGCCGCAATGCCGGGCGGATGGGGGCTTTACTGGTCGAGTTGCCCCACGATAAAACCAGATTCAAGATCGGCAGCGGTTTCAGCGACGAGGTGCGGGAAAACCCGCCGCCGGTCGGCACGGTCATCACCCTGAAACATTATGGATTTTATAAGTCGGGAATTCCCAAATATCCCTCTTATCTGCATGAGAATTTCAATTATTGAAAAAACCTGAATTCGAGAGCGTTCGAGATGCCCGTTATCGGACGCTCACGGATTCAGGTTTATTTTTTTATTATCTTGCCGATATTATGATATCCCTTCATAATGTCATCGCCGAGCTGCTTCATGGTCCCGCCGAGTTCCTTAGCGACTTCCCCGCCAGTGGCGGTCATCGAGTCGAATTTAGGTTTTAATTGCTGCCATTTCTTTTCGGTGACTTTCCACTCTTCTTCGGCCTCGGACTTGCCCAGATGCATTTTGACTTTCAGTTCGTCCCGCCGCTGTTTGATCTTTTCGACCATTTTCTCAATGTCTGCTTTTTTCATCCTTTCTTCTCCCCTAGCGGTTTATTTGATTTGCCGGAAAACCGGCCCCCTTAGCCGCCATTTACTCAATCGGGCCCTTGCGCCTTCTTGAAATAGCCTTATATCCACTTCAACTTTAAGGCTATTATCGGAACCATGCCGGTGTCAAATCAAATTTGCACGTAACCGAGCACAGGGCGCCGAATCTGCTGTGTTATCGGCCTGCATAAGTACACCAGTAAACATCGCAGGCCGATGCCTTGCTTCTACGCCACCTGTAATCGTTTACCAAAGAGATTGATCAATTCCTGGTGGCTTATCTCGTGATCGGATACATTTGCACGGATATATGCGGGGCAATATTTGTTGTTTGCCATCCCGATCATCTTCTGGTTAACCGGTGGATCTTCAGGAGATTGGTGGTGCCGGGAGCGGAGAGGGGACTGCCCATGGTTATCACGACCAAACTGCCGTCCGGTAAGACTCCTGAAGCCAATACCGCCGCCTCGACCTCATCGATCTGGGCCTCGGTGTTGCCCTGGAAATCGACCACCAGCGCGCGGACCCCGCTGTACATACACATTCGCCGCTGAACCCGGGTAGAAGGGGTGACCGCGTAAATCGGTATCGAGGGCCGATATTTGGTGACGAGGGTCGCCGTGTTCCCGGTCTGGGTAAAAGCTAGAATTGCCTTGGCTCCGACCTCGCAGGCGACCCGGCAGGCCGCCTGGCCGATTGCCTCGGTGAGGCTGGAGCCGGTCCGGCCGCGCGGGTTTTTTTCGGGGAAGGCGGGGTTGTTGTTGCCCGGGGGTAAATTGCGCTCTATATCCAGGGCCACCCGGTTGATTACCCTGATGGCCCGATGGGGATATTTGCCGATGGCGGTTTCGCCGGAGAGCATCACCGCGTCGGTTCCGTCCAGAATGGCGTTTGCCACGTCAGAGGTTTCGGCCCGGGTCGGCTGCTGGTTGACGATCATGCTCTCCAGCATCTGGGTGGCGGTAATCACCGGTTTCCCGGCCCGATTGCATTTGGCGATAATGTTTTTCTGAAGAAGCGGCACTTTCTCGGGGTTCATTTCCACACCCAGATCGCCCCTGGCCACCATGATTCCATCGGCCGCCTCGAGGATTGCCTTGAAATCGTCGATCGCCTCCGGTTTTTCGATCTTGGCGATAACCCGGATTTCACTGCGCAGGGACTGCAGATATCTTTTGAGCTGGACTATGTCGCTTGCCCGGCGTACAAAGGAGAGGGCGATGAAATCCAGTTCATGGCGGGCGCAGAAGGCGACATCTTCAAGATCCTTGTCGGTCAGGGCCGGCGCGGAAATTTCCACCCCCGGCAGATTGATGCCTTTATGGTTCTTGACGGTACCGCCGCTGATAACCCTGCATACCACTTCTTCCTCCTCGACAAACTCGACCTTCAATTCAATGGCGCCGTCGTCGATAAGGATTCGATTGCCTCGTTTGACATCTTTCGGCAGATCAAGGTAGCCGGTCGGGATGACGCCGTCACTGCCAAGCATTTCCCGGTTGGTAATTATGACTTTCGTGCCGGAGCGCACTTCCATGGCTCCGTTTTTCATCTCGCCGGTTCTGATCTTCGGGCCCTGAAGGTCGCCGAGCAGGGCGACGGTCCGGCCTTTGCGGGCGGCGATCCGCCGGATCAGTTTGATTACCTCGCCCTTTCCCTCGCTGCTGCCGTGGGAGAAATTGAAGCGAAAGACGTTAACGTCAGCCGTCATCAGCGCTTGCAGATCCTTCTCCTTGGCAGTCGAGGGGCCGATGGTGGCGATTATTTTGGTGTGTCTGGTCATAAAATCCTCTTTAAATCTTCTTTTTAAGATTAGCATAAAACCCGATCGGCAAGTCAAAAGATAACTTGAGCGGTTCGGGCTCTTGCGGTGTTATTCCCATTCGAGACTTTTTGTGAGTTGCCAAATAAAGTTGTTGTTTTTAAGAATGGCAATTGTCTGTTAAGTTAACTGTTGCCTGTACAACCTAATACACGGGTTTAATTATGATGGCGTCGCAAAAAGCATCCTGAAGGGCATAAATCGCCAGCCCCGGCGTTGCTGCAAATTGTCTCGTCATTGCAGCGTAGTATAAAGTACGCTTCATTCCTTGATCGCGCGCCTTGACGATTTTTGCTGAGCCATCCCATTCTGGACTTTTTGCGACGCCATCAATTTTCATGGAGAGATATACCGGCAATGGCTACAAAAAAAAAGTTCTATGCGATCGCGGTGGGAGCCAAACCAGGCATCTATGACAACTGGCCCGAGGCCAATGCCCAGGTACGGGGTTTTCCCGGCGCCAAATATAAAGGTTTTCCCACCCGGCATGAAGCGGAGCGCTGGCTTGAAAATCCTCAAGCCGCTTCAGTGGTTCCCCGGGCGAAATCCGCCAGAAAACCGGGCCAGGTTGCCGGTGATACCGCCCCCAAACCAGGAGAGGTGTCGATCTATACCGATGGCGGCGCCCGCTTCAACCCCGGTCCCGGCGGTTACGGGGTCGTCCAGATTTATAACGGCGAAATCAAGGAACTGTGCGGCGGTTACCGGCATACCACCAATAATCGCATGGAATTGATGGGTTGTATCGTCGCCTTGCGCGAGCTGGAGCACCGGGATAAACCTGTGACGGTATATAGTGATTCCCGGTATGTGGTGAACGGGATCAATAAAGGCTGGGCCAAGGCCTGGCGGAAAAGGGGCTGGCTGAAATCAAACAAGGCGCCGGCCTTGAACCCCGATCTCTGGGCGGAATTGCTCGATTTGCTCGAAGGACTGGATGTGACCTTCAAATGGGTCAGAGGCCATGCCGGTCATCCCCAGAACGAACGCTGCGACGAACTGGCGGTAGCCTGCTCGGCAAAAGAGAATCTGCCGGTCGATACCGGTTACAAAGGCTAGTTCCTCAAGTTATTCGGATTCAGGATCATGTCAAAAATGAAAGATAAAAGTGGCGGGCTTGTTTATTCAACCGACCGGGGGAGGCTCTGCCCGGATTGCGGGCATCCGCCCGGGAACTGCCGCTGCAGTACAAATAGTGCTGCCGGAAGCGACGGGATCGTCAGGATCAGCCGGGAAACCAAAGGACGTAAGGGCAGCGGGGTATCGTTGATTTCCGGTCTGCCCATTGGGGACGCGGAGCTCAAAAAACTGGCCAAACTGCTTAAGACAAAATGCGGTTCCGGTGGAACCATTAAAAACGGGGTGATTGAGATTCAGGGTGATCACCGTGATTTTTTAAAAGAACAGCTGGAAAAACAGGGTTACAAAGTCAAGCTGGCCGGGAGTTAAATTCTGTAAACGGTTCTGCTGTAATCAGTGATAATGGTTAAAAAAACAATGTCAGTTACGGATTAAAGATAAACGGGTGAACTTGCTTGCAATTCGGTCCGGAGGGTGATGAGATAAGGGTAGGGATCCATGTCGAGAAAGCTTTGGTAGGTGCGATTATCCAAATATAACCGGATCAGAGGAGTTTAGGTAGACGATTGGATCTTAACAAGGTAACATTCCATTTTATTTTTTTCGATAAATGGTAGTTTTTCTGGTTTAACTTAAACTATCCGATAAGAAATAATGATCGTTTGCGGTCAAATAATCATCTTGGTCTTCAGATAATTTATATGCAAAAACCGGAAAGAATACCGCCGGAGGACGATTTCAAGATCAGATGCCGTAAGCTCGGCCATTTGATCTATTTTTTGTATTGCCGCCGGGAAAATAGCGGGCTTCCCTGTACCAAAATCATAGATTGCTGGTACGAGTATTTTCCGGTTGAGGAGTTTTTGCGTGTCGAACTGACCGAAGCTGAGTGGCGGGAGGTCTTCGGCAAGCCTCAAAAGCCGAAAGTACTCTCGCTGGTCGAGTTGATAGAGCAGGCCCAGCGGAAGACCGGGAAGCGGGAATAATAACCGCATAATTTAACCAAGGTTTATAGCATGAAATTATGGGTAACACCGAAGGGCGACAGATGGCTGTGCGACGACTGCCAGAAAGATTTCGAGAAGGCTATTAACGAAGAAGGCTGGCGCGTTGCGTTTGACGAAAAGTACAACGCCATGCTTCGCTGTTCGGCCTGTAAACAGCCCGATGTCGAGATGTTTGACTGAAATTAAAAAAAACCAAAATTTGTGCAAACCTGAATTTTCCCGAGATCAGGAACAATTCTTGAGGCCTGAAGTTATAAACCTCGGCATGCTGACTTGTCTCGCTCCTGGGATATCCTCCCTTTAAGAGTCCATGGCAGTATTGTTTCCACCCTCGTTGCCTGTCCACTTTCCTCCTTATAGTCACTTCCTCAACCTCATTCCGTAACTTTCCCTCATTGTAATTGTTAAAATTTTAAAATCCATATTATGACACAATTACAGCACGATGGGCGTCTTGACTTCGATGCGTAACTCGTTATAAACTCAGGATGAGGGGTGTGATTTAACGGGTGAGCGAGATGACCTCTGCGCGATTTAATTCTGATTATTTGACTTGTTCGCACAAATCCGACTTAATCAGATGTAACAAATGTAAAATTGTTTTTTGTGGTAAATGTCATCAGGTTCTGTTTAAAAAAAGGATTGGGAAAAACAGCGGCATCATCTCCTTCTGCCCAAATTGCGGCGAGATGAGGCATATAGAAGTTTTACGCGAAAAGCGCTCAAAATACCCTGGCCGGGGTGTAACCCAAAACCAGCAAGGCAAATGAACAAGCATAGCGGGCGCTATCCTTCCTGGAGAGATCATGAAGATTCTTGACGTCTTTTCCGACTATCTCTGACCGTTCTGTTGGCTGGCGGAGCCGGCTCTCGCGGAACTCACCAGCCGGGACCCCGAATTTATGGTCCGGCGGCGGGCCTTTGAGCTGCGGCCCGAGCCCATGGAACTCCTTGACCCTCAAGGCGACTACCTGACTTCGGCCTGGCGAAACCATGTCTATCCCCTGGCAGAAAAGATGGGGATTGAAATGAGGTTGCCGTCGATCCAGACCCGTTCCCGAAGAGCCCATGAGGCGTCCAAGTGGGCGGGAACCTATGATCGTTTTGCCGAATTCCATTTCGCCGTTTTCAGGGCTTTTTTCCAATTCGATCTCGATATCAACAAGATCGGCGTGCTGGTAAAGCTGGCCGATGATCTGGGGATGGACGGCGAGGCTCTTAAGACCTCGCTGGCCGGTCACGAGTTCACCCTTCAGGTGGTTGGCGATGAGGAGGAGGCGATTAATATCGGGGTCAGGGCGGTGCCGGCCTTTGTTTCCGAAGGGGTTGTGCTGGCGGCCGGGGTGCAGTCCGCCGAGCGTTTGGCGGAATTGCTGGTTTTAGGATCGCCGGCACCATTAACCATCTAGTACCCCGTAACCCCTAAACTATCGCATCTTGCTCGTTATTTTACGTGCCAACTGCGTTGCAGCTTCCGTTACAGAGCGCTGCTATGCGCGGGAAGCCACGTCTTGTTGGCCTGCAATATCCCTTCGCAATCTCGCGAAACTTTATGGTTTACGAGCTACTGGTTTTTGCAGAAAACCGGCAATATCGTGTGTTTTTGGATCAGCTTGGGCAAGGGTTTTTTCCGTTACGGTTTTCCGCTCCTTAGAGGAGTTCAGGCCGAAATCAGCCGCATGCTGATATCGCAGGCCGAGGCGGAGTGGGTGAGGGCGCCCACCGAGATGATGTCCACCCCGGTTTCGGCGATCGCCCGGATGTTGTTGAGCCCGACTCCGCCGGAAGCCTCGACTATTGCCCTGCCGTTGACAAGTTCTACTGCCCGGCGCATTTCATCGAGGGCCATATTGTCGAGCAGGATCACTTCCACCC
>JAGXFP010000029.1 GCA_024637225.1 Desulfobacterales bacterium
CCCTTGCCCCTTGCCCCTTGCCCCTTGCCCCTTGCCCCTTGCCCCTTGCCCCTTGAATCTTGAATCTTGAATCTTGAATCTTGAATCTTGAATCTTGAATCTTAGATACATAGCTGAAAAAAAAGCGGCGCGACCTTAAGAAAAGGCCGCGCCGCTTCATTCAACCGTCCCGATGGAGGGACGGCCATTTCAATCCTGCATCATTCTACTTACTTGGCGCCATGACAGGACTCGCAACCAACATCCGCGCCGTCGGGACCGGCAGCGTTGACGGTCGCGCTATAGGAGAAGCGGAGCAAGTCGGCTACGCCGCTGCCATGGGGACGGTGACAGGAGATACACATGACCATCTGGCCAGTGCCGACCGGAACAACCGCGTCGCCGCCAAAGGCGGGTCCGTAACCGGCGGTGGTTACGTCAGTCGGATGCCTGACCCAGGTGCCGGTGGTATCACCGGTAAAGGTGTTAGTACCCTGTCCAGCACCATGGAAGGTGCCATGACAGTCGGCGCAGAAGGCGTTCATGCTGGTGGCGTCGTAGGTGCTGACCCCGCCCTGGTTACCGAAAGCGGCATCGCCGGTACCGGTTACCGTTACAGAGGTGGGCGAGGATTGCAGCATCCGATAGGAGCCGGCGGCGGTGTGATGACCCGCCTCACCATGACAGCTGCTACACGTGAAAGCGCCGACAGCAAAAGTACCACCGGGTCCCTGGGTCAAAGAGGGGGCAGGCTGGCCCAGCTCAGTTGCGATGAGAGTATGGGAGTTAGCGTCGACGTTACTGAAGTAACCGCCGGCGTTAGCGGTTGCAGCGGCATCCACGTCAACCTGAGGCGCCGGTACTGCCCCGGTACCCAATCCGTTAGCGTCATTACCTGCTCCCGCCTCGGCGTGACACCCGGTACAACCATACAGCAACAGCATATCTTGTTGTCCAGCAGCACCCAGGTCGGCGGAGCCGCCCTGGCTGTCATGCATGGTATGACAACCAACACAAGCACCCACAACCGCCGCGTCGGCAGACGAAGGCGCCAGAACCATGGCGCCAACCAACAGGGTGGCGCCGGCCAAACTACCTAATACTAATTTTTTGTTCAACATCACTCTTTCCTCCTTAGGAAACGTTTTGTTTAGCCCTCTCGGGCTCCCCTAGCCAACTATTGGCTCTTCACCCCGATCCTCTTTACAGACCGGGATGAAATCCCGCCAAGCAGATGGCGGATCTGGCAACTTAAGTTGCCAATGTAATTTATATCATACGAAAAAGGATCGGGCAACTTTTTTTTTCAACAGCAAGTTTTTGAGGACAAGCTGCAAGCCAAAAGCTTCAAACTGAAAGCCACAAGCGGTGAGGAGTGAGGAAAACAGTAACCGGTTTTGACCCGAGGTTGCTGCCCATTTTTCTTTTTTTTACCGTCCTGATCCCAACTCCTGACTCAGCTCCAACTTGCAACACTCACCTTTTACTTTTTTCCTCGTCCTTACCTTGAAGCTTGAAGCTACCCTCACCCCTCACCCCTCACCCCTCACCCCTCACCCCCCCACCCCCTCACCGCCCTTTCCGGCTCAGCAGCCAGCCGCCGACCCCGAGCAGAGCCGCGACCGGGCCATAAACTCCCAGAACGGTCCGCAGGGCCTTACCCTCGACCGGATCGTTGGAGCCGGTCTCCTCGGCGGCAGCCGGAGGCGGGGGAACATCAGTCACAATCTCCTCTGTCCTTCGGGACGCGAATTCCCGGGCCGGTTTGGCCGATGAAGGACCAGATATCGACCGACTACCTGGGGACGCCTGGGATGTTGACGGAGTTTGCTCAACCGTGAGCGGCTTTACCTTCCGCGCTACAGGCTCACTAAGCGGCAGGGCGGCAATCGAGGCGGGCTTGCCAGATGAAGACCCGACCAGCGGCCCGCTTCCTTCGATCACCGGAGAGGAAGGCGGAATTTGCTCGTTCATGTCCGGTTTTACCTCCGAGGCGGCAAGCTCACGGACCGGCGCCTTTATCCCGGCCGGTTTGGCCGGAGAAGATTCCGTTTGCGCCAGATCTCCAGGGAGCGCAGGGGATGGGGGCGGAGCTTGGTCTACCTTGATCTTTTTTGCCGTCCGCGCTGCAGGCTCACGAAGCGGCAGGGCGGGAATCGAGGCCGGATTGCCAGGCGAAGACACCACTTGCGGTCCGCTTTTTTCGGTCGCCGGAGACGGGGGCGGAGTTTGCTCGCTCACAACCGGTTTTACCTCCGGGGCGGCAAGCTCACGGACCGGAACCTTAATCCCGGTCGGTTTGGCCGGAAAAGATTCCGCTAGCGCCAGATCTCCAGGTGGCTCGGGCGATGGAGGCGGAGTTTGCTCAACCGTGTGCGGCTTTACCGTCTGCGCTACAGGCTCAATAAGCGGCAGGGCGGCAATCGAGGCCGGTTTGCCAGGCGAAGATTCCACCAGCGGCCCGATTCCTTCGGCCACCGGAGAGGCAGGCGGGGATTGCGCACTCTCGACCGGTTTTACCTCCGGGGCGGTAAGCTCACGAACCGGAACCTTAATCCCGGCCGGTTTGGTCGGAGAAGATTCCGTTTGCGCCAGACTTCCAGGGGATGCCGGGGATGTTGGCGGAGTTTGGTCAACCGGGAGCGGCTTTGCCGCTCGGGCTACAGGCTCACGAAGAGGCTGGGCGGGAATCGAGGCCGGCTTGCCAGGCGAAGACCCAACCAGCGGCCCGCTTTCTCCGGCCGCCGGAGAGGCAGGCGGGGATTGCGCGCTCTCGACCGGTTTTACCTGCGAGGCGGCAAGCTCACGGACCAGAACCTTAATCGCGGCCGGTTTGGCCGGAGAAGATTCCGCTAGCGCCAGATCTCCAGGGGACGCCGGGGATGGAGGCGGAGTTTGTTCAACCGTGATCTTTTTTGAAGTCCGGGCGGCGGGCGCGGGAACCGGCAGGGCCTGGATCGCCATTGGCAGAGCCGCAATCCCAGTCGGCAGGGCCGGTAAAGATCCCGATAGCGACCCATCTGATCCCGAGGATGGGGGCGGCGTCTGGTCGATCACCATCTTCTCTGTATTCCGAGCGGCAGGCTCACGGACCGGCAGCGCTGCAAGCCTGGCTGGCTTGGCTGGTAAATCTCCCGATAAGGACTTACTTTCATCTAATGCTGGGGCGGTAGGCGCGGAAACCGGCAAGGCCGGCATCCCAGTTGGCAGAGCCGCAATCCCAGTCGGCAGGGCCGGCAAATCTCCCGCTAGCGACCCACTTCCATCGGATGCCGGGGGCGGAGTCTGGTCGACCGCGATCTTCTCTGTAGTCAGGGCGGCAGGCTCGCTGACCGGCAAGGCCGGGATTCCGGTGGGCAAGGCCGCAATCCCACCCGGCAGGGCGGAAATCCCGGTCGGCAGGGCGGCAATCCCGACCGGCGGAACCGGTGCTCCTCCCGATATTGGTCCACTTCCATCGGGCACCGAAGAAGACGGCGGGGTTTGTTCGGCTACGATCCCGGGGGCAGGCTCACGGACCGGCAGAGCCGGCATTCCGGTCGGCTTCGCCGGTGAAGACTCGGGGATCGACTTACCTTCAAGAGCAGCCAGGGCAGAGGGCGGGGTTTGCCCGGCCGCCGGACTCGGCACTGAGCCATCGTTCGGGCGGGGCTGGTCGATCCCGATCGAATCGGGCCGGCGTGGAGAAATCACCGGCCGTTCCGGGTTGGTCGGATCGAGGACCTGGATTCTCCGGTTGAACATATCGGCGACAATCACCATGCCGTTCCGATCGACCGCAATATCGTTCGGGTAAAGAAACCAGAGGGGGCCGACGCCCTTGCCGCCGAATTCATAGACGAAGCGGCCGGAATCGTAATCATAGGCCAGGATGGTATGGCGCATATAATCGACCACATAGAGGAGCCGCCGGGGATAATCGACCGCCACCGTCCTTGGGTTGCTCAGTTTGCTTTCGGCGCCGCCCTTGACGCCGAAAGTAAAAAGATACTCGTCCTGGTCGTCATAGACGAAGATCTCGCTGCGCTCTGTGCTTAACAGATAGCGCCGGCCCTGCTCGTCGATTTCGACATCGGAGAGGGCCACCGCGGCCGACATCTTGCTTAATGAATCTTCCCCGTCGGCGGATTGCCTCGAAACCTCGGCCTTCGGGGTGAGCCATCTCCTGACCTTGCCTTCGGGATCAAGGACCGCCGCGCCCCTGTGCGCCTCCTCTCCCCCCTTCCCGGGAAATAAACCGACCAGATAAATCTCGCCGGAGACGCTGACGGCGAGATCCAGCGGGTGAAAACCGACCAGACCGGGAATTTCCGCCATCACCAACTCCCGGTCGACGAAGAGGGCGTGATCGTAAATGGTAAGGACCGAGCCCTTGCCGAGGTGGGGTTGGCCCTGGGTCAGGTACAAGAGGCCTTGCGGACTAACGGTCATCCCTCGGACGCTCTCGACCCCCCGGCCTGCTCCGATCGAGCCCTGGGGGAAATAATCCTTATCGTAGATGGTGATCCGGTTATTGGACGAATAGACGTAGGTCTCCTGATGGAGGGGATCGAAGCGGACCCGGCTGGGAAAGCCCAGCCGCAGGCCGCTGTCATCGACATGAATCAGCTTGACCAGCCGGGTGGAAATCCCATACGCTGCCCCGGGCCGGAGCAGAACCGCCATAAAAGCGGCCATAACCAGGAATGCCAAAGGTGTTATGAACCGGCGGTAGGTTTTTTGATTAATAATGGTCAAGTTTAAGGACAGGTTCAAGGTTCAAGGTCCAGGTTAACGACAGGTTCAAGGTTAAGGATAGGTTCAAGGTTCAAGGGATGAATGCCTAGTATCGACTCAGCCATTTTTTTACCTTGTACCTTTCATCTTGAACCTTGTCCCTGTCCTCATCAATCAACCGCCCATCCAGGCCGGTCTCTTCGGTTTTTCCCTGATCCCCCCGGAATGACACTTGGCACAGGCCAAGCCGCCGCGGACATCGGCGGGCAGCATGAAGGCATACTCGGAACCGTGGGGGTCATGGCAGCTGGTGCAGATCAGATCCGTGCCGGGCCGCAGGGGGTCGCCGACGCCCCGGAGGGGGTGTCCGGCGACCGGATGGCCCGCCTCGACACCCTTCAGGTCGGCATGACAGCTTATACACAAGGCTTCGATCTCGTCGAGCAGCTGAAAACGGTGCTCGGTGGCATGGGGGCTGTGACAGGCCACGCAGCCCCTGGCGCTCAGGATGGTGTGGATCGTGAACCTCTCCTCGGCGCCCCGGGCGATAAATTTTTTCTTGTCCTCGTGGCAGACCACGCAAAGCTTGGCCTTGCCGTCGGTCCAGAGCTGGAACTGACTGTTGCTGCCGTGGGGGTCGTGACAGATCGTGCAGTCGCCGGTGCCCACCGGGCCGTGGACGTGCTCCATCGCCAGCCACCTCTCCTTGTTGAGATGGCAGCCGAAACAGATATCCTCGACCTTGCCGGTGGGCACCGAGACCTCGGCCCGGGGGGGATCGGAGCGGTGACAGGCGCGGCAGAGCATGGCCGAGGCGGGAAAGTGCTTCCATTCCGGGGCCTCGACGATGCGCTGGTGGCAGGAATAGCACTGGGTGGAGACCTGGCCGTAACCGACCCGGGCCGTCTTCTGGAGTCGGGCCGGAAGTTCGGCGCCGTGGCAGCCCCCGCACTCGGCCGGCATCACTTCGTTTTTATGGAAAAGATAGAGATCGGGATTGTCGAAATTCAGATTGAGCAGCGAGCTCAAGGGAATATATCTGATCTTGACGGGCAGCCGAACCGGACCCACAATAAAATCGTTATCGCCTTTTTTCAGGTGGACGCTGTAATGGACGTAATAAACCCCGTTTTTTTCGTAGCGCCCGGTTGGATCATAGGCCCGGCCCCCGCCGGCCGACTGCAGAGAAAGCGTGTCGAGATCTTGCGGATCGGCGACCTTGACCACCAGGTTGACGATCCGGTTCCGGGACATTAACTCCTGTTCATTCCCGAAAGGGGCGAGCAGGGAGATTTCACCGGCTTGGGCGGTGCCGGAAAGCGCCGCCAACGCCGCCAGCAGGCAGCAAAAAAACAGCGCCTTCCCCGGCCGCGGACTTTCGCCGTTACCGTATCGGCCGACTAAATTAGACAAGATGTTTCCCCCCTCTTAAAATTACCAGCGCCAACATCAAAAAGCTGATTGCCGAGAGATTCCGCCAAGAAGTCTCCCTTCCGGCCCCCCAGCCGTTTCGACACAATCATACCGGGCCCGAAATCCCCCGCCGGTTATCGCTTACAAATCTTCACCTTACATTCAGGGTTTATCCAAACAGGACAAATTGGATTTATTATCATGAAAAATAATTATTGTCAAAGCCGTTGTCAAAGCCAGGGGATGGCTTCGCAAAAAATCCTAGCTGCGTCGTCGCGCCCCCGGGATTCCGTCCAATCCTCCCTTGAGAGGGCATTTCGATTTGACGCTTCATATTATAGTTGCTTCCGCAAATTATAGTTGCTTCCGCAAAAATTCGCTTGGCGCTATGACTACCTGCCGCCTCCTCCTTCCCTCGCCTTAATCAGCCGATTTACCCTGAAAAAACCGGTGCGGGCCTCCCGGTAGCCGGGCTGGCGCAGCATCGCCTGCCGATAATGACTCCGGGCCTCCTCCAGCCGCCACATATCCATCAGGGCATTGCCCAGATTGACATGCAGCACGGCGTTGTCGGGTTTTACGGCCAGGGCCTGCCTGTAAAAGGACTCCGCCTCGGCCAGGCGCCCTCTGATGCTCATGATATTACCCAGATTGTTATAAGCTTCAAAGAAAGAGGGGTCCAATTCGACGGTTTTAAGAAAACGGCCCTCCGCCGCCGCCAGCCGTCCGGCCCGCTTCAAGGCGACCCCGTAATTACTGTGGACCCGGGCCTTATCGGGAGACTTTGCCGCGCAGTCCTCCCAGAGGGTGAGCGGCCCCGCCCAGACCTGGTTGCGCTGGAAGGTCCAGAATGACAAAAGCAGAACCAGGACCACCGCCGCGGCCGGGGCTGCATAATTATCGGGAAGTTTCTCCCGGACAAAGGCGGCAAGGGCGGCGATCAGCATCATCGACGGCAGGTAGAGGCGATGATCGAAGACCAGTTCCAGCGGCACCAAGGTGGATTCGATGGCGAGGTTACCCATAAACCAGATGATCCCGAAAGAGAGGAGCCGATGGCGCCGGGCCAGATAGACGGCCAGGGTTGCCAGCAGGACCAGGGCGAGCAGGGAGAGCGCGGTATTGGTCGGATCGAGCCAGGAGCGGGAAATGAGGAAATGGTGGTCGAGGTTTAATCGGCCGGGCAGGGGCAGGATCAGCAGGCTCAGATAAAAGACCACCACCCGCGCCTCGGTGAAAAGCCGCTCGCCGAGGCTGAAATCGCGCTGGCCGTAACCGGCCAGCAGGGCGTCGAGAGGCGCCATGCCCAAATAAAAGAAAAAAGCGGCCAGGCCGAGCAGGCCGAGCGCGCATCCCGCCCAGAAACCGTATTTCTTCAGCCAGCCGCCGGCAAGGTCCCGCAAGAAATACCAGTCATAGAGAATCATGAAAAACGGCAGGGTCAGGGCGATTTCCTTTGACCACAGGGAAAACAGCCCGGAGCCGGCCGCGCAGCCGAATAAAGAGAGTTTCCTCCG
Source organism: Desulfobacterales bacterium (assembly GCA_024637225.1). Taxonomy (GTDB): domain Bacteria; phylum Desulfobacterota; class Desulfobulbia; order Desulfobulbales; family JAGXFP01; genus JAGXFP01. The sequence continues at coordinate 7,626 of JAGXFP010000029.1, forward strand.
CCAGCCCGAGGCGAGGCGCCCCTGTATATAGGCGAACAGGGCGATTACATAGAACATGGCGGCCAGGCTGTTCATTCGCTGAACCGTATAAGAGACGGACTGGGTCTGGACCGGATGGACCAGCCACAACAAGGCGGCGACAAAGGGCAGCCAGTTGTAGGCGCCGTATCGGGAGCGCAGGCCCGGCAGGTTCAGGGTGGTTCGGACCAGTAAAAACAAAAATATCCCGGTAATCGCGTGGATGGCGATATTAACCAGCCGGTAACCCCTAACCTCATCCTGATGGAAATAATAGTTCAGGGCGAAACTGAGATTGGCAAGGGGCCGGGTCTTCGGCTCGATGTTCCGCCAGGCTGCGGCGACACTCTGAAAATCCAGGGAGGCCAGGCGAATATGGGGGTTGAGGTAAATCCTCGAATCATCGAAGACAAACTGGTTGTCGATGGTATTCCCATAGACAAAACAGGTGATAACGATCAGCAACAGGACTTTCGCCGCTTCGTAACCAATTCTCGGCGATGCCGGTTTTTTTTGCGATTCGCTCATAATAGTTTTATATATACCCGAGTTTGATAAATTCGCAAAAAGTCTAAAAAAGTTGTCATTTCGAAAGCATGTGAGAAATCTTGTTCTTTAGGGACTTGGAAATTATAAAAGTACCGTTTATACCGCAAAAGGGCATAAGTTTCGTTTGGGCCGGCAAGCGGCCCAACTCAGCTTTATCTTTGTCGTCATGCCGGCATGCTTTTAGCCGGCATCAAGCGTATGATCTGGAGAACGGCTTAAAACCTGCCGAAATGACGGACTTTTGCGTGGTAAACCGGTATATCAACAATTCCTGAGTCCCTGAACAGAAAAAAACAAATAATGTCTAAAAAAAAGCTCCGTCCCAAAAAGAACAATTCTACACAGCGAAAGCAGGTATCAAGCCGGCAAAACGGTATTACCTATGAACAAGCCTTTGGCCATTACCAGAACGGACGTCTGCAAAAAGCCGAAGAGTGCTGCCGAGCTCTCTTAACCTCCGATAAGCGTCATTCCGATACACTTCATCTGTTAGGGATGATCTTCCATCAAAGCGGCAAGGACCAAAAGGCGATCGATCTCATCAATAGAGCCATAGCCATCACTCCGGAAAAGTTTTTTTACCATTTAAACCTGGGGAACATCTTTTTTGCCCGGAATATGTATGCAAAGGCTGAAACGTGCTACCGGAAGGCGATGGAGCTTAACCCGGACTTCATACCGACCAATAATCATTTGGCCCGGACCCTCGCAAAAACCCGGCAATTTGAAGAAGCCGGCGTCTGTTACCGAAAGGCCTTGGCCCTTGAGCCGAACCACCCCGAGGCGCTTACCGGTCTGGGCAACGCCCTGCTCGCCGCGGGAATGGTCGAGGATTCGGTTGCCGTTTTGCGCAAACTGGTAGAAACAGTGCCGGACCGGGCGGAATCGCATTATAACCTCGGCGGCGCCCTGATGAACTTCGGCACCACGGAAGAAGCAGCAGCAGAATACCGGGAAGCCTTACGTCTGCAACCAGATTTTGTCGATGCCTACCATAATCTAGGCTTGACACACGAGTCTTTCGGGCAAAGCAAGGAAGCCGTCGACTGTTACCGGAAGGCCATCGCTATCCAGCCATCATATTGTCTGGCCCACTATCAGCTCTCCAAGGCAACAAAACATATCGGTAAGGACGATGAAATCGCCGCCATGGAAAAACTCTTTAAATCCAAAAGTCTCACCGTTTGGGATCGCATCCTTCTAGCCCACGGACTCGGCAAGGCCTATGAAGATCTCAAATCATACGGAGAGGCTTTTGATTATTTTGAAGAGGCCAATAACCTGAAAAGATCGACTTATGAGTACTGTTTAGCCGATGATGATCTTTACTTCAAAAAGATAGAAAAGGTTTTTACGAAAAATCTTTTCGAACGGCTGTCCGGGGCGGGTACGGAAGAAGAAAGGATTATTTTTGTCCTTGGCATGCCAAGGTCGGGAACCAGTCTAGTTGAGCAAATCCTGGCGAGCCATCCCGATGTTTTCGGGGCGGGTGAGCTTGACGATCTCGACAACCTCCTTTCAGTCGAAACAAAAACTCCGACCGGCGGCTCTATCGATTTTGAAACCCTGATCAATCAAACTTCAATCAAGGCTCTCGCCGGGATGGGTCGAGAATATCTTGGCCGAACCCACCGTTTTTTTAAAGATCCCCAAACAAAATATATAGTCGATAAAATGCCCCATAATTTTTTATATATAGGCATGATAAAATTGATCTTGCCCAACGCGAAAATCATCAATTGCCGCCGGCAATCACTGGATAATTGCCTGTCAATCTACAAAAACCTGTTCCATGCCGATCATAAATATGCCTGCAACCAAAAGGAACTTGGAGAATATTACCAACTATACCGAAACTTAATGAAACACTGGCGCGGAGTCTTACCCGGGTTCATCCATGAAATCTCCTATGAAGAGCTGGTCGCCGACCAGGAGGCGCAGAGCCGGGCGATCTTCGAATTTTGCGGGATCCCCTGGGATAGTCAGTGCCTGGATTTTCACAGGACAAAAAGATCGGTCAGAACCTTGAGCAGCAGTCAGGTCCGGCGGCCTATCTATCGGGATTCGATCAGGCTTTGGGAAAAATATGGCATCAGGCTCAAAGAACTGGCCGACTCCCTAGCACGGCAGGACGACTGACAACAGGGTGGATAGGATCTCAAAAGTCGCTACTGCCATAATGTCATTTAGACCAATGAGAGAAATCTTAATAGTTCCGATGGGTTAAAACAGGATTTCTCACCTGCGTTCGAAATGACAACTTTTTTCGCCTTTTTGCGAACGAATCAAATTTGTCCCCCCAAAAAAAAGGTCATCCCCCGCCATCCTTTTTCACCAGCCGCTCCAGGATCCGGTAACTGCGCTCGACCATGGCCCGGGGCTCCACGTTCAAACCGGCCTGGATCATGGCGTTGTCGTGAATCTGCTCGACCACGCTGGCGGCGAACTCCCGATCCTCCTCCCGCAGCTTATCAAGGTTCTTGATCAGCTCGTGGCGGGGGTTGATCTCCAGGTTCTTGCCAGCAAACTGGGCGAAACCGCTGTCCTGCCTGGCGGCCCGCATCACCCGCTCCATGCTGCTGGTCATATAACCGCCGGCGTTGACGATCAGGGCGGGGCTGTCTTCCAGACGTTTGGAGACATGGACCTCCTTGACCCGGTCGCCGAGCACCTCCTGCATCCACGCGGTCAAGCCCTGCCGGCGCTCGTCCGATAATCCTTCGGCTTGCTCCTCTTTCTGGGCGGCCTCTTCTCCGGCGCCGCTCTCGGGCAGTTCCAGATCGCCCCGATCGGCCGAAACCAGCTGCTTGCCGGCAAACTCGCCGAGATGGCTAAGGGCGAAATCGTCGATCGGCTCGAGGGTGTAGATGACCTCGAGCTTTCTTTTCCGAAAGGCCTCGACATAGGGGCCCGCCTCGATCGCTTCCCGGCTGGAGCCGTTTATATAAAAGATACTCTCCTGCCCCTCGCCCATCCTTTCGACATATTCGGCCAGGGAGATCATCCTGCCCGGTTCCGAGGCCGATGACTCGAAGCGCAGCAGCCGGCCCAGGGCTTCACGATGGGTAAAGTCGCTGGTAATCCCCTCCTTCAGGAAGATGCCGAAGGTGCGCCAGAACTCCTGGTATTGTTCCGGATCCTTACCGGCCTCTTCCTCCAGATGCTTGAGATAGCGGCTGGTGAGGACCTTGTGAATCTTCGCCACCAGGGCGTTATCCTGCAGGGCCTGCCGGGAAATATTCAGGGGCAGGTCCTCGCTGTCCACCACCCCCTTCAGGAAGCGCAGCCAGTCGGGCAGGATGTTTTTGCTGTGCTGTTCGATCAGCACCTTCTGGCAGTATAGGCTGACCCCGGGATCCATCCGGCCGAAGCCGAGATTTTCGAAATTCTCCTTCGGCGTATAAAGCAGGGACTTGATGGCGAGGGGGGCGTCGGTGGAGAAGTGCAGCCGGTAGAGGGGTTCGTCGACCGCGTTGCCGATGAACTTGTAGAACTCGTTGTACTCCTCGTCGGTGATCTCGCTCTTGCCCCGGGTCCAGAGGGCCTGGACCGTATTGACTTTCTCGCCGTCGACCTTGATCGGAAAAGAAACGAAGCTTGAATAACGCTTGATTATCTCCTTGATCTTGCCGGAATCGGCATAGGCGTGAGCATCTTCCTTCAGTTTGATAATAATCCTGGTGCCGCGGTGGATGCCCTTACAGGGCGAGATCTTGTAACTGCCGGAGGCGTCCGAGGACCACTGGTGCCCCTCGTCATCCATCAGATAGGAACGCGACTGCACCTTGACCTCGTCGGCGACCATGAAAGCCGCGTAAAAGCCGACCCCGAACTGACCGATCAGACTGACATCCTCCTGGTCCGCCTCGCTGAGCTTGGTCAGAAAAGTCTTCGAACCGGAGTGGGCGATGGTCCCGAGATTGTCGACCAGCTCGTCCCGGGTCATGCCGATGCCGGTATCGGTGATGGTCAGGGTGTGCTCTTTGTCGTTGCAGTCAATCCGGATCTCAAGGGAGAGATGGTCATCGAAAATCTCCTCCTCGACCAGGCTTTGATGGCGCAACTTCTCCAGGGCATCGGCCGCGTTCGATACCAGCTCCCGCAGGAAGACATCGCGCTCCGTGTAAAGGGAGTTGATGACGATATCGAGCATTTTTTTAACTTCCGCCTGAAATTCCCTGGTCTCGGTCTTGGCACTCATGGTTATTCACCTTTTTTCGATTTAAATTTATAATTTTGGTACGGGGCCACCGGCGCGCGGTGGTCCCGCAAAAGTCAAAGCGGATCGGAGTTTTTGCGCCGCCATCAGTACTTGAGCGCCAGACCCGCCTGCTTCCAGGCAGAGATTCCGCCCTTGAGGTTGTAGATCTCCGGGTAGCCCTTGGCCGAGAAATAACGACCAACCCCATAGCTGCGGCCGCCGACCGCGCAGATCAGCAAAAGGGGTTTATCGGCGGGCAGGGCCGCGCTCCCCTTGGCGAGGGCGCTCATCGGGACCAGTTGGGAGCCGGCGATATATCCCTCCCGCAGTTCCTTGGCCTCCCGGAGGTCGACCATAACCAGATCCTTGCGGCTTTCCATCATCTTTTTGGCCTCCGCCGGCGGAATCGACCGGAAGATTTTTTCCTCCTGGCCGGCCAGGGCGACTTCGGCATTATTTTGGGTGGCGCTCCGGGTCACCGCCTTAGCCGGAGGGTTCTCGCTAACGGCCTCTTCCCGCGAGCAGCCGATCGGGGTTAGCAATAGAAACACAGGTATTATAAAGGCCAAACCTCGATACAGCAGGCCGGTCAGCCGGGGCTCCATAAAGCGCCGCCCCGATAAATTCTGGCTTGGACAAGTTTCTTTTCCACCGGCTCCTAAAGTTCTTTTCATTAGCTTCCTCTTAAGTTTTAATGGTGCCATGGCATCGCAGAAATCGCCAGCTCCCGCGTTGCTGCAAATTATCTCGTCATTCATTGCAGCGTACTGAAGTACGCTTCATTCCTCGAAATTCGCACGCCTTGGATTTGACGATTTCTACTTAGGGACTCAGAAATTGTTGAAATACCGGGTTACCCATGCATCTAAAAGTCCGTCATTCGGGCAGGTTTTAAGCCGGAATCCAGATCATACGATGAATGCCGGCTAAAAGCATGCCGGCACGACGACAAAGATAAAGCTGAGTTGAGCAGCTCGCCTGCTCGTACGAAACTTATGCCCTTGCGGTACAAAGCTGAGTTGGGCCGCTTGCCGGCCCAAACGAAACTTATGCCCTTTTGCGGTATAAACGGTACTTTATAATTTCCATGTCCCTAAATAACAAGATTTCTCACATGCGTTCGAAATGACAGCTTTTTTTGACTTTTTGCGAATTCATCATCGATGATAAACTCGCAAAAACTGATTTGTCCCGTAATTGCGAGGAGCGCAGCGACGAAGCAATCCAGCATTTTCAAACAGTTACATATTTATGGATTGCGTCGCTGCACTCGCAAAATGACAGCTTCTTTTACCATCATAATTGCCGGCGTCGCAAAAAAGTCGCCATGGATCGCAGAAAAACTATATTAATCACGGCTTTCCGCCATTGCAAGCGGGATCGTCTCCTTTATTTTGCCTATTTCGATGACCATCTCAACCATCTTTCTCATAGCGCTGGCCCTGGCCGTGGATGCCTTCGCGGTAGCCCTGGCCGCCGGGGTCTCTTTGCCCCGAACCACCTTTCGCCATACCTTTCGGCTGGCCTGGCATTTCGGCCTTTTCCAGGGGGGAATGGCCGTCATCGGCTGGGCGGGCGGCCTCGCCTTCCGGCCCCTGATCGAATCATTCGACCACTGGCTCGCCTTTATCCTCCTTTTTCTGGTCGGTTCCAGAATGATCCATGAGGCCTTAAGCGCTGACCCCGGGGAAAAAGCGGCTGTGGATCCGACCCGGGGCTTTTCCCTGGTCATCCTGTCGGTGGCCACCAGCATCGACGCCCTGGCGGTGGGTTTGAGTTTTGCTTTCCTGCAGACCGAGATTCTCCTGCCCGCCCTGATTATCGGCATGGTCGCCCTGGTCCTGACCGCAGCAGGACTTCATCTAGGCAAGTTAATCCGCCATGCCGGCCGGCTCGGGGCCGGGGCCGAAATCGGCGGCGGCCTCGTTTTAATCGCCATCGGCTTCAGAATCCTCTTCGATCACGGGGTTTTTTGACTTGGACTTTTGCCGCGGGCTATTTTCGTTGACATTACCGGCAGGCCGCTGGTAAGTTTGTCAAGTTTGGTGGCGTCGCAAAAAAGCGCCCAAAAGGGGCATAGCAATCCGATCTACCGTCTTGATGTATCGAACTTTTTGCTTAGCCATCCTTAGACCTTTGCGTGTTTATAAGTTTGGTGGCGTTGCGAAAAATCGCCTGCGCTTCCCGGGTTGCCGCAAATGCGTGACTTGAAAGCCGATGTTTTTTTCTTGGCCATCCGGAATATCTAACTGGTTGTAAATACTGGATTGCTTCATCGCTTCATTTCTCGCAAATGCCATGAATAAATCATTTTGCGAATCACCAAAACCTAAACTACCTGGCGGGGTGAGTGAAGCTGAGCCTTCACTACTTGCCCTTTTCACCTTGAACCTTACAGCAAAACCCTGACGCCTTTAATTTTTCGGAGACAAGAATGAGCATTCGCGAAGACGCCTTGAACGGCAATATAACCCCGATTTTCGAAACCTGCGCCGCCAACGAAGGCATGCCGGTTAAAACCTTGATGGATGGGGTAGCCGACGGCACCATAGCGATCCCCAAGAACAACAATCACCAGTTCGAACGGATCATGGCGATCGGCAAGGGCACCACGACCAAGGTCAACGCCAACATCGGCGCCTCGAAAGATTACCCGGAGATCGAGCAGGAGCTGCAAAAGCTCTGCGTCTGTCTGAAGGCTGGGGCCGACACGGTCATGGACCTGAGCCTCGGCGACAACCTTAACGAGGTCCGCCGGGAAATCCTCCGGAACTGCCCGGTACCCCTCGGCACCGTGCCCATCTACCAGAGCATCGCCGAAGTGGTCGAAAAGCAGAAAAAGAAGATCGGCGAAGTGAGCGTCGATGAAATCTTCAAAACCATCGAGCAGCAGGCCGAAGACGGGGTCGATTTCATGACCCTCCATTGCGGCATAACCCGCTCCACCCTCGACCGGGTTAAAAACCACAAGCGCCTGCTGGGCGTGGTCAGCCGGGGCGGTTCGTTCACCATTGAGTGGATGAGCTATAACAACAAGGAAAACCCGCTCTACGAAAGATTTGACGACCTGCTTGCCATTCTAAAGGAACACGAAGTTACTTTAAGTCTCGGCGACGGGATCAGGCCGGGCTGTCTGGCCGACGCCACCGACCGCGGCCAGGTCCAGGAACTGATCCATCTCGGCGAATTAACCAACCGGGCTTGGGAAGCGGGAGTCCAGGTGATCGTCGAAGGTCCGGGCCATATGCCGATGAACCAGATCGAAGCCAATATCCTCCTGCAGAAAAGACTTTGCAATAACGCGCCGTTCTACGTCCTTGGCCCGCTGGTCACCGATATCGCCCCCGGCTACGATCACATTACCGGCGCGATCGGCGGCGCCATCGCCGCAGCCGCCGGGGCCGACTACCTGTGCTATGTTACCCCGGCCGAACACCTGAAGCTGCCTACCCCCGACGATGTCCGCGACGGGGTGATCGCCTCCCGGATTGCCGCCCATGCCGCCGATATTGCCAAAGGAGTGCCGGGCGCCATCGACAAGGATATCGCCATGGCCAAACGGCGCGACAAGCTGGACTGGAAGGGTCAGATCGAGCTATCCATGGACCCTGAAAAGGCAAGAAGATACCGGGACGAAGGCGGCTGTTCATACAAGGGTGACGCCTGCAGCATGTGCGGCTCCTACTGCGCCATCAAGGTTTACAAGCGGGCGATTTCGCCCCAGCGCGACGAACAGCAGGTTGACTGATGGCGTCGCAAAAACTCCGCTCTACTGCGTCGTAGTGTATTTTTTGCTTAGCCATCTCATGACTTTTTGTAACGCCATCGGTCTCAAGGGGAATGGGCTAAGCAAAAATCGTCAGATCCAAGGCGCGCGAATTCGAGGAATGAAGCGTACTTCAGTACGCTGCAATAAAGAGACAATTTGCAGCAACGCAGGAGCTGGCGACTTTTTGCAACGCCATCTCGATTTAATCGGAGCCGGATTGTACCGGCGGAGGGGCAGTCATGTTTGAATTTCTTTTGCCAGTCTGGGAAATAACAAAATCGTTTATCATGTTTTTCAAACCCGTCCTCGATTTTATCGTGGCGACCAAAATTCCCGAGCAAATCGATAATGTCGACTACAAGGGGCTTTTCACCAACGCCTGGTTCCTGGTGCCGTATATCTCCATGCTCGCTTGGTACGTTTACAAGCAGGCCCTGAACTCCCTTATCATTGTCGTACTCCTGACCGGATCCTGGGCATTTTTCGGAACCCCTTACATGGAGGGGATCATGGCCCAGGACGAAATCGCGCTTGAAGCAGTGCTGCCCATTGTCGGAGGGGCCTGCGCGGTGTTGGGGTTTATCATTTACCGGATATTCGTGAAATCGGATTGACCGGTCCGTCCGATATCTTTTCCCCGATTTCCAGATCGGACCATCGTGGTCCATTCTAAACCAGCCAAACCATGTCTGAACAGATTCTCGAGATATACAACCTTCTGCACCACCACTTCGGCCCGCAAAAGTGGTGGCCGGGAGAGACCAGGCTGGAAATTACCGTCGGCGCGGTCCTCACCCAGAACACCAACTGGCGCAATGTCGAAAAGGCCATTGCCAACCTGAAGGAGGCCGGACTCCTTTCCCTGCCGGCCCTGGCCGAAACCCCCGCCGAAATTCTGGCCCAGCAGATCAGGCCGTCAGGCTATTACAACCTCAAGGCCAAGCGCCTGAAAAACCTGATCGCGGCAATCGGCCGAAGCGACGAGGATCTCGAAAACTTCCTGGCTACCGACCTGGACACCCTCCGCCATGAACTGCTGGCCGTCAAGGGGATCGGCCCGGAAACGGCCGATTCGATCATGCTTTACGCGGCCGAAAAGCCGATCTTTGTGATCGATGCCTACACCCACCGGATCCTGTTGCGCCACAATCTGATCTGGGAGGAAAGCGATTATTACGAGATGCAGGAACTGTTCATGACCTCCCTGCCCGAAGAAATCCAGCTCTACAACGAATACCACGCCCTGCTGGTCCGGGTGGGCAAGGAATTCTGCCTGAAAAGCAAGCCGAAATGCGAAAGCTGCCCCCTGCGTGGTTTGTAGGACAGGTTCAAGCTGCAAGCTGCAAGCTAAAAGCTACAAAACAAATCTACCCCCCTGACCTCCCTTGCCGTGAACCTGGATCTAAATCGGCTTCTCATGGGCTCACTCCTCACCGTCCTTGCTCGCTCCTCACCACTCCACTCCTCCGCACCCGTTCTTTGTCCCTGCTTGGCTGATTATTGATGGCGTGACAAAAATCAAGTCATTGCGAGCGTAGCGAAGCAATCCAGAAACCTGTAACTGATTGAAAAAACACTGGATTGCTTTGTCGCTTCGCTCCTCGCAATGACCTGACAAAACACTTTTTGCAACGCCATAATAATTGATCAACTTGCAAAAAAAGTCGAAAAGCCTGTCATTTCGAACGAATGTAAGAAATCTTGTTTTTTAATCCGTCGATATTCTAGACTTCTTCGGTTGTTTAATTTTTTTTTACTAGATTCTGGGCTCCTGGCTTCTGTCTTCTGGCTCCCGGCTTCTGGCTCCCGGCTTCTGGCTTCTGGCTTCTGCCATCGGACAGTCCAGCCAACCAGAAAAGCTGCGCTGCCACTCTATTCCGAAAGGAGACCCCTGCAGTCAAACCACTCTCTGCCCTGGGCTTCCGCCACCTGTTGATTGGTCAGGCGGCCCCGGTAGACGTTGATCCCATTGAGTAGCGCCCGGTCGTTTCGCGCCGCCGCCGCGATTCCGGCCGAAGCGATCCGGACCACATAGGGCAGGGTGGCGCCGCATAAGGCATAGGTCGAGGTCCGGGGCACCGCCCCGGGCATGTTGGCCACACAGTAGTGGATAATCCCCTCTACCCGGTAAGTCGGGTGGGAGTGGGTGGTCGGCCGGGAGGTTTCGACGCAGCCGCCCTGGTCGATAGCCACATCGACGATCACCGCCCCGGTCTGCATTCCGGCCAGCATCGATCTGCTGATCAACCGCGGAGCCCGCCCGCCCGGGACCAGGACGGCGCCGATAACCAGGTCGGCGTTGCCGATCTGCTCCTCGATATTTTCCGGAGTTGCGGTCATGGTGACAAGCCCGCCGCCAAGTTCTTTTTCCCGGGCAGCGAGTTTTCGTAAGTTCCGGGCCATCATTACCACCCGGGCCCCCATGCCGCGACCGATCCGGGCCGCATTGCTTCCCACCGTGCCGCTGCCTAGAACGACGATCTTGCCGGGCTCCGCCCCAGCGGCGCCGCCCAGGAGAATGCCGCGGCCGCCGCTCTCTTTTTCGAGAAAATGCGCCCCGGCCTGGGTGGCGAGGCGGCCGGCTACCTCGCTCATCGGGGCGAGTAGCGGCAAACTGCCGTCCGCCTCCTCCACCGTCTCGTAGGCGACGGCGGTTACTTCGTTCGCGACCAGGGTCCCGGTCAGTTCCGGCAGAGGAGCGAGATGGAGATAGGTGAAAAGCAGCAGATCTTTCCGCAGATAGCGGTACTCGGCGGGCATGGGCTCCTTGACCTTGACAATCATTCCGGCTTCTCGCCACAACCGCTCCGGCCCAGCCAAAATCTCGGCCCCAGCCCGGCGGAATTCATCATCCCCGATGCCGCTGCCCAGACCGGCGTCCTGCTCGATCAAGACCCGATGCCCGGCCCCGACAAGCTCAGCCGCGCCGGCCGGGGTCAGCGCCACCCGGTTCTCCTGCTCCTTTACCTCTTTTGGCACCCCGATAATCATCGATTCCTTCCTGGCTGCGTTCCAAAAAAAGTTTTCCGCCTTAAGTACCCCGTACCCCCTGAACTATCGCACCTTGCTCGTTATTTTACGTGCCAACCGCGTTACAGCTTCCGTTACAGAGCGCTGCTATGCGCCAGAAGCCGCGCCTTGTCGGCCCGCAAAATACCTTCGCAATCTTGCGAAACTTTATGGTTTACGGGGTACTAATTCTCCAGCAACTGCAAAGCATTAAGGCGAAGAATTCTCTCCTCAAGCTCCGCTCCCAGCTCCAGGGCCCGGAACTGCTCCAGCACCTCTTCCTGGCAGATCCACGGTGAATCGGTTCCAAACAGGAGCCGGTCGGCGGGATGGGCCAGGATCATCCGGCGCGCCTTTTCCTTGACCAGATATTGAAGCGAATAGGAAATATCCAGGTAGAGCGGCCGGCCGATCAGCAGCTCTTCAACCTCGTCCCACATCTCCCAGGCCCCGAGGTGGGTGGCGACCAGCTTCAGATCCGGAAATTTCTCGATAACCCGGACGATCCGGGGGGGATCGCAGATCCGCTCGCGGGGGAAGCCGATATCGAAGCCGGTATGCATCACCAGAACCAGACCGGCCTCGCTGATCCGCTCGTAAAGGGGAAACATCCGTTCCTCGTCAAGGACGAAATCCTGGTAATAGGGGTGCATCTTGATCCCCTTGAATCCCTCGGCCCGGATCCGTTCGATGTTGGGCAGGGCCTCCGGATTATCGGGATGGAAGGAGGGAAAGGGGATAATCCGCTCGGAGCGGATCTCCTTCGACCAGGTCAGGATCGCCTCGAACTGCCCCGGCCTGGTGGCTATCGAACAGAGTACCGCTTTTTCGATCGCAACCCGGTCCATGGCACCGAGCAGCGAATCGAGTCGGCCGTCCAGGCAGGGGGTGATGCCGCCTGCCGCGGCCAGGGCAGGCACTGCCCCGGCCGCGACCTTATCGGGAAAGGCATGGGCATGAAAGTCTATAATTCCGGTCATCGGCACGCACTCCCTGGGTAATTATCATGAACCTGCAACCGTAAACGGCTTCCAGAAGATATCTTATCTTTATCTACCAACTTCTCCCGCCAATGCAAGCGGGAGATTAAGTCCGGGCCGATTCTCCTTGACACCGCTTAACCATACTTATTAAAAACATTAGATATATTACGGTGCCATTCCCGAAAACGATAATCGCCTGCGTGGAATTCATAACCGTTCAACGGGGTGGCCGCCTAAGTACCCAAAACTGCCGGACTGTAACCGTTCAGCAGTGGTGCAGGTTTGGACAAGCGGACCGGCGCCGCGTACCTCGTGTACGTAAGCCGGGCCGATCATCCGAAGATGTGGTGCTGCTGAACGGTTACTCGAATTCAACCTGAAATCCCAGCGAGGTCACCATGAGCAAACAAATCATCCTGCCTTATGAAGATAGAGTCACCCAGTGGTACAACGTCCTGCCGGATATCCCCAACGGACTTCAGCCGCCCCTCGACCCGGAGGACAACCAGCCGATCGCTCCCGAGAAACTGGGCGCCATCTTCCCTCCCGATCTGCTCGAACAGGAAATGAGCTCCGAGCGCTGGATCGATATCCCCGAAGAGGTCCAGGATATTTTCGCGATCTGGCGGCCGTCGCCCCTGGTCCGCGCCACTTTTCTGGAAAAGGCCTTGGGCACCAAGGCCAAGATCTACTTCAAGCACGAAGGAGTCTCGCCCTCGGGAAGCCACAAGACCAACAGCAGCGTGCCCCAGGCCTATTACAATAAAAAAGCCGGAATCAAGAACCTCGCCACCGAGACCGGCGCCGGCCAGTGGGGTACGGCCCTCTCTTTTGCCACCCAGAAGTTCGGCCTGAGCTGCATGGTTTACATGGTCAAGGTCTCCTTCGACCAGAAGCCCTACCGAAAGGCGATGATGCATGCCTTCGGGGCAGAAGTGGTCGCCAGTCCCAGCCACCTGACCCCGACCGGCCAGACCATCCTCGCCCAGGATCCCGACTCGCCGGGCTCCCTCGGTATCGCCATCAGCGAGGCCTTGGAACACGCGGTCTCCCACGACTCGACCAATTACGCCCTGGGCTCGGTCCTGAACCATGTCTGCCTGCATCAGACCATCATCGGCCTGGAGGCCAAGAAACAGATGGCCATGGTCGGCGACTATCCCGACGTGGTTATCGGCTGCTGCGGCGGCGGCTCCAATTTTGCCGGCATCGCCAATCCCTGGCTGCCCGACAAGCTGGAAGGCAAAAAAATCCGTCTGCTCGGGGTCGAACCCGCCTCCTGCCCGTCGATGACTAAAGGGGTTTATGCCTACGACTTCGGCGATCTTTCCAAGCGAACCCCGATGATGCAGATGTACACCCTGGGCCACGACTTCATCCCGCCCGGCATCCACGCCGGCGGTCTGCGCTACCACGGCATGTCGCCGATCGTCAGTGCCCTCTACCGGGAGAAACTGATCGAGGTCCATGCCCTGCACCAGATGGAATGCTTCGAGGCGGGCATCCTCTTCGCCAAGACCGAGGGGATCATCCCGGCTCCGGAAACATGCCATGCGATCCGGGCCGCGATCATCGAGGCCACCCGGGATCCGAACGACCCGAAGACCATTCTCTTCAACCTCTCCGGCCACGGACTGCTCGATCTGGCCAGCTATGAGCAGTATCATGCCGGCGAGCTGAGCAACTACGAATATCCGGCCGAAGCAATCGCCGAGGCGACCCGGCACCTGCCGAAGGTCTGATCGGGGTAAGCGATTACAGGGCGCCGAATCTGCTGTGTTATCGGCCTGCTCATGTACACCAGTACACATCGCAGGGTGATACCTTGCCTCTCCGGCACCTTGCAATCGCTTACCAGATGGGAGATGATCAATCCTGGGTGGCTTATTCCGTGATCGGTTACTGCTCGGGAGCCTGGGAAAGCCGCAAAACTCTTCCTTCGACAGGCTCAGGATGAGCGGGATAACTTACAGGCTCAGGGTGAATCAAATCTATAAGTCACTCCGTTCACCCCAGGCCTCTCAAAAATCAAGTCATTGCGAGCGCAGCGAAGCAATCTAGAAGCAATTAACTAGTTGGAAATAGTTGATTGCTTCGTCGCTTCGCTCCTCGCAATGACGGAGCAAATCAGTTTTCGCGACGCCGTCAATTTTGACAAGCTCGCAAAAGTCATAAATGGGATGGCTAAGCATGCAATACCCCTTGCGGGTGAAAATCATCAAATCCAAGGCGTGCGAATTTCTAGGAATGATGCGTACTTTTAGTACGCTTCAATGACGAGACAATTTGCAGCAACGTGGGAGCTGGCGATTTATGCCCTTCAGGGTGCTTTTTGCGACGCCATCACTATCCGAGTAACAAAAAATGGCGGTTACGCTGACCATCCATGACGATCTGCCCCGCTTCCTGGCCAAGCCGCTAAGGGGCAAGGCCATTCCGCCGATCAGACTGGAGCGCCGGACCTCGATCAAGGATTTTCTGGAGGCACTCGGAATCCCCCATCCCGAAATCCACCGGCTGCTGGTCAACGGCCGAGAACAGGACTTCGCCTGCCCGGTCGGCCCGGATGACCGGATCGAGGTTTTCGGGCTTCCTCTGCCGACCGACCCCACCCTGCCGACCCGTTTGCGGCCCGCCCTGCCCGCTCTCCGTTTCGCGGTGGATGCCAATGTCGGCAAGCTCGCCGGACTTCTGCGGATGACCGGCTTCGACACCTTTTTCGAGCCCACCATGAACGACGAGGCCCTGGCCGAAATCTCCCGGCGTGAGCGGAGAATTCTTTTAACCCGCGACCACACCTTCCTGAAAAGGAAAAAAGTGGTCCACGGCCGCCTGGTCCGTCACCACAAACCAAGCGAGCAGCTCCGGGAAGTCATCGAACTCTACGGCCTCCGGGACCGGATTGAGCCGTTCAGCCGCTGCCTCCGCTGCAATGATCGGCTGCGGAAGGTTACCAAGGAAGAGATCATCGACCGCCTCCTGCCGCTGACCATCAAATATTACGACGATTTCAGGATCTGCCCCCGCTGCGCCCGCTTATACTGGCCTGGCTCCCATCGGGAGCGGATGCTGAAAATCATCAAGGAGCTCTGAATGGTTGGGGAAATCGGTATCGACATCGATCGGCAAAAATGCACCGGCTGCGGTCTCTGCGTCGAGGTCTGCCCCGACCGGACCATCAGCCTTGAGGATGGCCGGGCCGCGGTAACCGGCGAGCGCTGCATGGAGTGCGGCCACTGCCTTGCGGTCTGCCCGGCCGAAGCCGTCGCGGCGCGGACCATCGCCCTGGAGAGTCTTCGCTTCAATAGCTTTGAGGTCGAAAACCGCTGGCTCAAGTGGGGCGATGCCGATCCGGCGGAGCTGGTAAGACTGATGGCCTCCCGCCGCTCCTGCCGCAACTATCTGGACCGGCCGGTAAGCCGGGATCTCCTGGAAGACCTGGTCAGGATCGGCACCACCGCCCCGTCGGGGACCAACAGCCAGAAATGGACCTTCACCATCCTTGAGCGCCGCAACCAGGTTGAAAAATTCGGCGACCGGGTCGGGCTCTTCTTTCGCAAGCTCAACAAAATGGCGGCCAACCCGCTTTACCGGCTCCTGTCGCGTCTTACCGGCAAGGGCGAGCTGGATAACTACTATCGCCGCTATTACGATTCGGTCAGCAAAGCTCTCGATCTACGGGAGAAGGAAGGGCGCGATCTCCTCTTTCACGGGGCACCGGCGGTAATCGTTATCGGCAGCGCCGAAGGGGCCAGCTGCGGGGTCGAGGACGCCCTCCTGGCCAGCCAGAACATCCTGCTCGGCGCCCACGCCATTGGTCTGGGTACCTGCCTGATCGGCTTCGCGGTCTCGGCAATCAAGCATGACCCGGCTATCAAGGAGATCCTGGCCATCCCCCGCCGGGAAGGGGTCCATGCCGTTATCGCCCTGGGTTATCCGGCTGAACACTATCAGCGCCTGACCGGCCGCCGCCCCCCGCGGATCCGTTTTCCGGAGCCGGGCGAATAAGGCCGGGGGCGAACCCCTTCGTATTAAGAAAGGATATAGGGGCTGGAAAGAGGTTACAGAGGTTATCCATGGACCGACCCCAGGCTGAGATCCCCGGACAACACCTCATGGATCTTCCCCTCGGCGTCCTTGATCAGCAGCTGACCGCTGTCGTCCGGCCCCAGCGACACTCCCCGCACGACCCTTCCGTTCAGGGTCAGCCAGGCCAGCTCCCGGCCCAGGCTAAGATCCCGCTTGCGCCAATCATCGAGGATGCCCTTGAAGCCGGAGCGCTCGAATCGGCGGACCTGCCCTTGCAGCTCGGTTACGATAGCGGCCAGCAGCTCACTGCGGCGATATACGCGGCCGGTTTCGATTAACAGGGAAGTGGCCCGCTCCTGCAAATCGGCGGGAAAGACGGCCGCGCCCGCGTTGACATTCAGACCGATGCCCAGGACCACCACGGTCGGCTCGCCCTTGATATTTACGGTCTCGGCCAGAATTCCGCCCAGCTTCCGGCCTTCCAAGAACAGATCGTTGGGCCATTTCAACATTAATGCCAGATCGGTGACCTTCTCGACCGCCAGGCAGAGCGCCAATCCGGCCGCCAGGGTGATCTTCGACAAATCCTCCGGCGGCAGAGCGGGCCGCATGATCATCGAAAAATAAAGGCCGCTGCCGGCCGGGGAGTGCCAGCTTCTGCCGAGCCGGCCGCGGCCCCCCGTCTGGCTTTCGGCCGCCACCACCGTATCGGTCGGCGCGCCGATCTTCGCCATGTCGATGGCGACCTGATTGGTCGAGCCGGTCCTCTCCAGATAGCGCACCGGAAAACCGGCCAAAGCGCCCTGCTCGATCATCTTCCGCCAGCCTTCATCAATGATCACGACTGGTCCTCGCCTGCTCTGAAGGGGTCGGCCCATCCCTTGGAGAGATAGTCGAGGGCGCCGTAATTGGTCCGGTCAAGATGGAGGGGGGTGATCGAGATATAACCGTCCTTGACCGCCTGGGCATCGGTATCCTCCCCCTTGTCCCAGACCGGTATGCCGCCGCCGATCCAGAAATGTTCCCGCCCCCAGGGATCACGGGTCTCCATGATGGCGCCTTCATACTTGCGGCGGCCCTGCCTGGTAAACTTGATCCCGGCAATCTCGGCAATCGAGCCTTCCGGCACGTTGACATTGAGCAGGGTATCCGGAGGCAGCCCCTGGCCGAGGATCATCCCGGCCAGCTGGCCGGCAAAGCGGGCGGCCGATCCGTAATCGCAGGGCTCCTCGCAGGCCAAAGAAACGGCAAAAGAGGGGATGCCCAGCATGGTCCCCTCGATGGCGGCGGAAACCGTCCCGGAGTAACTGACATCATCGCAGAGGTTGGGGCCGGGATTAATTCCGGAAACAACCAGTTTCGGGGTTTCGCCGAGGATCTTGCCCACCGCCAGGATCACGCAGTCGGTCGGGGTGCCGTCCGTCGAATAGCGGCCGACGCTCAGTTTTTTGACCCGCAGGGGCCGCTGCATGGTAAGGGAATGGCTGGCCGCGCTCTTGTCCCGGTCCGGAGCGACCACCACCACCCGGCCGACCCGGTCCAGCTCCTCGGCCAGGGCCTGCAGGCCCGGGGCAAAAATCCCATCATCATTGGTGACCAGAATCAAAGGCCCGTCTGTCATTTCTATCTCTCCTTTGAAAGGGGTAAGGACAGTGAGGGTTTAGGGGTGAAGAGTGAAGAAAACCTGACTTCCCCGACCTGCTTTGCCATGGGGCCTGGATAATATGAATCGGCCTTTCCATGGATTCTTTTGCACCCCTAGCTGTCCTTACCCCTCACCCCTCACCCCTCACCATTTTACTTTACCATTGAAGCTTGCGGCTTTTAACTTGCAGCTTACCCTCACTCCTCACTCCTCACCGTCCTTTTCCCCTCACCGTCCTTGAATCTCACCTGTAATCCTTCTTATTTACTAAATTTTCAGCTATATTAAAGCCATAAACTTTTCCGTGATTCGACAAGCCCAGCACGAACGTTAAATCAATATGTTACGCCTCTCATCCTGAGCATGTTCAAGGAAGGGCTATCGACTTTTTACGAGTTTATCACAAATAACCTGAACTACAACCAAAGGAGAAATTATCATGCCCTATGTCAACATCCGGGTCGCCGGCAAACTGGACACCAGGCAAAAGGAAGAAATCTGCATGGGAGTGACCGAGGTGATCGCCAGGGTCGCCGCCAAACCGCCCGAATCGATCCTGATCTTTATCGATGAATGCGAGCGGGAAAATATCGCCTCCGGCGGCAAGCTCCTGGCCGGTTAATAAACGCGACCGAAATGGAAAATCTTGCCGAAGCAAAAAAACAGGCGGCGGAACTGCGCCGGGAAATCAACCGCCACGACCACCAATACTATGTGCTGGATAATCCGGAGATCTCCGACGGCGAATACGACCGGCTCTTCCGGGAACTTCTGGCCCTTGAGGAGAAATTTCCGGAACTGGCTGCCGCGGATTCCCCGAGCATGCGGGTCGGCGGCGCGGTACTGGCCGGCTTCGAGACCGTCGACCACCGGATTCCGATGCTCAGCCTCGAAAACGCTTTCAGCGATCAGGAGCTGTTCGATTTTGAAAAAAAGCTGATCCGCTATCTGAACCGGGAAGACGAAATCGACTACATGGCCGAACCTAAACTGGACGGCCTGGCCGTGGAACTGGTTTATGAACACGGCCTCTTGACCACCGGCTCAACCCGGGGCGACGGCCGGACCGGCGAAAACATCACCGCCAATCTCAAGACCATCCAGGCCATTCCCCTCCGCCTCCGGGGCGGCAACTTGCCGGACCGCCTCGAGGTACGGGGCGAGGTCTTTATCAGCACCGAAGGTTTCCGCCGCCTTAACGAAAAGCGCCTGCAAAGCGGCGAAAATCTCTTTGCCAATCCCAGAAACGCCGCGGCCGGCTCCCTGCGCCAGCTCGATTCGAAAATCACCGCCGCCCGGCCCCTGGACTTCTTTGCCTACGGGGTCGGCGACCCTTTTGCCCTTGAAGTCAAGAGCCATGCCCAGGTTCTTGAAATTCTGCGGGACCGCGGATTTAAAATCAACGAGCTGACCCGGAAATGTTCCAGCATCCGGGCCGTGATCGACCATTTCAATCTGCTGGCCGAAAAGAGGCACGGGCTCGATTATGAAATCGACGGCATGGTGGTCAAGGTCAACTCCCTTGATTTGCAGGCGCGGCTGGGCAGCAAGGCCCGCAGTCCGCGCTGGGCCGTGGCCTGCAAATTTCCGGCCGTGCAGGCCACCACCCGCTTACTGGATGTGGTCTTCAATGTCGGCCGGACCGGCGCGGTAACTCCGGTGGCCCTCCTCGAACCCGTCAAGGTCGGGGGAGTCATGGTCAGCCGGGCTACCCTCCATAACGAAGACGAAATCACCCGTAAGGATCTGAAGATCAACGACCGGGTTCTGGTGCAGAGGGCCGGCGATGTTATCCCCGAGGTGGTAAAGCCGATCAGGGAAAAGCGCACCGGCCATGAAAAACCGATCGCCATGCCGCGCCAATGTCCGAAATGCGAGACGGAACTGGTCAGAAAGGAGGGTGAAGCGGCCCTGCGTTGCGTGAATCTCCAATGTCCCGCCCAGAGGCTGCGAGCTCTGATCCATTTTACCGGCAAGTCCGGTCTCGATATCGACGGTTTCGGGGTCAAGGCCATGGAGCAGCTTTTTGATCGAGACCTGGTCAGGAGCATTCCCGATCTCTACGGCCTGGAACAGGACGAGCTGGCCGCGCTGCCGGGTTGGGGCGAAAAATCGGCCGCCAACGCCTGCGCGGCCCTGGCAAAAAGTACAACCCCGAGCCTAGCCAGGCTTATCACCGCCTTGGGGATCCGATACGTCGGCGAGGTCTCGGCCCAGCTTCTCGAAAAGTCCTTCCCTTCCCTGGACCGCCTGGTAAAGGCGGAGCAGAGCGATCTGGAAGAGATCGAAGGCATCGGGCCCCAAGTCGGCGCCAGCCTGGTGGAATTTTTCGGGAACCCCAGTAACCGGGAGATAATCGAACGACTCCGGCAGCAAGGCCTGCGGATAAAAAGTACCGCCGAAGAGCATACCGATCAGCCCCTGAGCGGCATGATCTTTCTGTTTACCGGCGCGCTCCGCTCGTTTTCCCGCAACGAGGCGAAAAATCGGGTGAAAAGCCTGGGCGGCCGGGTCTCCTCGGCCCTGAGCCGCAAGGTAACCCATCTGGTCGCCGGAGAAAAAGCGGGCTCCAAGCTTGCCAAGGCCAGGGATTTAGGGCTTGCAATTATCAGCGAAGAAGATTTTAAAATGATGATCGGTAATGGATCTCGGTGATATATTTAGTATCTGTCCAGAAATGGTCTTTTTGCCCGATAACTTCGTCGCTACGGAGTCGGAAAGTGCTCACGTACCCAAAATTACGCTGCGCTTTTCCGACATCCTTGCTTCTCGTTCTCGGACAAAAATCCTCATTCCTGGACAGACACTAGTTATCGTCAACCGGGAAAAGATCCGATATAGGCTCCCCTTAAGAAGTTTTTCCCCGGGGCACAAAGGTGCAAAAACGCGCCGCTCCACGGCAACCCGCGCTTTTCATGACACCATCATCAACATTGGGAAAAAAAATGGCAGTTAAAAGAGCTAAAATCATCATCCGCGGTAAAGTCCAAGGCGTTTATTTCCGCGATTACACCAAATCGGAAGCCTTGAAACTGGGGCTTTCCGGCTGGGTCAGAAACCTCAAGGACGGCAACTCGGTCGAAACCGTAATTGAAGGGGAGGTGGAGAACTTCAAGCAGATGATCAAGTGGCTGAAATCCGGCTCGCCCGGCGCCAGGGTCGAAGACATTGAAATCAAGGATGAGCGGCCCACGGGCGACACCGCCCCTTTCAACATCCGCTTCTGAGTGTGCCAATGGAACAACCGCGGAAAAGTCGGCAGCGATTGCCCGACCACACCAAGACCGCCCGGATATCCTGTCCGATTTGCGGCAACGACGAAGAGTTTCTGGAGGTCGCCGACGGCGTGATTCTAACCAGCCATTATATCCAGAATCCGGACGGCAGCTTTACCCAGGACGACGATGAATCGGAAATCCTGGGCGAGGTCAAGCTTTTCTGCGGAGACTGCGGCGCCGACCTGACCGAATTCCATCAACACTTTCTGGACATGCTCTTTTGAGCGGATCAGCTGAACATAGTTGCCGGGCGCCCCGGCTGATTCCCGATAACGACGCTTTGCACGCCGAATTCAACGACCTTGGCAGCGGGGATGTCTTTATCGGCCGCCTCAGGCTCAAGCCCGGTCAGGAAAACCTGGTAGTCGACCTGCTCGAACGCGGCGTGAAAATGTTTCCGGCCGCCTCGGCCCAGCTGAGCTGCCGCTCCAAGGTCTTCCAGGCGAAAATATTTCCGGAGTATATGGCGCCCTGGACCAGGACCATCCATGACCTCTACGAGCTGATGGCGGCGGTAAATGAATATCAGCGGCTCAGCCTGAAAGAAGTGGTAACCAAAAAGGACCGGGCCAATGCCGGCATTGGCGTTAATCTCTGGCCTTCCGCCGAAGATGTCTTCAACCAGGCCTCCGGCGGCACCTTGCCCTTTCCCTTCGTCCTCCAGCCCTTTCACCCCGATTGCCGCGATATCCGGGTGATCATCATTGACGATTACCTGGAAGCCTACTGGCGGCACAATCCCGATAATTTCCGCAATAACCTCCATTACGGCGGCACCGGCGAACCCGCCACCCTTACCGGGGAACAACTTGATCTATGTCGAAAGGTCATGGCAAGGGGCAGGTATCCCTACGCCCATCTCGACCTGATGGTTTCGCCGGCGGGGATCACCTGTCTGGCCGAAATAAATCTCAGGGGAGGAATCAGGGGCGCCGCGATCACCCCGGCTGAATATCGGCTCAGGATCGACGCCGTCCATCAGCGCTATCTCCGGGAACAGGGGCTGTAGGCGGCAAGAGGACCGAGGGTGGTTGTTCCGTCGAACGGGGCGGGGATTCGGTACCCGTTCACCAGGGTGATCGCCAAAGCACCCAAAACATCCGGACTGTAACCGTTCAGCAGTGATGCGGATTTGGACAAGCGGACGGATAAAAGGACAAAAAAAGAGGAAGAAGGTTTAAAAACCCTCTTCCTCGGTCAAGCGAACTTGCGGTGGTGATGGATCAGACGCAGCCGGTAGGTTTCGGCAGTCCGGCCATTTTGCAGGCTCCTTTACCAGGTCCTGAGGGGAACAGCTCGTAGATTCTCTTCAGGGGGAAGCCGGTGGTCTTGGAAAGAATCCGGACCATCGGGGCGATCCCGTTCTTTTTGTAGTACTCCTGCAGTGTGTCGATGACTTTCTTGTGCTCATCGGTAAGATCGCCGATACCCTCGACGCTCTTTACGTAATCTACCCAGTTGTCATCCCACTCTTCCATTCCCTTGGTCAGGAAGCCGTCTTCGTCAACGCTAAAGGTACTTCCGTTGTGCTCGATAGTAGGCATGGTTACCCTCCTTGTTTATTTTATAAATATTGTGACAAACTCTTTAGTCAATCCATTTTGAAAGACTACTTAATTACTATATGGGTTTTGCTTTGTCAAGAAGTCAAACATCATTATAGCCGGAAAAGGTTAAACTGATATATTATACCGGTAATCGCCCGGATTGATTAGTTTTTTTATTAAAAACCAAGATTCGCTCACCTCAGCCCTTTATCAGTTGGACCAGCTCGTCGAAATCTCCGGGCGAAAAACCCTTGGCGCCGGCCAGACCGGGATACATCGGCGATCTCGGGTCGTAGTTCTGCAGCTTCAGGACTGAATCTTTGCCCAGATAAGCGGCCCAGGCGACGATATCTTCTCGGCTGTGGTAGCGCGGCAGGACGGTCATCCGAAACTCATGGGCAATTCCGCTGTTCTTGATCAGTTCAATGCTTCCGGCTATCTTCTCAAGATCAACCCCGGTACCGGCACACTGCTCATACTTGTCCCGGACCAGGACGGTCTTGACGTCCATGGCGACCATGTCCAGCAAACCGTCGTCCAGCAAGCGGGCTAATACCTCGGGGCGGCTGCCGTTGGTGTCGATTTTGCACTGAAAGCCTTGATCCCGGATAATTCCCAGAAGTTCCGGCAGGTCCGGATCGAGAGTCGGCTCGCCCCCGGTAACGGCGACCCCGCCTAGCCACTTCCGCAAAGGACCCAGCCGGGAGACGACCTCCTCGACGGGATATGAAACCAGTTCGTCGGGATGCCGGACCAGGGGATGATTGTGGCAGAACGGGCAGCGGAAATTGCAGCCGCCCAGGAACAGCACCGCACAGGTCCGTCCCGGCCAGTCGATAAAGGAGCTTTCGATAAAACCCTTGATGTTGTCCAGCTTTTTCATCATCCCCGTTGCATTAACCATCCGGCCCGGGCCGGGCAAAAAAAACCCCGCACAATCATCCGTGCGGGATCGCAAAACAAGGTCTCAGAGTGGGAGGCGCGAGAGAGGGGTAGGCAAGGAGGAGAGCCGGGATAATTGAAAGCTCTCACCCCTCCCACCTGAAAACCTCGAAGTAGTCGGTACCGGGAACTGGTCACGGATTCAGTGATATCTGCCGAAAAAAGTTTATGGCCCGCGCTAGTTAATGGCGCAGGTGCCGGTTTCACAGAGAATTGCCGCTCCGGTACTATCATTATATTTAAGCCCGCACTGGTCGGCCCTGCTCATCAGCAGGCTTTCGATGTCGGTGAAATCCTCGACCGTCGAGGAATCGTCCAGGACCAGAATCGGCAAGGTCTTGCGGGCGACCTCGACCAGGCCATGCCAGGCCAGGTGGGCCAGGGCGCCGGCGTCGCCGGTATCAAGAACTTCGATATCGACTTTCATGCCCTTCAAGTCGAACTTGCTCTTCAGCTGATCGCATAGCCGGCAATCCGGTTTGGTGAACAATGTCATTTTTTTCGCTCCTCTATATTTTATAAATTGATGAATTCGCAAAAAGCCGGGGCGACCCTCAGGCGATTCTTTGCGAGTTTGTCATATTCGCCCCGCCGCTACTTCCGGACAAAGCGCTCTTCATTCCGGTAGCGGTCGTGGAGCTCGCCGAGCTTGCCCTTGTTCCAGCTGGAGATCTTGGTGAAGTAGCCGGTGATCCGGGTGATCCCGTCGATTTTCTCCGAGCCGCAGTACTGGCAGGTGTCGGTGATGCCCCGGCCGGTCTTGCCGCAATCGAGGCAGCAGGTGAATTCCGGCGAAAAGGCAATCTGGTCGTTATTGGTATGGCGGAAGGTCTTGATAACGAAATCGGCCAGCGCTTCCTTGTCCGGGCTGGACTCGCCCAGCCAGACGTGGGTGATGGAGCCCGCCTCGATCAGGGGGTGGAGCAGCCCTTCCTTTTCAACCCTGGCGATGGGACTCATCTCGGCGCCGACATTAAAGAGGGTCGAGTTAGTGTAGTAAATCTCTCCGGACTCCATATTCCCCTGGATGACCTTGGCGGTTTCCTCGGGATGATGGGCCATATCGAGTTTGGCGAAGCGGTAGGCGGTGCTTTCGGCCGGGGTCTGCTCCAGGACGAACTTCATGCCCATTTGTTCGGCCATCTTGTTGCAGACGATATTCATATGGGCGATGACCTTGAGGCCGAACTTGAGCGACGCCTCCGAATCATGAAGCTCCTCGCCGGTATGGACCTTGACCAGTTCGTTCAGGCCGACCATGCCCATCAGGTAGCTGCACCGCTCCAGGCGCAGGTAGCTGTTGCCGTCCAGATCCATGGCCAGCATGGCCAGGGGGCCGCCCTTGCCGAGGGCCATCAGCTTCTCGATGAACTTCTTCTTCTGCTCGTGGCCCTTGGCGGCCAGCTTAATTTGTTCGGTCAGCAGGGTGAACAGTTTGGTGTCGTCGCCCTCGGCCTTGTAGGCCAGGCGCGGCAGGTTGATGGTTACATTCTGCAGGGCCGAGTAGCGCATCCGCCACGGCTCCTTGGCATCTTCGAGATCGGAGGCCTCCAGCTTGAAGCTCAAGCGGCAGCATTCGGAAATCTTGGCGGTATCGCCCCGGTCGAAGACGAAATAGGTGTTGCCCTTGACCGAGGCCACCTCGCAGATATGGTTCAAAAAGTCCATATGCCCTTCGGTCTTGAAAAACTTTTCGGTGATATGGACCAGCGGTTTCGGGAAGAAGAAGGGCCGCCCGGCCCCGTCGCCCTCCTTATATACCTCGAAGAGCGCCCAGGCAAAGCGCTGGGCCTCCTTCTCGTATTCGCCGTAGGTCTTGCCGGTATACTCGCCGCCGGGGCCGATGGCCGGCACATCGACAAAATGCTTGGGCACCTCCCAGTAGACGTTGATATCGGAAAAGATCGCCTGACCGCCCCGGGCCACGGCCTGCTGGGAGAATTCGTAGATCAGCATCTGGGCGAGCTGCTTGACATCCCGGTCGCTCATCTCCTCAAGATAAGGGGCGTAAAACAGATTGACCGCGTCCCAGCCGATCGCCCCGGCGAAATGGCTCTGCAGGGCGGCGGCGAACTTGACCATATGGGCGAGGAGGACATCGGCATGTTTGGCGGGCTTGGCCATGGCCAGGGAATTGGGCAGGTTGAGGCCGAATTTCTTGACGTATTCGAGGGACTGCCCCGAACAGTAAGGCCGGTCGATAAAACCAAGATCGTGGAGGTGCAGGTCGCCGTTTAAATGGGCATCGGCCACATCGGTGGTAAAGACATGGAGCAGGGCATATTCCTTCTTGATCCCCTCGGCCAGGGTGAGGTTGGTCGCCTCGGGGCCGTGGGGCACATTGGCGTTTTCCTTGTTATGCTGGACCAGGAGATGATCGACATCGTAGAGCGGCACCCCGAGCCGGGTATGCATGCGGCGCGCCTCCTCCAGACCGAGTTCCAGAAGCCTGGCGTTGACCAGTTCCCGGATCAGCGGGCCGGTCACGGTCTTCAGGTTCGAAGTCTGGACGGTTTTCTCGACATCGATGCTGATCCGCTCGGCGGTATCGCGATCGATGAAGGTCTCCCGCAGCAAGGCATCGACAATCCGCTGGCGCTTCCAGCCGACAATGTCTTCTTCCGAGGTTCTGACGAAGAGTGCCAGGTCGGTGCTGTCGTCCCTGGTGACCTGCTTGAAGGACTCTTTCTTCTTGGCTTCCTGCAGAGGCATAACCACACCCATTTTCAGTTCTCCCAGTCATTTTTCATTTGTTTCGGGCAATCCGTAAAATACCCGGCTAATACGATATGTAGTGTTGCTTGGTTCATTATTGCACTATATATGGTGTATCAGTCAAGATAAAAAAGTTCGATTCGGATAGAAAAAAAGGGGCAAGATTCAAGATTCAAGTTTCAAGGGGCAAGGGACAAGACGATGAGGGGTGAGGAGTTAGGGTGGGGGAAGAATTGGTGGGGTCGATTCAGATCCAAGCCCTTGGCAAAGCAGGTCAGGGGTGTCAGGTTTTTTTCTCCTTGAATCTTGGACCTTGAGCCTTGAATCTAAGGAAATCCATGGCAAATCGTTCCGGATCCAGCCCCTGGCAAAACAGGTCGGGGATGTCAGGTTTTTCTAACTCCTCACTTCTCACTCTTCACCTCTACCCCCTTGGACCTTTATAAAAAAAAAGAGGCGCCGAATTCGACGCCTCTTTTAAATTACTGCTGAATTTTACCGCTGTTTATTCAACCAGAATACCCTCGCTGAATTTCACCTTGGTTACCGTGGGCATAGCGCCCATATTGTGCTCGGTGAAAGTCGGCAAGGTATCCAGGTTAATATTATCCGCCTGAGAGACATCCGGAATGCTGTCTACGGGAATAGTCAAGGGATCGACAACAGTCTCCAGGAAAACGCTGGTCTCCAGCGGTTTCAGATAATAATTCTCGTTGCCGTCGGTTACCATCTTGCCGGCCGGGATATTGATGACCTTGTCCTTGATATCCTGGGTAATCTGCCAGTTGTTGTTGCGCAGGGTCTCGTGGATATCGGGCATACCGTGCAGCCAACCGTCGTACTGGGGCTGCAAGGTCTTGGTTGTGCCCACGGCATTCTGGACGGTTATCGGATCAAGCATGATCGGATCGTCGAGGATCACGTAGCCACTGGCATCTTTCAAGTAGGTCTGGGCGCCCCAGCACTGGTTTTGACCGGAAGTGGGATCGCAGAACTCCCAGTTGAATTCCACCGGCCGGGTGTTAGATGTGGAGTCCGGATTGCCCCACTCGTCGACCGTTACTTTTCCGCCGCTGTTATCGAGCGGATAATCGTCGGAAGTCCAGTCGTCTGTAGTTCCGACAGCTTCATCGGGACCGGCTTCAGTAGATCCGGCAATTCCGTCAGTTCCGTTGCTCCAGGCCTGCAACCCCCACATGCCGGTGCCAACCACCTGCCCTACAGTCGCACCACTATTGGCGTTATTAGTGCTATCAGTATCGACGGCGTTGTATTTAAGCAGCAGATAATCGCTGCTGCTCGGATCGGTAACCAATTCCAACCTGACACTCTGATCCCAGGGGGTCCGGAAATAGTCGGCCGCGCTCGGCACAATGTCGCTACAGGTATTGGTAGTGTTGCAGTTGCGCGGATTGGCGGTGGTCTGGATCTCCAGCCTGACCTCATAATCGTCTTCGTTGATCCCGGTCTCCTTGACCCTTCTGACCACGTAGTTAACCCCGTTGGCGTTCATATAGTATTCCCGGCCGATCTGCGGCGAGAAGGGTTTATCGGGAGCGCTGTCATCGAAGGTCGGCTGCCAGTTGCGGTTATCGAAGCTGAGCAGCTTTTTCTGCACCCAGCCGGTGTCGGTATAGGCAATGTAGATCGAGCCGCCGATACTCACCCAGAGGCTATCCCCGGGAGCCGGTATATAAACGGAATCGCCGGTGGGAGTCAACTGGTCGGAGTTAATACCTCTCTGGGCCTGGTAGAAGCCCGGACCGGTGTAAGTAGGCTGATAGTTTGCTCCCACTTCATCATTCAGAAAGACATACTCCACATTGCTACCGTCTGTACCTTGGCCACTAATATTGACCCACTTGCGGTTGTCCTGACTATCAACCACCAACTCGTTATAAGCGCTAAACGGGGTAAAATCGATCTGGTTTCCGCCGAAATCACGGCAGGTCGGTGGAATAGGGGTGCTCATGGGATCGCCGGGATAGTAGCCTGACCAATCAATCTCACCTTTGCAGAAATACCAGGCTTCGAAACTGATATTATTCAAATCGCCATACATTAAATCAAAATGCTTATCGATCCAGGTCTCGACCGGCACGCCCTTGATATCGTCCAGGGTGGCAGCAACCAGGGTCCGTTTGGTAAAGGAACCGTTGATGGTATCGGCCACGGTGTATGTAACCGGTTCGGTATCGCCCCAGGTCTCGGTGGTAACCGTATCACCTGCGAGGATGCTGTTACTTGCCTCTCCGGCCCACAGCTCGTGCCGTCCCTGCCAGGCCCCGTAATAGGCGTGAATGGCATTGCCGGTGCTATCGGTATAAATCACCGGAAAGCCGAACCGCTTGTGTTTCCGTACATCGTCTCCGGGAGCAACGACATTGCCTTTAGAATCTACAGTGGTAACAGGATTTTCATTGTAGAATAGCCCATATTGGTGGGTTATTTCGACCTTTTTGCTACGATCCTTGTAAATAGGGAGTTCTTCCATGGCAGCCCCGCCGATGCCGATGTCGGAAATCTTTTTCAGACCCAGATAACCGTCGTTATAGGCGTATTGAGCCCTGGCCATCTTCGGGATACATTCGTCGCTGTCACAGCTGTCCCAGTCGGCATACTCCACTTTTCCGTAACCCTGGGTGTTCGAACGGTTCAGGATCCCCTTAAGGGTCCAGATATCGCCCCCACCGTGATCCTCATGTTCGTTGATCTTGATAAGCACCCCGCCGCTGCCGTTCGGTTCGGCGGTGGCGACGAAGAAATTCTCGCCGGTTTCGTCGAATTTGACGTTCAGCTCCCATTTTCCGTAACTGGTTACCTCCCCATCCGCATCGAAAACGGCGGGCTCATAGACCTTGAACTCCGCCTTGACCAGCTCGCCTTCTTCCTCGATCCAGCAGTAGACCCGGTTAATATCCTTGCCGTCGACCAGAATCATCTGGGAATCGACGATCCATGACTCCAGGGTCTTGATCTCCCGGCCCTGATCCTCTTCCTGCCAGGCAATCATGGCCTTGTAGGGACCCTTGTTGATGTTGACCGAATCATAATATCTGGTCTGATTCAGGGCACTCAGGACCTCCTCAATAATCTCGAACTGATCGAGGACCGGCTCCTCGACATACTTGGCCGGGATGGCCTTCTCATAATCTGTTGTCGCTCCGGGGGTTGCAATCGCCCGGGAAATGATGCTCACGCCGGCGGGGGTTGTGCTGTCAGTGCTGCTTTCCGGTACCGCCGAGATTTCGCTGGGCACCTGATAACCCGAGGTGAGACTTGAGATCGTCTCGCCGCTTGAATTGTTGTTTGTCGCCGTCGGGGTGGTCGACCCGCCGCTGCCGCAGCCGGTCAACGGCAGACAGATTACCAGGGCCGCCATGACCAGCCAGCCAAAACGCTCTCTGCTAAACTTCATCTTAAAACCTCCGCATAAAATTAATAAAACACACAGAATCCGGTAGCGTTCGAAAAGGGGCCGGATGCAAGAAAGCAACGATCTTGATCGTAAAGTTGCCGAAACAACGCATGGCCCGTTAACGAACGCCCGGAAAGGCGGCAGGCGGCAGTTTTCCCACCGCGGCCGGCAAACTACTATATTAAGTTGAGTTGAATAGCTCGTCTGCTTTATTTATGCCCTTTAGGGTGCAAACGAAACCTATCCCCTGTGGGTACAAATATGTAATTACAGATTGATAATGACAAACGACTCGGTGGCCGTCATGAATTCAGATAGGATAAACAATAACAGGAGAATTGAGTGGGTGCGGTCAGACCGGCACTCGGCGGATATTATCGGGAACCCCGCATTCCTTCTGCTAAATTGAGCAATAATAGAGCCGGTTGTCAAATAAAATGTTTGGTGAATATTCAACAAAATCTCACCTCTATCTCCCGATTTAAACTTTTTCTACCAGCGCATCTTGCCCGAATATCTGACAAATCGAACTAATTATCGAATATATTGAAATCTCCAAACTCGCTATTACGGATTGATAAATTTGCAGGGTTGTCTGGTTAAGAACTTGCAGAAGTTCCTCTCCGGTTTATCGACAATTATTCAATACGCCGGGGCCGTCATTCCCGCATGTTTTTAGCGGGAATCCAGAAGTTGAAGTTGAAGCTGAAAATCTTATGAAACAAATCATGCCAATCGGGATTGGGCCTATCGCTTAACTCCGGCTTCCATGCACGCTTTCATCCCGCCTACCATTTACTGAAATCCTTCGATGTATATAGCAGGCTGCTTGTTCATAGGTGGCAACCTGGATTCCGGCTAACAACCTGCCGGAATGACGGAGTGTTGGCTGCCGGAATGACAATATATTGGCCCACATAAATCCAGCAGCAGCCGTGGATAGTCTTTTTGCGCAAAAATGGGCGCTGCAAATTTCTAACCGGACAATGCTGACAAATTTGACCGCGCCCGCGGAAATAAGTGATAATTTCCCAGGAATACCAAAATTCAATCTGGAGGCCGCAAATGAAAAATCCACTGCTTACCATATTTGACAAACCCGTAAAAAGTCTCGGGATGGATGCCGTGATACTTGGTTGTCTGTTAGTGGCGGGCGGATGCGCCCCGGGTCGGATGGACCGTGAACTTATTATGGACAGGGAGGGGGTTTCGGGCTCTTTCAATATGATCCGGGTGGGAGGTACCTTCGCGGATGACGCCGATAGAATCGTCATTCTCGATTTCGAGGACGACGCTTATTTTTTTAACCCGGTGGCCGGCCCCGGCCGGGTCAGGCAATCCCCCGGCATTCCCGCCGACGAAGCGCTGCGGCGAGCCGAACTGTTTTTCAGCGCTCATTGCGCCTATAACGGTTATCAGATCAGAAAACTGATTTTACCGGAAACCGGGAAGCCGGTCGGCTATGAATTGACCCCGGACTATCCGGCCAGCCTCTGCGAAGCCGGCAACGAGGTCCTGGTCAACTACGGCAAACCAGAAAACGGCGAGATCAAGGTTTACACCTCGCTGCTTTTGAAGATCAAAGACGGCGGCAGCGACAGTATGCTGGACTTTGATCTGCCCAGGCCGGCGCGTTGAGCTGGAAGCTGAAAGCTACAAGCTATAAGCTGCAAGCTGAAAGCTGAAAGCTGAAAGCTGAAAGCTAAAAGCCACAAGCTACAAGCTACAGAACAGATCTAACCTCTGGGCCTGTCTTGCCAGGAACCTGGGTCTAAACTGGTCTGCCATGTGCTCCTCCCTCACTTCTCACCGTCCTTCCCCCCTCACCGTGTTCCCCCTGTCCCTTGAAGCTCGCCCTTCACCACTTCCTCATCGATGGGGCGAACACTATATGAAATCAATGGGATTGGGACAGCCTAAGGATTCGCCCCCGAGCCGGAAAAGAAACAAACGAAACAAAAAAGCTCCTAAATATAAAAGCCTGAAGCTTTTGGCTTTTGGCTTGCAGCTTATAGCTTGCCCCTAAAAAAAAGCCGGACCCGCAATCGGGTCCGGCCTGGTTAAGTCAAAATCTGACGGCTTCTATGGTCTAGCCACCGCGTTAGCCGGAGAACCGGCATTCAGATAAGCCGCGCCGACAGGATACGCGGTCAGGTTGATAACTCCATCAAGGACGCCGTTATCGAGCCAGTCGATGGAATCGAACATCAGGCGTCTTCCGTAAAGCGAGTTATGCACGCGGATACAGGGTTCTTCCGTCATGTACAGGCTGTTCTGGAAAGCGCCGTAGGCCTCAAGCGGGACAGTGTCAAAGCCTGCCGGTATCGGCGGCACGGCGGTCAAATCCGATTCCTGAGTGATGTCCACGCCAAGATAGTTGGGCACGGTGTTATTGACCAGATCGAGCAGGGCCTGGCGGGCACTGGTAAAATCGACTCTCCGCTGGTTGAGGAAGTCGGGATTGACCCCGCCACCATGACAGTTGTCGCACAGGGCCTGATTATTGATCGCCGTAATGTTACCGGTACCGGCGTCCTCGGTCACCGCCGTGAAGTGATGGTCGGCGGTCCCGGCCATATGGCAGCTGACGCATGGTCCGTCACCTTCGGCATCGATATCGTCATGCTGAAGGTTCGGGGTGGAATAATCCAATGGAGTGCCCGCGACATCCGTATACTCGAAACCGGTGTGGGTCACCGCTGCGTACAGCGAACCGGCGGTCGGAGCGTGATGGCCTGCAAACCGGGTCGAACGTCTGCCGGTGCGAATCGAAGTGTTATTGCCGCGTCCGGCATGACAGGCGCCGCATACATCCGAATTGCCTTTCTCCGGCAGCACTACAGACTCGGTCACACCGGTCTGGCTGTCCGGGGTTTCGTTGACGAAATCGAGGGTAATGCCGTTAGGATCGTCCCGCAAGGCGCCGCTGTTGTTAGCGTGACAGCCCCAGCAGTAGAGCATTTCGTTCTGGCCGGAGGAGGTGACCGCGCCGGTGTCTGGGTCCTTACTCCAAGCCACAAGATGGGAGTAATCGTTAGCAGTGCTGTCATAGGCAACGGTATCGGCCATAAAGTTCTTCAGGCCTGTCGCGGTGTGGCAGCGCTGACAGGACTGACGATTTTGGGCGTCCCAGTCATAATGCAGCCAGGCATCGCCGGTTGCACTGGTTACCCCCGCCTGGCGAATGGCAACCGCCCCGGCCAGGGAATGTCCGTCAGCGCCGGCACCCTCCTTGACTTCGAGAATCTCGCCGCCGTGCGCGGAGCCGGCCCACTGCCGATTGATGGTGAGATCGGCCGAATGGAGGTTATGACAGCCGCGACAGGCGCCCTGTTCGTCATCGGTGGCCTTGACCACATAGCCCTCGATCTGGTTGGGGGCGCAGGTGGGTAGAATGTCTTCCTCGCCCGGAGAATATTCTGGATCGCCATCGAGATCATCGTCATTGCAATTGACTCTCTCGGATTCATAGCTGGTCAGCGGGTTGTCGTAATGGGTGGAGGAGATTACCCGCTCGTAACGTGCCGAATGGTAGATCAGGTCGCCCTGCGGTCCATCATCGGTGACTCCCGTTGCGGCCAGAGCATTCATCGCATCCAGCCATTGATTATAGCTGGTGACGATCATATCCTCATTGGTGATCGAAACCAGCTGGGCATTGGCATCCTGGTGGCAGTTGGTGCAGGTGGCGTACTCGGCCGTTTGGGTGAGCCTGCGACTATCGCCGCGGCCGGTGAACTCTTCGGGCTTGAGCAGTTCGTTGCCGACGTTATGGGAATCATGGCAGGTCCGGCACTGGATGGCATGGACATCGCCGTCGATCGGCAGGGTGTTCTGCAGGGCGGCGAAGGTGGTTACATCCCTATACCTTCTGGCCCCTTCGTCGTTATGGCATTTGACGCAGATCGTCTGATTGCGGCCGTCGGCATCGGCATGGGCCGAAGCCTGCCAATCGGTAAAGATATTATCGGCCTCGGGATGAAACTGCAGATGGCTTTCCGGCAGTTGGGTATGACACTCGCCGCAGGTAGCCGCCTCCGGATGGGCATTGGGCATCGGCCCGATGCCGAAATGGTCCTCGCCGCTGCCGTGGCAGGCCTCGCAGGTGACCGCCGCCAGTCCCTCCGGCGGCACGTTGGCCGGATCGATCAAATCTTGAATCAATTGGCCATCGCCAACCGGATCGTGACATTCCAGACAGGTCGTATCGCTGGCTGCGTTGTTGCTGGGACTATGGATCACATGTCCGCTTTGCAGAAAACCGTTTACCTCGTCCTGGCTCCAGGAAAAATCCTCGTGGCAGTCGATACATCTATCGGCCCCGACGAACCCCCTGGCTTGAACGGTCTCCTGGGTTCCGCTGGGAACGGTTTCGCTGTCGTCGGAATCGAGGTTGCTGCTGCAACCCCAGAGCGGCAGCAGCATAGACAGCGCCATACCTGCGATTGTGATTTTCTGTAATTTCATCATTTCCTCCTTCTAGTTGATTGACTAGAAAATTTATGTAATTTGCTTAATGACATTTCTTGCAAGTCCTATTATCGCTGGCATCCCTGAGATTTTCCTGGATACTGCCCCAGTCCTCGGGATGGGGATTGACCCGCAGTCCGCTGACTGCACTGTGACAGGTCAGACAGACATCGCCTTGGGGATGACATGCCTGACATGTTGTAAGGTTCTTGCGGGCCTCCCGGGCATGTTGGCTCGACCACTCGTGGGCCGGCAGCACCGAATTGGGATGGCAAGCGCCGCAGGAGTCCTCCGGAAAGTTTTCATGGGGAGTCCCCGAAACCGACAGGGAGCTCCACCCCTGGCGATGAGAAAGAATGGCCAGATCTGCGGGGGCGAACTGATCGTGGCATTCGTTGCAGAACCGCTGTTCGTGGCAGCTCGAGCAGAGTTGCGGATCTGTCCGGGCCGCGATCGGATGGGTTACGTGAAAGTCGGAGCGATGGACATTGATCATGTTATTGGTGAATTCGCCCTGCTCGTCGGCGAAACCGGCCTTGTGGCAATCGAGGCAGTCGGCCTGCTGGTGACAGGCCTCGCAGTTATTGGCCTTGTTCTTAGCGAATGGACGATGGTTCAGGGGCCAGACCGGGCCATGGGTCTCCAGGGCCGGAAAGGAGACATCATCGATAAAGTCTTGTTGATGACATTCCCCGCAAACCTCGGCTTCCGGGCTGATGCTTTCGGCATCTTCCACATGGCAGGTGGCGCACCGGACATCCTCGCCGAGATATCCAAGATGTTCGTCGTGATCGAATTCAACGGCTCCCGCCGGACCGACGCCCAGCAAGAGGAGCAGCGATAACAGGTATAATATTTTGCGAATCATAGAAGCCTCCTTTTAAAAGCGGGTATTAAGTCGTATCCGGCCGCGGTAGTGATCTTCCCAAAGATCACTGGAAATCCATTCGGCCTTGGCCTGGAGACTAATTCTATTGGTGAAATCGTATTGCCCGTCCACCCAGGTCCGGGAACTGGTGGTCTCGTCTTCATCCAAGGTAAGCCTGCGCTCGAGGACATCGACATTGGCGCCGACCCCGAGCCGCAGATGTTCGATAACTTTATAGGAGAGGTGGGTTTTAACGCCGTAGAGATCCTGGCCGTCATCGTCGTCCCGGAAGACGCCGCTCAGATAGCCGGCAAAACGGTTGGTCCGGATCTGTTCGATTCCGGCTTCATAGACCTGGGCATCGTCGACATCCTCGTAGATCTCGTACTCGATCCGGGCAAAGGCGTAGAGTCCGGGATCGATCCGATAGCGGAACTCGGCCATCACCTCTTCGTATTCATCGGCGGCGAAGACCGAATAGATCGAAGTGGAAGAGAAGACCGGCAGCGAATAGAGGTATTCGGTCCTGAGCGACCAGTCCGAATCGCTGTGGTAATTGGCCCCGCCCAGGAAATAACTCACCGACTCGATCAGTAGATTGTACTGGACCTCGGTATAGAGGTTCAGCATATCGAGAAGGTCGTAATCGCCGTCCAATCCGGCCAGCTCATGGGTCAATTCGCTCTCTTCCCATTTCTGCAGATAGGAGAGGCCGAGATCGAGTTCGTCGAAAAACTCGCCGCGCAGTTCAGCGCCCCAGATCAGGTCCTCGGCGTCATAACCTTTGTAGTAGGTGACATCGCCGCCGCCGTAAAGGGAAAAGCCGAAATCGCCCAGATCGTCCATCCTGATCAGCAGGCCGTCCATAATCGAAGCCCCGGCGGTGGTGGAAATAAACTGTCTGCCCAGTTTCAGATCAACATCGCCCAGATTATTCTTTTCCAGATAGGCGTAATAAAGCCGGCTGTCGACATCGACGTCGTCCTCCAGACTGTCGGCCAGCCGCCCGTAGCCTTTGAAGTTCAGGCCGTCACCGTCCAGGTCGGTAGCATTCAGTAGAAGATACTGATAGATAGGAGTGACTTCGTCCTCCCTGCTGCCTACCGTATACCACTCAAAGACCGTACTGGACCTCCCCGACAATTCCGGAGCCTTCGCCACGGCAGGCTCCGGAGGCCCTGCCGCGACAAAAAAACAGGCGGCAACACCGAAAGCAAACCATCGTTGAATCTCCATTCTCCCTCCTTCGTAATTACCCGATTGTCCGGAACCACTCGGAAACCCCGCCGACACAACCGCGGGGCAGCTACCCGGCCCGTACCTGAGGGGCCTTAGTAAAATTAGCTCACAAAATCCCCGCGCTACGCAAACTTTTTTTTAAAAAAAATTATATTTATTGTTTTTCTGAATCAGTGAGCGGCTGAGAACAGGGGCAAGATTCAAGGAACAAGGACGGTAAGGGGTTAGGGGATAGGAGTTAGGGGTTAAGAGCGAGGAGGAAGGGCGGTGAGGAGTTAGGGGATAGAAGTGAGGGTTGAGAAAGACCCATAGATTCAGGTTCTTGGCAAGGCAGTTCTGGAGTTTGGATTTGTTTTATAGCTTGTAGCTTGTAGCTTGTAGCTTCTGGCTTCTGGCTTCTGGCTTCTGGCTTCTGGCTTCTGGCTTCTGGCTTCTGGCTTCTGGCTTCTGGCTTCTGGCTTCTGGCTTGTGGCTTGTGGCTTGTGGCTTGTGGCTTTTAGCTTGAAACTTGAGCCTTGAATCTTGTTTTAAAACGACCACGGGCGGCCCGAAGGCCGCCCGTGGTGATTAGGTTATATTACCGCGTATTGCGGCAGGTTTTGGCAGATTAGATATCACCGCCATTCTGGGCGATATGATCCTGCGCCCCTGCAACGTCGCCATGACAGCCGACACAGGCAAGAGTATAACCGTTCGGCACACCCGTGAAGGCGGTGCTGTCGGAGTTATGGCAGGTCTGGCAATGGGCTACGTCCTGCGGGTAGGTAATCTCCGTCCATACCCGGTCATGGCCGTCGGCGCCGAGGCCGCTGGCGGAATGGACCGCATGTACCCGCTGAACCAGGGGAGTGCCGTAGCCGCCGGAGAAATCGTGGCAGGCCAGGCATTCATCGGTATCGAAGGCCGCGTTATGGGGATGGGCGCCCTGAAGATGCATGCGGTTGTCGCCATGACAGCCGGTACAGTCGCCGGCCACCTTGGGCTCTTCCGTGGCGGTTCCGATCTGGAAGGTTTTAAGGGCGGTGGACATGGTGACATAATCGTCACCGGCGATAGCGCCGTAGTCGCCGCCTTCGAACCTTACCATATAGGTTCCCGGGGCGAGGTCATCGGTGATTGCATCCATCTGGAAGGTGTAACCGGTCGAAGTGGCGGTCACGCCGGTATCGGTGGAGGTTGCCAGCATGCTGACGCCGCCGCCGAGTACCGGTACGGCATGGGCTCTAGGTCCGTAGACATCCAGATCGGCATTGGCCAGGCCGCCGCCGACTACGCCTTCAGTAGTGTCGGTGCTGGTGTAGACGCTGCCGTCAACACCGGCCAGGGTCACGGTCACAACCGGAGCTTCACCGGTTACATAATGGGTCCCGTTAGCCGGAGCCGACATGCTGATGGTGACATCGAATTCCGGAGTGTCGGCCGCGGCCGGAGTAACGGTATGATAGCCGATAATTGCGGCCGACGAATGGCAGAAAACACAACCGCTGTTGTTTGTCTGAACGTTACCGCTATGTGCAACCATACCCGCGGGGACAGTGGCATCGAAGCTGATGTTGTCATGACAGGAGCCGCAGGCGTTCATGGTGGGAACGGTATTCCAGTTGTCGGCGTCCGGAGTTTCCGTATCGGCCGCGGTATGGCACTTCTCGCAGTTGGTCAGATCCTCGGGATAGAGCACTTCGGTAAAGTCATGCTCGCCGTCATTATGACCCCAGATAGTGTAGGGCTGGGTCAGGTCTGCACCTCTATGGATCTTGTGGATCATCGAGGTCATATCGACCACGATGCCGCTGTTGGCGTCCTGGGTGCCGGGGTTATGGCAGATCACGCAGTTTTTGACGGTAATGCGGTCGCCGCCGTGGCCGGCCAGAGCGCCGTGGCACTCGTTACAGGAAGCGACTGTAGCGATGTCGCGGGTAACGGTGACATCAGACTGGGCAGTGGTAAAGTCGCTGAGACCGTCGACAATGGTCGCGGGTATGAAATCCACCGCGGCCTGGCCGACCGGATCGCCGTGGCCGCCATAGTAAACCGCAACCCGATGGGTCAGAGTCGGCTCCCATGTCACCGCTACTGCGGCATCGGAAGCGGTCAGGTCTGCGATAGTACAGGTGTACTCACCGGCGTTGACGGTCGCAACCGGGGTACAGCTGAATTTGTCGCCCTTGGGGGCCTGCGCAAGAGCCGCCGAACCGTTGTTTGAACCCGGACTCGTAGCGCCAGTAGTTTCGAATTTATTAACGTAGTTCACCCAGTAGTCGGCATCACCGCCGGTACCTTCAACCAGCTTGGCGAAAGCGATTTTGACGTCGCCTAGTCCCGATACGGGGGCGACGGCATCCGCCACGGTAAAGGTCACCACGGCATTAGTCCCGCCCGTAACAACGTCAAAGTCGGTAATCGTCACATCGTGGGTGGCAAAATACTCCGCCCCGAGGTCATGATCATCCCCCAGCGACACCAGAAAATCACCGTCGCCGTGGCAGACATTACAGGACTCATCAGTCTCGGTCACCGGGCCGGCCGGGCCTTCGGCTCCCGCAGGTCCCGCGGGTCCCGCTGCACCGTCATCGCCGGAGCAGCCCGTCAGGGCCAGACTCAGACCGAAAAAGCCGGTTAAAAGACATCTCCTAAATTGTTTCAAATTCTTCATCTTTTTCTCCCTTCCTTGTTGGTTGTTATTCACCCCCCGCTAATTGCGGGTTACTGAACTCCAAACCTGTTTACTACCGCCCCCACGTTCTCCGCAAAGAAAAGAGGGGGAAAAACCAAACTTGTATATACAGTATTTGATAATCTTTATCAACCCGGACAAAAAATCTTATCCATTGAACCGCGGGTGGAATCTAGCAACTCCCGCGTAATCCGGGCGGGTCGGATTGACCCTGAAGGAGGCTGGACTTTTAACAGGCCAACCTTGTGAAGCGGCGGAAAATTTTGATCCAAAAAGACACCCCCCCGGCAAGAGACACCGGAACTTGAAGATCCGGCATCGGAACAACTTCTATATTATACGCACAAGAATGGGGCAATATGCAAGTCTTTTTTCATATCTCTCTAGTCGAGCCGGGCACTCCGGGACGAACCGGGCCAGTGGCTGCGATGAAAAAATGTCGTGAAAGTAGGGTATTGAATCTGGCTTCACCTCTTTCGCTCCCTAGCTTTTCCACTCAGTGAGTATATAGATGGTTTGCCTGTAGCAGTTCCGACGGTTTCCGAACCACCGCTGACCGAATTACATAACCCGGGTTTTCCCTGCTGATTGAGTTAAAAAGGCGTCACACTCAAAAAAAGAACGCCGGGCAACTCCGATTTGCTTGAAGTCGCCCCTGGACCGGGATCTCCTTTTTTAAAAAGCAACGGATTTTTTTGTTTCATTTTTCCGTGTATTTTAGTACTTAAAGCTCTCTTTATTGTTCAGAAGACCTTTATATATTTGCTAATTCAGAGGATCTATTACCTTAGTTCAGGAGGGGGAGCATGATAATGACCGGATGGTCGAACCGTTTTTTCTGGTTGGGGGCAGCGGCGCTGCTCTGTCTGCCGATTTCCGTTTCCGCCGCGGAAATACGTGTCAAGTCCGAGACGCTGGTGCGGGGCTATGAACGGGACACCGCGGCCGAGGAAGGCGCGGCGGTAATTCCCGTCTACGAGTACCTGCAAATCGACGTCGACACCCCGGACGAGCCGGGGCTCTCCATGCATCTTTACGGCTGGGGCCGCGCCGATCTGGCGGACAACGAATATTACGAGGACGCCACCGACGGTGAGCTCCTCTATGGTTACCTGGAATACCGCCGGGAGACGGCGCGCTTTAACGCCAGGCTCGGTCGGCAGTACGTCTTCGCTGGGGTAACCAACGAATCGATCGACGGTCTGCGGCTCGGCTCCGATCTGGGCCGCTACTTTGCCGGTTCGCTCTACGGCGGCCAGCAGGTCGCCCTCGCCTCAGAGCAGGGCCGCGACGGCGACAGCATCTACGGCGGCCGCCTGGCCCACCGTCTGCCCGGCCTCTACGAGCTGGGGACTTCCTACAAGAATATCCGCAACGACAGCAGCGACGCCGAAGAAATGGCCGGCCTTGACCTGACCGCCTATCTGCCCTACGACCTTAACCTGCACGGGCTTTCCACCTTCAACCTCATTACCGAGGATTGGGCAGAGCACTCCTACGAACTGCGCTTCTCCTTAGGACCCTTGGCCTTGCGCCCCTATTTCCAGACCTTTCAATACGAGGATTATTTCGGCACCGGCGCCAACAGCGCCAACCCCTTCCGCTTTCTCGCCGGCAGCGATGAAGAGCTGACCGTGGGCGGCGCCGACCTGACCCTGCCCCTTGGCGCAGCCTGGGTGATGGTTGGCAAGTTCAAGCAATACAGCTATGAAGTACTCGACGACAACTCCACCTACTATAGCGCGGAGGCTACCTGGTCCGGCGCCGATCACAGCCAAATCGGCGGCGAGTTCGGTTTCATGAGCGGCGACGCGGCCCAGAACGACTACTACCTGGCGCGCCTTTTCGCCTACTGGGACCAGCTGCCGGAAGCACTGCCGCTTGGCTTCATCAGCGGCGATCTGGTCTATGTCGGTTACGACCGGGCGATCTTCGGCGAGGACAAATCGCTCTTCGCGTCTTTCGGCGGCGGCCGCAAGTTCATGGAAGAGGCTCTGGAATTGAAATTATCGGCGGATTACAGCAGCGATCCATACTTTGACGAGGACGTCCGGGGGATGCTGACCGCCAGCTACCGCTTCGGCCTTTCACGGTAATGGATTTAAATACGATCGGGAGTCAAGTGATGCAAACTAAATTTTGGATAGGGATTGGATTATCACTTATGTTGTTAGCCCTGGGCGCCTGTGCCGCGCTGGACAGCGGCCTCGGCCTGCCGGCCCGCCATATGAGCGCGGAAGAACTGGGAGGGGAAACGAAGACCTGCACCAACTGCCACGATGCGCGCGGGGAAAAACTTGCCTTCGGCAGCTTCAACCATACGGCGACCTGGATGGAGACCCACCGGCAGCAGGCATATCAGCAGGAAGCGGTCTGCACGATGTGCCACCAGACCAGCTTCTGTAACGACTGTCATGCGACCCAGGTGGAGCTTAAGCCCTCCCTGAAGAACCAGTCGCAAACCTACCGGCAAATGCCGCACCGGGGTGATTATCTGACCCGGCATCGCATCGACGGCCGGGTCGACCCGCCCTCCTGTTTCCGTTGCCACGGTAATCCGAAAACCGCTGAAACCTGCGCCCGTTGTCACGGCTAAAAGCTAAAGCTGAGTTGAGTAGCTTGTCTGCTCGTACGAAACTTATGCCCTGTGGGTATAATAAGGAGAAAAACCAGATGCCACGTTCATTTGCCTTTTTGATTTTGCTTCTCATCTCCATCGCCATGACCGGTTGTGGAGATAGAAACATCGACGCCCCCTTGGATACCCAGGCCCATCCCGGCTCATGGCTCACAAGCCATGCCGAGGATGCCGCCCTGTCCAGTCCCGAATACACCGAGTGTACAAGCTGCCACGGTCCCGAGCTGACCGGCGGCGACGGGGCGCCCAGTTGCTATTCCTGCCACTCCTTTAACACCGCTCCACCCTTTACGGTTCATGC
Source organism: Desulfobacterales bacterium (assembly GCA_024637225.1). Lineage (GTDB taxonomy): Bacteria > Desulfobacterota > Desulfobulbia > Desulfobulbales > JAGXFP01 > JAGXFP01. The sequence continues at coordinate 49,919 of JAGXFP010000029.1, forward strand.
CGCCCATTGGACCGACCCCTATGAAAGCCATCGCGGATCCAAGGTAGCGACCAGTTGCGCCAACTGTCACGGCAGCGCCTTGGAAGGCAGCGTGGCAGCACCCAGCTGCTTTTCAACCACTTTCGAAGGTCGCGGCTGTCATGCCGCCGGCCCCGGCCTGGCGCCCCATCCTCTTGACACCACCTATCTGGCCGGCGGGCTGCATGGTCCGGATGCCAAGCGGGATTTAACCGTATGCCAGGGCTGCCACGGCGAGCCGGGGGGGCCGGGAGACAACCCCCGCTTTAACGTCGGCATCGACAGCCAGGGCGGGATCGGTTGCGAAGCGTGCCACGGCATTTATTATGCCCATCCGGCCAACTGGGAAGGATATAGCGGTCCGACCTCCCATCATACTTCCGGGAATATTCCCTATGCATGCAGCCTCTGTCACGGAGCCGCTCTCGACGGCGGAATCGGGGTCAGCTGCGGCGACTGCCATACCCTGCCCTTGACGTTCGACTGAAACTGACCGCGTAAGTCACATACATTGGCCCGCCTTTCTCGATTGCGATGGGAAATGCGGGCCATTCTATTTTTCGGTAGCTAGGTAGAACCGTCATTTCAACGACAAACCCCCCTGTCAATCCCTGACCGGGGGGGGGTGAAGGCGGGGAACTTGACACTGCCCGGCTCCGCAAGCCGACAAGATCGGTCGGAAATGAAACAACATCGTCGCATTTCGCGGCTTGCAAGGACTAGCGGGGCGGGCCGGCGGCGATCATCTCGGCGATGCTCATCTTGATCCGGGGCCGCCCCTTGCCGGTCGACTCGACGAGTTCCCGTTCCAGCCCGGCCAACTCGCGATAGAGTTCGGTCCGGTCGACCTCAGGGATCCGGGCCATGCCCGCCGTCAACTCCTGGCAGCGGAAACAGCCGGGGAATTGCATGGCCCGCCCGTCGGGACGGGTTATCTTCGCGGGCACCCCGTGCATCCGGCAGATCATCAAGCGGTAGCGGTAAAGACCGCAGAGCCCGTCTTGGTTGAGGGGGCACATGCTCCGGGGCCTTTCGCCCCTGGCCATGGCGGCGGCGGCCTCGGCCAGATATCTCTCGGCCCGGGCCCTGATCATGCGCAGGTCTTCCTCCGGCAGCTCACCCAGACCCTGCCAGAGGTAGGCCCATTCGATCAGGGTATGGTGGAGAAAAAAGCTGTCGCAGCAGTTATCGTCACAGCCCTCGCAGGTAAAGGCGAGTTCGTCGGCAACCAGATCATAGGCCCCTGCCATCCGGTCATAGAGATCGGCCAGCCGCGCCGCCAGTTCCGGGGTTATAATATTTTCGTTCATCGATTTCTTTTATGGTAGATTAAGTGAGTTTTGTTTTAAGAACGAGCTGATTTTATCGGATTGAACTTGATGAATTCGCAAAAAGTCGGGATTGCCATAATGTCATTTCGACCAATGTGAGAAATCTTAATAGTTCCAATTGGATAAAGGATAAGATTTCTCACATGCGTTCGAAATGACAGCTTTTTTCGACTTTTTGCAAATTCAACATACTTGATGAACTGGCAAAAAGTTCAAAAAAAATCAAGTCATTGCGAGCGTAGCGACGTAATCCAGGAAAAATGTAACTAGTTGAAAATACTGGATTGCTTCGTTGCTTCTCTCCTCGCAATGACGTGACGAAGCAGTTTTTGCGACGCCATCATACCTGATAAATTCCCATAAGCCAATAAGGGGCAAACGGATGACCGCCAACAAAATGGCCTGTTTCAAGGCTTACGATATCAGGGGCCGCCTGCCGGACGAACTTAACGAAGAGATCGCCTGGCGGATCGGCCGGGCCTGCGGCGAATTCCTTAAACCGGCGCGGATGGTGATCGGCCACGATATCCGGATTTCCAGCCCCGCTCTCTCGGCGGCGCTCGCCAGGGGCTTACGCGAGACCGGGGCCGAGGTGATCGATCTCGGCCTCTGCGGCACCGAGGAGGTCTACTTCGCCGTCAGCCACCTGAAGACCGACGGCGGGGTCATGATCACCGCCAGCCATAATCCGGCCGACTATAACGGCATGAAACTGGTCAAAAGCGAGGCCCGCCCGATCAGCGGCGGGACCGGCCTGCGCGAAATCGAGGCGCTGGCGGCGGCCGGCAACTTCAAAGGGGCGGCCGCCGCCGGCGGATATCGGGAAATCGACAACCGGCCCGCCTTCGTCGAACACCTGCTCGGCTATATCGATACCGCACCCCTGAAACCCCTGAAGTTCGTGGTTAACGGCGGCAACGGCTGCGCCGGGCCGATGCTTGACGCCCTGGCCGGCCATCTGCCCTTTGAACTGATCCGGATCAACCACGAGCCGGACGGCACCTTTCCAAACGGCATCCCCAACCCCCTGCTGCCCGATAACCGGGAAGCCACCGCCCGCGCGGTCCGCGACAGTAGCGCCGATCTGGGTCTCGCCTGGGACGGCGACTTCGACCGCTGTTTCCTGTTCGATGAAAACGGCCGCTTTATCGAAGGCTATTACATGGTCGGTCTCCTGGCCAGGGCGATCCTCGCCAACCATCCCGGCGAAAAGATCATCCATGATCCTCGCCTGGTCTGGAATACCGAGAAAATCGTCCGCGAAGCCGGCGGCATTCCGGTGATGAGCGTCACCGGCCACGCCTTTATCAAGGAAAAAATGCGGCGCGAAAACGCGATCTATGGCGGTGAGATGAGCGCCCATCATTACTTCCGCGACTTCGCCTACTGCGACTCCGGAATGATCCCCTGGCTGCTGGCTGCCGAGATCCTCTCCAGATCCGGCCGGAAGCTCTCGGAATTGGTCGATGAGATGATCGAGAACTTCCCGGTCAGCGGCGAGATCAACAGCCGGGTAACCGATCCCGATCAGGCCATCCAAAAGATCGAAGCCCGCTGCCGCGCCGAACAAGGCGTTGCCGACTACACCGACGGCTTCAGCTTCGCTACCGCGAGTTACAGGCTGAACATCCGTAAATCAAACACCGAACCCCTGCTGCGGCTCAATGTGGAAACCCGCGGCGACCGGAAACTCCTAGAGGAAAAGACCGCCGAGCTTCTGGCCCTGATCCGCGAATAAGTCCCGTGTCCAACGGCGGCAAGATTAAAACCGCCCAGCCTGGTGAAGCTGTCATGCACGGCTTGACACCGTTGATATCCATGGGAACGGCCGCGCCGCATCTTGATGAAAGGCGGAACAACAAGGTAATTCGATGTTTTTTGTTCATCAAGCACCCTTTTTTCATGTTATAGTATAATTAATTTACAATAGAAACCTGCCGGTGACCCTTTTGACGGCGAAGATCTCATTTGGTCAATTTGCAAGAAGTTGAAAATAGTGGTTCGCTTGATCGCTCAGCTCCTCAGAAGTCATCTAGGCACTTTGCGAACACGTCAAAAATTGGATAGCTAAGCATACATACCCCTTGCAGGGTTCAAATAGTCAGGCCCTTGGCCCGCGCGGATTTCGCGGCATGAAGAGTGTTCTGGAGACGCTGCAATGACCATGCAATTCGCGGCAACGCGTGAACCGGCGGCTTTTTACGCCGCCATCTTATTATTCTACCCGCCATGAAGCGATTTGATCTTCCCGATGACTTGGTAACAATAACGATGGCCGGGTCCGCTAAAAAATCAATCTTCCCGAAGGTTCTTCTGACCACGGCGACCCTGTTCTGCCTGCTCATCTCACCGTCCTGGGTCCGGGGAAGCGATCAACCGGAGAGCGAAGAGGTCCGGGATGAAGATAAATCCTTAATGGGTTATATCGATCGATACCACTCTTATCTGAATAGCCAGGTCAATCAGCCGGCGATCTGGTTCGATGGCTTTTTTGGAGACCCGAGGGCCTACGAGGAGGAGTTGCCGACATCTTTTGTCAGGGTGCGCATTTCGGCGCGCTATACGGAAGGCGAGAGCTTTGACTTTCCAGTGCGCCTTCGGGCCAATATCAAACTGCCCAAGGCCTCCGATAAACTGAGTCTGATCATTCTCGGCTATGACCCAGAAGATGATGAAACTACCCGTTTCGACGATGATCTGCCTAGAACCATCGACGAGGAAAGGAATAAAGAAAGAAGCAGCGTCGGACTCCGTTATATAATTTACAAAACGATTCGCTCCAAGCTCCATTTCGGCGGCGGCACCAGCAGCATCATACCCTTGGAATATTATCTCCGGGCCAGCTATCGCCGCTTTGTCCATATAGCCAGCGATAATGTCATCAAGTTCAGTCAAATCGGTTATTGGGATTCCGAAGATGGTTTCGGGACGACCAGCCGCGTCGATTTCGAAAGGACTCTTCCCCAAAAAATTACCGGCCGCTTGAGTCTGTTCGGCACCCATTCCGAAATCAGCCGAGGGGTTGACTGGGGGGTGGAGACCAACTTATTCAGACCCTTCTCGCCAAAATCCGCCGTTTCATTGGACTTTGGAACTTACGGAATCACCAAGCCGGACTTTAAGACTACCTATTACCGGATCGGCGTGCGCACCAGGGCTAACGTTCTACGCCCCTGGCTGTTCCTGGAGATAAACCCGGCCCTGACCTTCCCGTTAAACCAGGAGGACGAAAGGCAGGCCGTGGGGGTAATGACGATTATGATGGAAATTCATTTCACCTCCAACAAGTAGTCGCCAGGCAGCTTTAGCCGCTCCATATAACCGTTACCAAGGATGCATCTAATGGCCCGCAGGACCTTGCCCCCACAGCCTCTGCAAAAGTTGACAATTGCGTAACCGTTCAGCAGCAGCACATCTTCGGACGATCAGCCCGGCTTACGTACACGAGGTACGCGGCGCCGGTCCGCTGCTTGTCCAAATCTGCACCACTGCTGAACGGCTACAGTCAGGCGGTTTTGGGGACTTTGGCAACCGTCCCGGTGAACAGTTGACAATTGCAATCGGGAAGCGGGTATGCTATTAGCATTGGTGGTATCCATCCCAAGACTTTTTTGCGAGTTTGGCAGGATTGACAAGTTCGCAAAAAATCGCCAAAAGAAATAATGGAGCGCACTTCGACAAGCTCAGCACGAGCATTAAATCAATAAAGCTGAGCTCTGCAGCTGGTCTGCTCGTACGAAACTTATGCCCTTGTGGCACAGGTTATCCCGCTCACCCAGAGCATGAAAGCTGCCCCGCTCATCCTGAGCCTGTCGAAGGAAGGGTTTTTGATTTTTTACGAACCCGTCATATTCACAAGGAAAAACAATGACTACAGCCAGAATTATCTACACCGAAGTTGATGAAGCCCCCGCCCTGGCCACCTATTCCCTGCTGCCGATTCTCCAGGCGTACACCAAAGGAGCCGGCTTCTCTTTCACCACCAGGGATATCTCCCTGGCGGGCCGGATTATCGCGAACTTCCCGGACAAGCTGACCGAGGAGCAGAAGATCGCCGATGACCTCGCCGAACTGGGCGAGCTGGTCAAGCAGCCCGACACCAATATCATCAAACTGCCCAACATCAGCGCCTCCATTCCCCAGCTGAAAGAAGCGGTCAAGGAGTTGCAGGGAAAAGGCTATGACATTCCGGACTATCCGGAGGAGCCTGAAACCGAGGCGGAAAAAACCCTGCACCGCCGCTTCGCCAAGGTCCTCGGCAGCGCCGTAAATCCGGTGCTGCGGGAGGGAAATTCCGACCGGCGGGCCGCCGCCGCGGTTAAGGAATTCGCCCGTAAAAATCCGCACCGGCTGATGAAGGAGTGGCCGGCCGAGTCCGGATGCCGGGTCGCCTACATGAACGGCGGCGATTTCTACGGCAACGAAAAATCAACCGTGCTTCCCGGGGAGTGCGATGCACGCTTCGAGTTTGTCGACGAAAACGGCCGGGTCACCGTGCTCAAGGAGCACACCCCCCTGCTGGCTGGAGAGGTCATCGACGCCTCGGTCATGAATGTCCGCGCCCTGCGCGGTTTCTACAAGGAGCAGATCGAGGCGGCCAAAAAAGACGGCCTCCTCCTCTCCCTGCACCTTAAAGCGACCATGATGAAGGTCTCGGACCCGATCATGTTCGGCCATTGCGTTTCGGTCTTTTATGAAGACGTTTTTACCAGGCACGCGGCAACCATCCGGGAGCTGGGAGTCAACGTCAATTACGGGGTCGCCGATCTTTATGCCAAGATCGAAAGGCTGCCGGAGGCGCAAAAAGCGGAGATCGAAGCCGATCTTGCCGCCGTGTACCGGAACAATTGCGAACTTGCGATGGTCGATTCCGACAAGGGCATTACCAACCTGCATGTCCCCAACAATATAATTATAGATGCCTCGATGCCGGTGGTGATCAGGGACGGCGGCCGGATGTGGGGACCGGACGACAAGCTTCACGACTGCCTGGCAATGATTCCGGACCGATGTTACGCCTCAATCTACCAGGAGGTTGTCGAAGATTGCCGGAAAAACGGAGCCTTCGACCCGGCCACCATGGGCAGCGTCGCCAATGTCGGCCTGATGGCCCAGAAGGCCGAAGAGTACGGCTCCCACGACAAGACCTTTGAGGCGCCGGGCCCCGGCACGATCAGGATCGTCGACCAGACAGGCAAGACGATCCTCTCCCGGCCGGTTGAAAAAGGCGACATCTTTCGCGTCTGCCAGACCAAGGACGCCCCGATCCGGGACTGGGTCAAACTGGCGGTCAACCGGGCTCGGGCCACCGGTTCTCCGGCGATTTTCTGGCTCGATGACAAGCGGGCCCACGATGCCGAAATCATCGCCAAGGTCAACCGCTACCTGCCGGAGCACGACACCAACGGTCTCGATATCAGGATCATGACCCCGGTCAAGGCGATGAAATTCTCCCTGGCCCGGATCAGAAAGGGGGAGGACACCATCTCGGTGACCGGCAATGTCCTGCGCGATTATCTCACCGATCTGTTTCCGATTCTCGAACTCGGCACCAGCGCGAAAATGCTCTCCATCGTGCCGTTGATGAACGGCGGCGGTCTCTTTGAAACCGGGGCCGGCGGCTCCGCCCCCAAGCATGTCCAGCAGTTTTTAAGAGAAAGCCATCTGCGCTGGGACTCCCTGGGCGAGTTCTGCTCCCTGGTCCCATCCTTCGAGCATATTTACAGTACCTTCAAAAACGACAAGGGCCGGCTTTACGCCCAAACCCTCGACCTGGCCATCGGCACTCACCTGGAAAACGGCAAAAACCCTTCCCGCAAGGTCAACGAACTTGACACCCGGGGCAGCCATTTCTATCTGGCCCTTTATTGGGCCCAGGCCCTGGCCGGGCAGGATGAGGACCGGGAAGTCCGGGACCGTTTTGCGAAAGTGGCCCGGGACTTGGCCGATAACGAGGCAAGGATCGTCGAGGAGCTGAATGGCGCCCAGGGCGTCGCCGTCGATATTGACGGCTACTACCGGCCGGACCTTCGGAAAACCGAGCAGGCCATGCGGCCCAGCCCGACCTTTAACGCAATCATCGACGCTATCTGAATATAGCTTCTCCACCTTCCGTTCATTCCAGCAAGCCGCGGCCCGACCGCGGCTTTTTTTTATCCTGTTTACCGGCGCTCCTCCCGGCTAATCGGAGCGATTGTCATGGGTCCGGCGAAGGGGATTTGAAAATTATTCCCGAAGCCTCCTTCTGGAAATTCCCGGCGGTTTTAAGCTGATTTCAGCGAAGCGGTTATGATAAAAATAAGAAACCCCAGGAAATTTGAAGTTTGATCACTTAGCGTCCCCAAAAAAGGAAACAGCGATGAGCGACCGGCAGAGCAATAAAGACAAGCAAACCGCAACCAAGAGGAACTGGTACGCCCTTGAAACTGATGAAACATTACAATCCCTGGGGACTGACAGCGATGGCCTGTCGCAACAGGAAGCGGCCAGCCGTCTGGAAAAATACGGCGCCAACCGCTTAACCCCGCCGCATAAGCGTGGCCCGCTTTTCCGGTTAATCATGCAGTTCCACAACGTGCTGATCTATGTGCTGCTGGCCGCCGGGGTAATTACCGCCCTGCTTGAACACTGGATCGACTCCGGGGTCATCTTCGGAGTGGTGGTGGTCAACGCCCTGATCGGTTTCATCCAGGAGGGCAAGGCCGAAAAAGCCCTGGAGGCAATCCGGAACATCCTCACCCAATACGCTATGGTTCTGCGCGACGGCAAACGGCGGGAGATTCCGGCCGAGGAGATAACCATCGGCGATATCGTCTTTTTACAGTCGGGCGACAAGGTACCGGCCGACATCCGCCTCCTGAAAACCAGGGAACTGCGGATCGACGAGGCGCCCCTGACCGGTGAATCGATGCCGGTGGACAAGAACCCGCAACCGGTCGCCGAGGGAGTGACTATCGGGGACCGCATCTCAATGGCCCACGCCGGCACTCTGGTTACCTCCGGCCGGGGCCACGGCGTGGCTGTCGCGATCGGCGACGCTACCGAACTCGGCCAAATCAGCCAGATGCTTGCCAAGGTTAAACCGCTGACCACCAAACTCCTGCAGCAGATCGATCATTTCGGTAAGAAGCTAACCGTCATCATTCTGGTCATGGCATCTTCCATGGCCGTCTACGGGATCGTGGTCGGCGATCAATCGATCTCCGATATGTTCCTGGCCGCAGTGGGCCTGGCGGTGGCCGCCATTCCCGAGGGGCTGCCCGCCATTATCACCATCACCCTGGCTATCGGCGTCCAGCGCATGGCAAAGCGCAACGCCATCATCCGCCTGCTGCCGGCCGTGGAAAGCCTGGGCTCGGTGACGGTGATCTGCTCCGACAAGACCGGCACCCTCACCAAGAACGAAATGACCGTGCAGACCATGGTCACCAAGGGACAGCTGTTCGCAGTCAGCGGCAGCGGCTACGACCCCCACGGCAGCTTTAGCGTTGACGGCAAGGAAGTAGAAGTTGAGGGACAAGACGACATCATGGAAATTATCAAGGGGGCGATGCTCTGCAATGACGCCTCCCTGGAAAAGGAAGGGGACAACTGGGTCATGCAGGGTGATCCTACCGAGGGCGCGCTCCTCACCCTCGCCTTGAAAGCCGGACTCGACCTCGATCGGACCATCAACCATTATCCGCGCACTGATCTGATCCCCTTCGAATCGGAGCACCGGTTCATGGCCACCCTCCACCACGACCATGAAGGTCACGGCTTTATTTATGTAAAAGGAGCACCGGAACGCATTCTGCAGATGTGCAACCGGGAGCGGAGAGGCGGAGAGGATGCCGCCATCCATTACCAATCCTGGCAGGAAATCATCGGCAAGACCGCCGACAAGGGACAACGGATGCTGGCCATCGCCTTTCGGCCTGCCGAGGACAGCCACCGTGAACTGAAGTTCGAGGATGTGGACGGAGGCCTTACCCTGCTCGGCCTGTTCGGCATTATCGATCCGCCCCGTCAGGATTCAGCCGAATCGGTGCAGCTCTGCCGGTCGGCGGGGATCAAGGTCAAGATGATCACCGGCGACCACGCCGCCACCGCCCAGGCCATCGCCCGGCAGATCGGCATTGACGACAGCGGCGGGGTGATATCCGGCGAAGAGATCGAAAAGATGGACGAGGATTCCCTGCGGGGGGCCGCCAAAGACACCAACGTCTTCGCCCGGGTCAGCCCTGAACATAAACTGCGTCTGGTCGAAGTGATGCAGGAAACCGGTGAGGTCGTAGCGATGACCGGCGACGGGGTCAATGACGCCCCTGCCCTGAAACGGGCTGATGTGGGGGTGGCGATGGGCATCAAGGGAACCGAAGTCTCGAAAGAGGCGGCCGAAATGGTCCTGACCGATGACAACTTCGCCTCCATCGTCCATGCCGTCAAGGAAGGGCGGACGGTCTACGACAATATCCGCAAGGCGATCACCTTTATTCTGCCCACCAACGGCGGCGAGGCGGGGATCATCATCGCCGCCGTCCTGTCCGGGCGCCTGCTGCCGATCATTCCGGTCCAGATCCTCTGGATCAACATGATCACCGCGGTTACCCTGGCCCTGACCCTGGCCTTCGAACCGGCGGAGCACGGCATCATGGACCGCCCCCCGCGGAACCCCGAGGAACCGCTGCTCTCCAACTTTCTGATCTGGCGGGTATTCTTCGTTTCCCTGCTGCTGGTGATCGGCACCTTCGGTCTCTTTCTCTGGGAGCGAAGCAATGGCGTCGCCATCGATCAGGCCCGGACCATTGCCGTCAATACCCTGGTCATGTTCGAGGTCTTCTACCTGTTTAATACCAGATCCCTGAAAACTCCGATCTGGCGGGCCGGCAACTTTTTCAGCAACCGGTCGGTGTTTATCGCCGTGTTCACGGTAATCGCCGCCCAGCTGCTCTTTACCTACCTGCCCTTTATGCAGACCCTTTTCCACTCGACCGCCATCTCCACCTGGGACTGGCTGCGCATCCTTCTGGTCACCGCGCCGCTCTTGGTGATCGTGGAAGTGGAAAAGATTTTTCTGGAAAAACTGAATTTTTCGGGCAAGAACCGAACCGGTTCCGCTTAACGGCCCCATTAAGTATCTTCCACCGCCCACTCGTCAAGGAATTGCCACCGCGCCGTACCCTTGGGCCTGATAGCCGAGTACCGAAATGAAGCCGTTGCCGACCCGGTCGATCTCCGGCAGGATGGTGGCGGGTTCGATCCCCATTCCCTTGGCGGCAAAAAGGCAGACTTCGAGGGTGACTCCGTCTTTCTTCAACTGCCGGATCGCACCGTGGAACTTCTCAAGATCCTTATATTGTTCCTCCTTGAGGCCGGACCGCTCTTTGCTGATCAGCTTTACGGCCGGCCCCCGAAAGACCACGACCACCTTCGGTTTTTCGGGTAGGGCTTGCACGGTTTCGTCCTGGTAGACATCCTTTACCGCGGTGAAAATCGCATTGGCCATTTTTGGCGACCCCTGGCTGACATCGAAGACCGCCCGGACTCCCTTTACCCCTTTCAGGGCATGGTCATACTCACCGGCCGCGGCAGGCCGGGAAAGCGAAACCGGAGAAACGGCCAGGACGATAATGAGGTAAGCGGTGCGGATAAAACTCCTGCGGAACCGATTCATGCCAATCCTCCTTTTACCTTTGCCGGCAAGGCTCTGCCGTTGCTTGATTTATACCTGAATCGCCAGCGGTCGATTACAGGCAGCTCAACTTTCCGGGTTGTGTATTAGCTTGAAATGTCGATATAAATTTTATTACGCCCCGATTTGATTTCCCGGTGCATGCTCCTCACCCTTAGGGCCGTCACGGATTCAGGATTAGTTCTTATCCGCATATTTGTCGGGCTCCAAATCGAAGGCTTTTTTGCAGTCGGCCGAACAGAAATAATAGGTTTTTCCCTGATGGGTGGTTGTGTGTTGCGTCGTCGCTTCGGCAACTTCCATGTCGCAGACCGGATCTTTCGCCATGATCTCCTCCTTTCCGAACTATTCTTATTTTCCGGGCTTATCCGCTCTTCGCCATGACCAGCGAAGCATGGGCATCGAGAAGCTTTTGTTTTCTCTTTTCAAGGTCGAAGACGAAATTTTTAATCGAGTCCGCCAGTTCATTAAAGAGGGATCTGGCCACCTCGCTGGTCGAGGCCTGGGCCGAGCGGCGGAAAAACTGCTCTTCCGCTTCCTGCCGGGCAATGGCCAGGTCAAGAATTTCAAGCATCTTTTCAATATCGTGAAAATCGGACATGCTCCTCCTCCCAAAGGGACTTAGCGGTGATTCAACCGGCCTCCGTAAAATCCTTCAACCATTGCCCCGGCCAGTAAAAGTAAAATGCCCCCGGCATAACCCCATATCCAAACGAGGTGCAGCTCGGGATGAAAGATCAGCCTGGTGAATATCAGGGCAATGCTCAAAAAAATCATGCCGCCAGCTACTCTGATCTTGTAGATAAACATCTTACCCCGCATCCCCTTGTAGCTGCCTTTCCAGGTCAACCAGCCGCTGAGCGTGGTGGGGATCAGGACCAGAGTCCCCGCCAGTACGCTTAGAAAAGCGGCCAGCTCGTAACAACTCCGGCGGGTGAACAGGTGCAGAACCATGAATCCGGTCGAAAGCAGAAAAAAGGAAACCGGAAAATGGGTGAACAGCACATGCCAGTGAACTTTATAGATTAATTTTGTCTGTTCTTTTTGTTCGGCCTTGCCCATTCGATCCTGTCTCCGTTGTCCTGTTTCCAAAAGCCCGGCGCCTCACAAAAGACGCCTCCCGATAAACGGGCAATATAGATGCCATGACTTGAAAGGCGGCTATTGCACCTGTTTATTCCCACAGGGCATAAGTTTCGTTTGAGTCCCGCCTTGCGGGACTCAACTCAGCTTTATGGAATAACCGGCTCAGTTGTTGATTATCCATTCATAACTATGACATAATTCAAGTATACGGAAACCGGAGCACAAAAACAAATCCGGTGAGAATTCATCATTCAGGAGCGCGGAGTATGTTTTATGGCAACCCTCGGTATCATTTTACTGATCCTGGTTCTGGTCGTCGGGATGTACGCGTTGATGATCAATAAAAGAAGGAGAAGCGCAAATGACCACGAAAAGTTCCGACAACGGCGATAAGGACAAAAAACATTACACCGACCCGGTTTGCGGGATGTCCACCGAGGATAAAGCCGCTTATATCTCCTATGAGCACGAGGGGAAAACCTACTATTTCTGCAGCCAGCACTGTCTGGATAAATTCAAGGGCGATCCCGAAACCTACACCGAAACGGGCGGGGACGGGGCAACGGGCGGTGGCGGCGGGAAATACACCTGCCCCATGCATCCCGAGGTGGTGAAAGACCAACCCGGCAGCTGCCCGAAATGCGGCATGGCCCTGGAGGCCATGACCCCGAAAGGCCCGGCCTCGCGGACCGAATACACCTGCCCGATGCATCCCGAGGTGGTCCGGGATTCCCCCGGTTCCTGCCCGAAATGCGGCATGGCGCTGGAGGCCAAAACCGTCAGTCTCGAAGAAGAGGAGGAAAATCCCGAATACGACTATATGCGCAAACGCTTCATTGCCGGGGCGATTCTCACGGTGCCGCTGGTGATCATCGCCATGCGGGAGATGCTGCCGGGCGGCCATCTGATCGAAGAGGCGGCCTCGAATCGAATCCTCGGCTGGATTGAACTTGTTCTAGCCACCCCGGTGGTACTCTGGGCGGGCTGGGTCTTTTATGTGCGTGCCGTCCAATCGGTGATCAACAAGAGCCTCAACATGTTCACCCTGATCGGCATGGGCGTTTCGGTCGCCTATCTCTACAGCCTGATTGCCGTGCTTTTTCCGGAAATTTTCCCGGCCGAGATGCGCGGGCCGGAGGGGGCGGTGGGGGTCTATTTCGAGGCAGCGGCGGTGATCGTCACCCTGATTCTGTTCGGTCAGGTTCTGGAGTTGAAGGCCCGCAGTCAGACCGGCACCGCCATCAAGGCGCTTCTTGGCCTGGCCCCGAAAACGGCCAGAAAGGTCAACGAGGACGGCAGCGAGGAGGACATTCCATTGGAGCATGTCCAGGTCGGCGACAAGCTGCGGATCCGCCCGGGCGAGAAGGTGCCGGTAGACGGCACGGTGGTCGACGGCAATAGTTCGGTGGACGAATCGATGATCTCCGGCGAGCCGATTCCGGTCGAGAAAAAGCAGGGCGACAAGATGATCGGCGCCACGGTCAACGGTACCGGCGGCCTGACCATGCAAGCCGAGAAGATCGGCAGCGACACCATGCTGGCCCAGATCGTCCAGATGGTCGCCGAGGCCCAGCGCAGCCGCGCCCCGATCCAGAAGCTGGCCGATCTGGTGGCCGGCTATTTCGTCCCGGCGGTTATCGGCAGCGCGATCATCGCCTTCGTGATCTGGTATTTTGTCGGTCCCGAGCCGCGGCTCGCCTATGCCCTGATCGTGGCGGTTTCGGTGCTGATTATTGCCTGTCCCTGCGCCCTTGGCCTGGCCACGCCGATGTCGATCATGGTCGCCACCGGCAAGGGCGCCACCATGGGCGTATTGTTCAAGAACGCCGAGGCGATCGAGACCATGCGCAAAATCGATACCCTGGTGGTCGACAAGACCGGCACCCTGACCCTCGGCAAGCCGAAACTGACCGAAGTGGTTACCGCTGAAGGTATCGACGAGAATAAACTTCTGCTGCTCGCCGCCGGTCTCGAAAAGGCCAGCGAGCATCCCCTGGCGGCGGCGATTGTCGCCGGCGCCGAGGAGCGGGGGGTAAAAGCCGGCAAAGCGGCCGATTTCGATTCCCATACCGGCAAAGGGGTCTCCGGCAAGGTCGACGACGTCAAAGTACTGCTCGGCAATCTCAGGCTGATGGAAGATTTCGATATCGACACCTCAACTCTTGGCGAGCGGGCCGAAGAGATGCGCAGGGAGGCGCAGACGGTGATGTTCGTCGCCGCCGACGGCAGGATTGCCGGTCTGCTGGCGGTCGCCGATCCGATCAAGGAGAGCACTCCGGAGGCGATCAGGCAGCTTCATGAAGAGGGGCTCGAAGTGGTGATGCTGACCGGCGACAACCGGGCCACAGCCGAAGCGGTGGCCGGAAAACTGGGGATCGACCGGGTCGAGGCCGAGGTCCTGCCCGATCAAAAAGCGGACGTCATAAAAAAATTCCAGGAAGAAGGCAAGATGGTCGCCATGGCCGGCGACGGCATCAACGATGCGCCCGCCCTGGCTCAGGCCCAGGTCGGCATCGCCATGGGCACCGGCACCGACGTGGCGATGGAATCGGCCGGGGTCACTCTGGTCAAAGGCGATCTTACCGGCATCGTCCGGGCCCGGAAATTGTCCCGGGCCACCATGGCCAATATCAAACAGAACCTCTTCTTCGCATTTATCTATAACTCGTTGGGAGTGCCGGTGGCAGCCGGGGTCCTCTATCCCTTTTTCGGAATTCTCCTGTCGCCGATCATCGCGGCGGCGGCGATGAGCCTTTCCTCGGTGTCGGTGGTCGGCAATGCCCTGCGATTACGGAGAAAACAGATAACATGAAAAACAGGATTTCAACCGGAATATCCTGAGAAAATAAAGCTGAGTTGAGCAGCTTGTCTGCTTTTATGCCCATTAGGGTGCAAATGAAACTTATGTGCCGCGAAGCAAATGCCTTCCTCATGGAAGAATTGAACAGAACCCTTGGGGGGGCCCCGTGGGTGTAAATATCAATTAAACTTGCTAATTCAACAAGGAGAACGGAAAAATGAAAAAGACGATTATCGGTGTAGGCCTGTCATTGGTACTGCTCGCGGCCCCGGCCTCGGGCCAGATGATGGACGACAACCACATGACGGAAGAGCAACAAAACCGGCACGGCGCTCGGCAAGCGGCCCCGAACATGAATCCCTCGATGATGTCCGGCTACGGCATGATGCCCAATATGATGGGCTATAACATGATGCCGGGCATGACGGGCCACGGAGCCGGATCCTGCATGATGGATGGCTATGGTATGGGCCAGCCCGCGATGGATTACGGCATGATGCCGAACATGATGGGCTACGGCATGGGGCGGCATCAATCCATGATGGGCGGCTACGGCATGATGCCCAATATGATGGGCGGTTACGGCCATGATCGGCGGATGATGGACCCCGAATCCGAAAAGCAATACAAGGAATTGGTCGAGAAGAATAACCGGTTCCTCGACGAGACCAGGGAATTGCGCAAAAAGCTGCACACCCTTAAATTCGAATATCACGAGGCCCTGCGTTCCACTCCGGAGCCCGATGAGAAGCTGGATGAGATGAAAAGGGAGATGTTCGATCTGCAGCTGAAGATCAATAACAAGAGTCTGGAGGTCAAATAAAGGTTCGCGCGCTCTCGGCAACACCGGCCGCATGGTGGTGCTCGATTTCAAATTGCCCGGAAAATGGCCGCGGTGGCTGGTTAAATTTTTCGAACTAATCACCAGGCCTTTCGGGGTTTCCCTGGATCTTGCCGACCGCAAGCCATGGCAGGTCATGGAAAAATATTTCACCGCGGTGACGATTACCGAAGTCTACGGGGGATTGGTCTATATCGCCGTAGGGGATAAATTCATTAACAAAGACAAAATGAATCTCTCGAAATTTGTTAAGAAAATATCCGGAGCGCGAGCCGCTTTTCTGGCCCTTCTCATAGTCGGCGGCTACTTTCTGTGGTCCGAACATCGAGCTCATCTGCTGGAGGCCCTGCCCTACCTGATCCTCTTGGCCTGCCCGTTGATGCATGTTTTTATGCATCATGACCATGGGAACCGCAAACATCATGGCGATGAACATATGAGCCGCGCACAGCACGACAAGGGAGAACAAAATGGCTGATTCTCCCGCCTACGGCCTTTGGGCGCTGGTCATTATCAACTCGGCGATTTTTATCTTTTTCGCCTTCAGTTTCATCAAGCCGAAAACCAGACTGGACTGGCGCAGCCTCGGAGCCTTTTCCGCCTTTATCGTGGCAATGTTCGTCGAGATGTACGGTTTTCCGCTGACCATCTATTTTCTCTCCGGCTGGCTGCAGTCGAAATTCCCCCAGACCGACATCTTCGCCCACGGCAGCGGCCATCTCTGGCATACCCTGTTCGGGTTCGAGGGAGACCCGCACGCCAACCCGATCCACCTGGCCGCAAATCTGATAATTTTGGCCGGTTTTTACCTGGTTTACCGGGCCTGGCTGGTTTTGCACGAGGCCCGGCAACAAGGCAAATTAGCGGTCACCGGCCCTTACGCAAAAGTACGCCATCCCCAGTACGATGGCCTGATCCTGGTGATGACCGGCTTCCTGCTGATGTGGCCGACCCTCTTGACCCTGCTCATGTACCCGATTCTGCTCATCGTCTATTTCCGATTGGCACGCCGAGAGGAAAGCCAGGTCCGTCGGGAGTTCGGCGCCGCTTACGACACTTATGTTCAACAGGTTCCACGGTTTTTCCCGAAGTTGGGAAGGAAGGGAACAAAAATCAATGGAGGTACACTATGAACGCCAAACTGAATGTTTTCGCACTGTCCGGCTCAGCGGCAATAATCTCCGCCTTGAGTATGCTGGTCCTCGGCATATTCGGCAATATCGGCATATACACCGGAGCCGTGGAAATGATGCGCCAGTGGCATATGTTCTTCAGCCTGGCGCCGCTGGGTATTATTACCGGAATGCTTGAAGCCGCCGTTATAAGCTTTGTAATAATCTACCTGTTCGGCTGGATTTATAACAAGCTTGCCTAACCCGTATTTATTCATGACCATTAAAAGAGGATTACAATGCAAATGACCGGGCCGGCGTAGCCAGGCCGTGGTTTTTGCCAATATACTTCATCAGGTTTTTTATCGTCCAATTTTGAATGAGGACGGCGTATGTGAAATTTTATTCCACGGACGGAACAAGGAGATCGGCGCATGGGCACACTGAAAATTATTCTTTACGGCATATCGGTCCTGCTGCCGCTGGTGATCGCGATAATTGCCAAACCCTATACCGATAAATCCTTTCTTTATGAAATCGGACGGGGGGCGGCGCTCATGGCCTTCATGATTCTGATGCTGCAACCACTTCTCTCGGGCAGGTTCAAGTGGATCGAAGGGTCATTCGGGCTCGACATTGTCATCCGTTTCCACCGGAACGCGGCGATCATCGCCGCGGGACTTCTATTCGCCCATCCCCTACTTCTCACCGGCGAACACGGCATCGGCTTGCTGATCGGCTTCGATGTGCCGTGGCCCGTATATTTCGGTAAAGCGGCGCTGCTTTTTCTGGCCGCCAATCTCGTTCTCGGCTTATACTTTCTTCCCCGGGGCATGAAATTCGAACGTTGGCGGCTTTTTCACGATATTATCGGCCCGACCATTCTTGTCCTTGCCTTCATCCACGGTTATTTCCAGGGCCACGACCTCAAGGATATCGCCGCTCTGCGCACCTTGTGGATCGCAATCTTCACCGTCGCAGTCGCCGCTTTCATCTATCACCGGCTGATCAGGCCGCGCCGTCTGGCTCGCCGGCCCTATAGGGTCACGGAGGTCAACCGGGAGACCGGGGATGTCTGGACCGTGAAACTTGCCCCGCCGGACGGCCAGCCACTCAATGCCTACCAACCCGGCCAGTTCCATTTCCTTACTTTCCTCCGTGGCGGCGGACTGCCGGTTGAAGAACATCACTGGACCATTTCCTCCAGTCCCACAGAGAAAGGCTTCGTCAGTTCCACCATCAAGGAGCTGGGGGATTTCACCGCCACCATCGGCAAAACCGGCCCTGGCGACCGGGCTCTGGTCCATGCCCCTTTCGGCAGGTTTTCCTATACCTTTCATCCGGAAGAAAAGAATCTCGTCTTTATCGCCGGCGGCATCGGCATCACCCCGATCAGAAGCATGCTGATCCACCTGCGGGACAGCGGATCGCCCAGGAACGTTTTACTTCTTTATGCCAATAGTGACCGCGAAAATATCGTTTTTTACGATGAGCTGTCCGAAATTGAAAAGGGCTCCCATCCCAACCTGCGGGTCGTCCATGTCCTGCAGAATCCCCCCGACCAATGGACCGGTGAGACCGGCAGGATTGATGGGCAAATGATCCGCAGGTACATCGGTGAGGATAAAGCCGGGGACGGTTACTATATCTGCGGACCTCCGGGCCTGGTTTCTTCCTCGATCAATATCCTGAAATCCCTCGGTGTGGAAGACAAGCGCATCCACACCGAAATATTTTCGTTTCTCGACTGACAGGAGCGCCAAATGAGAAAAACATTACTCGGTAGAACCACCGTCATTATGGCCGTCATCTTCGCGTGCGCGGCTGTTCTCTTTGCATCCCGATATTTCTCCGAAAAAAGCCACACCCTGCGGACTCAGCAAGAGTCCGAAGGCCATAGCCATCTGGGTGACGGACGCTGACCTACCCGAAAACCTGGGTCGAACAGGCCCGGAACAAGGTGGAAGAGGAGGCGGAGACCGAGGAAGAGGACTTCGACTGGCGGCGCCGGATCCGCAGCCGCAAGGGCTGGAGGACTCCAGCCGAAAAGGATTCTGGCCATATTGTCTATACTGGTGCTGTTTGTGGGATTGATTGCTTTTGTCCTCACCAAGTAATAAAGATCGGCGCTCCCGCTTAAGATGAATACGTTGACAGGAAGGCCTCATTTCAGCCTAAAATAAAGAAAATATAATTAGTTTTGAAACAGTGCTATATACCGCAAGGGCATAAGTTTCGTACGAGCAGGCAAGCTGCTCAACTCAGCTTTAAAATCACGCGAAAAAGGAGGACCGCTCCATGCACATGTACGGATTCGATGGATACGGAATGGGAGGCGGCGGCATGATGATCATGATGATACTGTTCTGGGTATTGACTATTATCGCTATATATTACATCCTCAAAACATTGACGGAAAAAAGCGGGAGCAAAAGCACTCCGCCGGAATCCGCCGAGGAGATCCTCAAGAAACGTTACGCCAGGGGCGAGATCAGTCTGGAAGAGTTTGAGAAGATCAAGGAAGATATAAAATAAGAACACCGGCTCCGCCCTACCGGCGGCTACTTTTCGAGATCGAGTTCCAGGTCGATCTCGATATATACATCCCTGCCGACCATCCATCCGCCGTCATCCAGGGGCACGTTCCAGGTCATCCCGAACTCCTCCCAGTTAAGTCGGGCGGCCCCGGTGACCCCCAGGGTGATTTCGCCGCCTAACGCCTCGGGACTCCGAACCGGGCCGGAAAAAACCAGTTCCAGGCTTATCGACCTGGTAATCCCGTGAATGTCCAGATCTCCCGCCAGCCGACCGCCTCCGGGCTCGGCCGTAAAGTCGCTGCCCTTGAAGGTAATGGCCGGATAAACTGCCGCATCAAGGAAATCGGAACTACGGAGATGTTCGTCCCGCGGGACAATCCCGGTATAGAGACCAGCGCTGTCGATTGCAACTTCCAGGGCAAAAGAAGTTGGGTCGTCCGGATCGAACCGGGCGGCGCCCCGTAACCGGTTGAACTGGCCGTGGACATGGGCGACCGTCATGTGCCTGATCTTGAATGCCGCTACCGAATGATCGGGGTCGATCCGCCATTTCGCCATAACTTCCCTGCTTGGTCAAATTATTGATCGGCGACTTCATCGGCAAAAAAACACTGGGGATCTTCGGCCAGGAAATCCTCGCCGCCCCGGGACAGCGACCCGGCATAAGCAATCGCCCGGCAGCCCCGGCAGAGAGCCCAACGGGGGCAAGCGCCGCATTTGTTTTTATAGGCCGGCCGCTCCCGCAACTGCTCCAGAACCGGCGAGCTCGCCCAGATTTCCCGCAGGGAATCATGCCTGACATTACCGATCACCACCGGCAGCCGCCGGCAAGGGGTGACCCCACCGTCCGGCAGAATAGTCAGCCCGGAAACCCCGGCCGCGCAACCGCCGGTCGCAGCCATTCCGCAATCGTTCCATTCCACCATATTGCGCAGCTGGGAGGCAACCGGGTCACCGGTAACGATTTCCAAACCTTGGACGGGACGGGCAAAAATTGCTTGATAGATTTCTTTAAGCCGAACAGGTTCGATCATCTGATCGACCATCCCCAGGCCGCGGCCGGACGGAACCAGCCTGGAAAAGCCGAGCCGCTGGACCTTCCAGGCGCCGGCGATATCGATCATCTCGTCAAACTTCTCGGCATTGATCTTTGAGAGGGTGGCGTTCAGGGTGACTCGCAGGCCGGCGGCCAGCAGATGGCGAACCCCTCGACGGGCAGCCTCGAAACTTCCCTTGCCCCTGATCGATTCATGGATCTCCTGCGGGCCTTCGAGACTGACCTGGACCCCTTTCACCCCGAGATCCGCCAGGGTCGCCGCCTTCTTTTGATCCACCAGGGTGCCGTTGGTCAGCAGATAGGTCGCAAAACCCCGGTCGCGCATCTCAGCGAGGATCTCGAAAAGATCCCGGCGCAGAAATGGTTCGCCGCCGGTTACATTTAAACTCGGTGAGAACTCCAGGGCATAGGTTTTTTGCCAGGCCTGGAGCATTTCATCGATCTCGCCGAGCACCTCGCCGACCTCGCTCCGGGAAAGCTCAGCCATTGTCACACCGTTCTGGTAGCAGTGGCTGCAACTAAGGTTACACCTTTCCGTCAGATGCCATTGAACGAAGAATTCCTGCTGGGGGCTGATCATCGGTTTTCCTGTTTTTCCGGATAATTTTGCCAGGGGTCCGTTGTTTTGAGGACGGAGCGGCAGTCATTTATTCCAGGGTTTTCAGATAATAAGCAAAGACGGATGCAAGGATCCCGAAAGGGCCTGGTGCATCCGTCTTTTAAGGCGTCGTTGCCGACCGGCAACTTAATCGGATTTTCATCCCTTTCATTTGTGGCAGATGCCGCCGGGATAATCTTTAGCCGCCTCGCTCATTCTGGTCCAGAAAGCGGCTTCCTTGGCCAAGGCCTCTTTACTCGGAAGCTTCTTCATAATGAAATCCTCCATCCGGTTATGCCACGGCAGAACGCCATGACTATACCTACAGGATCGGCTAAAGGAAGTTTCCATGTCAATCGGAAAAAGTAATCGGGTCAATCGAAATCGGGCAGGAGCATCGGGCAGGAATAAAGGGATCACAAATCAGGATATAAAAAAAGGCCAGCTCTTCGGGGAAAGAACCGGCCTCACTAAAGGAGAAAAAAGAATGATGATTCTTTTTCAGTTCACCTAGTATTGCAATGGCTGTGCCAATAAAAACAAAAACCCTGAGAACAGAAGAAAGATACAGCAATTCAGCAAGTTACTTGGTTATGACAAAAAGCGTCAAGTCCGGGCGCCTGGTACAAATATTTAGATTATAGCCCCCGTGAACTTTAAATTTTGTACCAGGGGGTCTTAAAAAGCCCGCCACCTTTTCCGCTTAACCAGTGTCTGTCCATAAATGAGGATTTTTGTCCGAGAACGAGAAGCAAGGATGTCGGAAAAGCGCAGCGTACTTGGGTACGTGAGCACTTTTCGACTCTGCAGCGACGAAGTTATCGGGCAAAAAGACCATTTATGGACGGGCACTAACTTTCCAGAAACCGCTCCAGCCGGTCGCCCCAAACCTCATAGCCCCGGGAAGTGAGATGGACCTCATCCTCCAGGATATCCGCCAGGGGTGCGCCGTCGCTGTCGACCACCGCCGCCCAGACGTCGAGGTAGCGGGCGCCGGCGGCGGCTGCCAGGCTTTGCAGGGAGGAGTTCACCCTGGCCACGGTATCGGGAGCCAGGTAATTCAGCTTCATGGGCAACAGGCTGTTGACCGTCAGCACCGTCTCGGGATAGGCGTTTTTGAAAGTGGCCAGAATATCGGCGTAGGCCCCCTGAAAATTGAAATTCTCCATGGCGACATTGTTGGTGCCGATCATTATAAGGACCAGATCGGGCGCTTCATGGTTTTCGACAATCGCGGCGGCCCGGCTCCTTAACTCTTCGACCGATTCACCGGAGCGGCCCAGATTCAAGACCTCCCTGCCGGGAAAGCGGCCCTGCCAGTCGAAAAACTCGATCATCGAATCGCCGACCAGCATCAGTTTGTTGAATTTATCCGCCATGGCTGCTCCTCCGGTTATTGCCGATCCCTTTGTGGTGAATATTACCGGGTAAACTGTAATCGACGCAATCAATTATGATGGCGTCGCAAAAATCGCCAGCTCCTGCGTTGCTGCAAATTGTCTCGGCATTGCAACGTACTGAAGTACGTTTCATTCCTCGAAATTCACGCGCCTTGGATCTGACGATTTTTGCTTAGCCATCCCATTTCGCTTTTTCGAGACTTATAAAAACGGATGGCTTCGCAAAAAATCGCCGGCTCCGGCGTTGCTGCAAATTGTCTCGGCATTGCAGCGTACTTAAAGTACGTTTCATTCCTCGAAATTCGCGCGCCGTGAATCTGGGGCTCACTAAGCACCGTCACGGATTGAGGACTTTGTCAATTAGTCATCCCCGGCATCGGGCCTGGAGATCAGCACCAATGTCGCCATCGCCGCCAATTCGAATTCGTTGCCCGTAAACAGCGGCGCCTCCTCTTCGGGATAGATATCGCCGGGGGTCTCGGCGCCGCTGTTCAGGAGCAGGTGCCAGCAGCGGCCGGGGGGCAGGGTTGGAGTCATAATTCGGGCGTTGGCCGAATCGCCGTTCAAAATAACGAAGAAATCGTCATCCCGGGGCTCGCCGACCGCGACCCCGTCCAGCATAAACCCGAGTATCCTGCCCTCGTGGGACCAATCCGTCTCCCCGGGTCGCAGGGACTGCCAGTGGATCTCGTGGGGGTCAAGCCCGCCGGCGTCCGGGAAAAACTCCTCCCGCCGGAAAATAGGGTGTTTTTTACGCAGCCCGATCAGCAGGCGGAAATAGCGGAGCAGATCGCGGTTGCTCTCGGCCAGCCGCCAGTCCAGCCAGCTGATTTCATTGTCCTGGCAATAGGCGTTGTTATTGCCCCGCTGGCTGCGGCCGAACTCATCGCCGGCAACCAGCATCGGCGTTCCCTGGGAGAGAAAGAGGATGGCCGCGAAGGAGCGAATCCGCCGCCGGCGGAGTCTGTTGATTTCGCCATCGTCGGTCTCGCCCTCGGCGCCGCTGTTCCAGCTCAGGTTGTGATTGTCGCCGTCCCGGTTGTCCTCGCCGTTCATCTCGTTGTGCTTCCGGTTGTAGGAGACCAGATCGGAGAGGGTGAAACCGTCGTGGCTGGTAATGAAGTTGATGCTGTTAAACGGGGCTTTGTCGTTGTTCTGATAAAGATCGGCGCTGCCGCTGACCCTGGTGGCCAGAGCCGCGACCCCGCCCCCGCCGCCGTTTATGAAGGCCCGGACATCGTCCCGGTAGCGCCCGTTCCACTCGGCCCAGCGCGGATGGTTGGAAAAAGAGCCGACCTGATAGAGCCCGGCCGCGTCCCACGCCTCGGCAATGATCTTGGTGTTAGCCAGGATCGGATCTTCGGCGATCTTCTCCACCATCGGCGGATTTTTCATGACCTCGCCGTCGGTATCCCGGCCGAGGACCGAGGCCAGATCGAAGCGGAAACCGTCGACATGCATTTCGATCACCCAATAGCGCAGGCAGTCCATAATCAATTTGCGGACCAGGGGATGATTGCAGTTCAAGGTGTTGCCGCAGCCGGAAAAGTTGAGGTAGTCGCGGCTGTGAGGATCGAGCAGGTAATAGATGGAATTGTCCAGTCCCCGGAAGCTGTAAACCGGGCCGTCGGCGCCGCCCTCGGCGGTGTGGTTGAAGACAATATCGAGGATCACCTCGATCCCGGCCCGGTGCAGGGCCTTGACCATCTCCTTGAACTCCCGAACCTGGTTGCCGTTACGGCCGTTGACCGCATAGGACGCCTTGGGCGCGAAGAAGGAGATCGGACTGTATCCCCAGAAATTTCGCAGTAATTCACCGGTAAGGGGATTGCGGTTCCGGTTTTCGTTTTCGTTGAACTCGGCAACCGGCAACAGCTCCACCGCGGTGATCCCCAACTCCTTCAAGTAGGGAATCTTCTCGACCAGGCCCCGGTAGGTGCCGGGATGGGCGACTCCGGAGGATGGGTGGCAGCTGAAGCCCCGGACATGCAGCTCGTAGATGATCGAATCCTGCAGGGGGATATTCAAGGGCTTGTCGCCCTCCCAGTCGAAATCCTCGCAGGCCAGGCAGCCGCGGCGGTGAAAGCCCCGGGCCGGGCTTTCCGCCCCCTGCCGCACGTAAATCTCGCCCCAGTTCGAGCCGCCGGTCAAAGCCCCGGCATAAGGGTCAAGCAGGAGATCGTCGCCGAAGCGATGCCCGGCCCCCTCCGGGCCCCAGGGCCCCCTGACCCGATAACCGTAGCGCAGATTGGGATCGAGGTCGTGAACAAGGACATGCCAGATATCGCCGGTCCGGTTGACCAGCGGATCGAGCTCGATCGCGGCATGGATCTCGTCCCGGCCGCTTTTGAAGAAAAGGAGAGTGACCTCTTCGCCGTGCCTGGAAAACAGGGAAAAGTTAAACCCTTTCGGGGTGCGGAAGTTGCCTAGGGGCAGGGGCGCGCCGGGAGTGTTCTTAAGTTTGCTCATGATTTTTTTATCGGGAAATTAAAAGCCCTTGCTAAACGATAATGATTATTGTTTAATAAACTAAGTTGAGTGCTAGGCGACTGCCGGAGCAGCGGCGCCGGACTTGGAGCGCCTGTACTCCGTTCTCGAACGCTCAAGGATTCAGGTAATATAAGCATTTAAAAGCTTTCAAGTCTGTAAATATAAATCACGCCGGAGGAATAATCGTCATGGGTTTGGCCAATTTACTCGATATAAGCGACCGCCAGGGATTTTCCATCGACTGGGAGATAACTCCGACCTACTCCTTCACCATGTTTGAAAGCTGGGGGGGCAAGGACGGCGAACGGATCAGAAACAATGACGAGAAATTCTACTATTTCTATGTCAACGCCTGGGCTTTACCCGCCGCCTTGTATCTGATGGAGCGCGGCGTCAAGCACGCCAGAATTCTGGCCCGGATTACCGCGCCCCAGGATCTCATCGACGAATGCGTGGCGGCGGGAGGCCGTTCCGCTTCCCTGGACCGCAATTATGCGATCACGCCGGCACTCAGGGAGTGGCTGCTCAGGACAGTGGTCAACGATACCGATGCCGCTCTGGTCAGCCCGGTCCTCGCCGAGGAAGAGACGGCGGAACTCTCCGACACCGGCCTGCCGACTGTCGCCGAACTGCCGGACGGCCTGAACCCCGTGCAGCTTCGCAACGAACCGGCCTTTTTCAGCAGCGAGCAGTTGGTGGAACTAATCCGGCACCACAACTTTTTTGATCAAAAACGAAACCCGGGCGGCTCTTTTGTCAATTATCTGGTGGACAACCAGGACCAGCGGACCGTCACCGACCAGCGCACCGCGCTGATGTGGGACCGGCAGGGTTGCGATCTTGCCAATCTCAAACGGGTCAGAAAATATATCGACGACCTCAACCGCGAAAAATTCGCCGGCCATGACAACTGGCGGCTGCCAACCATCGATGAGGCCCTCTCTCTGATGGAACCCGCCCAGAACCAGTCCGGCTTGCACCTGCACCCCTGCTTCTCCCGGAAGCAGCCTTTCATTTTCACCGCGGATCAGCGGCGACCCGGGGGTTACTGGTTCGTCGATTACAAGCAGGGCGCCGCTTTCTGGGCTTCCGGCACGATTCCCGGCGGTTTCGGGCGGGCGTGTCGATCCGTCTAGCATCTGAGCCCAGCTTCATTTTGCCGGCCGGCCCTTCGCGAAAAATGTGGGGGGGCGTAGGGCCGCCCGGCGTTTTCTCCTGTTCTATCCTGAAACGCCCTTTCCATGGCGCTTCCCCGAGAGCAGGCAAAACGCCTGATTTGAGTTTGACTTTTCCCCGGCTCGACAGTTATATTATCCGGCGAACCTTACAATTATAAATTCCTGAATCGGTGATCCAGTGCGACAGATAATATTCGGGGCATTTGTCCTGGTCTTATTGGCCGCCGGCAATCTGTCGGCTTTCGAGGGCGACAGCTTCGGCCTCCCCCTGACCCTTAGCGAACCGACCATGGTTTCGGAGATCGAGAAATCTCCGGAGAGTTTTGTCGGCAAGCGGATCCTGATCACCGGCACCGTGGTCGAGGTTTGCGCGAAAAGGGGCTGCTGGCTGGATCTCGCCAGCGATACCCCTTTCAAAAAAATCCAGGTCAAGGTTACCGACGGAGTGATCGTCTTTCCCATGTCGGCCCGGGGCCGCACCGCCCATGTGGAAGGGGTCATCGAAGAGATCAAGCTCAGCGAAAAAGAGGCCCTGGAGTACCGGAGCCATCAGGCCGAGGAAAAAGGGGTTCCCTTCGATCCCGCCGCCGTAAAAGGACCGCAGACGATCTACCGGCTGAAAGCCCTGGGCGCCGTCATCGAAAAATAGGATGAAATGGCGCAGATGGAACAACCTCATCCACCGGGATCTTGGCTACTTCTGCTTCGGACTGACCATCATCTATGCGGTCTCCGGCATCGCGGTTAACCATATCGAGAGCTGGAATCCCAGCTATACCATCGAACGGAGCCGGACCAGGCTTGCCGAGCCCCTTTCTTCCGATGGGCTCGACAGGGAAGCGATCGCCAGCATCCTGGCCGAGCTCGATGAGAACGGCGCCTACAAAAACAGTTTCTGGCCCGACCCCGATACCCTGCAGATCTTCGTCGAAGGCAATACCCTCACCGTCAACCCTGGCACCGGAGAAATCCTGCAGGAAAAAGTCTCCCCCCGGCCGGTTCTGCACCAGATGAACTACCTGCATTTAAACCATCCCAAAAAACTCTGGTCCTGGTTCGCCGATCTCTATGCCCTCTTTCTGGGGATTCTGGCGATTACCGGTCTCTTCGTCCTGAAAGGTAAAAAAGGCATTGCCGGCCGAGGCGCCTGGCTTTCCGGAGCGGGAATCATTCTACCCCTGCTCTTCCTCTGGCTTTATTATTGATGGCGTCGCAAAAACCGCCAGCTCCTGCGTTGCTGCAAATTGTCTCGTCATTGCAGCGTACTGAAGTACGCTTCATTCCTCGAAATTCGCGCGCCTTGGATCTGACGATTTTGGCTTAGCCATCCGATTTTTGACTTTTTGCGAATTTATCATTATTGATGGCGTCGCAAAAACTCCGATCTACTGCGTCGTGGCGCCCCCCCAATGGTTCTGTTCAATCCCCCTTTCGAGGCACTTCCTGCGGGGCGTATATCGAAGTTTTCGCTTAGACATCCCCTGACTTTTTGCGGGTTTGTCATATTGAACTTGCGCCGGTAAATCGGACAACCTGTAACCGCCATATTGCCTCGCCTGATAAAGCTGATTTGCCACGACACCAGTCTTTTCAAACGAAACTTATGTCCTGTGAGTATAATTTTCCATGAAATATCCCCGCCGATCGGGCATATTTAGCGAATGGCACTTCTAAACTTCATAAAACCCAAATACCGTCACAAAGACCCGGCCGTCAGATTGGCCGCCATCGGCGAAATCGATCCGGCCGAAACCGAGATTCTCACCGAACTGAGCGTCAATGATCCGGACCACCGGGTGCGGCGCGGCGCCATCGAACATCTGGCTGATCCTGTCGTCCTGGCGAACTTGACCAGGCTGGTCGCCCCGGCTGAGCTGCCGCTGGTCGTAGCCAGAAAGGAACAACTCCTCCACGATCTGGTTCTCGCCTGCCCCGATCAAGACCTGGGCCTGAAGAGCCTCCGGGAAATCTCCTCCCCTGAATTACTGGCTTCGATCGCCGTCAACCACAGCCGTACTGAAATGCGCCGGGAAGCCGTGGAGAGGATCGCCGACCAGCAGATCCTGGCCCAGGTTCTGGAACAGAACTGCGGCAAGGAACCGGCCCGGGTTGCCATGGCAAAAATCAGCGACGAGGAGCTCTTGACCCGGCTCAGCAAAAGTGCGGCCAGCAAGACCGCCAGACAGCTGGCCGGAGATAAATTAGCCGAAATCAACCATCGGCGAACCCAGCCCGATCCCGCTGAAATCGTCCGCCGGACCCTGAGCGCCCTGGCAACTGAAGCCGCGGCAATGCTGAGCTCCATCGATATTGACCAGGCGGCCGCGAAGCTTGAGCTCGGCAAGGAGCAGTGGCGAAAACTCGATCCCGACGGAAATCATCCCGACTATTCATTTTTCACCGGGATCTGTGACGATTTTGCCCGGAAATTTCGGGAGATCGAAGAACGCCGCGCCCTGGAGCGGGAAAAAGCCCTGGACTATGCACGATTGCAGGCCGGACTGGCGGAGATCTGCACAACCATCGAGCGCCTGACCAGCTCCCCCGATCCCGCCGCCGAAGACGAAAAGGAAAGAATGGTCTCCAGCTGGCACGCCCTGCTGGCCGAAACGGCCGGTAAAGTAACGCCCAGTCCAGCCATGGCCAAAAAATTTGCCGAGGTCTGCCGGAGCTTTGAGATTAGCCGGCCTAAAATCGTCCGCGAGAAGGACCTGCTCGATACCATCGAGCAAGACCGGCAAACGGCAAAGGGGCTGATCGAAAAGGGCGCCCTGAAAAAAGCCGGCGCCGCTTTAGCGGAAGCGGAGAAGAAGCTGGTCGAGCTCAACTTTAAATATTTCAATCCCGCCGCCACCCGGAAACTAATCACCGCGACAGCCGCCGATCTTGCCCGGGCCGAACAGGAAAATCACGAGCGGAATTTCGAGCGGGCCCGGCAAATCTGCGCCGAGCTCGAAAAAATAAGCGCTCAGGTCGATACCCGCACCGAAGGTCAACTTCAGGAACTGCTGCGGAACTTGCGGGAGCTGCCGAATCTCTATGGCGCCGAGGCGGAAACCCTGAAAGATCGGTTCCGGAAAGGGGTGGCCGAGCTGACCGCAAAGCTGCAAGGATTTCAACAGGAACGGGACTGGCAGCTTTGGGCCAATTTGACCCTCAAGGAAAAATTAACCGCGCAAGTCGAAGCCCTTGACGGGGAGGAAGATCTGGCCACCGTTTTCAAGGTAGTCCGGGAAAGCCAGGAGAAGTGGAAAAGCATCGGGCCGGTGCCCCTCAAAAAATCGCGGAAATTATGGGACCGCTTCCATGCCGCCTGCGAGCGCAGCTTCAAACGCACCGAGCCCTATCTGGCGGAAAGAAACGCCATGCGGGCCGAGGCCTTGGAACGGCGTCGGGAAATCTGCGCCCGGGCCGCAAAACTTTCCGAATCGAGCGACTGGCGGCAAACAGCCGATACCCTGAAGGAATTGCAGACAGAGTGGCAGAACCTGCCCGCAGCCCCCCGCCAGGAGGAAAGAAAGCTCTTCAAGCAATTCCGCAAGGAGTGTGACCGCTTCTTTGCACGGCGCCAGGAAGTTTATCTGGAGCGGGACACGGACCGCCGAGAGCAGCTTCATAAAAAGGAAGAACTTTGCGCCGAGGCGGAAGCACTGGCCGCGGAGCCCCAGCCGGAATACGCGATTAAATTCCGCGATCTCCAGGCCGACTGGAAAAAGGCGGGACCGGTTCCGAGGGAGGAGGCGGATCAGATTTGGACCCGCTTCAGGACTGCCTGCGACCTTTTCTTCAGCTGGCTTGACCAGGAAAGGCGGGCTAATCTGGCCCAAAAAGAGGAACTCTGCCGGCGGGCCGAAAAAATCGTGGCCGGAACAGAGCAAACCGCCGGCCGGAAAGAGATTGCCGAGCAGCTTGCCGAAATGCGCCGCCAATGGCAGGAGATCGGTCCGGTGCCCCGGGGAGAAAGCGATGCAATCTGGCAGCGCTTTTGCAGACCGGCTGATTCGTTCTTCAAGGCCGGGCAGCAGCAGCGGGAGGAGGAAAACCATAACCGCCGTCTTAATCAGGACAGAAAAGAAAAACTGCTGGCCCGGGCCGAAGAACTGGCGGGCTTGGGGGCGGATAATAAAACTACCGCCCGGATGGAAAAATTACAGAATGAATGGTCGGAGTCCGGCAGCGCTCCCCGGAACACCGACAAGGAGCTTAACCAGCGGTTCAAGGCCCTGTGTGACGCCTTTTTTGGCGGCCACTCCCAATATTTCAGCGATCTCAAGCAAGAGCAGTTTGAAAATCAGAAGAAAAAAGAGAGCCTTTGTCTGCGCCTGGAAAATATTCTGGGCGACACCCGGAATCCCGAGAGCGGAGATGGCGGCCGGGCTCTGTCCCTGGCCGAGGAACTTAAACAGGCCATGGAGGACAACTTCATCCTGGCCGGAAGGCGTAATGAAAAAAAGACGGTGGACGAAGAGGTCGGGCGGATTGAACAGGATTGGCGGAATACCGGGGCGGCTCCCTATGACCAGGCGGGACCTTTGCACAAAAGATTCCAGGATGCCCTCGATCGCTACTATCGGAGCCGGCGCTAGTACCACGTAAACCATAAAGTTTCGCGAGATTGCGAAGGGATTCTGCGGGCCAGCTAGGCGCGGCTTCCCGCGCATAGCAACGCTCTGCAAGGGAAGTCGCAACGCAGTTGGCACGTAAAATAACGAGCAAAATGCGATGGTTTAGGGGTTACGGGGTACTAGGATAAACTGCCGGCCGGCAATTCCAGGCTTGGCCGCCGGCGGTCCTAGGTGTGCCCGGCCATGACTTCCTCGGCCTTTTCGGGCTCCCCCATCTCACGATAAATCTCGGCCAGTTCTTCAAGCACGCGAAGGTTGTTCGGACTCTGACCGAGGACCTTGCGGCAGTATTCAACGGCTTCGGGGTATTTGCCCTGGTGGCGGAATATCCTGGCCATGCCTTGGCAGGCGTACGGATCGAAGCGGATATGCAGGCTGGCCTGGTAATGCTCCAAGGCCTTCTCGTAATCGCCGGTATTCAGGCAGGCATCGCCGACCCGGGAATGCATGACCTGGTTACGGGGTTCCTTATCGAGAATCATGCTCCACCACTTGACGACCTCATCGTAATTTTTCATCCAGCGGTTGCAATCGCCAAGGCCGTAGAGGGCAAAAGTGTTACCCGGTTCAAGCTCAACCGCTTTGGCGTAGTATTGGATCGCCCGGTCATACTCCTGGCGGCGCCGGTAAATATTGCCGACCATGGTCAGGACCGCCACATATCCTTCATCCAGCTCCAAAAGCCGGCCCAGATAACGGAGGGCCTTATCGTCCTTCTCCAGTTTATAAAAAAGGCTGCCGACCCCGAGTAAGGCATACTTATCATTGTCGTTAATCTCCAGAGCGCGGAGATAATATTTCTCGGATTCACTGTATTTTTTAAGCTTCTTATAGGAATCGCCGACCCGGGTCAGCACCTGGATGTCGTCTTCATTGCATTCCAGATAGCGCTTCCAGTAAGAGATCGCCAGATCGTGCTCATTCTTGCCGCGGTGGGCATCACCCGCCCCCCGCAGGGCAAAGACGTTCTTTTCGTCAATACTCAGGATCTTCTCGTAATAGTTGATCGCCTTGCCGAACTTCTTCTGTTCCCGGTAAAGATCGCCGAGCCCGACCAGGATATAGGCGTTATCGGGATCGAGCTCATAGGCCTCGCGCAGGACCTTCTCGGCCTCCTGGAACTGACCTTTCCTTAAAAGCCGGTTGCCCTTCCTGGAAAGATCGATGGCGCTGTCGAGGGCGGCGCCCCCGGCAACTTCGGTCAGCCCCTGGCTCTCCCTCACCCACTGCCAGTATCCGGCCCCAACGTCCTGGGCGCTGACCGTGACCCACTGAGGAGTTTCATAGGGATGATTATCCTTGAGCCAGCTTGCCAGCTTGACGGCAGTCTCCGAATCGAATTTGAAGGTAATCCGATACTCGTCAACGGCTTCCCGCACCCCTTCCCACAGATAAAAGGAACGAATCGGCCCGTCCACCTGGACACAGGCCGCAAGACGGCTATCAATGCAGGCCGCGGCAAGTTCTTCCGCATTTTCCCGGTTGTCAATCGTGGTCCAGCCGATGTGTATCATATTTTCACTATTTGAATTTTTTAACGAACGGGATGTCATTTAAGCAACAAACGAATAAAGCTCAGTTGAGCTGTTTGTCTGCTCGTACGAAACTTATGCCTGTGGGTATAAAAGCTAAATTCCCATAAAAAAGCCCGTTTCGGATTCAGAAATATAACTCATTCAAACCATTTTATCACATGCAGATACAAACATTTACCATGAGAAACTCGTTAAATCCTGTTTTTTCCCAAAAAAAGAATGGCTCCCTTAGGCCCGCCAGGGCCGATGGTGCGCCAAAAACTTTTTCTAAAATAAGCCCGCCGCTGATTTTAGGTGGATTTATAACCATATAATAGTAGGGTTTCTTGAAAATTAGCTTTAATAATTTGCTCTCTATCTACATTGTAACTTGCTGATATCTCGTAATTATATTAATATATCTGTGTTTTTTTGCCGCCCCGTCACGCATACACAGGAGAGAACAGCATGATTCAACCAG